>NZ_CP054918.1:3573931-4191164 GCF_013364195.1 Streptomyces sp. NA04227 | reverse complement strand
GTGTTCGGCCGGATCCTCGCGTGCGAGGCGGCGGTAGATCCGTACGGCCTCGGTCGCCGGGGCCACCGCCTCCTGCGGCTGTCCGAGCCAGCGCAGTACCAGGGCCAGCATGCCGAGCACCCCGCCGAGGTCGTCCTCGTGCTCGGCCGGGTTCAGCCGTACCAGGCGGCGGCACACGTCGACGGCCTCGTGCAGGATCCCGGCGATCTCGTGGCCCTGGGCCATGTCCTCGCCGGGGAGTTCGAACCCGGCGCCCTCGATGTTTATCGCCTGGTTCACGTGCAGCGTGAGGAGTACGCCCGCACCGAATGCCGCCGACTTCACGAACAGCGGCCCGTGGACCGGGAGTTCCCGCTCCATCAGCGACCGGTGCAGGCGCGCGGCCTCGGTGAACGCCACCACCGCCTTGCCCCGCCGGTCCGCGCGGTTGAGCCGCTCGCCCAATTCCTGCTGCAGGCGGGCCAGTTCGGCCGGATCCTCGACGCGTGCCAGGCGGTGGGCGGCGAGGCGTTCGGCGAGGTCGGCGGCGGCGACGGCCAGTTCGCCGCCGGGCTCCTCGGGCAGGCACGGTTCGAGGGTCTCCAGGATGGCGGCGAGATGCGGCCAGCGCTCGCAGGCGGCGGCCAGGAAGATGACGGTACGCGCGGCGTAGGGCGGCGGGTCGGCGCCTTCCTCGACGGTGAGCAGAAGCCGCGGGACCTCGCTCGTCCAGGGGTCCGAGGGGTGGTCGGGGTGATCGTGGCCCGGCAGGGCGAGGGCCAGGAAGTCCTCGGCGAGCCGGTCGGGGTAGAGGGGTTCCAGGGCCGTCGCGGTGCCGGAGGGCGGGTAGCAGTAGGCGTGGTCGGTCAGCACCCGGTCGGCGTCGGCTCCCTCGAATCCCGTTGCCAGCAAGGCGGTTCGGGCCTCGCGGAAGGGGAGTGGGCCGGTGAGCGCGGCGGTGAACACGGCCCGTGACAGCTCGGCGGGCGGGGTGCCGAAGGATGTCCGCCCGCCCGCGGGGTCGTAGCCGGTCCGGGCGGCGCCGCCGTCGTACAGGGTGTGCCAGTGGTGGCGCTCGCGGTCCAGGAGGTAGGTGGTCAGCTCCGTCATGCCGGGGGACCACGGGCCCGGGGCGCCTCGCCCGCCCGGGTCCGGAGCGCCGCGCGCGCGGCGGTCGACGGCGACCAGGGCGGCGACCTGCACCGCCAGGGTGAGGCCGAACTCGTCGTTCTCCAGCCAGTCGGGCGCGGGCATCCGGCCCGGGTCGCGCAGCCCGTAGCGGGCGGCGAAGCAGTCGCGGGCCACCTCGAACATCTGGCTGCGGCTGCGCTGCGTGGACAACGGTCCCAGCCGTCGGCCGACGCAGGCGGCGAGCGGCCAGCCGCCCTCGGCGAGCGCGTGCCGCAGGGCGGGCCACGGATGCAAGGTGCGGGCGAGCAGCAACACCCTTACAGGCACGTCCTGTTGGAGGACCTGGTTGCTGAACAGCCACAGCAGATGGGCCAGCGGCCACCGGTCCGCGTAGTCGACCACAAGGAGCAGACCGGGCGCCTCGCCCACCCCCAGGTCCCGGCTCTGGGCCTGCTCGGCGTCGATACGGCCGGTCACATGCTCGGCGGTGAGCACCAGCCAGCCCCGGCGCGCGGCCTGCCCGGCCAGGTGCGCCGCCAGCCGTGTCTTGCCCTGGCCGCCGGGCCCGTACAGCCAGCGCACGACCCGCTCCCCGTCCGCCAGCCACCGCGTCAGCTCACGGACATCGGCCTCCCGCCCGGTGAAGTCGACCACGGCGGCGCGGGCGCTGAGCAGGTGGCTCGGGCTGGTGGGCGGTCCGCCGCCGTCCGGGCCCGGCCCCCGTCGCCGCCCCAACTCGGCGCCTGTGCCCGCCTCTTGGCGGGGTCCGTCCGGTGGCCGACGCGACAGCCGGTACACCGGTCCGCGCCCGCTGATCACATGCAGATCGCCGTCGATCACGCCGTACGCGTGGCCCGCCTCGGCGTGGACGTACTGGCTCGGCCGGGCCGCCCGTTCCGGCTCGCCGCTGCCGGGACCCGGGGCCGTCACCTCGAACCTTCCTCCCGGGCTGAGGGCTCCGGGGGCCGGAGGGCGGACTCCGGGGGCGCGGGCTCATCGCGGCCCGCGCCCGGCGCGTGGGCGGGCTCACCGAGCGACGGCGGCCCGTAGGGACCGTGGTTGACGATGTTGCCGCCGATGACGCCCTGGGCGGTGGAGTTCTGGCCGCTGGCGGTGATGTTCTGCCGCACCGACTGCACGGGCGGGCGCTCCTGCCGGATCGCCTCGATGATCTCCGCCAGCTCCGTCTGCGCCTCGGGGTGCGCGGCCAGCAGATCGCGCAGCCGCGTCTCCCAGACGAGCTCGGCCCTGGTGACGGCCGCCCCGTCCTCGTCGGCGTCCGCCAACTCCCCCGCGTACCGCTCCAGTTCGGCGGCCATCCGGCCTTCCGCCTCCGGCCCGGAGCGGCGCCACAGCGCCGGCGCCCGTACCAGCAGATCGGCGAAACCGGCCGCCAGCGCCCGTACGAACTCCCGGCCGCCGTCGACCGCGAGGGTCTCGATCATGTTCGGTACCACCGTGTACCGCCCCCTTCGACTCCACTCGAATCTACGGCTGTGTCAGCCCGTGTACGCCGTGTACGCCTCCATTACTCCGTCGGCGCCGGTGACAACTCGGGTGGTTCGGGAGCTTCCCGGCCGGGGCGCGGGGGGTGGGGGTGGGGTGAACGGCCTCTCCGTGAACGGCTCCTCCGTGAGGCGCCCCTCAGCCCCCGCTCTTCATCACCACACGGGGCGAGGGTCCGTCCAGTTCGTTCACGTCCAGGGTCAGGCCACCGGAGAGTGACACCGCCGCGGTGAAGGTGGGCTGTTCCGCGGGGCAGCCCGGGGCGGACTTCTCGGCGGAGTTCGGGCCCGAGGCGTACACGGCCACCGTCGTCTCGGCCCCCGAGAAGACGCCGCCCTTGTAGTGGCACAGGTTTCCCTCGGTCCCCCGGTAGCGGAGCAGGACGGCGCTCTCGGCCAGCGTGCCGGACGGGATCGTCAGGGCCTCCAGGCGGTAGCCGTTGTGCTGCCGCTCGCTGGCGGGCTCCGGCCGCCAGTCGCCCACGACGTCGACGGGCACCTCGGTCCGGTTCCTGCCCTTCGCCTTGGCGAACTGGATCTTCTTGCCCATGGCCTCCCAGGTCAGCCGTCCGTCGCCCTGGGTGCGGACGGTCGCCTCTGCCCAGGGCGGACAGCTCGCGGCTCCGGCCTCGGGTTCCGCGTGCTCGAAGTCCCCGGTGCCCAGGGAGAGTTCGTGCTCACCCGCGCCGGGGCCCCTGGACGTGGACTCGGCCGGGGAGTCCCAGGTGCACGTATGTGTGGAGTCCATCCACGAGAACTTGGCTCCGTCGGAGTCGACGTCGAGGCGGACCGGGATGTGGCCAATGACCTTCCCGTTCACCTTGTCCTCCAGAGTCCCTTCCCAGGGCCCCTGAAGGGCAGTTGGCACCTCCACCGCCCCCTGGTCAGTCCCCGTCCCCGCCCCGTCCGCCGCCCCCTTCCCCTTCTCCTTCTCCCACGGCTGGAGAGCGACCAAGCCGCCACCGGCGGCGAGAACGGCGAGCACCACCGCACCGAGCAGCAGCGGCCGACGCCGCTTCCGGTCCCGGCCACCGGGGCGGTCCGGGCCGACGGCGACGGGCGCCTGGGCGGGCGCGAAGGAGGGTGCCGGAACGGCGGGTGGGTCGGCGGCGAAAGCGGGAGGCACCGGGGCGGAGGCGGCCGCCGTAGGCGCGTCGTGAACGGCGACCGTCGGCCGGTGCGGGACGTCCGAGGGCTGACGCGGGACGTCCGCGGGCCGGTGCGGGACGTCCGAGGACCGCCGCGTCGTCGACCCGGCAGGCGCCACCAGCGCGTCAAAGTCGAGCAACTGCGCCGCATGCCGCCCGAGTTGACCCAGTACGGCCCCCGGCAGCCACTCCTCCCCCTCCACCGTGACCGTCCGCTCGGCCACCCGCTCCACAGTCGGCCGGGCGTCCGGATCCTTGGTGAGGCACTCCCGTACGAGCGGCAGCAGCGACTCGGGGACGCCGTCCAGGTCCGGCTCCTCCTCGGCGACCCGGAACATCTGGGCGTGCAGGCCGCGGTCCGCCGCGCCGAAGGGCTGGCGTCCGGTCGCCGCGTAGGCGAGGACCGCGCCCAGGCAGAAGACGTCCGAGGCCGGGGTGACGTCGAGGCCGCGGACCTGTTCCGGGGACATGAAGCCGGGCGAGCCGATGACCACGCCGGTGCGGGTGTGCAGGCTGTCGCCGGTGACGCTGTCCAGCGCCCGGGCGATGCCGAAGTCGATGACGCGCGGGCCGTCGACGGTGACCAGCACGTTGGAGGGCTTGAGGTCCCGGTGGACGAGCCCGGCACCGTGCACGGCCCGCAGCGCGAGCGCGAGCCGGTTGGCGAGCACACGGACCGAGTGCTCGGGCAGCGGCCCGTACTGCTCGGCCACCACACTGTGCAGATCGGGCCCCGGCACGTACTGCGTCGCCACCCAGGGCGTCTCGGCCTCGGTGTCCGCGTCGAGCACATCCGCGGTCCACTCCCCGCCCACCCGCCGCGCGGCGGCCACCTCGCGCGCGAACCGCCTGCGGAATTCGGGGTGCTGGGCGAACTCCCCCTGCACCACCTTGATCGCGAGCGTCCGGCCACCCTCGGAGCGGGCGAGATACACCAGGCCCATCCCGCCCGCGCCGAGGCGGGCGACGATCCGGTACGGGCCTATGCGGGAGGGGTCTTCGGCGGTGAGTCGGTCCACGGTCAGACCGTAGACCAGCGGGGTTACGGACGCGGGAGTTCCGTCCGCAGGCCACCTTCACGAACCGGGGGCGGGCCGGGCAACTGCCCGCACCCGCCCCGGAGTTCGCGTACCCGGGACCGGGCTCGCGTCAGCCCGCCAGGCCCTGCACCCGGAACTGCATCACGTGGTACGACCAGGAGTCCGGCACCTGGTCGTCCGGGTTCTCCCACTGACTGACCGCCAGATGCAGGTCGTTCAGGGTCGAACCGGGGATGACGTAGCCGCCGTAGACCTGCGCGACGCGGCCCGCCTGCGGGTTGTTCTCGGGCCAGCCCACGCCCTGGACGAGGGTGTGCGCGGGGCCCGGGTCGCCGTCCGGCACGTCCATGACGTGCGCGACGATGCCGCCGGGACCAAGGCCGGTGAAGAGCCACTTGCCGTCGATCGGCCGCAGGCACAGCTCCCGGTACTTGCCGGTGAGCACGAACTTCGCGGGGTCGCCCCAGCGGCCCCAGCCCGACTCGGTCCACGGCTCGTACGCGGTCGGGTTGGTGATCTGGTCCTCACGGACCCGGTGCATGATGACCGGCTCGTTGCCGTCGAACCGGGTGGACCAGCAGTAGACGTAGCCGTTGTTCCCCTGGCCCCAGGTCACCATCTGGAAGTGCTGGCTCAGGCCCGGGTCGTCGGTGCCGGGCTTGCCCCAGCGGCAGCCGGTGTGCTGCCAACTCGCCCCGGAATCGGTCGACTTCCAGATCTCGGTCCACACCACGGTCGGGTACGGCTTCTGCACGGCCACATGCAGGTACATGGTGTCGCCGATGGTGATCACGTCACCCGGCAGCACGGTGGAGAACTCGGGGTTGTCGTGCTCGTACGCCCAGAGCTGCTGCGCGCGGTCGCCGCCGACGGCGCCCGACCACTCGATGCCCGCGGCCAGGTCCGTGGTCTCGGAGTACAGCGCGACCGGGGCGCGCCAGTCCCTGCCGAAGGGCACGTCCTCCCAGGTGTCGCCGAAGACGAAGAGCAGCCGCCCGTCCGGGGTCCTGGCGGGCACGCCGAGGTCGGTGGCGGCCATACCGAAGCGGTCGGTGATGCCCGGGCCCGTCAGGTCCTTCACATACGTGACGTTCAGCGCCTTGGCGCCCGCACCGGCCGCGGCACCCTTGGCCTCGGCGCCGTCCTTCGCGTCGGAGCCGTCCTGCCCGGCCGAGGCCTGCATCGCGCCGACGCCGCCGAGCACCGCGCCGCCGCCGACCACGACCCCGGCGGCGGTGCGCAGGAACCTGGCACGGCTCATGGACCGCCCGTGCGCGCCACCCGAAGTCCCGCCCGAAGTCCCGTCCGGCACACCGGACGCATGGTCCTTCTCCTGTCCCATTTCTTCCCCCTGTTTGCGATTGGTCAGGTGCGGCAACCCTGTCAACCGCGCTTCGGGAGCGTCAACGCGACGGGGACGGCGAGCGGTGAAGCAATGGTGTCGAGTCCGTGACCGTCGCCACGGCCTGTTCACGTGGCGGCGAACAAGCCTTCACCACCCCCAACTTGTCCGATTGACGGACATTGATCCCCGTCTTTCGATTCGGTCGGGCAAAATCTCGGGGCCGAAACCTGTCCCTACGGGCCCGCGGGTGTCACTCTCTCCTCGCGCACCTCGGTGCAATCCCACGTTCGTGCACCGAACACGGGTGCGCGCACCTCCCCACGTGCTCCTCCCCATTAGGAGAACCGAGTGAGAACCCACTCCCGTTCGGTCAACAAGAAGGCCCTGCGCGCGACGGCACTCGCCGCCTCGGCCACCCTGGTCGTCCTCGCCGTGCAGAGCGGCCTCGGCACCGCGGGCGCCGCCGAGGCGCCCGCCTCCCGCTCCGGCCAGGACACGGCGGCCGCCGCTCCGTTCGGCGCCGCCCAGCGCACCACCGCGATCCGCGCCGCCCAGGCGGAGGTCTCCGCCACCGCGTCGAAGCTCGGCCTCGGCGGCGACGAGAAGCTCCTGGTCCGCGACGTCCTCAAGGACGCCGACGGCACCGTCCACACCCGCTACGAGCGCACCTACCGCGGCCTCCCGGTGCTCGGCGGCGACCTGGTCACCCACACCGCAAAGAGCGGCAAGCTCAAGGGCGTCAACAAGGCCAACTCGGCCCGGATAGCCGTCACTTCGACCGACGCGCCGATATCCGCCGCCGCCGCGAAGAAGTCCGCCCTGTCCGCCGCGGGCGCGGCCGACGCCTCCGACGCGACCACCCGCAAGGTGATCTGGGCCGCCAAGGGCACGCCGGTCCTCGCCCACGAGTCCGTGGTCGAGGGCGTCCAGCACGACGGCACCCCGAGCGAACTCCACGTCATCACCGACGCCAAGACCGGCAAGAAGCTCCACGAGTACGAGAGCATCCACACCGGCTCCGGCGAGGGCCAGTACGCGGGCTCCGTCACGCTCGGCACCACCCCGGCCTCCGGCGGCGGTTTCGACCTCACCGACGGCGGGCGCGGCGGCCACAAGACGTACGACCTGGCCGGCGGCTCCAACGGCACCGGCACCCTGTTCCACGACGCCGACGACGCCTGGGGCGACGGCACCCCCGCCAACAAGCAGACGGCGGGCGTCGACGCCGCCTACGGCGCCGGTGTCACCTGGGACTTCTACAAGTCCGAGTTCAACCGCAGCGGCATCCGGGGCGACGGCCAGGCCGCGTACTCCCGGGTCCACTACGGCAACGCCTACGTCAACGCCTTCTGGTCGGACTCCTGCTTCTGCATGACCTACGGCGACGGCATCAACAACCAGAACCCGCTCACCTCGCTGGACGTCGCCGCCCACGAGATGACCCACGGTCTGACCTCCGCCACCGCAAAGCTCACCTACAGCCGTGAGTCCGGCGGCCTCAACGAGGCGACCAGCGACATCCTCGGCACCTCGGTGGAGTTCTACGCGAACAACACCAAGGACGCCGGTGACTACCTGATCGGCGAGAAGATCAACATCAACGGCGACGGCACCCCGCTGCGCTACATGGACAAGCCGAGCAAGGACGGCAAGTCCGCCGACTACTGGTCCAAGGGCCTGGGCCGCCTGAACGTCCACTACTCCTCGGGCGTCGGCAACCACTTCTTCTACCTGCTCAGCGAGGGCAGCGGCACCAAGACGATCAACGGCGTCACCTACAACTCGCCCACGTCCGACGGCTCCACGCTCACCGGCATCGGCCGCGACAAGGCCTACAAGATCTGGTACCGCGCGCTGTCCACGTACATGACCTCCAACACCGACTACGCGGGCGCCCGCACCACCACCCTCCAGGCTGCTGCCGACCTCTACGGCGCCAACAGCGCCGAGCAGAAGGCGGTCGCGGCGGCGTGGACCGCGGTCAACGTCAAGTGACGTGACTCCCAAGTGAGTTGAGGTGAAGCGGGGCATTGGGGGCCCGCTCCACTCCGCGTAGGGACGGCCCGTATCTCGCCGTCCGGGGGGCCCGGCTGTACACGGCCGGGCCCTCGCGCGTTGCGAAAGCTCGGCAGGGGGCTCGCGGAAGCGAGGACGGAGGGTCGGCGCACGCCCCTCTTAGGGGCGACAGCCGTGTGCGCCTCCGCGTCGGGCCTCCCCCACGCGCCCAAGCTTGCGCGTATGCACAAATCCCCCTTTTCCCGGGCCACTTCCGTGCGCCTCACCCCGCCCGCACCGGGCCCCGGACTCGCCCGACTCACCCTCCGCCGCGTGCTCCTGGCACTCCTGACCGCCGCGGCCCTGCTGACCACCGCCGCCTCCCCGGCCTCCGCCGAGGCCTGCGGCTCGGTGATCGTCGCCCCGCTGCCCGCACCGGCCTCCGCCGACGAGCCCTGCACCAGCGCCGACCCGGTGGTCTGCCGGATCCGTGTCCTGTCGTGGGAGGAGAAGGCCGAGGCCCAGGTGACCCGGTCGAAGTACCACTGGCTCCTGGAGGACATGAACCGCACCCGGGCCGACATGGCTGCGGACGGCGCCACCGACGAGGAGATCGCCCGCAAGCTGGTCGACATGCGCAACAACGCCAAGGAGATCACCCGCGCCGGGATGAGCCCCGAGGAGGTCCGCGTCCTGGAGGAGCGCAACATCGCCAAGTACGGCAACCCCCTGGGCCCGACGGCCGACCAGCTCTACGCCAAGTACGGCTCCTGGCAACGCGTCACCGACGCCTCGCTGAGGACGAGCGCCGCGGTCGACCACGAACTGGGCCTTGAGTACCGGCCTTGTCCGGTGTGACGCGCCACAGCGTCTGACGCATCCGAGGCCGTGCCGGAAGGCGCGGCCTCGGACGTTTTCCGGGGCGGGGCTCGGGGCCGACCGTCCCGACGTCGAGATCACGGCCTTCCCAAAGTCCAAGGCATCCCGCCGCTGCGTCCATGTGCACGAGGGCGGTCGCGTAGCACTCTGCCTAGACCGATTCAGGCCTTTTCGTACCCTAGGAGTCCCTGTGTCAGCTCCTCGAAGACGTGGCAGACAACTGACAGGCACGCTCGTCGCCGTGGCCCTCACCCTGACCGCGGGCGCCGTGGCGGCGACCGCGCCGGCGGCGGCGGAACCGGCCGCACCGTCCTCGGCCGCTTCGGCGTCGTCGTCGGCCACGTACAGCGTCACCGTGGACGGCAAGGGTTCCTGGACCCGTCCCGACGACACCCCGGCGGGCACGTACATCGACAAGGACGGCGCCTTCTACTACCAGCAGGCCCACGCGCTCTACGGCGCCACGGACCAGCGCAAGTGGACGTTCTACACCGGCAGCGACTTCGACACGGCCAACCGGTCCGGTGCGATCAGCGACGCGGTGAACCCGGCCGAGAGCAGGGACCGCAACAACGACACCACCTGGCGCTGCAACAACAGCGTCACCGGCAAGGAGTCCACCGCCGCCCCGGCGGGTTCGGGCTACGCGCACCGCAACTACTGCGACCTCGCGGGCGTGTGGGTCGACCCGGACACCGGCCACTGGTACGGACTGGTGCACAACGAGTTCACACCGCAGCCCTTCGCCGACGGAGTCCACTACGACGGCATCGACTACGCCGTCTCGACCGACCAGGGCAAGACCTGGGACATCAAGGACCACGTCCTGACGTCTCCGTACAGCACCAAGCGCGACGACGCGGCCGCCTTCCCGCAGCAGACGTACCACTACGGCGACGGCGACCCGCGCCTGTACGCCGACACCGCCTCCGGCTACTTCTACGTCTTCTACGGCTCGCGGATCGTCGACAAGAAGGGCGGCTGGAAGGCCTTCCACGCGCACGTGGCCCGCGCCCCGATCTCCCAGAAGATGGCGCCCGACTCCTGGCAGAAGTGGTACGACGGCAAGTGGTCCGAGCCCGGCAAGGGCGGCCGCGAGAGCAACATGGTCCCGGTCGGCTCGGGCAGCACCACCGGCTACACCCCCGCCGACAAGGAGTACGACCCGGCCAACACCGGCACCGTGACCGAGCAGGTGGCGGCAGGCAAGACGCCGCCGACCTCACCCCTCTTCGTCATGGACATCACCTACAACGCCCACCTAGGCCTCTACATCGGCGAACCCCAGGCCGTCGACCAGAGCGGCAAGGCACCCCAGCAGTTCTACGCCACCGACGACCTCTCCAAGCAGCAGTGGAAGCTGATCGGCGACACCGGCTCGTACACCAACGCCTCCTGGTACCGCTGGTTCCTCGACAGCAAGAACAAGACCAGCTCCGCCATCGTCGGCAAGAGCTTCCGCTCCTACTGCTCCTTCGGCTGCTCGGGCGACTCCGCCAGCGAGTACACCAACATCACCATCGACACCGACTCGCCCGCCGCCCCCGTGGACCCGGCGCGCACCTACCGCATCGCGAGCGGGGGCGGCCGCTTCCTCGCCCAGGCCGCCGACGGCTCGGGCACCACGTCGCTCGCGAGCTCCGGATCGGGCCGGGACAGCTGGCGGTTCACGCCGAACGGCGACGGCTCCTACCGCATCGCCAACACCGCCACCGGCGGATTCCTCGGCGTGGACTCCGCCGCCACCGGCAACCGGGCCTGGGGCACCAAGCCCACGGTCACGGCCGGGGGTTCGAGCGGTCCCACCGTCGGCCAGCAGTGGTTCGTGATCCCCGGGTCCTCGGCCGCGGGCACGTACCGGCTCGTCAACCGCTACAGCGGACTGGTCATCGGCATGTCGGCGAACGCCGCGAGGTACGCCGAGACCACCCCGTACCGTTCCTGGAGCGACACCACCGGCAACGCCGTCGGAGGGGCACGTACCGCCGCCGAGCAGACCCTGACGCTGACGCCGGTGAGCGCCACCTCCCTGGAGGGCACCCGCACCCTGGCCGCGAGCGGCAAGGCCCTCGACGTGCCGGACCACAGCACCACCAAGGGCGTCCAGCTGATCACCTACGGCGCCCACGGCGGCGACAACCAGAAGTGGACGTTCACCAGGCGGACGAACGGCGCCTACGAACTCCGCAACGTCGAGTCCGGACTGTGCGCGGACGTCAGCGACGCCTCGACGGCCGCGGGCGCCAAGGTGATCCAGTGGACCTGCACCGGTGCCGCCAACCAGCTCTGGCACGCCGACCGGCAGAACGACGGCGGTTACCTCGTGACCTCCGCGAAGAGCGGTCTGCTGCTCACCACCGCCTCGAACGCGGACGGCGCCCTGGTGACCCAGCAGCCGGGCACGGGATCCGCGCTCCAGCGGTGGACGATCGGCTGACCTTCGTCCGGCATCCGGGACCCACGGGCGCCGCGCCCGTGCGGGAACCGGCACATGCCCTCCTTCCCCGGCCCAACCGGCCCGGGGAAGGAGGGCATCGCGCCATGTCCGCGCCCGGCCCTCGCCCGATCAGTCGCTCCAACAGCGCCGCGATGGTGGGGTGTTCGGCGCAGCCGACCGCTGTCAGACGAAGTCGACCCGCTCCTCGCTCACCGGATACCCCACCGCCGCGAAGTGCGCCGCCATGGGGAAGTTGCCCTGGTCGGTGGCGGCGATGATGCGTGTGGCGCCGTGTGCCACCAGGTCCTGGGTGCACTCGATCAGCAGGTCGCGGGCGTAGCCGTGGCCGCGCTGTTCGGGGACGACGCCGATGAAGCCGACGCAGGGACCGGAGGAGTTGCGGGCGGGGACGTGGAGGCCCGCGATCTCGCCGTCCGGCGTGTGGGCGAGGCGCCACCAGCTCCGCGGGGAGGGCATGGAGTCGAGGATGTCGAGAAGGATGTCGACGGCCTTCTCGGTGCCGAACTCCGCGATGTCGTGCAGGTCGTGGGCGTCGAGGGAGTCCTCCTGGATACGGCGCACCACGTCGCGCAGGACCGCTTCATCCGTTGCCGGGCGGTATTCCAGGCGCCCGGTCCGCTCGGGGAGCGGGCAGTCGGAGGTCCAGGCGTAGCGGTAGCGCTCGACCAGCTTCCGGAAACCGGCCGCCTCGATCGCGGCCGTCCGCGCCTCGGCCTCGGCCCGCACCCGAGGGTTCGCACGCCAGTCGGGCGGCAGCATCAGGCTGTACTCGACGTGGAAGGGCGCGGCGCGCAGCAGTTGGACGGCCGCCTCGGCGTCGGTGAAGTCGAACCAGTCGAGGCCGGTCGGCTGCGGGGCCTCGGGCGGGGCCCACCACGCGGCGCGGGCGACCACTACACCGTCGCGCAGGGCGACCCAGGTCCACTCGGGCCGGTACGCGCCACCGTCGGCGACCATGGCGTACGTATCGCCGAGCAGCGCGCGGCCGACGAGGCCGGGGTCGGACAGGGAGTTGAAGAGGGAAGTCTCGTCCGCGGTCAGCGGACGGATGACCAGTTCAGTCATGGGTGAAGCGATCCTTCGGGAGAGTGACGCGCTCCCGGATCAGCCGTGGGACGCCCGGACATCGGGGCGGGAGCGCAGAACCGACACGGTGCACATCGCTCTCGCCTCCTTCCCTGTGATCGCGGGCGTCCGCCCAACTTAGACGGAGTGACTCGCGGACGTCCAGGCATTTTCGGGCGGGCATTGAGCGGAGCGGCTCACCGGCCGGGCGGGGACACCTGTCCCGCCGCCCGGCCGCCACCCGAAAACCGCGACTCGTCCGCTCGCCTCAGTCGGACTTCGTCAGCTCGTACTCGCTGTACTCCACGGACGGCAGCCCCTGCTTCGGCAGCGAGGCCACCAGCAGGCCCTGGTGTTCGTCGCGGATCACGATGCGCTCGTCCGGGTTGTACACGGACTGCTGCTCGTTCGGGACCAGGTTGGTGGTGTTGACGAGCTTCAGCTTCACCGAGATGCCCTCGCGGTACGAGGTGCCGGAGACGGCGACCACGCCGCCGTCCTTGGTCTTCAGGGCATACGTCTTGTCGTAACTGGTCTTGATGGGCTCGAAGTTGCGGTACGCGACCTTGCCGACCTCGCCCTCGTTGCGCTTCTTGTAGGAGTTGACGAGAAGCTTCGCGGGCTCGGTCTCCTTCGAGAGGTCGCGCCCCTGCTTGGTGCCGCCGGTGAACAGCAGGTCCTCGTACGCGGGCGCCACCTCCTCGGGCGCCAGCCGTCCCGACTTCGCCGCGCCGTCCGCCACTTCGGCGAGCCCGTCGGCGTCCTTGTACAGCTCGGGCAGTCCCTTCGCGCCGACCGAGGCGACCACCTTGAAACGGCCGCCCTCCTTGTCGAACACGACCAGCGAGGGGTAGCCGTTGCTCGACTCCGCCCGCATCGCGAACCACGTGCCACCGGCCGGTATGTAGAAGGTGCGCTTCCTGTAGAAGAACGGCGTCGTGTAGTCCTTCTTCTCCTTGGCGCTTCGGGTGCCGAACTGCTCGTAGTCGGCGTTGCTCTGCACCCAGGACTGCCCGCCCTCGACGGTGTGCAGCAGCTTGGCGTCCTGCTTCTTGTTGGCGGCGTTGTTCACCCGCTCGTACTCGTCCACGATCCGGTTCGCCTCCTGCGGCGTGACCAGGCCCTTGGGCCGCGCCTTCTCGGACGCCGCGGGCTTGTCGTCACCGGAGTCGTCCGAGGAACCACAGGCGGTCAGCGCCAGCGCGCAGGACACGGCCAGCGCGACGGCCCCCGGACCACCCCTGCCGAGCAAACCGCGAACCGGGGTGGGTGCCGACGCACGAGCGGAACGGACGAAGACTGAACCGGACACACCTGCTCCTTGGATCTGAGGGAACCTCAACCAAGGCAGCCTAGAAGGTGAGTTGCATTCGCACAGGCCGCGTCGAATCCTCATCGAATCATGCGTACGTTTCCGGCCGGACGGGCGCACGCGAGGGTCATCCGCTATGAGCCGCCGGACGGGGCTGCGCCGGGCGCGAGATGTCAGAGGTCGGACGTGGCGGTCGATGGCGTCCGCATCCCGGCGCCCACCCGGTCGCCAGGGGGCCACGACCGCCACGTCCGGAAGGGCCCGTGCGCGGCGGGGGAGTCGCGCACCGGCCCTCGGGCGCCCCCTGTGTGGGGGAGACGGAGGCACCCGGTCCCTCTGCGTCGACACTCCCACGCCACCCCCGCTCTCCCCATCAACCTGTGGGGCGGGCCTGCGCTCCGCCCGCAGGGGGAGGCTGCGATCGGAAGTTCGCCGAGGGCCCCCTCTCCCCCGCCTCTCCCACGTCTCTCCTCCGTCTCGCTCCCTCTCGCTGGCTCCCTTCCCTGAAGGCCATCAACCGGGCGCACCCGCACCTCGGTCAGCGGCTCCGGGCGGTCCGACCTCACAGTCGTCCGTATCGGATGTACAGAAAGCTCACAGTCGCACATTGGCCACCGTGAGAAGTCCGTGATTCCATGCTTTTCGCTGTGTCATGACAAGCAAGTCCCCGCACCCAAACGATCGCCGCGCCATGCCCTTCCGGGCCCGCCCGCAGTCGCGCCATGCCGCGTCCGGGACGGGCCCGGCCGGGTGCGCGCGGCCGATCGCCAAGGCCGTCCCAGCGAAAGAGCGATGTCATGTCGTATGTGGCCCCGTCCGAGTTCGTCAGACGAATGATCGACGCCGGTGAGGCGAAGGTCTTCATGTCCACCCGAGACACCGTGATCCGCGCCTTCATGGCCGGCGCCATCCTCGCGATGGGCGCGGCCTTCGCGGTCAGCATCACCGTGCAGACCGGGCAGCCCCTGGTCGGAGCGCTGCTGTTCCCCGTCGGCTTCTGCATGCTCTACCTGCTGGGATTCGACCTGCTGACCGGCGTCTTCACGCTGGTTCCGCTGGCCTGGATAGACAAGCGGCCGGGCGTCACACTGCGCTCCGTCCTGCGGAACTGGGGCCTGGTCTTCCTCGGCAACTTCGCGGGCGCGCTCACCGTCGCCTGCATGATGGCCGTGACCTTCACGTACGCCTTCTCCGTGGACCCGAACGAGATCGGTCAGGCGATCGGCAAGATCGGCGAGGGCCGGACGGTCGGCTACGCCGATCACGGCGCGGCCGGAATGGTGACGCTGTTCATCCGTGGCGTGCTCTGCAACTGGATGGTGTCCACGGGCGTCGTCGCCGCGCTGATGTCAACGTCCGTCTCGGGCAAGGTGATCGCCATGTGGATGCCCGTGCTGGTCTTCTTCTACATGGGCTTCGAGCACTCGGTCGTGAACATGTTCCTGTTCCCGTCCGGCCTGATGCTCGGCGGCGACTTCTCGCTCGGCGACTACCTGCTCTGGAACGAAATCCCCACCGTGCTCGGCAACTTGGTCGGCGGCCTGGCCTTCGTCGGCCTCACGCTCTACGCGACCCACGCCCGCACCGCCCCGCGGCGCCAGGGGCCCCAGGCGAAGGTCGATCAGACCGAGCCGACTCAGTCGGCCGATCCGGCGGAGCTGAACCGAGGGGAGCGCGACCGGGCCGCGAGTGCGTGACGCCTTCCGCCCCCGGGCGACGGTCGGCCCGGTACCGCCGCGATCGGCCCCGTACGGCGGTACGGCGGTCAGCCATACGCAAGAGGGGAGTTGGAGCTCACGACCTCGGGGCCGCCGCCCCGACGAGCAGTGCCACGAGCGACTCCACCTGATCGGTCGGGGCGGGGGCGTCGGCCCAGGTGGTCATCCGCAGGTGGTGGACCGTACCGACGAGGGCGAGGGCCAGGGCGCTCACGTCGGCGCCGTCCGCGATGCGGCCCAGGCGGCGCTCGGCCTCCAGGTACGCCGCGATCGAGTCCTGGAGGGCGGTGAACCCGGGCGCACCCGCCGCCAGCGCCTCGCGTATCCGGACGGCAGCGTCCGCTCGGGTGAGCGCAAGTCCCGTGATCACAGGGGCGGTTGAGGTCAGCAGGGACTGCGAGACGGCAACCAGGTTCTCGGTCACGGTGCCCTCTCCCGCCCGGCCGGGCAGCGCCTCGGCCTGCCGGGCGGTACGCGCGAACCGGTCCAGGACGAGCTCCGCGAGGAACTCGTCGAGACCGGCGAAGTGCGCGTGCAACAGGCCCTTGGCGCACCCGGCCTCGCCGGTGATCGCACGGCTGGTCAGGGCGACCGGACCGGAGCTTTCCAGCACCCGTTCCGCGGCCGCGAACAGCCGCTCACGGACGTCGGGGGTCGCTATTCCACGCGGCGACATGGCGCCTCCCTGCTACGAGACAACGGCAACACCCCATCACATCAAGGGTCTTGGCACGGATTCCGGGTTGCCGGTCCGGGCACTCGCCCATACTGTTTGGGCAAGCGCCCATTCTAGACGGGCGGCCATTCCCGTAGATCCGCATGCCCTCGTGCCCTCATGCCCTCATGCCCTGATGCCCTTGTGCCTCTGTGCGTCTGTGCGTCTGTGCGTCTGTGCGTCTGTGCGTCTGTGCGTCTGTGCCCGGATGTCCGCATGCCCCCGTGCCCGGATGTCCGGAAGTCCACATGCCCGTGGATCGGCAGGGCTCGCGGATCCACCGACCCGGCAGGAGGACCAGACCCATGGCTCAGCTCCCCCACGTCAACTCCCCGCAGGAACAGGCATGGAACGGCTACGAGGGCCATCACTGGGCCCGTCACCAGGACCGCTGGGACGCGGTGAACGAGGGGCTGAACGAGCCCCTGTTCGCGGCCGCGGCGATCGGGGCGCGGGACCACGTGCTGGACATCGGCTGCGGGGCGGGGCGTACGACGAGGCTGGCGGCGCGGCAGGCGGTCGCGGGCCGGGCCCTCGGTGTCGATCTGTCGGGGCCGATGCTGGAGCGGGCCCGCGAGTCGGCCCGGCGCGAGCAGCTCGCCAACGTGGCCTTCGAGCAGGGTGACGCCCAGGTCCACCCGTGGCGGCCGGACACCTTCGACGTGGCGATCAGCCGCCACGGGGTGATGTTCTTCGCGGACCCGGTGGCCGCCTTCGGCAACATCGGGCGGGCCCTGCGCCCCGGTGGCCGGATCGCGTTCGTCTGCGGAGCGGAGGCCGAGGGCAACGACTGGTTCCGGGCCCTGAAGGCACTCGGCGACCTGCTTCCCCTCGGCGGCTTCGGCGCCCCCGGCGGGCCCGGCATGTTCTCCCTGGCCGACCCGGACCGCATCACCGGCATCCTGACCGCCGCGGACTACACGGACATCTCCGTCAACCACGTGACGGCACCGGGGACTTGGGGCCGCGACGCCGCCGACGCCGGCGCCTTCCTGCTCGACTCGGGCCCCGGCCGCCACCTCACCGCCCACGCCGACCAGGACACCCGCGCCCGCGCCCACCGGACCCTCACCGAAACCCTCCGACCGTACGAACAGCCCGACCAGCCCGAGCAGCGCGACCAGCCCGAGCAGCGCGACCAGCCCGAGGAACACGATCAGTGCGAGCAACACCTGAACGGGAACGCCGAATCGGCCGTACTACTGCGCAGCAGCGTCTGGCTGGTCACGGCCCGGCGTGCGGACTGACCCCGCGGGAGGGGGACGGGGTGAGTTCGGGTGAACCGACGGGTGCGCCACGGTGTTCGACTGCACACTCTCCGCAGTCACACACATACGTGGCCACCCGTCCGCACCCATCGGGACCGACCTCGAAAGCACGGCCGACGAAACGGAAGGGGCTGCCGAGACGCATGTGACGAAAGGAACGAGAGGTGGACGGGAGACCGGGAAACAACTGGGGAATTGCTTCGGTTGGACACCCGGACGAGCGGCTAGGGTGTCCCGGCCGACCAGCGCCCACCAGTCAATCCGCAGCTCCACGTACCGACCGGCCGCGTCCACCAGGGGCTCCGACCGGACGGTTCGCCCCGGCCAGAGCCCTCCCCCGACCAGTTCCCCAGCGAGTCCCGACCGGCGCGTAACGACTCTCGCGTCCCGCGCGTCCCACGCGTCCGCCGTCGGGCTCCGTAGTGAACAGTGCCTCGACTCCCTTGGCAACGGCGGCCGTTCAGGTCCGCCACGAGCGTACGGCGCCAGACCGAGACACCCCCGTCCCCGGAGTTGGGAGAAAATTCGCGGTGAAAGCTGATCTGAAGGCAGTGCAGGACGTGGTCGAGCTCATCTCCGGCGGCTGGCGGGCGCAGGCCCTGCACACCGCGGCGAAGCTCGGACTGCCCGACCACATCGAGGCGGGGCTGACCACCGACGCCGCACTCGCGGAGGCGACCGGGGCACAGGAGGAGGGCATCCGCAGGCTCATGCGGCTGCTGGTCGCGGTCGGGGTGTTCGAGGGCAGCCACCTCACCGGCTACTCCAACACCCCTGTCGCGGAAGCCTTGTTGACGCGCCCCGGCTCCCTACGCGACATGTGCCTCCTCTACGGCGAGGAGTTCTACACCGCCTGGGGCAACGCCCCCGAGTGCTTCACCACGCTCCAGGCGGGCTTCGAACTCGCCTACGGCGAACCGCTCTACCGCTATCTCGACAGCCACCCCGACTTCGCCGACCGCTTCCAGCGGACCATGAAGGCGGGCAACCTCTTCTTCGACTACGTACCCGAGGTCTTCGACTTCTCCGGCCGCACCATCGTGGACTGCGGCGGTGGCAACGGCCACCTGCTCTCGGTACTCCTGGAGGCCGCGCCGGACGCCCGCGGCAAGCTGCTCGACCGCGAGTCGGTGATCCCGCTCGCCCGCGAATACCTGTCCAAGACGGTCGGCCTGGACCGCGTCGAACTCTTCGGCGGCGACATGTTCGAGGCCGTGCCGCAGGGCGGCGACGTCTATCTCTTCTGCCGGGTCCTCGCGGGCTGGTCCGACGACGACGCGGTACGGGCCTTCGAGCACTGCCGCCGCGCGATGTCCGGCCCCGACGCCCGCCTGCTCGTCCTGGACCGGATGGTCGTCGACGAGCACTCCACCATGCTGCCCGCCCTCTGGGACCTCCACCTCCTGATGACCACCGGCGGCCGCCACCGCTCCGTCGACCTCTTCACCTCCCTGCTCGAACGCGCGGGCCTGGTCGTCGAACGCGCCGCCCAACTTCCTATGGAGGCAACGGCGTTGATCGCGAAGCCGCGGTCGTAGGAGTTCGCCACCTATCCGTAGAGACCGGTGACGTACGGGTCCGAAGGCACGCGTTCCTGGAGGCGCACACGGCCCGGGAACGCGTGCCCAGACATGCGGGGTTGCGGGCAGGCGGGCATGCGGATGCGCGGTGCGCGATGCGCGTTGGGCTGGGATACCGGCAGGGCCGGGATGCCGGTAGGCCGGAGTCCCCGGAAATCAGGTGCTCCCGAGCCCCCTGCCGGGGTACCGTGCGCCCCATGTCGAGCCCCGAGTCGGACGAGGTGGGGGCTGCCGGTCACCCCGTCAGCCCCCGGAACCACTGAGTTCGTGATCCCGTGATCCCGTGAGTTCGGGATCCGGGGAGTTCATGATCCCGTGAGCTCGTGAATCGTGCGAGCTCACGAATCGTGCGTGCTCGTGATCCCGCCGTCCCGCCGCAGTCCGCGGCCGGACGGCTGCGCGCCGGGGCGCTGACCGCGGTGACGAGAAGCCTTTCCACGCCTCTCCTCACCCCGGAGCCACTGATGTCCCGTCCTCGTCCTCGTCCTCTGCCCACTCCGCCGCGTCCTCCCCGGCCGCGCCCTCTCCTCCCGCTCGCTCGCCGCCTCCCTCTCCCTCTCCCTCTCCCGCTGTACCTGCTCGCCCTGGCCGTGTTCGCCATGGGTACCTCCGAGTTCATGCTCGCGGGCCTGCTGCCGGACCTCGCCTCCGACCTGGACGTCACCGTCGGAACGGCGGGCACGCTCACCTCGGCGTTCGCGATCGGCATGGTCGTCGGCGCTCCGCTGATGGCCGCGCTCGCCCGCGACCGGCCGGGACGGACGAGCCTTCTCGGCTTCGTCCTGGTCTTCTCGGCGGCTCATGTCGTGGGCGCCACCGCCACGTCCTTCCCGGTCCTGTTCGCGACCCGGGTGATCGCCGCGCTCGCGAACGCGGGCTTCCTCGCCGTGGCACTGACGACGGCGGCCGCGCTGGTCCCGCCGGACAGGAAGGGGCGCGCACTCGCCGTACTGCTGTCCGGCACGACGGTGGCCACCGTCGCCGGTGTCCCCGCCGGATCGGTACTCGGCGCGCTGTTCGGCTGGCGCTCCGCCTTCTGGGCCGTCGCCGCGCTCTGCCTCCCCACGGCGCTCGGCATCCTGCGCGCGGTCCCCGCCCCTGCGATTCCCGAACCGACCACCGACGACGTACGGACCACCGACACCGCACGGACCACCGGGGACGTACCGGCCCTGCGCGCCGAACTCGCCCAACTCACCCGTCCACGGCTGCTCTTGACGATGCTGCTCGGCGCACTGGTCAACGCGGCGACCTTCGCGGGCTTCACCTTCCTCGCCCCCGTGGTGACCGACGTCGCCGGGCTCGGCGAACTGTGGATCTCCGTCGCTCTCGTCCTCTTCGGCGCGGGCTCCTTCGTCGGGGTCGCCGTCGCCGGGCGTCTGTCCGACCGGCGCCCGGGCCTGGTCGTCGCGTGCGGTGGTCCGCTGCTGCTCGTCGGCTGGCCGGCCCTGGCCGTGGTGGCGGACGAGCCGGTCGCCCTGCTCGTCCTCACCTTCGTACAGGGCGTGCTGTCGTTCGGGGTCGGCAGCACACTGATCGCCCGCGTTCTCTACGAGGCGGCGGGGGCCCCGACGATGGCCGGTTCCTATGCGACCGCGGCGCTCAACATCGGTGCCGCAGCCGGACCCCTGATCGCCGCGACCACCCTCGGCACCGCCGCCGGTGATCGCGGACCGCTCTGGGCGAGCGGCTGCCTCGTCTTCCTCGCCCTCATTCCGCTGATCCCGCTGATGCCTCTGACACCTCCGAAGCCTCTGAAGTCCCATCCCGTCGCGTCCCCCGTACGAGATGCCACGAGCCGTGCCGAGCAGGGGTGAACCGGTGTGAACAGGGTGTGCACGACGTCCAGGCGTCGTGCACACCCACCCCCTCTCGTGTGCCTTCGTGAACCGTGATGGATCTCCGGTGAACGATCCGGTGGACGAACTGGCCGAAAATCGCCGCGTCGGCCGCGCACGGAACCCCGCCCCGAAAAAGTCCGTCAATCAGGACAGCCGGGGGGCCGAGCCGAGAGGAGAACCGTGAGCGCCGCATCGTCACAGGCATGGGGTTCCGGGCAGCCGACGGGCAGGCTGCTACCACCGCCGGACCACGCCGCACAGCAGTCGCATTCGGAAACGGAGCCGGTCCCCGGGCCGTACGCGCAGTCGGCGGACCCGTACCACCCAACGGCCGCGCCACGACCACCCCAGCCCCTCCAACCTCTCCAGACCCCGCAGTCCCACCAGTCCCTGCAGTCCCACCAATCCCCACAGTCCCCGCAGTCCCTCCAGCCATCGATGCTGCACTTCTCGGTGCTGGGCCCGCTGACCGTGGAACGGGAGGACGGGCCCGCCCACCTCGGGTCCGCCATGGAGCGGTCCCTGCTCGCGCTTCTCGCGCTGCGCGCCAACGAGGACGTACGGCGAGAAGAGGTCATCGACGTCCTGTGGGGCGAGCACCCGCCGCCCTCGGCCTGGTCGCTGGTGCACACGCACGTGGCACGGCTGCGCAAATGGCTGGAGGCGCGACGCGGCGACGGCCCCGGCACGATGCTGGCCGCCGACACCGGCTACCGGCTCGTGGTCGACACCCCCCAGCTCGACCTGCTCCGCTTCTACGAGGCCGCCGAACGCGCCGAACTCGTCCACTCCCAGGACCCGCCCGCCTCCCGCGCGTACTACGAGGAGGCCCTGCGCTGCTGGCGCGGCCCCGTCCTGTCCGACCTGCCGCCCCGGCTGCGCGACCACCCGGCCGCCCAGGCCGCCGCCGAACGCCGTATCGCCCTGGCCCTGGTGCACGCCCAACTGACCTGTGCCGAGGGCCGGTTCGGCGACGCCGTCGCCTGGCTCGGCCCCCTCTCCGACGAGGAACCCCTCCACCAGAGCCTGGCCGCCCACCTGATGCTCGCCCTCGCGGGCCTCGGCGACCACGACCGGGCCCTGCAGGTCTACGAGGCCCTGCGCCTGCGCCTGGCCGAGGAACTGGACACGGAACCGGGGGCGGAGGCCCAGCACGCCCGGGCGTATGTACGGCATCGGCAGCGGGCGGCGAGCGGGGGCGGAGGCGGGGCCACGCGGTAGCCACGCTTCCTCGGCCGCCCTCCCGCTCTCTCATCCTCCCGCTTCCCCTCACCCTCCCTTCCCCTCCATTCCTCTCCAACTGCCGTACTCCGCCGGATATTTGACACTTCACGAATCGGCGGCTGCAGGCCAGGCCGCATTGTCAGTGGCTTGTGGTGTCGTGGTAGCCGTGCCGTCACTGACCCGCGGCACGGAGGGAAAGCGATTTCGCGGGCGCCCGCAACGCCCGTAACCGGCCTGAGGGGGGCGGGCACATGGACCGAGAGCAGTGGACGTCGTTACTCGACCGGTGGAGCGAGGAATGGCTGTCCGTCGACGATCCCGGGGGCGACGGCCCCGGCACGACCGAGATACGCGCGCGGGGCGGACTCGGCTTCGCCCCTGCCACGGTGGACGAAATTCGCGCCGCCGAGAACCGCCTCGGCCGCGCCCTGCCCCCGTCCCTCCGCGCGTTCTTCCTGGTCAGCAACGGCTGGCGGCAGGCGGGCGAGTTCGTCCACCGGCTCGCCGGCGCCCAGGAACTCGCCTGGCTGAAGGACACGGACGACGCCCACTGGGCCGAGGCGTACGCCTGGTGCGACGAGTTACTCCTGCCGGTGCCGACCGGCGAGGACGAGCAGAGCCCGCAGGGCGAACAGAACGAGCAGCAGCAGAACGAGGATCACGAAGGCGAGGAGCAGCGGAACGAGCAAGGTGACGGTGACGGTGACGGTGACGGTGAGACCGGAATCGCCACGGAATCCGTAGTCATCTCCCGCTCCCTTCGGCTGTCCCTGGAAGCGGACGCGGCCGTACTGTTCCTCGATCCCAAGGACGTGGACGAGAACGGGGAATGGGCGGCCTACTGGCTCGCCTCGTGGGACGGCATGCCCGCCGAACGGCACACCTCCTTCTGGGAGTTGATGAATCGCCTGTACGCCTCCTTCCATGCGCTGCGACAGCCCCCGGGCCGTACCCGCGAGCACTGGGAGGCCCGTACCGAGGAGGCGAGACACGCGGCGCTGGACGGCGCCGTGGACGAGCCACTGAAGGAGTTCGAGCAGGCGGCCCGCTTCGGCCGCGAACGGGCGGACGTGCTGCGTTTCCAGATGCTCGTGATGCTCGGCGACCGGCACACCGTCTCCCTCACCCGCCTCCTCACCTGCCGCATCGGGGACCGCAACGTCCTCGAACTCCCCTCCATGGCCGCCGAGTTCCTCCCCCTCCTCTTCGACGAGGAACGCAGCTACCGCCGACTCCCGCATGCCTGGTCCCCACGCCAGTACCTGGAAGGCCACGGCCCCGAGCCGGTACGGGAGTTGCTCGCCGCGTACGCCGCCCGCTCCGAAACACCGGACTTCCGCATCTCCTACGGCAACCCCGAGTTCGACGCCCCCGTGCACGAACTCGCCGCCCGCCTCGCCGCCGAACCCGCCTTCCGCGTACCGGACCCCTTCGACGGCCCCGCCCCCACCTTCGTCGACGGCGGCCGGTACCGGCCCGGCGAGTCCCCGTACGACCGCTATCGCAGCGCCCAGGAAGAGAAACAGCGCCTGTACGAGCGCGCCTGGCCGCAACTCCACCGCGCCCTCACCCTGTGGCGCCCCCGCAGCGAACACCACCTGGCCCCGGTCGTCCTCCTCGCCGATCCGGTCCTCGCCCCGCTCATCACCCCCGAACGAGGCCGGGAGTTCCTGGCCATGGCACGGAGGTGAGGGGAGAGGGACAGCAGGGAGGGAAAGCGAGCGAGAGGGAAAGCGAGTGAGAGAGGGCGGGAACAGGCGGCCAGGCAGGGGCTATTCACCTTCCAGGTTCCCCTCGTGGAACGACGCCTCGGCCCCGAACCGGCTTGCCCAGTCGTACGTTTCACGCGGTGAGGCGTCGCCACCGAGCGCCACGGCCGCGAGCGACGACGCACTGCCCGGCTCCGGGACCGCCTGCCACTGCGCGTACCGGAGGCAGAGGAAGGCCAGTCCGTCGAGTTCGGTGGTCATCACATCGATGCCGTGCGCCTCGGCCTTGGAGAGGTCGAGGCCGCGGAGCTTGGGCAGGGTGGGCAGTACCCTCACATCGACCGGACACTCGGAGACGAGCGTGAGCGCGCGCAAGGTCGGGTGGCCCAACAGCGGTGCCAGGTCTACCGGTTCGGGCGAATCCGCCGTCTCGGAGGAACCCGTCGGCTCGGAGGAACCAGCCCCCTCCGGCGAACCCGTCGGCGCGGTCGCATCCAGCACGAGCCGGAGTGCCTCAACCGGAGCCCGGCGCAGGGACACGAGCCCGGCGTGGAAGTCGGCCCCCTCGCCGGAGAGCGTCACGCGATGCGTGGCAGCGCTGCCGACGGGGGCGTGGCGCTCGCGCGGCAGGCCCGTCTCGACGGTCAGGAAGAGGCGGAGGTCACCGCGTTCCATACCCTCCCGGTCCAGGTACCGGTCGAGCAGATCGGGGTCGAGGTTCTCCGGGTCCAGACCCGCGAACTCCTCTGCGTTGTCGGGGTCTTCCCCATCGTCCAGGTCTTCCACGCCGTCCAGATCGTCCAGGTCTTCCAGATCAGCGGCGTCGAGATCGTGGGTGCGCAAGCGGTAGTCACCGCGCCGGAGCGCGTCGACGTGGTGCCGCAGCAGGGTGGTCATCGAGTCGGCGACGTAGCAGGCCCCGTAGTCCCGGTCGAGACGGATGATCTGGCCGGGGCGCCCGCCGGGGCCGGGGTCCAGGTCGACGGCGAGGAAGTCGCCACCGGTGTTGGTGGCGAACCGGTGCCACCCCGCGCGGTGCACGGACCGCCGCACCGCCCCCGGCGGATCGGAGTCGGGGACCGCCGACCACAGCGGATTGTCGGACCACTTCAGGGTGGGAAACCAGAAGGAGGACTGGTCGAGCGCCCCCTCCAGCGCGTACCAGGTCTGGTTCTCGAAGAGCATGCCCTCGTCGTACTCGCCGTTGAACTCGCCGTAGAGGGCGAGCAGATCGGGCGGCAGCGCGACGTCGTACCGCCGCAGGAGCCGTTCACGCGAGGCGGCGTCCAGCGGCGGGTTGAGGTATCCGTCGTGCCCGAGGATCCCGGCGCGCAGCCGCAGATACTCACGGAACAGCCGTACGGCCTCGTCCGGATCGCCCGCGTACGTCGGGTCGGCGGGACCTTCCTGCTCGTCGCCCGGCTCGGGCGGGAGGCCGTCCGGATCGCGCACCAGGAGCAGCCGGTCGGCTGCGGCGAACGTGCGCTCGGCGTCCGGGCTGGTGAAGGCCTCGAACCGCCCCGACGCCTCGACGACGAACTCGACGGCGAGCCGCTCCGGCGCCACCTCGCCGAAGTAGCACTCCCAGTACCGGTCCCCGATGACCTCCACCTCCATACCGGCCCGGCGCCCGTCCCCCAGCTCGTACCAGCCCGCGTACTGCGCCGACCCGGATCTGCTCCCCACCGCACTCACCCGCCCCCTCCGCCACCCCTCCGGTGCGGCCCCGGCCACCTTGTGCGCCAGGCGTTCGAGAAGCTGGTCAAGACTGATCTGCGGTCGACGCGTCGTCATGGGTGATGTCTAACAGGACGTACTGACAAGGGAGTTGGGACCCGTGCGGGGCTCGATCCGGTCCTTGCGGTGGCCCGCTCCGACACGTCCCGCTCCCCGGCACCGCCCGCCGGAAACCCCCCACCCCCGGTGTACCCAACACCACCCCCCATACGGTCCGTAGCCCCAATGTGCCCCGCGCTCACCCTGCGTAGCTTCGAAGTGTCGGACGGGGCGGCCGAGTTCGCAGGCCGCGACCGGGTCGAGCACGGACCACGCAGTTCACGGGACACAAGGGGATGCCGATGTTTCGGAGCAAGGGCAAGAGCCAGAGCACGGGCAAGGGCAGGAGCAGGACCAGGGATCACGTACGCACCGGGCCCGCCGGGGGCGAGGCCCTGCGGCTGGTGAAGGTCACCAAGCGGTACGGGGTCGCCGAGGGCACCGGGAACGGCAAGAACCCGCAGGCGACCGCCACCGGCACCCCGGCCGCCGTCACCGCCGTAACCGCCCTCGACGGAGTCAGCCTCAGCCTTCCCGCCGGGAGTTTCACCGCGATCATGGGGCCGTCGGGGTCGGGGAAGTCGACGCTGTTGCAGTGTGCGGCGGGGCTCGACCGGCCGGATGCCGGGATCGTGATGGTCGACGGTGAGGAGATGACCGGGGGCTCCGAGGCCGAGTTGACCAAGTTTCGGCGGAGCCGGATCGGGTTCGTGTTCCAGCAGTACAACCTGATGCCGACGCTCACCGTCGCGCAGAACACGACGCTGCCGCTGCGGCTCGCCGGGCGCCGTATCGACCGCGCCCGCACCGAGCGGATCCTCGCCCAGGTCGGACTCGGCGACCGGATGAGCCACCGGCCGGACCAGCTCTCCGGAGGCCAGCGGCAGCGGGTCGCCATCGCGCGGGCGCTGGTCACGGAGCCGAGCGTGATCTTCGCGGACGAGCCCACCGGCGCGCTGGACATGCGCAGTGCGCGCGAGGTGCTGCGGCTGTTGCAGGAGACGGTACGGGTGCACGGGCGGACCGTGGTGATGGTGACCCACGACCCCGTCGCCGCTTCGTACGCCGACTCCGTGATCTTCCTCGCCGACGGGCGCCTCGCGGGCCGTATCGACGCACCGACCGTCGACGCCGTCGCCGAGCGCCTCGCCCACCTCGGCGACCGCCTGGGCGACGACGGAAGCGCCCACCCGCCACACCCCGCGCACCAGCCGCCGACCATCCCGACGGCCCCGACCACCCTCTACACCGCCCCCGGCACCGCCCCCACCACCCGACAGGAGGTCTGACCGCCATGCACGCTCCCTTCGCCATGTTCTCGCTGGCCGTGAAGTCCGTACGGCAGCGGCCGGGGCGGTTCGTCGCCACCTTGCTCGCGGCCTTTCTCGGCGCGGGCATCACGATGACCTTCAACTCGCTGCACGACACGGCGGGCGCCGCGCACATCGACGACACCAGCGCGGAGACCCTGAGCGTCTCCGCGAGCGTCGTCGGCGGGTACGGCACCCTGCTCGTCTTCTTCGCGATCGCCTCCACCCTCACCGTGAACGTCCGCCAACGGGGCGAGGAACTGGCCCTGTTGCGCAGTACGGGGGCGACTCCCGCGCAGATCAAGCGGATGGTGGTGGGCGAGGCGCTGGCGGTCGCGCTGGTCGCGGCGGTGCTCGCGATCGGGCCCGCGATGCTCGGCGGGCGGGCGCTGTTCGGGATGTTCCAGGACAGCGGCCAGGTCGCCGAGAACGTCGACTACGCCTTCGGCCCGATCGCGTTCGGCTCCGGTTTCGCCATCACCCTGCTCGCCGCGGTCGGCGCCGCCTTCCTCGCCGTACGCCGTGCCACCCGCGCCCTCGCCGGCGGCCGCCCGCCCCGCAGCCGGCTGCGGAACCTCGGCGGCGCGGCGGCGCTGGTCCTCGGCGCCGGGTCGGTGACCTCCACGTACGCCATGAAGAGCACCGAACCTGCGCTGATGGCGGCGCCCGCGTACGGGGCGATTCTGCTCTCGATCGGGTTCGCGGTGTTCTCGCCGCGGCTGCTGCGCGTGCTGCTCGACCGGATCGCGCGGCCGGTGGCGAGGATCGGCGGCGCGGGCGCGTATCTCGCGGTGCACAATCTGCGGCAGCGCGCGGACCAACTGGCCTCCGTACTCATGCCGTTGATCCTGTTCACCGGGGTGGCGGCGGCGACGCTGTCGATGCAGACCATCGAGAACGACGCCATCGAGGCGTCCGGCCTGACCAAGTCCGTGGACGACAAGAACCTCGAAACGCTGAACCTCACCGTCGTCGGCATCATCGTGGTCTTCGCCTGCGTCATGCTGGTCAACAGCCTGTACGCGGCGACCTCGTACCGCACCCGGGAGTTCGGCCGCCAGCGCCTCGCGGGCTCGACTCCGCGCCAGGTGCTCACCACGGTCGGCGTGGAGGGCCTGTTCCTGACCCTCACCGGTGTCTTCTTCGGTACGGTCGCGGGCCTCGCCGGAACCCTCCCGTTCAACGCGGTCCGCACCGATACGGCCCTGCCGGACGCCACCTACGGCATCTGGCTCGCCATCGCCGCGATCGCCGCCACGGCCACCCTCGGCACCAGCCTGGCCACCACCCGCAGGACCCTGCGCGTACCGGCGGTCTCGGCCGTGGCGGTGGCGGCCTGAGGACGCGACACAGCCCCCTCGGCAACCCACATCAGCATTGCGACGCAGAGCTGCCGCACGAACGGGGCCCCGGCACACCAGGGCCCCGTTCGCCACACATGCCGGCCTCAGGACATCACCAACTCCCGTACCCCCTCCGCCACCACCACCCATCTCGCCTGCATCGCGCCCTCCTTGACCCGCGCCCGCCCCTCGCCGTCGAGGATGCCGATCCGGCGGCCGGAGAGGGCGATCTGGGTGACGTGCGCGGAGACCTTGACCCAGTCCGCGTGCAGGGCGCCCTCCTTGACGAAGGCCTCGCCCTTGTCGTTGACCATGGCCAGCCGGTCGCCGGAGAGTTCGAGCTGGAGGGTGTTGCGGTGCTGGATCGTCCAGGGCTCGGAGAGGGCGCCCTCCTTCACGTACGCGTCGCCCGCGCCGTTGTGGATGCCGACCCGGTCGCCCGCGAGACCGAGGCCGGTGACGTTGTCCGCCATCTTGATCCAGGGGGCGTCCAGCGGGCCGTCCTTGACGTAGGCCGCGCCGTCACCGCGGATCATGCCGATCCGGTCGCCCGCCAGGTCGAGCTCCTTGACCTTGGTGGACTCCAGGGTCCAGGGCCCGTCGCCCTCGCGTACGTACGCCTCGCCGTTGGCCAGGAGCACCCCCGTCCGCGTACCGGTCAGCGCGAGTTGCTTCACCTCGCCGCGCACCGGTTGCCATCCGGCGCCCAGGCCGCCCTCCTTGACCTGGGCCGTTCCGTCGCCGAGCAGGACCCCGACCCGGTCGCCCGCGAGCGTGAGCTGCTTCGCCCCCTCCGTCTGACGCACCGGGTCCGAGGTGAGCCGCCCCTCCGCGACGTACGCGCCGCCGCCGGGCCGCAGCAGCCCGATCCGGTCGCCGCCGTCCCCCGAGATGGTGGCGACGGCGGTCCCCTGCGGGACGAGCACGGTCAGCGCAAGCGCGCCGACGGCCGCCGCCACGGCACCGGCGGACGAGGAACTCACCGTCCGGCGGCCGGGGTTGGGCTCCTTGCGGGTCTGCGAGTACGGGGACGGACGCGAGTTCGGGTACGGGTACGTGGGTGAGTACGGGTGCGGGGAGGGGTGCGAGGACGGGTCGGAGATGGGCATGGCGGACCTCCGAGGGTTCGCGAGGGGTGGGGGTACGGGACGGTCAATCGGCAGGAAATCGGACCGGTTTCCGCATCCTTTGTACGGCGCCGCCCGTCGTAAGTTGATCATTCGGGGCCGTTCGGGGAGTCGGAATCCCGGCGCCGGCGAGGAGTGGGCCGCCTGCGGCACGGTCGGGCCAGGGGCTCGTTCCGCCACTGCCGGACGGACGAGGCGGAGTTCGTTCCGCCACTGCCGGACGGACGAGGCGGAGTTCGTTCCGCCACTGCCGGACGGACCTGCGGGGACGGCGGCCGTCCTGCGGCGATGGACTAGATTGCCGCGCATGCAGTCCTACACGATCGGCCAGGCCGCGCGCCTGCTCGGTGTCAGCCCGGACACCGCCCGGCGCTGGGCCGACGGCGGACGGCTGCCCACGCGGCGCGACGAGGGCGGCCGACGGGTGATCGACGGCCGGGACCTGGCTGCCTTCTCGGTGGAACTGGCGCAGGGCGGCGACGACGAGGACTCGTACACCTCCGCGCGCAACGCCTTCCCCGGCATCGTCACCGCCGTCAAACTCGGTGACGTGGCCGCCCAGGTGGAGATCCAGGCAGGACCGCACCGGCTCGTCTCCCTCCTCACACGGGAGGCCGTCGAGGAACTCGGCCTCGAGGTCGGCATGCGCGCGACGGCCCGGGTGAAGTCGACCAACGTGCACATCGACACCGTCTGAACCCTGGGCACGGACCTCTCCCGTCCCCCTGTCTCCCTCGCGTTCGCGTTCGCGTTCGCGTTCGCGTCCACGATCTTGTTGTCCCGCACGCACAAACGACGCACGAACATTTGGAACATGAACACTGGTCACCTTTTGCGGAGGCCACTACCTTCCATGGCGCGCCCCTCCTCCTCACGCCAGGGAGCACCCCGTGACGAACTCCCTCCACCCGACCCGAAGCGGCCGTTCCCCCGTACGCCGCCCCGCGCTTACTCTCACCGCGACCCTCGCCCTGACCCTGGCACTCGGCGCCGCGTGCCTGACCCCGACCGCCACCGCGACGACACCCGAAGCCACGGCAGCGACGACCGCCGGCGCTTCCGATTCCCTCGTACGGTCCCTCAACTCGCGTACGCCGCAGTGGCGTTCGGGCGCTTCCGAGGACAGGACGGGCGGCATCAGCGGCGAACAGAACCTGCGCCAGGTCTTCTTCGTCGGCAACAACTGGGACGGGACCGCTGACGTCATCGAGTCCGGCGGCGCGTACGGGAAGCTCGGGCGGATCAACATGATCCCCGACAAGGAGGAGCGGCTCCGGGAGATCTACCTCAACCCGGTCAAGCTGGCCTACTTCCTGGGGATCCGCTCCGGTCCCGGCGAGGGGCACGACCAGTTCGTGGACGACATGTACACCACGCCGGACGGCACCGCGGTGGTCGCCTCGCGGCCGAGTTTCGCCGATGTCGTCTCGATCGACGTACGTACCGGACGGATCAACTGGCGTTTCCCGGTGTCCGGTTACCGTTCCGACCACATGGCCGTCTCGCCGGACGGCAAGCGGGTGGCGGTCTCCGCGTCGATCTCCAACAAGGTGCACGTACTCGACATCGCCACCGGCGAGGAGGCCGGTGCGTTCTCGACCGGGGACAAGCCGCACGAGAACGTCTACACGAACGGCGGCCGGCACCTCTGGAACATGTCGATCGGCGAGGTGAACACCGATCTCGACGCGCCCTGGCTGGACTTCACCAAGGGCGACCGGCGGATCACCATCGCCGACGCGAAGACCCTTGAGGTCGTCAAGGTCATCGACATGCGCGAACGGCTCGACGCCTTCGGCCGCGAGGACCTCTCGGACGCGATCCGGCCGGTGGCCTTCACCCCGGACGAGTCGAAGCTGTACTTCCAGGTCTCGTTCTTCAACGGCCTGGTGGAGTACGACGTACACCGCGACCGGGTCACCCGGGTCAGGGAACTCCCCAAGAATCCGGACACCAGCGACGACCGCACCACCTACGTCAACGACTCGCGCCACCACGGAATGGCGATGAACCCGGCGGGCGACAAGCTCTGCGTCGCCGGAACCATGGACGACTACGCCACCGTGGTCGACCGCGCCACGCTCACCGAGGGCCCGCTGGTCACCGCCTCGAAGCCGTACTGGGCGACCGTCAGCGGCGACGGCGAGGACTGCGTGATCTCCGAGAGCGGCACCGACCAGGTCACCGCGATCAGCTTCGCCACCGGGAAGAAGGTGGCCACGGTGCCGGTCGGTGACCATCCGCAGCGCGTACGTCTCGGGCACGTTCCGGCCAACTGGACGCCGCCAGCGGTGAGTTGAGCGCGCTGGGGTGGTTGGCGCTCGCGGTGCCGCCCCCCAGCCAAGGGTGCGGCCATCGGTGCGGCCATCGGCGGGGCCATCGGCGGGGCCGTCGTCGGACGAGGCGCCCCGAAGTCCGGCGCGCGGCGCCGTGCCCCCGCTACCCTCGTCCCGGCCGGGAGCCCGGGACGCCGCGGCGGGGGCACGGGACGCCCTCGCCACACCCTGGCGGACCGTCAACACCCCGGCGGACGAAGGGACTTGCCTTGGAGATCTCCGCTTTCCTCGACCGCAAGCTGGCCCGCAGGTTCTCCACGTACGACACGGACGGCGACGGGTACGTCGACCGCGCCGACTTCGAGTCCGCGGTGGCCCGGCTCGGCGAGGCCTTCGCCCTGTCCCCGGCCGCCGAACCGCTGGCCCGGCTGCGCGGTCTCAGCCTCGGCCTGTGGGACCACCTGGTGCACGTGGCGGACACCGACCACGACGGTCGGATCAGCGAGGCCGAGTACAAGGCGGCCTTCGCCGCGGGCCTCCTGGAAACCCCGGACTCCTTCGACGCGGGCTACAAACCCTTCCTGGACGCCCTGATGGACATCGCCGACGAGGACGGCGACGGACTGCTCACCCGCGACGAGCAGGTCCGCTGGACCGGCGCCCTGATGGGCCTGCCGGAGCCGGACGCCCGCGAGGTCTTCGGACGGCTCGACACCGACGCCGACGGACTCGTCGACCGCGACGAAATCCTCACGGCCATCCGGGAGTTCTACTTCTCCGAGCACCCGCGCTCGGCGGGCGCCTGGCTGCTCGGGCCACTGTCGAGCGAGTAGGTGCGCGGCCGCCCGGCCCAGCCCCGCCGGAGCCCTGGGCACGGGGCTGCGGCGGGGCGGTGACGGGCATTCCCCGGGCCGACGGGCGATCATCGACTCATGGACGTCACCCTTCATCTCTCCCAGCAGCCCGACGCGGACGCGTTGCTCGGGCGCAGTCCGCTCGCCGCCCTCGTCGGCATGCTCCTGGACCAGCAGGTGCCGATGGAGAAGGCCTTCACGGGGCCGTACACCATCGCCCAGCGCATGGGCGCCGACGACCTCGACGCGCACGAGATCGCCCGGTACAACCCGGAGGCCTTCGCCGCGCTCCTCTCCGAGAAACCGGCCGTGCACCGCTACCCGGGCTCGATGGCGGGGCGGGTGCAGCAGCTCTGCCAGTACCTCGTGGAGCACTACGACGGCTCGGCGAGCGCGGTCTGGGAGGGCGCGGCCAGCGGCCGGGACCTCCTGAAGCGCCTTGAGGACCTGCCCGGCTACGGCAAGCAGAAGGCGCAGATCTTCCTCGCCCTGCTCGGCAAGCAGCTCGGGGTACGGCCCGAGGGCTGGCGGGAGGCGGCGGGCTCGTACGGCGAGGAGGGTTCGTACCGGTCGGTGGCGGACATCACCGGGCCCGACTCGCTGGTCAAGGTGCGCGCGCACAAGCAGGAGATGAAGGCCGCGGCGAAGGCGGCCAAGGCCGCGAAGCCGGGCGGCGACGGGAACGCAAAGTAATCGTCCGCCACTGATGACGGAAATTTCCCGACGGTACGGGGCGGAGGATGGCTCGTAGGGGCAAAGGGGGCTCGGTGCACACGAGTGCGCGGCTCGCGCGGCGTGCGCGGGGGCGCGTTGCAGCTCGGCGCAGGCGTCCGGTGAACGGCGGGTCGGAGTGCGCCCCTGTTTCCGTCCGGCTGCCGTCCGACTTCCGTCCGGCTTCCGTCCGGCCGCCCCCGCCTCCGGGTTTGCCGCGATTTGACCCGGGGTTTCCCCTCCGTCCCGCCTGACGCGGACACTACACAGCGTCGCGATGGCTGCGCCCGAAGAGCCCGGACCGGTAGGCTTTCCGTGTGATCTTCAAGCGCATCGGAAACGGCCGGCCGTACCCCGACCACGGCCGGGAAAGCACCCGGCAGTGGGCGGACGTCGCGCCGCGCCCGGTCCGCCTCGATCAGCTCGTGACGACCAAGGGCCAACTGGACCTGGAAACGCTGCTCGCGGAGGACTCGACGTTCTACGGCGATCTGTTCGCCCACGTCGTGAAGTGGCAGGGCGACCTGTACCTCGAAGACGGCCTGCACCGGGCCGTCCGCGCCGCCCTCCAGCAGCGCCAGGTACTCCACGCCCGCGTCCTCGAACTGGACTGAGGCAACCCGAACCGGAACGCACACCGCGGCCGGGGCCGGTGCGCACCACGGCCCGGGGCGGCGTGTGTCCGTCACCGGTACGGCGTACGCACCGGACTCGGTTACGAAGCCGGACCGGAACAGGGCCGGAAACGGAATCCGACGAGCACCGGCAGGGGCGGTGGCCTGGGCGCCTCTCCGGCAAACCTCAGTGGGCCCACCAATGAACAGTTGGCCCTTTTGGGTTGGTCCGTCAACAAGGCAATGATCATCTAGTAGGCATTGTCGCTTCGCGGCACTACGCTGCGCTCATGAGCATGCTGACTCCTCCCGGCATGGGCCGCCAGTACCGCGTCACAGGATCGAAGTATCCGCGGATGCGCAGGCCTCGCCGCCGTGGCCGGTGGGTGGTCGCCGCCATCGCCTCGGCCGCCGCGCTGGGCATGGTCGGCTGGGGAACCCTGCAGCTCATCGACGTGTTCTCGGGCGGCGGCGACAGCGCCTCCGCCTCCGCGCCGGACTGCGGGCCCAAGGCCTCCGCGTCCGCCTCCGCCTCCGCCTCGGCGAAGTCGGCCCGTCCGCTGCCCGAGCCGGGCCGTGTCACCGTCAACGTCTTCAACGCGACGCCGCGCGGCGGTCTCGCCAAGAAGACCGCCGACGAGCTGAAGAAGCGCGGCTTCAAGATCGGCGAAGTGGGCAACGCCACCAAGGAGTTCGACAAGAAGGTCCCGGGCACCGGCCTGCTCCTCGGCTCCCCGGCCTCGCTCGACACCTCGCTGCCGGTCCTCGGCAGCCAGCTCCCCGGCGCCCAGAAGCGCGCCGACACCCGCTCCGGCGCCAAGGTCGACCTGATCATCGGCACCGCCTTCAAGCAGCTCGCCCCGAAGGCCGAGGCCGCCCGCGCCCTGAACCAGCTGGCCCACCCGGCCCCGGCCCCGAAGCCGTCGGAGTCCTGCCACTGAGGCTGGGGGCGAGCCGGGTCCGCCCGTTGTCCTGCCGCTGTGGCGAGAACGGGCCGGGGCACGTAGGGACTTGAGCGCTCGAGCCCCGCCTCGGGCAACCCAGCCTCGGACTCGGGCTCAGCCTTCAGAAGCGGCCCGAAAACACACGCGGGCGCCCCGGGAACCAGCCCCGAACCACCCGCGCGCAGACCCGCAATCCCGTAAACCCGTAAACCCGTGAACCGGGAACCCGGGAACCCCTCTACTCAGCCGCCCCGTACAACCGGTCCCCCGCGTCGCCGAGGCCGGGCACGATGTAGCCGTGCTCGTTCAGGCGCTGGTCGACCGAGGCGGTCACGACGGTGACCGGGGTGCCCGCGAGCTCCCGTTCCATCACCTCGACGCCCTCGGGGGCGGCGAGCAGCACCACGGCCGTGACGTCGTCGGCGCCGCGCCGGATGAGTTCCTTTATGGCCGCGACCAGGGTGCCGCCGGTCGCGAGCATCGGGTCGAGTACGTAGACCTGCCGCCCGGACAGGTCCTCCGGCATCCGGCTCGCGTAGGTCGAGGCCTCCAGGGTCTCCTCGTTGCGGATCATGCCGAGGAAGCCGACCTCGGCCGTCGGCAGCAGCCGGACCATGCCGTCGAGCATGCCGAGACCGGCGCGCAGGATCGGCACCACCATCGGCCGGGGGTAGGAGAGCTTCACCCCGGTCGTCCGCTCCACGGGCGTCTCGATGTCGACCTGCTCGGTGCGTACGTCGCGGGTCGCCTCGTAGGCGAGCAGCGTGACCAGTTCGTCGGCGAGACGGCGGAAGGTCGGGGAATCGGTGCGCCGGTCGCGCAGTGTGGTCAGTTTGTGGGCGACCAGCGGGTGGTCGACGACGTGGAGGCGCATGGCCACAGGGTAGCCAAGGCCCTTCGCCGCGCGGCCCACGGTTCCCGCCTCCCGCACTGGCATCAAACCGGCCACCGGGGGGAAAGTGAGAGGGACGGACCCGGGGTGGTGTGGTGAATGCCGGAACAGAACCCGAGCGGTGACCGACCGGACGCGTATCCGGAGGAGAACGAGGCGGAGCGACGCCGCCGTCGCGCGCAGTTTCTGCGCGACCTCAACGAGGCCCGAGAACTGCGCGACCGGGTCCAGCCACGCCGCGCCCGCGCCGCCCGGATGCGCCAGCACATGCGGATGCGGACCTTCCGCTGGTGACGGCCCCGGCCGCCCCGATCCACAGCACCGAACCGCGGTACCGAACCGTCCGGCGTACTGCCGGTGACCAGGGGTTCGTCCCCCGGTGAACGGGCGCGGCCGTTCGGGTCCTCGGCGGGGCCGCAGGCGTGCGGCCGGATCCGCTGTCGTACGGTCCGGGATGAGGCGCGCGCAACACAGCGGGCGGAAGACCTCTCCTGACGGCGTTGTTTCTGCCACGATTCCGATGGGCGGGGTCGCGCTTGCGTTCCCGCTCGCAGCCTCCGCCGGGGGGAATCCCAACCGGCACGCCCTAGACCAGTGGGAGAGTCACGGTGTACTTCGCCGCACTGCTCGCGCGCACCGAAGACGGGTGGGAAGCGAGCGATACAGAGCTCGACGACGTGGAGACCCTGTCAGATCTGACCGACCTCGCCCGCGAGAACTCGGTCGACGACGACACGGTTCTCGTATTCGTCGAACAGGAAGGTGCCTGGTTCGGCATCGTCCGTGTCGAGGGCGAGGAGGACCCGCGCATCTACATCTCGGATGCCTCGGCCGCCGCCCGCAGCTCGTACGGGGAGATCCTGCTCACCGACGAACTCGTCGGCCGCGAGCCGGGATCCGACGACGGAACCGACCTCGACACCCTCGACCTCGACGGCACCGAGGACGGTGAGCCCGCCGAGGTGGACACCGGCGCGCAGGACGAGGACGGCATCGACGCCCTCGACCCGCTGCCCGCCGGACCGCTCGGCGACCGCACGGTCCTCACCGACCTCGGCGTCTCCGAAGCCGACCTGCGCCAGATGGACAGCGGCGACGCCCTGGGCGAGATCGCCGAACTCCTGGGCGTCGCGGAGGTCTTGGAGGCGGTGCGCTAGGACGTCGTCGGTCGGGGCGTCCGTCGGCTGGGGCGTCCGTCGGTCGGGGCGTCCGTCGGTCGGGGCGTCCTGGCGCGGTTCGCCGGGACGTCCGGGGAGTCGGCCCGCCGGGACGTCCCGGGAGTCGCCCTGCCGGGACCCGCGCACGCGGCTGCCATACGCAGCCGTCGTACCCAGCCGCCGTACGCAACCGTCGTATGCGGTCCCGGCCCGCCGCCTGTGTACCGCCGCTTGCGTACCGCTGCCTGCGTCCCGCCGTCAGATGCCGGTGGCCGCGGGCGAGTTCCCGGCCCGCCGCCGCTGCCGTGTCAGCTGCCGGACGATGAGGGCGGCCAGCACCACAACGGCGACCACGTCGAAGGTGCTGGACGCCGCGCCGCCGACATCCGGGTCGAGTTCGGTGAGCGCGAGGAAGGTGCTCTTGGTGACGACGGCGGTGCCCGCCACCGCGACCCGCACCAGGGGCCGGAACGCGGCCCAGACCAACGCCGCCCCCAACGCGCCCTGCAACAGGCCGCGGTGCTGGAGAAGAGCGAGCGTCATCGGGTCCGCGACGTCACCGATCCCGTACGCGATGTCCAGCGTGCCCGGGGAGACCAGGGCGAGCGCGGGGGTCGCGGTGATGAGACCGATAATGACGAGCACCGCGCGTACCGCGGTCTCTTCCCGTTGTGTGCGGCGGCGTGCCGTCGTCGCGTTCCGCCGCGGGACCCTGCGCCGTAAAATATCGTCAGCAGTCATGACGATCACGCTAACTGATGAATGAAGAGGGGGTCCAGTGCCCGAGCGCCCGGCAACCCCGGACGACGCCGTCCCGCACGTGGACGAACTCACCGGCTACCTGCTGATCAAGACCTCGGCGATGACCGGCCGCTCCGTGGACCGGGCACTGCGGCGGCACGGGCTGACCGGACGGCTCGTCCGCGTACTGGCGTTCATCCGGGACCAGGCCCAGGCCCCCTCCCAGCGCGACCTGTGCGGCCTGACCGGCCTGGACCGCACCACGATGGTCGCCGTCGTCGACGACCTGGAACAACGCGGCTTCGCCCGCCGGGAACGCAGCACCGCGGACCGCCGCAAGTACGTCGTCACCCTCACCGAGAGCGGCGCCGACGCCTACCGGGCGGCGCTGGGCGACCTGCTCAGGACGCAGGACGAACTCCTCGCACCACTGTCGGCCACCGAGCGTGGCCAGTTCCACTCGATGCTGGCGCGCGTTTTCGTCGCGGAGGCGGAGTGCGAGGGGGCCGGGGAGGAGACGGGCAGGGGCGCCGAGTGAGCGCCGAGGCAGAGGCGGGGGCGGGCGCCGAGGCGGAGCCGGGGACGGGCGCGCCGAGGCCGAGCCGGGAAGGTAGGTTCCGGACCATGAGCAGCTCGGCACAGGAACCCGACCCGGTACGCGACCGCTGGCGGGAGCCGATGGAGCTGGCGCTGGCGCAGGCCCGGCTGGCGGTCGGCGGCGGGGACGTCCCGGTCGGCGCGCTGGTCCTCGCACCCGACGGCTCCCCCCTCTCCCGCGCGCACAACGAACGCGAGGCCACCGGCGACCCCACCGCGCACGCCGAGGTGCTCGCCGTCCGCCGGGCAGCCGAGCAACTCGGCGGCTGGCGCCTGGCCGACTGCACCCTGGTGGTCACCCTGGAGCCCTGCACCATGTGCGCGGGCGCCATCGTCCTGTCCCGTCTCGACCGCGTGGTCTACGGCGCCCGCGACGAGAAGGCGGGCGCGGCCGGTTCGCTGTGGGACGTGATCCGCGACCGCCGCCTGAACCACCGCCCCGAGGTGATCGCCGGCGTCCGCGAGGAGGAGTGCGCCCGCCTGCTCACCGACTTCTTCCGCGACCGCTGAGCAGCCTCCGGATACGGATTTCAGGGCACGGCCGACCTTGGGCTAGGATCTCTCTCGGTAGCGTGTCCGAGCGGCCGAAGGAGCTCGCCTCGAAAGCGAGTGTGGCGCAAGTCACCGAGGGTTCAAATCCCTCCGCTACCGCTGGTGAACGAGGGGCTCGATCCAATGGATCGGGCCCCTCGCAGCGTTCCGTCGGCAGATACCGCCAGGCCCACGAGAGCCCGCCCTGCGAGAGCTCGCCCCGCAGGAACTCGCCCCACAAAGCTCGCCCCAAGAAATCGCGCGAGCGAACAACGGCCCGGACAAACGGAGTTGCTCCGGCCACCCGCCCTCTGCCGCCAACCACCCTCCGTGAGGGATATGCGGCACTCCTGCCACAACTCCCCTACAACACGCGGGCATTGAAGAGGAAATGCCTGGTGAATACGGACTCGTCCCCCCGTCGGCCGTCGGACGGGCGGGATACACTCGCCGCCGGTGGCGCACGGAGCGGCGCCGCGCAGGTTGGGGAGTACGAGGGACACCGGGCAAGGGGAGCCACAGCGTGGGTGTGCAGTCGAAGAAGATCGCAGTCTACGTGCTGGCCGTGTTCGTGCTCTACGTGATCATCACCGACCCGGCGAAGGCCGCCGACTATGTGCAGATGGGCTTCGAGGGCATATCCAGCGGAGCCAAGTCCATAGGCGACTTCATGACATGGATCGCCAACGGCGGCAAGAACGACTGACACCGGTGGCGGCACGGGCCCGCCGTCGGCCAGAGCCCCCCGAGGAGCACACGTGATCCGGCACTTGGTCCTGTTCAAGCTGAACGAGGGCGTGGCCCGCGACGAGGAGCGCGTCCTCGCGGGCGAGAAGGCGTTCCGCGAACTCGAGGGGCAGATCCCGGAGCTGCGCTTCTGGGAGTGCGCCTGGAACATCACCGACCGGCCGATCGCCTACGACTTCGCGATCAACTCCGCCGTCGAGGACACCGACGCCCTGCGCCGCTATCTCGAACACCCCGCCCACCAGGCCGCGGCCGCGCTCTGGCGCGAGTTCGCCACCTGGGTGATCGCCGACTACGAGTTCTGAGCCCAGGACGGCGATTCCCGGCCCGGAAGCACGAGTTCCGCGCCGGACACGACACGGTCCCCGCCTGATACGGCACATCTCCGCAGGCGCGGGCCGACCGAACTCCCGCACCTCCGAACTCCCGGACAACTCAAGGCCGCACACGACTCGCGCACCGGCCTGGACGTCACCCTCGCACGTCCCCCGCCCCTCCGGCGGGGGACGTTCGTATGTCCGCACCCGTGTCCCCCGCACGAGCGTCGCAAGCCCGTGCCCACGCAGGCTCACACCCGCCCTTACCTGCAGATTCACCGGTCAACACGTAGATTTGCGGTGCTTGCACACTGTGCACATGTCTTGTGATGCTATGACCGCTTTTGACGGTTTCAGGTTCAGGAAGTTCCCGAACGAGCAAATCTCCGCGAAAAGGGGTGGCGTCGACCTTGCCGGCCAGCACAGCGCCTAAGGCTCCACCCCGGCAGGGCCCGGGACACGAACGGAATCCGGAGCACGAACAGCTTCCGGGACACCGTCACGAGCAGGACCCCGAACAGCACCGCGGAAAGCCCGAATCCGATCCCGATCCTGAGCCCGATCCCGAGCCGGAAACCGAGTCCGAAACCGAATCGGAATCCGGGTACACCCAGGAAGCCACCCCGGCCCGGCAGCGCGGTGCCGACACCCGCGCCCTGACCCAGGTGCTCTTCGCCAGGCTCGCCGGGCTCGCGCCGGGCAGCACCGAGCACGGCCGGGTGCGGGCCGCACTGATCGAGGCGAACCTGCCGCTCGTCCGCTACGCGGCGGCACGTTTCCGCAGCCGTAACGAGCCGATGGAGGACGTGGTCCAGGTCGGCACCATCGGCCTGATCAACGCCATCGACCGGTTCGACCCCGAGCGCGGTGTGCAGTTCCCGACGTTCGCGATGCCGACGGTGATCGGCGAGATCAAGCGGTACTTCAGGGACAACGTCCGCACCGTGCACGTACCGCGGCGGCTGCACGAGCTGTGGGTGCAGGTGACCGGTGCCACCGAGGACCTCACCACCGCCTTCGGACGCTCGCCCACGACCGCGGAGATCGCCGAACGGCTGCGCATCACCGAGGAGGAGGTCCTCGCCTGCATCGAGGCGGGGCGCTCGTACCACGCGACCTCGCTCGAAGCGGCGCAGGAGGGCGACGGGCTGCCGGGGCTCGTCGACCGGCTCGGCTACGAGGACCCGGCCCTCGACGGCGTCGAACACCGCGATCTCGTACGGCATCTGCTCGTCCAGCTCCCCGAGCGCGAGCAGCGGATTCTGCTGCTGCGCTACTACAACAACCTCACCCAGTCCCAAATCAGCGCGGAACTGGGCGTTTCGCAGATGCATGTGTCGCGACTGCTCGCCCGGAGCTTCGCTCGGCTCCGGTCCGCAAACAGGATCGAGGCGTAACCGGCACGGGTGGTCCGCGACTTGGGGCCGGACTGTGACGTGCGCCACGAAGGGTGAAGCGGACCCCCGCTTCCTGCGCAGACGTCCCGGATCGATGTCGACATGTCACTACAGCGTGTTGCCGACATGTGACATTCTGCGGAAACGGCGTTTGGCGAGCCTCCCCCGCCGGTATTCAGGTGGAGGCTGCGTTCCACAACCGGGGCGCCCACCGCGACCGTTACGCGACCTCAAGGGGGTGGCATGTCCGCAGACCAGGGCAGCTCGAAGGTACTGACGCCCAACGAGCCCGAGGCGGCACCCGACATGCTGCACACTTCGGAAGTCATCGACACGCGCACGCTCTCCCGCTCCCTGTTCCTGCGGCTTTCCGCGCTCGACAAGGACAGCCCGGAGCGGGCCTACGTACGCGACACCCTCATCGAGCTCAACCTCCCCCTCGTGCGGTACGCCGCGGCACGCTTCCGCAGCCGCAACGAACCCATGGAGGACATCGTCCAGGTCGGCACCATCGGCCTGATCAAGGCGATCGACCGTTTCGACTGCGAACGCGGCGTGGAATTCCCGACGTTCGCGATGCCGACGGTCGTCGGGGAGATCAAGCGCTTCTTCCGCGACACCTCGTGGTCGGTACGCGTACCGCGCCGCCTCCAGGAGCTGCGGCTGGCCCTCACCAAGGCCAGCGACGAGCTCTCGCAGCGCCTCGACCGCTCGCCCACGGTGGCCGAACTCGCCGCCGTACTGGGGGTGTCGGAGGAGGACGTGGTCGACGGCCTCGCGGTGGGCAACGCCTACACGGCCTCCTCGCTCGACTCCCCGGCACCGGAGGACGACGGCGGCGAGGGCTCGCTCGCCGACCGCCTCGGCTACGAGGACAGCGCCCTGGAAGGCGTGGAGTACCGCGAGTCGCTCAAGCCGCTGCTCGCCAAACTCCCGCCCCGCGAACGGCAGATCATCATGCTCCGCTTCTTCGCGAACATGACGCAGTCCCAGATCGGCGAAGAGGTCGGCATCTCGCAGATGCACGTCTCGCGTCTGCTGACCCGGACGCTGGCGCAACTCCGCGAGGGCCTCATCAACGACTGAGCGGCCGGATCGTGGGGACCGCAGGGAGCGGCAACTGCCGGGAGCGCCAACCATCGGGCCTGGCAACTGCCGCTTGCGGTAAGGAACTTCAACCCCGCGGTTGAAGACGCCGACGCGGCGCCCGCCTAGCATCCACCGGTGCGCATCAAACCGGGCCTGGGCAGAGTGGGCGACGTGGTCCTCGCCGTCGGTCTCGCGATCGGCGGCTGTGTGGCCGGGCAGCAGTACCACCCGCCGGGCTGGGCCGAGTTCGACGCCCTCGCGTACGCGCTCACGCTGTGCACCGCGCTGCCGTTGCTCGCCCGCCGCAGCGCACCGGCGACGGTGCTGGTGCTGTGCTGCGCCGGGTACGCGACGTATCTCGCCCTGGGCTACCAGCCCTCGCTGAACTACTGGGTCCCGGCCATCGCCCTGGTGGGCCTGGCCGCCGCCCGCCCGCCGCGCGTGTCCCTTCCGGGCGCCGCGCTGACCGCCGCCGTCGTGACCCAGAGCGGCATCAGCGGCGGCCTGTCACCCGCCCTGGTCGCGGTGCAGGCGCTCGTCGTGCCGCTGGTGGCACTGGCCTTCGGCCTCGCGCAGCGCCGGGCCGCACAGCGCACCGCCGAACTGCGCCGCCTGACCCGGCTCCTCGCCCGCCAGCAGGCCGCCGAGGCCCGCCGGGCGATCACCGACGAACGGGTGCGTATCGCACGGGAGTTGCACGACGTACTGGCCCAGCACATGTCCGTGATCAGCATCCAGTCCGGACTCGCCTCCTACGTCTTCACCTCCGATCCGCCGACCGCCCGCACCGCCGTCGAGACCGTCGCCCGCGCCTCCCACGAATCCCTCGACGAACTCCGCAGGCTGCTGGCCCTGTTGAGGACGGACCCCGACAGCAGCGACGACAGCCCCAACGGCACCGGCACGGGCTCGCACGACGGCGGATCTCCCTCGCTCCTCCCGCCGCACGAGCCACTCCCCGGCATCGACCGCATCCCCGAACTGGCCGAACGCACCGGGCTCACCGGAGTCCGGGTACGCGTCCACACCGAGGGCATCGCGCCGCCGCTCAGCCCCGGACTCCAACTCTGCGTCTACCGCGTGGTGCAGGAAGCCCTCACCAATGTGGTCAAGCACTCCGGCGCCCGCGAGGCGGAGGTACGGGTCGCCCATCAGCCGGGGCGGATCGCGGTCACCGTGCGGGACGACGGCCGCGGCGAAGGGACGTACGGCAACGGCTCGTACGGCAAGGGTGACAGCGGGGCGAGGCGCACGGCGGCCGACGGTGGCGGCACCGGTTCGGGGCTCGGGCTCATCGGTATGCGGGAGCGGGTCAAGGTCTGGGACGGCACCCTGACCACCGGGCAACGGCCGGAGGGCGGCTTCGAGGTGCGGCTCTCACTGCCCGTCGACGGTACGTAACAACTGTCCCAATCCCTCGTTCCCCAGGGGCTGTTGAAACCCGGCGTGTACGGAAGTCGTCGTAGTGGTCGGGGGTATCAGGACATGACGAGCATTCTCGTAGTGGACGACCAGGAACTCATCCGGGCCGGGCTGGCCGCCCTGTTGCGCGCGACGCCGGGCTTCGACCCTGTGCTGGAGGCCGCGGACGGAGAGACCGCGCTGGCGACGACGGCGCGCGAGAAGCCCGAGGTGGTGCTGATGGACATCGGCATGCCGGGGATGGGCGGGATCGTCGCCGCCGAGCGCATCCTCGCGCTCGACCTGGACCCGCTGCCCCGGGTCATCGTGCTGACGGTGTTCGACCGGGACGAGTACGTCTACGCCGCGCTGCGGGCCGGATGTGCCGGCTATCTGCTCAAGGACACCCCCGCGGACCGTCTGGTGCACACCATCTCCGTGATCGCCGGGGGCGAGATGCTCTTCGCGCCGAGCGTCACCCGCCGTCTGATCGAGGCGTACGCACCGCAGCGGACCATGCCCGCCGAAGAGCACACCGCCCTGGAGCAACTCACCTCCCGGGAAAGGGAAGTTCTGCTCCTGGTGGCCCGCGGACTGTGCAACGAGGAGATCGCCGCACACCTCTTCGTCTCCGAGGCCACGGTCAAGTCCCATCTGCACCGCGTGATGACCAAACTCGACCTGCGCAGCCGCGCGCAGGCGGTCGTCGTGGCGTACGAGTCGGGCCTCGCGCTGCCGCAGAGCGGGAAGAGTGGGAAGAGCGGCAAGTTGGACGGCGGACAGCCGGAGGGCGGCTGCGCCCGGTGCGGGACCCGATAGGTCCTGTCGGGCCTGGGCGGGCAGCCCTCTGATACAGGTCCCCCTGCCGAGCTAAGGGCTGTCGGCTATCGGCTGTCGGCTGTCAGCTGCGACCCAGGGTGGAGAGCGCGGCGGACTCGGCCCCTGGTAGGCCACCGGACTTCAACTGCCTGTTGGACGCGCCCTGTTGTCCCTTCTCCGTACGTTCTTCCCCAGGGAACGGAGACAGGAAATCCGGGGGGACGCGCATGGAGACACGTATGGAGACGTGCACCGGGACGCGCATGGGGACACGGGGATACGTATGAGGCGTCCGAGCTGTGCGGGGCAGGTGCGCCCGGCGTGCGCGGTCGGCGTGCGGGGACGGGCGGTGCTCCGACCGGGCGACGTGTGACTCCGTACGCGCCGCCGCGCAAGATCACGTGTATCTCTCGCCGTGAGCCGTGAGCCCGTCGGCGCTTCAATGCGCGTACGAGGCACGTACGGCCGCCCAGGACGCCGACGACCAGCGAAAAGCCGTACGGAACAGAGCTGTTGAGACGGCTGGGCACCGCGCCCCAGCCCGTTACGGACGCCCGTGCACGCGCAAGCCGACCCTGCTGAGGGCACTGCACCAGGAGGCGGTGGAGCGGGCGTTCTCCACCCTGCGCGTCCACTGACGAGCGGGGCGAGCGGACACGCATACCGCCACCCCCACCCCCTCCCCCCTACGCACCCACCCGGTGCGTGCGCACCCGCACGCCCCCACCCACGTACAGGAGTGAAGCTTCATGACCCTCAAGTCCCGTATCGGTACATACGGATTCACCACGCTCGCGCTCGCCCTCGGCTGTGCCTGCCTCACGCCCGCGGTCGGTGCCTTCGCCGACGGCGCCCGCCCGGCGGCGTCCCCGGCCGACGACCACCACGCGGGCTCCGGTGTCGCCGAGCACACCGGCCGCGAGATCCCGGCGCCGCTCGCCGCCGGTGCGGTGAAGGGGCTCGACGTCAGCAGCCATCAGGGCAATGTGGACTGGGGGGCGGTGGCGGCGAAGGGGGCGAAGTTCGCGTACGTCAAGGCGACCGAGTCCCATACCTACCGGAACCCCAACTTCGGTCAGCAGTACGGGGGTTCGGCCAAGGCGGGGCTGATCAGGGGCGCGTACCACTTCGCCAGCCCGGAGAAGTCGAGCGGCGCGCGGCAGGCGGACTACTTCGTCGACCACGGCGGTGGCTGGACGGCGGACGGCAGGACGCTGCCGGGCGCGCTCGACGTGGAGTACAACCCCGATCAGGGCAACGACTGTTACGGGCTCGGCAAGGGCGCGATGACCAAGTGGATCGGCGACTTCCTGGAGCGCTACAAACAGCGCACCGGGCGCTATCCGGTGATCTACTCGACGACCGACTGGTGGAGGAAGTGCACCGGCAACACCTCGGCCTTCGCCAACAAGTCCCCGCTGTGGATCGCCAATTACGGCGGTTCGGCGCTGCCGTTGCCGTCCGGCTGGTCCACGTACACGATCTGGCAGACCGCGCGCTCCGGACCGCTGCCGGGTGACCAGAACGTCTTCAACGGCTCGCTGAACGACCTGAAGACCTTCGCCAAGGGGAGGTACAACCCGCCGCCCGTACAGTCATGGCCAATCGCCAAGGAGGGTGGCTCGGGGAGTCAAGTGACCGCTCTTCAGCATCTGTTGAACGGGCACGGCGGTGCGGTGAACGTCGACGGCGCGTACGGTCCCGGTACCAAGGCGGCCGTGACCGCCTTCCAGAAGAGCAAGGGGCTCACGGCCGACGGCATCGCGGGCCCGCTGACCTGGCAGGCGCTCGCCGACACGCTGCGCGCGGGCAGCGGCGGCAACCCGGTGAAGGCGGCCCAGTTCCTGCTGAACGGCCATGGCGCCGCGCTGAAGGTCGACGGGCAGTTCGGGCAGGGCACCAAGGACGCGGTGACCGCCTTCCAGAAGAGCAGGGGGCTCACGCCGGACGGGATCGTCGGCGCCCAGACCTGGCAGGCGTTGCTGGGCTGACCGGCGGCGGGCGGGACGGACCGCCTGAGAACGACGGCCTGAGAGCTACCGCCTGAGAGCGGCCACTGGAGAACGACCGCCGGAAACGACCGCCGGAAAACGGAAGGACAGCGTGCGGCGCAGAATGCCGCGCGCTGTCCTTTGTCCGTTTGTCTTCGGCCGTCCGGCCGTCCGGCTGTCCGGCTGTCCGGCTGTCCGTTCGTTGTCGACTGCCCGAGCCCGTCGAGCCGTTCGGCCGTGCCGTGGTTACCTGCCCGCGCCCGGCTCAGCCCAGGGCGAGCCAGGCCACCCCGGCCACCACGGCGAGGGCGATCACGACGCCGATGATCAGGCCGATACGGGGACCGGACGAGGCCGCCGCGGGCTGAGCGGCCTGCGGGGCGCCCTCGTCGACGAAGGCGCGGAACATCTGGGTGCTGCCCGACGGGTCGTGACCCTCGGGGCCCTGCGGGGCTTGGGGGTTGTGTGCCATGAGCCAGGACACTAGCGAAGTCGGCCCCCGCACCCAAGAGCGGGCAGGACACTTCGGCGCGACGATCCGCTGAAGTCACTCGTCGGCCACCGGGACCGCCCGCCCTCTGTCCCAGTACACCGCCCCAAACGGCGGGACAGCCTCCCACCAGCCGTTTTATCCGTACGCACCCAGACCTTTGCGCCTTCTTTAGGGCTCCACCCCGTCATTACGTTTGCCTGCGGCAACCAACTTCTCCTATCGTTGCTCTAAGCAACAAACTGTGCGGGAGTGCTCACACAGGGGTGCTCACACAGGGGTGCTCAGGCATGGGACCTCAGACAGCGGCGCCGCGAAGAGGCCGGGCCGGAACGAGCCGGAACAGACCGAGCAGAACCACGAAGAAGCAGACGGGAAACTCCGTGAAGCGTCAGGAACCGGACCACGACCGGCGGCGCGCCACCCTCGATCCGTACAAGGAACCCCCTCCGCACGAGGAACTCCCCCTGTACGAGGAACTCCCTCCGTACAAGGAACTCCCTCCGCACGAGGACCTCGACCCGTACGAAGAACTGGCGCGTCAGCTCAGCAGCGTGAACGCGGTCAAGCGTGACCTCGCCCGCATCCTGCCCGCCGACTGCCCTCCGGCCAGTGCCGCGGTCCTCTTCGTCCTGGCCCGCGACGGCGAGATGCGGATGAGCCGCCTCGCCGAGCTGCTCGCGGTGGACCTGTCGGTGACCAGTCGGCATGTGGCGCACGTGGCCGAGCGCGGCTGGATCGACCGGCTGCCCGACCCGGCCGACCGGCGCTCGCGCATCCTCCGGCTCTCCGGGGCGGGCACCGCCAAACTCGCGGAAATGTCCGCGAGTACCGCCCGGCACCTGTCCGAGCGGCTGAGCGACTGGACCCAGGACGAGGTCCGCACCCTCACCGATCTGCTGACCAGACTGCGCGCCGGCTTCGGTGACTGCCGCGCCAGCGCGCGCCCCCAGACACCCGTGCACCCCCAGGCGCCCGCGCACTCTCGGACACTCGCGCCCCCGCCCACGCCGCGCGTGCCTCCCAGCAGCACCTGAACGACGACGAAGCACAGACGAAGCACACCGGCGCACCGGCACACACGCGCAAGCGACGAAGCACGCAAGCAAAGGACCTCCATGGCAACGACCACACCAGACACCGGTGTGCGGGGCGGCGACGCCGAACAGGCCGCTGCGCAGGGCAATCCCCCGCGCACGGCGCACGGCAACGGCGCACACCGCGCCGGGCGCCCCTCCCACGGCAAACAGGCCGACCACGACGCCAACGCGCCGATGACGCACCGGCAGATCATGGAGGCGCTGTCCGGGCTGCTGCTCGGCATGTTCGTCGCCATCCTGTCGTCGACCATCGTGTCCAACGCCCTGCCCGAGATCATCGGTGACCTGGGCGGCGGCCAGAGCGCCTACACCTGGGTCGTCACGGCGGCGCTGCTGTCGATGACGGCGAGCACACCGCTGTGGGGGAAGCTCGCCGACCTCTTCTCCAAGAAGGCGCTCGTCCAGATAGCCCTGGTCATCTACGTCCTCGGCTCGGTGGTCGCCGGTCTCGCGCAGAACCCCGCGATGCTGATCGCCTGCCGCGTCGTGCAGGGCGTCGGCGTCGGCGGTCTCACCGCGCTCGCCCAGATCGTCATGGCTGCGATGATCTCCCCGCGCGAGCGCGGCCGTTACAGCGGCTACCTCGGCGCGACCTTCGCGGTGGCCACCGTCGGCGGGCCGCTGCTCGGCGGCGTCATCACCGACACCTCCTGGCTCGGCTGGCGCTGGTGCTTCTACGTCGGCGTGCCCTTCGCGGTGATCGCGCTGATCGTCCTCCAGCGGACCCTGCACCTGCCCGTCGTGAAGCGGGACGTCAAGGTCGACTGGGGCGGCGCCTTCCTCATCACGGCCGCGGTCAGCCTGCTGCTCATCTGGATCACCTTCGCCGGTGACAAGTACGACTGGCTGTCCACCCAGACGTACGCGATGGTCGGCGGCGCGGTCCTGCTCGGACTGCTCTTCCTTCTGGTGGAGACCAGGGCGAGCGAACCGATCATCCCGCTGCGGCTGTTCCGCAACCGTACGATCACGCTGGCCTCGATCGCCTCGCTGTTCGTCGGGGTGGCGATGTTCACGGCCACGGTCTTCTTCAGCCAGTACTTCCAGCTCGCGCGCGGCAAGTCGCCGACCATGTCCGGGGTGATGACCATCCCGCTCATCGCCGGTCTGTTCCTCTCCTCGACCGGCGCGGGCATCGTGGTCACCAAGACCGGCCGCTGGAAGGCCTGGCTGCTCGCGGGCAGCCTGCTGACCACCGCGGGCCTGGGCCTGCTCGGCACCATGCGCTACGACACCGAGTACTGGCTGCTCGCGCTGTACATGGCCGTGCTCGGCCTCGGTATCGGCATGATGATGCAGAACCTGGTGCTGTGCACGCAGAACCAGGTCGCCCCCTCCGACCTGGGCTCCGCCAGCTCCGTCGTCGCCTTCTTCCGCTCGCTCGGCGGCGCGATGGGCGTCTCCGCGCTCGGCGCGATGATGGCCCACCGCATCACCGACTACGTCAAGGACGGCCTGACCGACCTCGGCCCCGAGGGCGCGAAACTCGCCGCCGAGGGCGGCGGCCACGGCAGCATTCCCGACCTCGACGCCATGCCCGCACCCCTGCGCCAGGTGATGGAGAGCGCCTACGGCCACGGCATCGCGGACGTCTTCCTCTACGCCGCCCCGCTGGCCGCCCTCTCCCTGCTCGCCGTGCTGTTCATCAAGGAGGTGCCGCTGCGGGGTGCGGCAGCCACCTCCAACTCCGCTGATTCCGCGGCCGGTTCGGAGGGCTCCGGTCTCGCACGCGCTGCGGACGCCGTTCCGACGGAGACCGTTCCGACGGAGGCTTCCCCGGCGGAGGTCACCCCGACCGAAGCCGCTCCCGCTGACGCGACCTCCGGCATCCCCGTCACCGGCCATGTCCGCGGCGCCGAGGACGCGCCCGTCCCGGGCGCCGCAGTCACCCTGACCTCGCTGGTCGGGCGGCAGGTCGGCCGGTCCTTCGCCGGGCCGGAGGGCGGGTACGAGGTGGCGGCGCCCGGCGCGGGTACGTACGTCCTGATCGCCTCCGCCGAGGGGTTCCGGCCGCATGCCGCGACCGTCGTGGTGACGGGCGAGCCGGTCACGTACGACCTGCTGCTCAGCGGGGCCAGCGGGCTGTCCGGCGTGGTCACGACCGTGGCGGGCGAGGGGCCGGTGACGGCGGCCGTGGTCGTCGTGACGGATGTCCGGGGCGAGGTCCTCGCCACCGCGACCACGGACGAGCGGGGCGCGTTCCACTTCGCCGGGCTGGTGCCGGGGCCGGTCACGCTCGCGGTCAACGCGAGCGGCTACCGTCCGCTGGCCCGTCCCGTGGAGATCGGCGGCGCGGGGGTCACCCGCGTCGAGATCGCGCTCGACCCGGGCGCCGAGGCGCGGGGCACGGTGTCCGCCGCGGGCCGTCCGCTGGGGGACGCGCGGGTCACGCTCGTCGACGCCGTGGGCAATGTGGTCGCGGTCGCGACGACGGGCGAGGACGGCGCGTACGTCTTCACCGATCTGGACGCCGGGCAGTACACGGTGATCGCCACCGGCTACCCGCCCACCGCGACCTCCCTGCACGTGACCGGCGGCGACACGGCCGGTCACGACATCCAACTCGCCCACCCGGACAGGCCCTAGTTACCCGGTCGCCGCACCCCGCCAGGTGCGGCGGCCGCCCCGGGTTCCCGTCGGCCCCGCCGGTGCCTTTGAGCGGAGGACACCGCCGCCCGGGTCACGGGAACGGGCCCCGACGGCGCGCGACCCAGCGGCAGGGGACGGCCGCTCGCGCCGCCGTCGGGGCCCCTCACACGTAACTCACCTTGAACACAAGGCGGTTGAAGCGATGGCAGTCAGCGCACGGATCGGCACGCGGGACGGGTGGGCGGTGCCCCATGCCGTTGTCACGCTGACCGATATGGCGGGTACGCAGGTGCTGCGTGCCGAGGTCGACGCGGAGGGCGCGGTGCGCACGGGGGCGCCGCTGACCCCCGGTCCGTACACGGTGATCGTCACCGCCGTCGGCTACGAGCCGCTCGCCAGAACGGCGTTCGTGACCGCGAGCGGCCGGGCCGAGCTCGGCCGGATCGAACTGGCCCGGCAGGACGGGCACGCACTCCCGCCGCCCGGCCCCTGGACCGTCGACCCCGCGCACTCCTCGGTGACGGCCGTCGCCCAGCACCTGGGCATCTCCAGTGTGCGGGGACGGTTCCTGGACTTCGGGGCCCGCATCGACATCGCCAACTCCCCTGAGAACCCAGGCACTTCACGGGTGTCCGCGACCATCGCCCCGGCCTCCCTCGACACGGGCAACGCGCTGCGCGACGGCCACCTGAAGTCGCCCGACTTCCTGGACGTGGAGCGGTTCCCGGAGATCACCTACCGCTCGCACAGTCTCACCCCGGCCGGGCCCGGCCGCTGGATGGTGCACGGCGAACTCGGGATGCACGGCGTCCTGCGCGAGGTCGACCTGGACCTCGGCTACCTCGGCACCGGACCGGACCCCTGGGGCGGCACCCGCGCCGCCTTCCGCGCCACGGCCGAACTGCGCCGCGAGGACTTCGCGATGAACTACAACCAGGTACTGAAGACCGGCATCGCGGCGATCGGTACGACGCTGCGGGTCGAACTCGACATCCAGGCGGTGCGCGGGGAGGCGCTGCCTCAGTTGTGAACCGGGCCCTGGGCAAGGGGAGTTACCCGTCAGCCACTCGTCGCCACTCGTCGAGGGTTGCCAAGGGCCCGGCGGCCGCCGCCTGTTGGGCGGCTCAGCCCATGCTCTTCGCGCCGTCCAGGCCCTCGCGGATGATGTCGGCGTGGCCCGCGTGCTGGGCGGTCTCCGCGATGATGTGCAGCAGCACCCGGCGCACCGACCAGCGACCGCCCGGCTCGAACCAGGGTGCCTCGGGCAGCGGGTGGGAAGCGTCCAGGTCGGGCAGCGAGGCGATCAACTCGTCCGTCCCACGGGCCACTTCGGCGTAGTCGGCGAGCACTCCGGCCAGCGTCTCGCCCGGCAGCATCCGGAACTCGTCGGTGCGGCGGGCGAAGTCCTCCTCGGTCCACTCGGTGAAGTTCGGCATCGCCGAAGGGCCGTCGACGATGAAGCCGTGCCACCCCCGCTCGACCGCGGCGACGTGCTTGATCAGTCCGCCCAGGCAAAGCTCGCTGACGGTGGTACGGCGGCCCACCTGCTCGTCGGTCAGGTCGCGCGTGGTCAGGCGCAGGAACTGCCGGTGCGTGGCCAGGGTCTCCAGGAGGTCGGCGCGCTCGCCGGTGAGGGCGGGGGCCTGGCCGTTCCGGACGGACTGGCCGGGGTTGGGGGTCGTCGCCTGCTTGACGGTCATGATCCACACCTTCCGTAGGTTCTGCCGGTTCTGAAGCTGCTGTCGCGGGCTGCGCGACGTCCGAGGCCAGGGCTTCGGAGCTTGCGCTCCGCCCCGTCGCTCAAGAACGACGATAGAAGCCATTGCGGCCACTTTCTGTCCTGAATTACGGAACAATCCCGAGCATGGCGAACACCAGCACCCGGACCCTGCGTCTGCTGTCCCTGCTCCAGACCCACCGCTTCTGGCCCGGCACCGAGCTGGCCGAGCGGCTGGAGGTCTCACCGCGCACCCTGCGCCGGGACGTGGACCGGCTGCGCGAGATCGGCTATCCCGTGGAGGCGCGGCGCGGGGTGGACGGCGGTTATCAGCTCGCCGCGGGCGCGGCCCTGCCCCCGCTGGTGATCGACGACGACGAGGCGGTCGCCCTGGCGGTCGGGCTCCAGACCGCCGCACAGGGCACGGTCGAGGGCATCGCCGAGTCCTCGGTACGGGCGCTGGCCAAGGTCGTACGGGTGATGCCCGCCCGGCTGCGCCGCCGGGTGGAGGCGCTGGGCGCGATGACGGTACCCGCGGGCTGGGTCGGCCCGGCCGCGGCGAACATCGATCCCACGGTGCTGACCGAGGTGGCCATGTCCTGCCGCGACACCGAACAGCTCCGCTTCTCGTACACCTCCGCCGACGGCCGCGCCACCGAGCGGCACGTCGAACCGCACCGCCTTGTTCCGCTCGGCCGCCGCTGGTACCTCGTCGCCTACGACCTGACCCGGCACGACTGGCGCAGCTTCCGCCTCGACCGGCTCAGCGCGCCCCAGGGCACCGGCGCCCGCTTCCGGCCGCGCGAACTTCCCGCCGCCGACGCCGCCGAGTTCATCCGCGCCCGCCTGGTGCAACTGCCGCGCCGCGTGGAGGCGTTGGTGGATTCCCCGGCCGCCTCCGTACGCGAACGGATCGGCCGGTGGAGCACAGTGGAAGAGGTCGACGCCGAGCACTGCCGGGTCCGTATGAACGCCGACAACCTCGACTGGACGATCCTCGCCCTCGGCTCCCTGGAGGCCGACTTCACCGTCCTTCAGCCGCCCGAACTGGTCGACCGGATCCATGAGTGGGGCGCCCGGTTCAGCAGGGCAGGCGGCCCCAACTCCCCTACCTCAGAAGGGAGTTCGTGAGTCGTCCCCGGGCTCAACTCCTGGGCGGGGGAATCGACTCGGCGCCGACCGCGACCTCGATGCCCGAGATCAGCAGGTCGAGTGCCCAGCGGAAATCGCGTTCGCGCATCTCCTCGACACTCTCGGCGCCGCCCGCCTCGATGAGGCCGGTGGCCTGCTTGAGGGAGTCGGCGAGTTCGGGGTCGGTGTTGACGCCCCGGAGCGCCTCGCACAGGTAATCGTCCTGGCTGACACCGGCGTTGGCGCAGCGCCGGATGAACTGCCCCTCGATGGTGCCGAATCCGTACACGAACTGGAAGACCGCCGAGATCGCCCCCATCTGCCCCTGGGGCCCGAGCCCGGTGCCGCGCACCACCCGCTGTACGGCGTGCGAGAACTCCCGTGCCCGGGGGCCGATGTTGAGATAGTTGCCGGTGAGCGGGGAAACCCACGGGTGGCGTACGTGGAGCGAGCGGTACTCGGCGGCCAGCGCGCGCAACTGGTCCCGCCAGTCCTCGGTGCCCAATTCCCCGACGGGCAGGGTCATTTCACCGTAGACGGCGTCCAGTGCGAGTTCGAGCAGGTCGTCCTTGGTGTCCACGTACCAGTACACCGACATGGCGGTGACGTGGAGTTCGGCTGCCAGCCGCCGCATGGAGAACTTGGCGAGCCCCTCGGCGTCGAGCAGCCGCACGGTCGCCGCCGTGATCCGCGCACGGTCCAGACCGCTCGGCTGATCACTGCGCCGGTCCGTCGCGCCACGCGCCGCCGACCGCTCCAGCCAGACACTGCTGCGCGCGGGACGGCGGGTTCCTTCGGCTGCCTTCACCATGGTCCTCTTCTTCCCGTCGCCCCATGCCCGACCAGCCGCGCTCGGCCCTCACCGGGCCCGGCCACAGGGCGAGTCTGCCCGCACCGGAGCGTTCACGGAAACCCCGGATCGTGTTCAACTTCGCGCACGCGGGCGACGGTCCCCGAAGCCAAGCGGAACGCAAACTTCCGCCAATCCGCCCCTCGCAAGCTCACGGTCACTCGCCGCACGTGTCGCGTACGGGTTCAGTGACGGCCGGGAGCGGTACGGTGCTGCGCGCACCCCTGACATCGGATCAGCCACCGGACCTGACTCCGGCCCCCGAAGCCGGACCTGACCCCAGGGAAGTCGGATGTCTCCACTGCCTCGGCACGCACCAGAACTCGGCTCAGGGAGCCACTCGGGGCTCAAGCCCCTTTCCCCGCACGGCCGTTCACGTCTCGGCACCCCGACCCGCCGCTCACCCGTCCCCCTCGTGTCCGTCTCGGCGCTCGCCTCCCTCGCGGCCGCCGCCTCGCTCCTGGCCCCGCTGGCGTCACCGGCGACGGCGGCGACGAGGGCGGCGACGGCGAGGACGGCAACGAACACGTCCGACGGAACGCCACCGTCGCCCGTACGCGAGCAGTCGGCGGCCTGGGACTCCGTGCCGCTGCGTGTCGCCACGTACAACATCCACGCGGGCGCGGGCGCGGACAGTGTCTTCGACGTGGACCGGCAGGAGGCGGCGCTGCGCGCACTCGACGCGGACGTGATCGGCCTCCAGGAGGTGGACGTCCACTGGGGCGCCCGCAGCCAGTGGCGCGACCTCGCGACCGAGCTGGCCGAACGGCTCGGTATGCACGTCTACTTCGCGCCCATATACAGCTTCGACCCGCCGTCCGAGGGCGCCCCGCGACGGGAGTACGGCCCGGCGGTGCTCTCGCGGTACCGGTTCACCGAGACCGTGAACCACGACATCACCCGGCTGTCCACGCAGGACCCGAACCCCGTGCCCGCCCCGGCGCCGGGCTTCCCCGAGGTCGTCGTACGGGTGCGCGGCCTGCCGGTGCACATCTACTCCACGCACCTCGACTACCGCCCCGACCCCGCCGTACGCACCGCCCAGGTCGCCGACACCCGGCGCATCCTCGCCGAGGACTGCGACCGGCACGGCCGCTGCCCCCGCCAGATCCTGCTCGGCGACTTCAACGCGGAACCCGGCGCCGCCGAACTCGCCCCGCTCTGGCAGGAGTTGACGGACGCCGACCCCGCCGCGCCGACGTTCCCGGCAGCCGCTCCGGTCAAGCGGATCGACTACGTGACGGTCGGCGAGGGCGTACGAGTCCTGAACTCCGAGGTGGTGAACACCCTGGCCTCCGACCACCTCCCGATCGTGGCGGACCTGCGCCTGCGCCGGAAGCCGTGAGGGGAGCGCTGCTTACGGGAGGAGGCGGCGGGCCGACAGGGGCGGTGCCGGGGGGGCGAGGAGGCGGCTCAGCGGGACGTCGTGGTCAAGGCCGGTGCCGGGGCCGATGCCGGGGCCCGAGTAGGCGCGGGGGCAGGTGCGGGCGCGGGTGCGGGCTTGATCAGGTACCCGGCGCCCCGCCGCGTGTGGATCATCGGTTCCCGGCCCCGGTCGATCTTGCGGCGCAGGTAGGAGATGTAGAGCTCGACGACATTGGCCTGGCCGCCGAAGTCGTACGACCACACACGGTCCAGGATCTGCGGCTTGCTGAGGACGCGGCGCGGATTGCGCATGAGGAAGCGCAGCAGCTCGAACTCGGTGGCCGTGAGGTGGATGGAGACGCCCGCGCGGGTCACCTCGTGGCTCTCCTCGTCGAGGGTGAGATCGCCGACCACCAGGACCGACTCCGTGCGCCGGTCGACGGCGCCGGAGCGGCGGATCAGCCCGCGCAGCCGGGCCACCACGTCCTCCAGGCCGAAGGGCTTGGTCACACAGTCGTCGCCGCCCGCGGTCAGTCCGGCTATCCGTCCTTCGCCCGCGTCCCTGGCGGCGAGGAACAGCACGGGCACGTCCGGCAGTTCGCGCCGGAGCCGGCCCAGGGCCGACAGCCCGTCCATGTCCGGCAGCGCCATGTCCAGGACCACGGCATGCGGCCGGAACGCGCGGGCGGCGCGGACCGCACCGGCGCCGTCCTCGGCATGCCGGATCTGCCAGCCCTCGTAGCGCAGCGCCATCGACAACAACTCGGCGACGGACTGCTCGTCGTCCACCACCAGCACCCGGACCGGACTCCCGTCCGGCCGCAGCGGTTCGGTACGCCCCTGGGGCGAGGTCACGGTCATGTCCCCACCGTGCGGGGCCACCGTGAGAGCCCCCTTGGGGAAATCTGTGAATTTCCTGAGAATCGGGGCGGGGATGAGGGTGGGGATGGGGATGAGGGTGGGGATGAGGATGAGGGCGGGCGCGGGCTCCGGCGCGGGCGCGGGCGCAGGACCCCTACGCAGCACCGTTCAGAACAGTCCCCCTTGCACCACGGCCAACGGCCGCACCGGCACGGTCGTCCCCGCCGCCTCCGGCGCCCTCACCAGCTGCCACCCCGCCAGCAACCGGCTGTCGACGATCACTACCCGCCGCGCATCCTTCTGAGCGAGATACAGGTCGGGACCGGCGGCGGCGATCAGGCGCCCCGCGACGGTGCCTCCGACGACCAGCTCACCGACCACGCCGGGCGTACCGGCCGCGGGCAGCGCACCAAGCCCGAACTCCTGCTCATGGTCGACGACTTGGCAGGGCAGCGGCGCCAAAGACTCGGGCCAGGCGGGCAGTGCGCGGGCGCGCGCGTGCAAGGTGCCGAGCTCCGTGGCGCGTTCCTCCGGCCCGGGCAGCAGACCGCGGACGGCGCGCTTCTGGGCGTACGGGATCCGGTCGGGCACCCGGAGCGCGGCACGCAGCAGTTCCTCCGCGCGCCGGGCGGCCATGAGTGGCCCGGCGCCGAGCCAGGTGAAGGCGACGGCGCCCTGTTCGAGCAGTCGTGCCGAGCCTCGCGCGGCGCCGGTGATGCCGACCTTCAGCAGACCGGGACCGAACCAGGCGAGGTAGACGTGGTACGGGCGCGGGTCGTCGGCGTAGGTGTCGGCGGCCACCGAGTGGGCGCGGTCGATCCGCGCACAGTCGCCACACTGCGCGCGCGTGACCGTACCCGGCACCGCCACCTCCTCCGGACACGGCGTCCACCGCCCGCCCCGCCACACACCGAGGCACCGCCTGCCCGCCGCCACCCGAAAAGCCAGCCGCTCCCCCAACAAGGGCGCACTCTCCCGGTCCGCACGCCCGGGCGCGTACCACCCGAGCACGGGCCCGCCCGTCCCACTCCCTCCGCCCCGCTCCCGCCACCTCATCCCCGTACACCACCAGGCCATCCCTCGACGCTAGCCGGAGGGTCTGACACTGAGGCGGGACAGGCGGGTGGGCGGATGGGTGGACAGCCAGATGGCGACTCGGCCAAGCTGCCAATCGGCAGGTGGTGGCCAGGTGGTCAGATGCAGGCGAAGAGATCGTCGAGCGGCGCCGGTACCCGGTCGGGTTCGAGTGCCTCGACAAGGACGCGACCGTAATGGATCTTGCGTCCCTTCTTCGTGCCGAAGAAGCGCCGAAGCTGCTGTTGTGAGCTGCGGCCCTGTTGTGCGGGCTGGCGCAGGAAGGTCTCCAGGGGGCGTACCTCGCCCTCCGCGCGGACGAGTTCGGCCACCCGCGTCACGCCGAGGGCACGGATGAGTTCGTCCTCCAGATCCGCGGCGCAAACGAAGAACTCCTGTCCCGCACTGGCCCGTTCGAGACCGCGCGCGTAGTACGGACGCTCCCGCTCGTCGCACAGCCCGGTGAGACGGATGCCCAGGCCGGACGGCCCGAGCAGCCCGGCGAAGCGCGCGACGCTCATGGCACCGCCCATCGGCAGGACACAGACCCCCTCGGCCGCGAGATTCCGGCCACGCCGCTCGGCGAGCGCGTCCACCGCCGCCACATCGCTCGGCCCTTCGAGCAGCACAGCCGCCCGCACCGCCACCCGCCCGGCCAGCTCCCGCGCCCGCTCACCGGACCCCCCGGCGGCCCACGCGACGACCGCCTCCCGGAACTCCCCCATGTCAGCCATGACACGAGTCTGAGCCGTTTCCGGCCACGGGGGTAGGGAATTTCCGCCGGGCCTGGGGGGCCTGCCCGGCCAGGCCCCGCCGCTCGGCGAGAAGTGTGCACTGCAGGTGCACGTCAGCACCTCCCGCCCGTGATCTAGCCTTGCGCCCCATGGACTGGACCACGCCCGTGAGCACACTGATCGGCGCCGTGGTCGGCGTCGGTTCGACCCTGCTCGCGGAGAGCCTGCGCTCGCGGCGAGACCGTGGCACGCAACACGAGTCACTGAAACGGGAGTTGTACGCCCGCTACCTGGCCGCACTGACCGCCACGGACAGCGAACTCCAGCTCCTGGCAGTCCGCCACCGGAACGCGGGCCCGGTCGACGAGCTGGAGATCCGCGACGCCTGGCGCAGCCACGCCCTGCTCGCCCTCAAGTACGAGATCCAGCTCGTGGCCCCCGCCCCGGTCTCCGAAGCCGCCGAACAGACCTACCGCCGCCTGCGCGAACTGCGCAACGCGGTAGGCACCCAGAACCTCGCCACCCGCACCTCCGCCCTGGACACCACCTCGGGCCCGGACACCACCCCCAGCCCGGACACCACCTCCGTCCCCGCCCCCCGCAGCGAGGCCTGGCAAACGGTCCACACCCCGTACGTCGACGCCCTGGAAACCCTCCGCGTCGCCATGCGGGCCGACCTGGGCGGCCCCGACCGGGACCGGTGACGGCGGACCGTACGACGCGCGGTTCGGCGGGCGACGTTACTCCGCGCGCCAAACCCCGGCCTGGCAAGGGGAGTTCGTGACCGTGCGGACAGTTCGTGATCCACTGATGCCATGGAAGTGGTGGCAGGAAGCCTCATAGCGGTGCTCGGCACACTGCTCGGCGCGGCGCTCACGCACGTGTTCCAGCGCAGGGCGGCCAATGACGCCGAGCGCTCACGGCAGGCCGAACAGATCCGCCAGGAGCGCCTCGACGCCTACGCACACTGCGGAGGCGCCCTGATGAACTACCGCCGCAGCGTCATGGACCGCTGGTTCGCCCGCGACGAGCAGAAGCCCGCCGAGGTCCAGGAGGAACTGCGCTACGAGTCCTACCGTCAGCGCTCGGCCGCCGAGGAGGCCGTGTTCCGGGTGGAACTCCTCAGCGACGACCCGGCGTTGAGCCAGCTCGGCCGCGACACGATCAACCGCATCGCCACCATGCTCGCCGCCGAAACCAACGAGCAACTGGCCCTCCACCGCCACGACTCCCGCACCTGGATCCACGAGTTCATCAGCACGTCGAAGGCGCAACTTTCACGCGGGGGCGGTTCGGGGGGTTGACGGGCGGACGAGAGCGGGGCGGAACAAGACCGGAGCGGAACAACGGCGAGACGGACTCCGGTACTGGCGCCGAGGGCTGACGCCTGCGGCCTGAGCACGGCCACATCACCGCGCCCCCATGTCACTCCTCCACAAACGGCGAATGCCCTCCGGGATTCCGGAGGGCATTCGTCACTATTCCATCCGACGGTACCGCAGTCAGCCGGCGTCCCCGCTCACAGCCGCCGTGTGCTAGGAGCTGTTTGGGGTTCGGATCATGTGGTGGAGGTGAGGTACTTCAACCACATGATTGAGCCTCGTAGATGGAGTCCGGCTTCGTAATTCTCTGGGGCTTTGTCGTAGCGGGTGGCCAGACCGCGCCAGGTCTTGAGTTTCTGGAAGCAGCGCTCGACGGTGTTGCGCTGCTTGTAGCGCTCTGGGTCGAAGGTGACAGGCCGGCCACCGGCCGACCCCTTCTTCTTTCGGTTGGCCTGCTGGTCAGCCTTCTCAGGGATCACCGCGGTGATGTGCCGACGGCGCAGATAGGCCCGGTTCGCCTTCGACGAGTACGCCTTGTCCGCGGCCACCGACCGGGGGCGGGTGCGGGGCCTGCCCGCCGGTCCGGGCACCCGGATCTTGTTCAGGAGTGTCGGCAACTGCGGACAGTCCCCGGCCTGGCCGGCAGTGAGGACGAACGCCAGCGGCAGGCCCCGGGCATCGACAGCGGCGTGGATCTTGCTGCTTAACCCGCCGCGGGACCGGCCGAGTCCGGCCGCCTTGGCCCGGGCCCTGGTGCGGCGGCGTGCGCGAGCACGGTCCTGGCCCGGCGGCGTGTCCGCACCGGTCGCGGACGGGCGCGCACCACCCTCCACACCGGCGGCTGATCGTCCAGCGGAGCCCCCTTTTCCTCGGTCAGCGCCTGCTCCAGCGCATCCAGGGTCTCCCCGGCGACCGCCAGCCCCGCTGCTTCGTGGTGAGCCCGCACGATGGTGGAGTCCACGCTGACCAGCTCAAGTCCGACCTGCCCGCGCATGCTGGCCTCAGCGATGAGAGCTTCCATCAACACCTGGAACACCCCTGCTTTGGCCCAGGCATTGAAACGGGAGTAGACCGTGGACCAGGGGCCGTAGCGTTCTGGCACGTCACGCCAGCCCGACCCGGTGCGGAACCGCCACAACACCCCGTTGAACTGGTCCCGTACCCGACGCGGCAGCGGCCCGGAAGCGGCCACCGGCAGGTGTGGTTCCAGCAATGCCCACTCAGCATCCGTCACATCAAAACGTGCCACACGCCGCTTTCTACCAGCCCCGACCAGCACACCACCCGGCCTCACCAAGATCCGAACCCCGAACAGCTCCTAGGCGACGGCTGGAGTGTCCCACTTATCCGCGAGGGAGTCCTGAATCGAGTACAAAAAGGGATCCCCGCGGCCATTCAGCCCGAGGTAATAGTTGCTGCGCACGTTGTTGATGGAGACGCGACCCTCGTCGCGGTCCCGTGCGCGCCAGACGTGGTCATAGCCGTCCGAGTCGCACCTGATGGTGGCGAGGCTGCCACCGCTCTGGGCCAGGCACTGACCGGTTTCCTGGTTCTGCAGGCGGACGAAGCCCTCCTTGTGGATCCACTTCCATTTCATGTATCCATTGGCTGTCGAACACCGATGCGCGTTCACGCCACCGTCAGCGGATGCGTCCAGGCAGTAGTTCACACCGCTTCTCCATGAGGAGATCCGGGTGACAGAGTCGGCGGCCGGATAGGCCCCCGCGGGGGCAGCGCCCGCGAGCGCGAAGGCGACGGCACCGGCGGCGAGCGAGGGGATGACCAGGCGCAACGTGGGTCTCCTGATTCTGTGAGCACGGCGGAACCGAAATCCGCGGTGCGAGGGGCGGAGCCTTCTCTTCGCCGTCGGTCCCCAGCAGCCGTGCTGCTGGGGACCGGACCGCTCAGACCGCCTTACGGGCTTTCTCGTCATCGAGGATCGACTCCGGATATCCCTCGGAAAGCTCGGGCGGCCTGCTGAGATTGCCGGGGGCAATTCCCGAAGCCCGTCACAAGCTAGAGGACGTCTTGCAGGCAAGCGTGCGAAATTGGATGGAGTTGGGCCCAAATCACTCCGCTAGCGTCAGTTTCTTTCCGAAGGGTCCAAGCCCCTTCACGGACAGATCAAGCTAGGAGAGGCGGCGCTTCGGACCACATCGGAGGCCACCCGGCTCATACACCTGTCCGGGCTGCTCACCCTCGCCCTCGACTGTCGAGGACGGCGCGGCCGTAGTGCTCGGCAGCGATTGGTGCGGCGCCGTTGTACGTCAACTACGAGTCGTTGCTGCGCCCTTGGCAAGTGCTGCAACAAGCTCCCCTCAGACCGAACCGTGCGCTTCCTTCTCGTGATCCTGCGGGCGGCTCTCCAGCACGCCGTCCGTGAAGACGAGTTGCCCCGCATCGTGGCGCGGAACGTGGAGCTGAGCATGGGAACGAAGCGTGATATCGAACCGCTCACCGTCGAGGAAGGGCGTCAGCTCCTGGCGGCTCCTTTGAGGCTCTGGATGCTCGCGCCGACGTCCGCAAGGTCCGCTTCCACGATCTGCGCCGCACCTGTGCTTCGCTCCCCCACGGACAGGGCACCGACGCCCGCATGATCATGGAGGTTCTGGCCACAGTTCGAACCGCGTGACCACGGACATCCTCTGAGGGGTTGCCGTCAAACGCTGCCGTCAAGCCAAAGCCAGAGGCCCTGTGGATCACTCCACAGGGCCTCTGGTCTGCTGTGCACTCGGCAGGATTCGAACCTGCAACCTTCTGATCCGTAGTCAGATGCTCTATCCGTTAAGCTACGAGTGCTTGTTTTGTTGTGCTCCCCGGCCGGTTTTCGTCCCGGTCGGCGTTGCGGGAACAACATTACATGACCTGGGCCGTCAGGCGAAATCCATTACCCGCACCCCGCCTGACCTGGGAAAACTCCCTCTGAGTGCCCCTGCCTGGCGGGGCCTGATCAGCGTCCTCGCGGCACGTCGCGGCCCGCACGCCCCCGCGCGCGCGACCCGCCACCCCCACCGGCACCACCACTCACCCGTACCGGTGAGAGCGGGGCACAAACGATCGAAGCCCCGGCCGTCTGGCCAGGGCTTCGGATCTTCGGCGGAGGCGGAGGGATTTGAACCCTCGATGGGGTTTAAGCCCCAAACCGCATTAGCAGTGCGGCGCCATAGACCGGACTAGGCGACGCCTCCAGCACACCTGCGTGAAGCGGGTGCGTGCAGATGATGACACAGTCCGCCGGGGTGTCACCAATCGCACCCCACGGTACTGGATCGGCCCGAGCGGAGTCTCCGCCAATTTCGCTCACGCTCCGCCCCGCCCTGCCCGGCTGTGAGCGCCGCCACCCTCCGGCGGATCGGTGCCGTCCGCAAGCGGGGGCGGCCGGACGGACGCGGCCGGGTCCCGATCGAGCCAAGTCGGGTGGCGGGGCGCAACGTCCGGGCGCTTTGGGCGTTGAACGCGGCAGAGACCGTGCGCCGCCCAGGCGTACGCGTGATCACTGTGGAGTCGCCATGCTGCGCCGCCTCGCCCTCTCCGCCTCCTTCGGCCTGCTCGTCCTCGCCGCCGCACCCGTCGCCGCGCACGCCGAATCGCTGCTGCCACTGCCGCTGGACCCGTCCCCGATCGCCGCCCCGGACCGGCTGAAAGTCACCGTGACCGAGGCCGACAGCTCGCTCAACGGGACGTACCAGCTGAACTGCAATCCGGCGAGCGGCAACCACCCCAAGGCGCGGCAGGCGTGCGAGCGGCTGGCCGAGCTGGAGGCCGAGCGCGGTTACGCGTTCGCCGAGAGCGAGCAGCGAAAGGGACGCCGCGCGGCGCAGGGCAAGCCCGGCCCCGGCGGGGAGCGGGCGGCGCAGGCGCCGATGTGCACCATGCAGTACGGCGGACCGGCCAAGGCGCGGATCACCGGTACCTGGCACAACCACCCCGTGGACGTCACGTACGACCGTCGCGACGGCTGTGCCATCTCGGAGTGGAACGAGATGGTCCCGGTCATCCCCGTCATCGGCGGCCGTGGCGACGACCGCCCGGTCGACCACACCGCCGGGGCCCACCGCTGACGCTCGGCTGACCAGCCCGCGCCCACCTGCGCCGGTCCGCGCCTCCCCTCGCCTCCCCGCACCGGTCCGCGCTTCCTCACACCGGTCCGCGCCTCTCCGCACCGGACCGGACCAGCGTGACCCGGCGCGGGCTCGGGCGTGTGCGCGGGCGCGGGTGAATCCGGGGCGCGCCCCCGTTCGCCCACTCTTCCTCCCCACTTCGCGCAGGATTCCCGTACCTTCCCCGCGCCCGCCCCGGATTCGCCCGAGGTCTCCCTGCCGCTCACTTTTCGCACCGTCCGGACGCCCGAGCGCCATCTCCCCACCCGTACCGGTGTCTTCGGGCGACTCGTCCCCGCCCCCGATTCGCTCCGCTTGTGCTCTTCGTTCGGTTCGTGCGCGGGCCGGATCACGTCCGGCGTCGCGAGCGCAACGCCTGCCCGTAGACTCCCTCCCGTGACACGCGTGGGGTCAGCGGGCAAGATGGCCTAGCGAGTCGGCAAGGTGCGGTAACAGGGAGGAAGCTTCGTCGTGAGCAGCAGGCCATCCCGAGGCGCTGCTCGCCTCGCTGCGATACTCGATGCGCTGCCGGACGCACTGGTGCTGGTCAACGCCAACGGCACCGTCGTCAACGCCAACAGCGTCGCCCTGGAGACCTTCGAGACCCCCGGCTGCGCGCTCGTCGGGCGCGGACTGCTCGATCTGCTGCCCGTCTTCGACTCCCGTCTGATCCCCGGCTCGATGCGCAGGCCCGCCTCCCTCGACGCCGCCGGGCGCACCAAACCGAACCGGATGACCGCCCGCCGCACCGACGGCAGCGAGTTCCCGGTCGAGGTCACTAGCGCGAATCTGGAGAACGGCAAGGAGGCGTACGACGGTTACGCCTACTCCGGCGACGAACTGCTGATGGTCGTCGTGCGCGACCTCAGCGGCACCGTCGACACCGAGGCCGAACTGGCCCGTTCGCAGCGGCAGACGGAGATGATCCTGCGCGCCGCGGCCGAGGGCGTCGTGGGCACCGACACCGAGGGCCGGGTGGTCCTGGTCAACCCGGCCGTGGCCCAGATCCTCGGCTACCGGGCCAGCGACCTCGGCGGCCATCTGCTGCACCCGCTCGTCCTGCACTCGCGGGCCGACGGCGAGCCCTTCCCGTACGACGAGTCGCCGCTCGCCGACACCCTGCGCTCCGGGCGCAAGCACCGGGTGCGCGGACAGGTCATGTGGGCCAAGAGCGGCGATCCGGTGCCGGTGGACCTGACGACCTCGCCGGTACGGGACGGCGATCAGCTGGTCGGCGCGGTGCTGACGTTCACCGACCGGCGGGCGTTCGACAAGCTCGCCGCGGCGAAGAAGGCCCAGGCCGAGAAGTACGAGAGCACCCTCGCCACCCTGCGCGAGGAGCACACCACCACCCTGACGACGCTGCGCGAGGAGCACGAGGCCGCCCTGGCCGCGCTGCGCGAGGAGCACTCCGCCGAGCTGGCGCGGCTGACCGAGGAGCACGACGAGCAGCTCGCGGGCGAGAAGGACCGGTACGCGGCGCTCGCCGAGCGCGAACAGGACCGGTACGAGGCCCTGGACGCGCGGCACGACCAGCTCATGGAGATGCTCGGCGGCTCACTGCGCGGCCCGCTCGACGAACTCCGCCGCGAGCTGGGCAAGCTCGCCGCCGACGACGCGGGCCAGCTCTGGCCCGAGGCCAACCAGGTCCTGCACTACCTGTCCGCCGGTTACGCCCGTATCACCACACTCGTCGACAACGTCCTCGGCTACCAGCGCCTCGACGCCGGTACGGACGACCTGAACCGCCGCACCGTCCTGCTCGACGCGGTGGTCACCGCCGGTGTCGAGGGCGCCGTCGAACTGATCGGCCCCGGCCGCGCCCAGTTCGCCGTACACGCCCCGCCCATCGAGGCCGAGGTCGACCCGGAACGCCTCGCCACCGCGCTCGCGCACCTCGTCGCCGACGTCGCCGGGGTCGACGCGACCGGCAACGCCCCCGTGGCGGCCAGCGGTTACATGGACTCGACGATCGTCGTGGCCGCCGCGCAGCGCGGCGAGGTCGTACGGATCGAGGTACGCGGCCCCTACGCGGGCGGCAACCCGGTCCACGAGCCCATCGTGCGCGGCGTGGTACGCGCCCACGGCGGCGTGCTCCAGACCCACGAGGTGCCCGGCATGAGCGGCCGCGCGTTCGTCCTGGAGGTGCCGATCGGCGCCGGGGCGGGGGCCGTGGGGCAGGGAGAGGGCGAGCAGGCCGACCAAGGCGGCACCCGGGGCGGGGCTGCCGGGCCGGGTGCGGGATCCGCTGCTTCGGGGGCTTCGGGGGCGTCGGGATCGGCTGCTTCAGGGGAGTTCGGAGCGTCTGGAGAGTTCGACGGGGCCAGGGAGTTCGAAGGGTCCGGGGAGTTCGAAGGGTTTGAAGGACCTTCGGAGACCGGGGAGTTCGGGGCGCCTGGTGGTGTCGGTACGGATGGATCCGGCGTGGACGGGGCCGGACCCGGCACGGACGGGGCCGGTGCGGCCTCCGGCGCGACGGCCGGGGGTGGGCGCAGGCGGGCCAGGCGGTCCTCGGTGGACGCGTTCCTGGACAGCGGGCTCCCGGGGCGTGGCGCGCGGCCGGACACGCAGACGGACACACAGACAGACACGCCGAGCCACGAGCAGACCGGCAACTCGGCTTCCGGAGGCGGTACTTCGGGCTCCGGCGTGAGCGCCTCGGGCTCCGGCGCGGGCGGTACCGAGGGTGCCGGTGCGGGCGCCGGTGGTACGGACGGTGCCGGTGCGGCGCAGGCCGGGACCGGGCGGCGTCGTCGACGCAAGGCGGAGGGCGCCGGTGCGGCGCCGGACGCGCAGGTCTCCGGGGGCGATCGCGAGGCGACGGCCGGGGGCGCGGGCGACACGAGCGCTTCGGGCGATGCGAACGGTACGAACGGTACGAACGGTGGTGCCGGTACGGGCGCCGAGGTGCCCGCCGCGCGCGGTACCGGCCGCAGGCGCGGCAGGCCGAGCCCGGCCGAGGGCGCCGTGACGGCTTCCGGTGAGTCGGCGCCCGGCCAGCGGCTCGGTGACACGGTGCCGCCGCAGGGCGTACCGGCTCCCACCGGCCGCCGCGCCCGACGCGAGGGCAACGCCCCGGCACTCCCGGCGGCTCCCTCTCCTTCCACGGCTCAGTCGGGTCAGCCGGGGCAGCCCGGTGCGAGTGCTCCAGCGGCGCGCAATGCCCTGGGCGCGGGGCCCGGTGCTTCCGTACCGTCCGGTGCTCCCGTTCCGCCGGGTGCGCCGAACAGTCGGCAACCGGGGAACCTTCAGAACCCCGGGGGTTCTCAGCAGCTTCCTGGAGGCCCCGCGGCTCCCGGACTCCCGTCAACTCCCGGTGTTCCGGCGGCCCGTAGCGGCCACGGAGCCGTGGAGGCTTCCGGTCCCGGCCGCCATGGCGGGGTGCCCGGTCAGGGTGCGGGTGCCCAGGGTCAGGTCGGCCGGGGCGGCGTCCCCGCGCAGGGCCGTGGCACGAACCGACCTCAGGACGGATCTCGGGACGACGCTCGGGACGGATCTCAGGACCGCCCTCAGAACGGACCGCACGGTGGGCTCGGGCAGCCGGTGCCCGCCGCGGGCCTCGCGGGTGTGCGTCGGCCCGGCGCCGGACCGGCGGGGCCGGGCGGGGCGGGTGCCGCCGCGCTTCCCGGTGCCCGGGCTCTTCCGGGTGCCGCCGCGCTCGCGGCCGCTCACGGGACCCTTGGGGCTCCTGGTCTGCCCAGTGGTACGGGCAGTTCGGCGGGTACGGGTGGTCCGTCCGGTACGGGCATGCCGGGTCCCGAGGGTGAGGGCGTGCAGCAGCCTGCCGGGCGCCGTCGGCGTGCGCTGGCGGCCGCGGCCGAGCGGTCCTCGGCGCAGGAGGCGGCGGGCGGACGGGTGTTCGCGCTGCCGCCCGCCGAGGCGGACCGTTCCCCGGAGGACCGGGGCGGCCCGCAGGGGCACGGACAGGCTTGGGGCCACGCCAACGACGCGGGCCAGCACACCATGCTGCTCACGGACGGCCCCGACGACTTCACCCCGCCGCAGGCCCACCCCAGTCCGGCACCCACCGGCCGCCGCCGTGGCCGCTCCGCCGCTGCCGCCGAGCAGGGCGCACCGGCCACCGACGGACTCGGAACTCCCGGTCAGGCAGGGGCGGTTGAGGGTCGCGGGCGGGAGGCCGGGGCCCAGAGCCAGGGCCAGGGCCATCCCATGGAATCCGCACGGTCGATGGATGCCGCACGGCCGATCGAGGCTCCCGGGCGGCCGCCCGGTGTCCGGCGTCCCGGTACGACGGCTCAGCCGTTGCCGGAGGCCGCGCCCGTCCCGGCACCCGGGCCCGGCAACGGGACACCGGCCGGTGCCCTCCCCGCTCAGGCGTATCACGCCGCTCAGGCCACTCAGGCTTCCGGCCGCGCCCGGCCTCAGCTGCCTGCGCCCGGTGCGCCCGGCGGCCCCGTGCCCGGGATCCGCGATCCCAGGATCGCCACCCCGGACGGCCCGAACACCCCGAACCCCGCGCAGGCTCCGGACGCCCCGGATGCCGCCCACGCTGCGGGCTCTCCGCACACCCAGGGCGGCCAGCCCGCCCCGGGCCCCTGGGGCGGTACGGCTCCCGCCACGGATCCGCGGACGGCAAATCCCGCGCAGGGCACGCCGGGTACCCCGTCGCACGGCACCCCGACCGGGCCGACCTCGCACACCTCGGGCTCGGGCCGCTCCCTCGCCCAACCGCTCCCGGCCGAGGCGGGCGCCACCGGCGACACCGGCGGCGTACCCCTCGGGCAGCCCGCGCCCGACCCCGACTCCACACAGGGGCGCGCCATCAGCGTGCGCACCCTCGGACAGGGCGTGCCCTTCGGCCGCCGTATCGCCGAGCAGCAGCGCTCGGGCGCCCTGCCGCAGCCGCGTACCACAGGACGTACCGCCCAGGCCCTGCCCGCCGCCGCACCCCAGCCCGGCACCGGCCCGCACACCGGCCAGACCCCGGTACCGCCCCGCCCCGCAGCCTCCGCGTCCACCGGACAGCCCGGACCCGGACAGCCCGCCCCGGGCCAGACCGGAGCCGGACAGGCCGGAGCCGGACAAGCCACCCCAAGCCAGGGGACCCCGGTCCAGGCCTCCGGCGGCCAGACGCAAGGCGGCCCAGGCGGCCCAGGCTCCGGCGGACAGCAGTCCACCAGCGGACGGCGGCGGAAGCTCGGGACGCCCGGCGAGCGCGGTGGTTCCGGTGACACGGGTGCGCGGCGGCAGCCGCTCGGCGGGAACGGGAACGGGACGGCGTTGGCGCGTCCCGCCGCGTCCGAGGGCGGTGGCCGCTCGTACGCGATCGGCGCGCCGGACGAGAACGCCGACGAGGGCCCGGAGCCGCTGGACGGCCCCGGCGGCGCCGTCGAGATCGCCGAGCGCCCCCAACGCCAGCACCTGGACGACGAGTTGCCGCCCGAGCCGCTGGACAACCCCCGTCGGCTGCTGGTCTGGCCCGCGCCCGACATGGGGACCCAGCAGGCGCTGAGCGACCGTGGCTACCGGCCCGTCACCGTGAACTCGCGTGCCGAGGTCGACGCCCAGATCGCCGCCTTCCCCGCGGCCCTCTTCGTCGACCCGCTCACCGGCCCCATTACCCGGACCGCCCTCCAGTCGCTGCGCCAGGCCGCGGTGGCCGCCGAGGTGCCGGTCCTGGTGACGGCGGGACTCGGCCAGGCCAGCCGCGAGGCCGCGTACGGCGCCGACCCCGCCGTACTCCTCAAGGCCCTCGCACCGCGCGACAGCGAACAGCACCCGCCGCGTGTGCTGTTGATCGAGCGGCACGAGGAGATCGCGCTCGCGCTCACCGCCACCCTGGAGCGGCGCGGCATGCAGGTCACGTGCGCGCCGGACGACCAGGAAGCGGTACGTCTGGCCACCCAGATCCGGCCCAACCTGGTGGTGATGGACCTCATGGGCGTCCACCGCGACCAGGCGGGAATCGTCGACTGGCTGCGCGCCAACGGGCAGTTGAACCGCACCCCGCTGGTCGTCTACACCGCCGCCGTCGACCACCAGGACCTCCCGCGCCTCGCCGCGGGTGAGACGGTGCTCTTCCTCGCCGAGCGTTCGACCAGCCCGGAGGTACAGAGCCACATCGTCGACCTGCTGACCCGGATCGGGACCAACGCGCCTCAGGGTTGAGGGAGTTGGGGCGGGCCCGGGCCCCAGGGTTCTCCGGTGGCGGGGTCCGTCGACCGGGACACAAGGACCGCTGCCACTCGGGGTTCGTTCGCACCTGCTGGGGGTTCGTTCGCATCCGCGCGGGGTTCGTTCGTACCCGCTCCGGAAGTCCCTTCCGCACGCCGGGAGTTCTCGCCACGGGCGCGGAAGTGCCTTCCCTGCCAGCGGTGTTGTGTCCACGCTCCGGTATTTCCTTCGGCTAATTCCTTGGACACGGCAGGCTCCGGCTGCCAGGCTGCGCGCATGACCTACGGAATCGAGTCCCACTTCACCCGGTGAGCGCCGAGGAAGAGCGCGACGCGCTCGCTCCCCCGACTGCCTCACCGCCTGCTCCCCCGACTGCTTCCCCGACCGCCCTGTACGACAAGGTCCTGCGCCTGCTGGGCGATTGCCCCGACGGAATCCCGCCCCAAGGCGGCTTCTCCCTCCCGAGCCCCAGCCAGTCCGCGGCACACAAGAAGCCACCCTCGGGCCGCGAGGCGAAGGAAGCCCTCCGGGAGGCGCTCAGCCCGCTCCCGGACGATGCCGACACCCTGCACCGCCGTTTCGAACGGCTCGGCATTCGGTACCGTCACCGGAATCCGATCCGCTTCGCCGTCGCCGAACTTCCCTTGCCGGAAAGTCAGTTCGACGCTGCCCGCAGGCTGGCTCGGCAGTTGGTCCGGACGAGTGCCGACATGCCCGCCGTCCTCACGGGCCTGGCACTGCTCGCCCGCGTCGGCGAGGCCGAGGACGTTCCGCACCTCTTCCGTCTCGGCCTCGTCCGGGAGTTCACCAAGCCGGCGGTCCACGCACTCGACAATCTCGACAGCCGGGCCGCGGCCGTCGTCTGGCTCACGGTGTACGCCGACCGCGACGAACTGCGGCCACTGATCCGAACGTTGCGTGCGGAGGAGGGGCAGGCCATACGCACGGAGCTGGTCGCGTGTCCCTTCACTCACCGTTTCGTCTGCGGCGCAGAGGCCCGCCGACTCGCGGAGGCCTCTCAACTCCCGCACCTATTGGACCAGTTGCCCTCCGACGCCGACCTGCTCGCCCGAGCGGGCAGACTGCTGGTCCGGATGGGGTGCGCGCCCGACGACGCGCACCACCTGCTCCACTGCCACGACGCACTCGGCCTCTACGACCGGGTGGTCACCCGGGCCGGCCTGCTCCCGGCCACCCTCGACAACGCCGCCCTGCTGCTCTCGCTCGCACTGGACCTGAGCAGCGGTACCGGCGTGCTCCTGGACTGGCCTCCGGGACGGCGCGCGACCTTGCTGGATGCGCTGGAACGGCTCCTCGCCGAGCCCCGATGGGCGAGCGCGAACCTCGCCGTCGCTGGCGCCCCGGCCGACGCCCCGCCCGACGCCTCAGGTGAAGCCACGGGACGGAGGGGGCGTAGAGCCACACGCGAACCGAAGCCGCGGACCCGAGCGAACTGGATCCGCCGCACCCGGCAACGGCCGTTCCGGCTGACTGCCGAGCCGCCCGGCAGGCTGCGCATCGAGGTGGTTGTCAACGACCCGGCGAAGCGTCAATCGGTCCAGGCGCGCATCCTCGTCGACGGCCGCCCGCTGATACCGGCGGCCTTCCGTATCGGTGCCGCCCTCGGCCCCGCCTATGTGTTGGACGGTGGCAAGCTGCGGGCCACGGCGGAGCCCCGTACGGTGCAACTCGCCGTAGCCGACTGTGCCGAGGGATGTTGCGGCGGTTTCGGTGTCACCATCCGGCACGACGCGGACGACGCGGACGACGCGGACGAGGTGGGCGAGGTGGTCTGGGAGCTCCGGCGAACGCTGCCGTGGAGCAAGCCGGATGCCCTCGAACTCGGCCCCGTACTGCTCACCCACCGCTTCGACTCCGCCGCCTACGACGCGGAGATCGCCAGGGCCGAGGCCGACCACTCCTGGTCCTGGCCTGCTCGCACGCTGGCCCGCCTGATCAAGGAGGGGCTGGCCGAGAAGCCGGAACTGCTGAGCCGATGGGGCCTGGAGCGGGGCCGGATCGCCACCGACTTCAGCGATCCCGACGTGGTCGAGATGACCTTCCTGCGCCTGCCGGACACGGAGTCCGGGAACCCGGAGCCGCCCGAGGACATCCGCCACCACCACTGGCGGATCCGGGACGACGGCACCCCTCCCGAGGCACAGGCCGCTGCCGTCCTGCGTCGACTGGCGGAGGAGGACCCAAGATCCCGCCCGCCACAAGAAGCGACCGCAGCGACCGCACAAGAAGCGCCTGCCCAAGAACCTTGACGCAAGGCCGAGTTGCGCAACCCGCGCAGTAGGCAGGCGACTTGGCGAACTTGCCTGCCCAGCCGAGTCGTTGAGAGGCACCATCCCTCACCACCCAACCCCTCACCCGACACGAACGCCCGCCGCCGACCGCCCCTTTCACAGGTGCGGTCGGCAACGGGCGTACGGAACCTCGGAGTTCGGTGACGTCCAGACCTCAGAGTTCGGTGACGTCCAGACCTCAGAGTTCGGTGACGTCCAGCTCGCCCTCCGCGTACTGCCTGCGGATGACCTTCTTGTCGAACTTGCCGACGCTGGTCTTGGGGACGGCGGGGATGATCGTCCAGCGCTCGGGGAGCTGCCACTTGGCGATCTTGGTGGCGAGGAATTCGCGCAGTACGGCGAAGTCGGCCGTCGAGCCCTCCTTGAGGACCACGGTCGCCAGCGGGCGCTCGCCCCACTTCTCGTCCGGCACCGCGACGACGGCGGCCTCGGCGACCTCGGGGTGCGCCATGAGGGCGTTCTCCAGCTCGACCGAGGAGATCCACTCACCGCCGGACTTGATGACGTCCTTGGCGCGGTCGGTGAGGTTCAGGTAGCCGTTCGGCGTGATGGTGCCGACGTCGCCGGTCTTCAGCCAGCCGTCCTCGCTGAACTTGTCGTCGGGGCGCAGCGGTTCGCCCGCGGCGCCGCCGTAGTACGCGCCCGCGATCCAGGGGCCGCGGACCTCCAGCTCGCCCGCGGACTCGCCGTCCCAGGGCAGCCGCTCACCGGCCGGGCCGGTGAGGCGGGCCTCCACGGAGGCGGGGAAGCGGCCCTGCGTGATGCGGTACGGCCACTCCTCCTCGGGGGTGAGTCCGGCCGGCGGGTGGCCGACGCAGCCGAGCGGGGAGGTCTCGGTCATGCCCCAGGCCTGTACGAGACGGACCTGGTGGCGCTCCTCGAAGCCGCGCATCAGCGAGGGCGGACACGCGGAGCCGCCGATGATCACGGTGGCCAGGGAGCTGATGTCCCGCTTGTTGGCGTCGAGTTCGCCGAGCAGGCCCTGCCAGATGGTGGGCACCGCGGCGCTGACCGTGGGGCGGATCCGCTCGATCATCTCGGCCAGCGGCACCGGCTGCAGGAAGCGGTCGGGCATCAGCAGCGAGGTGCCCGCCATGAAGGCCGCGTGCGGCAGGCCCCAGGCGTTGACGTGGAACATCGGGACCACCGGCAGCGCGATGTCCTTGGAGGTCAGCGCGAACGACTCGGCGTTGTTGACCTGCATCGAGTGCAGGTAGAGCGAACGGTGGCTGTACAGCACGCCCTTGGGGTCGCCGGTGGTGCCGGAGGTGTAGCACAGGGCGGCGGCCTGGCGCTCGTCGATCTCCGGCCAGTCGTAGCTCTCGGCGCGGCCCGCGAGCAGTTCCTCGTAGTCGTGGACCCGGACCGAGGCCCCGTCGAGCACGGAACGGTCGCCGGGGCCGATCACCACGAGGTGCTCGATGGTCGGGAGCTGCGGGAGCAGCGGCACGAGCAGCGGCAGCACGGTGCCGTTGACCAGGACGACCCGGTCCTGGGCGTGGTTGATGATCCACGCGAGCTGCTCGGCGGGCAGGCGCAGGTTCAGGGTGTGCAGGACGGCACCCATGGACGGAACCGCGAGGTAGGTCTCCAGGTGCTCCGCGTTGTTCCAGGCGAGGGTCGCCACCCTCTCGTCGGCGACCACGCCGAGCTCGTCGCGCAGGGCGTGGGCGAGCTGCGCGGCGCGCACACCGACCTCGGCGTACGTACGTCGATGCGGGTCACCCTCGCCGGTCCAGGTGATGACCTCGGCGGCACCGTGCACGGTCGCGCCGTGGGTCAGGATGCGGCTTACGGTCAGGGGAACGTCCTGCATCGTGCTGTACACCGGTGGCCTCCCGAGGCGATGGCGGGTTTCGCCTCGTGATTCTGGTGCGGTAGTGGACGCTCTGTCACTAGCCTTCGGTATGTTCCTGCTCTCGTGACGCAACGTTGCTGTAACGGAGCCGTCAAATCGCTCTCCGTGTTCGCGGAGGCGGAGATTCCGGGACACTTCGGCCGCTCGGCCACCACTTCGGCCGACCGGCTCGGACCCTCAGACTCCCTGGCGCAGCTCCGGGTCCTCACGCAGCTTGCCGAGGGCGCGGGAGACGGCGGACTTCACGGTGCCGACCGAGACGCCGAGTATCTCCGCGGTCTGCACCTCGCTGAGGTCCTCGTAGTACCTGAGGACGACCATCGCGCGCTGACGATCGGGCAGCTTGGTGATCGCGCCCCACATGGCGTCCCGGAGCGCCTGCTGCTCGGCCGGGTCCTCGAGGACCGTCGACTCCGGCTCGGGCAGCTCGTCGCAGGAGAACTCGTCGACCTTGCGCTTGCGCCACTGCGAGGTACGGGTGTTCACCAGCGCACGGCGTACGTAGCCGTCCAGCGCCCGGTGGTCCGCTATCCGGTCCCAGGCGACGTACGTCTTGGTGAGCGCGGTCTGCAACAGGTCCTCGGCGTCATTGACGTTCGAGGTCAGCGAGCGCGCGGTGCGCAGCAGCACCGGGCCGCGCTCCTTCACGTACGAGGCGAAGGAGGGGTAGACGAGGTGCGCGTCCGGGACGGCCGGGGCGGAGGCCGGACGGCCCCGGTCCCGGGTCAGGGACCGGGCGGTGGACGCGGCCGTGGCCGAGGCGGTGGCCGAAGCGGTCTGCGCGGCGGTGGTCGGTCCGGGCGCGGAGGTCGGCGCGGAGGTCAGGGTCCCGTACGGGGACGGTTCCGTGCGCGGGGTTCCGGCCGGGCGCACGGGACGGGTCCGGTGCTGTGCCGGGACGCGCAGGGCCGTGGCCTGACGCCCGGCACCGGCCATCGCGGCGGCCGGGCGGCCGGTCTTTCCGGCTTTTCCGGTCTTCGCGGCCGCCGGAAGGGAAGGGGGGCGCTTCGCGCTCGTTGAAGGGGTGGTGGCGGGCGACGGGCGGGCGGCAGGGCGTACTGCGGTGGCCGTCGGCACGGCGGCGACGGCCTGGGGTGCGCTGGTGCAATGCCCAGTAACGGTCATGGCTCCACGCTAGGAGCGGCCGCCCGTGATGGGGATCGGCCGGAGGTGCCGAAGGCTTGTCCCCCTCAGGTTGTAGGGGTGAACTCAAGCTCACCTCCTGAGGGTGGAGTCCCCGGCGCGACCCCTTGCGGGTTGGCCCTGAGCCCCTGAGGGACGGGCCTCCGTGAGGACCGCGAGTGCCCAGGACAGCGGCCCCGGCAGCGGCCGGACAGGGCCCGGGCAGCGGGCCGGACCCGCGCGCCCACGCCTGCTCCCGCAGCCGTAACGCGCTCAACTCTCCGTACTACGAGGGGTGTTCCCCGCCCGCGAGGGATGCTCCCCGAGCACGGGGCGCGGCGCGGCACAACAGGCGTACGGACGATCCGATCCGCACGCCCCGTACGCCTTGCACGGCCCGTACGCCCTGCACGCCCTGCACGCCCTGCACGCCCTGCACGCCCTGCACGCCCTGCACGCCCTGCACGCCCTGCACGCCCGTACGCCTTGCACGCCCGTACGCCTTGCACGCCTCGCACCCCCCACACGCCCTCGCACGCACACACACCCGCGCGGCGGCGCCGAAGCACCGCCGCGCGGGCCATCACCCCCTCGGGCCGCTCTCTTCCGGGCCCCCCGGTCCGCCTCCCGGCACCCCACCGCGGGAGGAGGACCAGCCCCCGGAAGAGCGCGGCTCACCAGAGCGGGGCGAAGACGATCCCCGTACGGTCCTGGTCGATGTGGGTGAAGGCGGAGCCGTTGACGTTGGCCGTGGTGTTCTCGTTGGTGGCGCCGTTGCCGACGGCCTGCTGCTGCTGGGTGGACGAGATACCGGTGTTGGTTCCGCCGACACCGCTGCCGACGACGGAGGCCACCCCGGCGTTCGATCCGTCGCCCGCGAGAGCCCCGGTGTCGGCCGACGCGACGCCGGTGAAGAGGGCGGCGGCCAGCGGCACGGCCGCGAAGGCGGCAAGGGCACGAGCGGTACGGATGCTTGCCATGTCTGTTCCTCCCAGAACGGTTGTACGTACCGGTGTCACCGGCCGTACGACTTGGTTTCCGGGGCGGCCGGCCCGCCGCCCCGGAGTGGTTACGACGTCGCGAGAGCAGAGTTGCCCAGCGGTCTCGGCGGCCATGGCTGCGCGGGGGCCGATTCGCTCGCAGGCGTGAGCACTTGTCGATAAACCCGTATTGCAACCATTTCCCGAACAAACCCGAGGTCAGCGGCACAGGACGGTCGATTTCCAGGCGCGCCAAGGGGGTAACCGTTTCCCCTCATTCCCCGTGAAGGCCTCCGATCCGGGCGCCCCCCACTTCCCCTTTTCGAACATCCGTACGAACATGGAGCCATGGCCACCACCGACCGGCATGCCGTGCCTCCCGCCGCTCTGGCCCTCGCCCACGCCCTGACGGCCGCCGAACGCGGACTGGCCGTGATCCCCCTGTCCCGCCGCAAGCTCCCCGCCCTGCCCTCGCCGCACCGCGACGAACCGCAACCCGCCCACTGCCACGGCGAGTGCGGGCGGCCCGGCCACGGTGTGCACGACGCGACCACCGACCCGCACCGCATCCGTGAACTCTTCGCCGCCGCCCCTTGGTCCACCGGCTACGGCATCGCCTGCGGGCTGCCGCCGCACCACCTGATCGGCATCGACCTCGACACCAAGTCCGAAGCGGGCTCCCCGCACGGCCCCGCCGCGCTGCGCGAACTCGCGCTGCGCCACCTGTTCACGATCCCGGAGACCGTGGTGGTGGTGACCCCGAGCGAGGGCCGGCACGTGTGGCTGAGCGGCCCGCCGGACGTGGTCGTGCCCAACTCGGCGGGACGGCTCGCCCCCGGCATCGACGTCCGCGGCGCGGGCGGCTACCTCGTCGGCCCCGGCTCCCGCACCGACCACGGCACCTACGGCACCGTCCCCGGCACCGCCCACCTGGACCCCGCCCCCTGCCCGCCCGCACTCCTGCGCCTGCTGCTGCCACCGACCCGGCCCGAACACCCCGCGGGCGGCACCACTCCACCCGGTGCGGGCCAGGGACTCGTGCAGTTCGTCCTCGCGGCCCACGAGGGCCAGCGCAACACCCGCCTGTTCTGGGCCGCTTGCCGCGCCTACGAGAACGGCATCGGCGAAACCCTGGCCCACGCCCTCGTCAAGGCGGCCCTGACCACCGGCCTGACGGAGCGTGAGGCCCGCGCCACCCTCACCTCGGCGGCCCGCCTGACCCGCGGACCCCGCTGAGGCCGGGCGCCCTACAACACGACCCGACGCGAGCCGACACTCGACACTCGGGCCCCCGCGCCAACTCCCCACCCCCGTCCGGCGGTTGAAGCGGCGCGCGGGCCCGCCTCACGGGCGTCACCGCACTCCGGCCCTTCCGGGCGCGCACGAGGGCGCGGGAGGGCGCGCGGGAGCGCGAGGTTGCGCATATGCCAGAAGCAGCGCGTTTCCGCATAATACGATGACTCTGAGTCACTTCTTCACTAAAGGCGCGCCACGCCGCATATTGATGCAAGTTTCGCTATATCTAGACCTGTTCTTGGGACAGCAGCGCATGCCGTGCCCGGTCGCGGCCATGCCTTGCCGCGCCGTGCACGCCATGCGCTGGCCCCTCCCTCGGCACCACACCGCTGCGCACCGCACCCGCCCGCGCGCCCGCGCCCGGGCGGCCCGCCGTGCTGCGCGGCGCACGGGGCCCTCCCCTTCCCCTGGGCCCCTTCACAGGAATGAACAGGAGAACCTCATGACGTACGGACATACCCTGCGCGGCGAGATCGCGGCCCCCGGCACCACGCCCCTGATCGGCGTCTACGACATGTACTCCGCCTCCGTGGCGGCCCAGCACTTCGACGGCTTCTTCGTCTCCGGCTTCGGCTTCGCCGCCTCGTACTACGGCCTGCCGGACATCGGCTTCATCGCCTGGCCGGACATGGTCGCCTTCGTCGAGCGGCTGCGCGGCGCCTTCCCGCGGCACCACCTGCTCGTCGACATCGACGACGGGTACGTGGACCCGGAGGTCGCCTGCCACGTCGTACAGCGCCTCGAGCGGATCGGCGCCTCCGGCGTCATCCTGGAGGACCAGAAGCGGCCGCGCCGGTGCGGGCACGCGGACGGCAAGCAAGTCCTGCCGCTGGACGAGTACTTGGCCAAGCTGGACCTCGTCCTTTCCAGCCGTACCGACCTGCTGGTGGTGGCGCGTACGGACGCCACGGAGGAGTCGGACATCCTGCGCCGCGCCCAGGCGCTGGCCGAGACCGACGCCGATGTGGTGCTCGTGGACGGTGTGCGCAGCACGGACTGGATCCGCCGCATCCGCACCGTGGTCGGCGACAAGCCGATCCTGTTCAACCAGATCGCGGGCGGCAAGTCCCCCCGGCTCTCGCTCACCGAGCTCACCGAACTCGGCGTCGACGTCGCCATTTACAGCACCCCGTGCCTGTTCGCCGCGCACACCGCGATGGACACCGCGCTCGCGGAACTGAAGTTCGCCGACGGCCGTCTGCCCGCCGCCACCGACGGCACCGGCGCGGTCGGCGTACGCGAGTCCACGGAGCTCCTGGAGCGCAACATCAGCCGCCACCACGAGGCCGTACGACAGGCCGTCGCCGTATGACGCGCCCCCTCGGCCGCACCGCCGGGCACCGGTCGGCGCCCGGCGGTGGGGCGGCACCTTCCACCCCAACTGCCTTTCGTACGGCGGCCGTTGTGGCCGCGGCGGTCTCGGCCGTCGGCGTCGTGTTCGGCGCCGGTGCCACCCCCGCCGAGGCCAAGGGCCTCCCCAGCCTGACCCTCATCGACAACTCCGAGGCCGACTCCTGGCTGGAGATCGACCGCACCGGCAACCTGAACACCGGCGGCGGCACCTCGGGCAGCGACCACGACGGCAGCGCGGTGGACCTCATGGACACCCTGATGAACCCGGATCCACCGGGAGACGACGAGAGCGACGGATGACGGGCGGCGCGGTCGACGACGAGCTCGGGAAGCGGGGCGGCGAGGATCCAACTCCCCTTGCGGGGAAGGCGGTTGCGGCACCCGGGCAGGACGACGGGCTCCCGCGCCGCAGCGTTCCCGGCTCGCTCGGGGCCCGGCTCGGGGCCCGGCTCCGGAGCACACTCGGGAACCCGCTCGGGAACTCGCTCGGCAAAGCCGTCTCCGGGCTGCGGCGGGTGGTGGATCCGTACGTGGCGGCGCTGTTCGGCACCGTGGTGCTGGCGGCGCTGCTGCCCGCCTCGGGCGGACCCGCCGCGGTCGTCGACCACGCCTCCGCCGTCGCGATCGGCCTGCTGTTCTTCCTCTACGGCGTCCGGCTCTCGACGAAGGAGACACTGGCCGGGCTGCGCAACGTACGGCTGCACCTGCTCGTACTCGGCTTCACCTTCGTCTTCTTCCCGCTGCTCGGCCTGGCGGCGGCCGGACTCGTACCGTCCCTGCTCAGCCCCGACCTGCACACCGGCGTGCTGTTCCTGTGCGTGGTGCCCTCGACGGTCCAGTCGTCGGTGGCCCTCGCCTCCCTCGCACGGGGCGACGTACCGGCGGCGATCTGCGCCGGCACGTACTCGAGCCTGATCGGCCTGGCGCTCACCCCGCTGCTCACCGCCTGGCTGATCGGCCCGAGCACCGGCCTCTCCACGGACGGCCTGCTGCGCATCGCCGGACAGCTCCTCGCGCCGTTCCTGGCAGGGCAGTTGCTGCGCCCCTGGCTGGGCGGCTTCGTGGCCCGGCACAAGCGCGTACTGGGCCCCGTCGACCGCGTCTCCATCCTGCTCGTGGTCTACACGGCGTTCAGCGAAGGCATGAACCAGGGCGTCTGGTCCCAGATCACGCCGCCCCGCATGCTCGCCCTCTTCCTCGTCCTGGCCCTGCTGCTGACGCTCGCCCTGGGCTCCACACACGCCGCCGCCCGGATGGCGGGACTGCCCCACGAGCAACGCATCACCACAATCCTCTGCGGCTCCCAGAAAAGCCTCGCCAACGGCCTCCCCATGGCCGCCGTCCTCTTCGGCCGCGACGCCGCCCTCGCCGTACTGCCACTGATGCTTTACCACCAGCTCCAGTTGATGGTGTGTGCGGGGATGGCGCGGCGGTGGGGGCGTACGGGGGACGGCGGCGGGGTGGAGAGGGAGGACGAGGAGCAAGTGGAGGAAGGGGAGGAAGGGGCACCCGGGGAGGGAGTGGGAGGGGAGAGAGCCGTGGCGGCGGACCGGGCCGGGTGATCCGGAGCGCGGCCTGATCTAGCGGGCGGCGCCTCCTACCAGGCACGATCGCCCAATGACCAACGCCACGGCCCTCGTTCGCGCGCGCTCGACGCGTTCCGCGCCCTTGGTGTTCGGCGCGGGAGCCGCTGTGGGCGTACTCGGCGGGATGATCGGGCTGGGCGGTGCGGAGTTCCGCCTGCCCCTGCTGATCAGCCTGTTCGGGTTCGCCGCGCTCTCGGCCGTGATCCTGAACAAGGCGATGAGTCTTGTCGTGGTCCTGGCCGCGTTGCCCGCCCGGATGGCAGCGGTTCCGGCTTCGGAAGTGGCCGCGCACTGGCCCGTCGCGGTCAACTTGCTGGCCGGGAGTCTGCTCGGGGCCTGGGCCGGAGCGTCCTGGGCGGTGCGGATGCGTAGCTCCACCCTGTACAAGGTGCTGGCCGCGCTGATGGTGTTCATGGCTGCCGCCTTGGTGGCCACCCACAGTTCGGTTCTGGGAATGCTCGCGCTGCCGCTGTGGGCACGGATTGCCTGCGGAGTCGTGGCCGGGTTCGGAATCGGAGTGGTCGCGGCGATCATGGGCGTCGCCGGGGGTGAGTTGCTGATCCCGACGATCGTCTTGCTGTTCGCGCTGGACATCAAGGTGGCGGGCAGCCTGTCGCTGTTGGTGTCCTTGCCGACCATGTTGGTGGCCTTCGCTCGCTACAGCCGTGATGGCAGCTTCGCGGTGCTGGGTGCCAACATCCGGTTCACCGTGATCCTGAGCGGGGGCTCGATCGCTGGTGCGCTGCTGGGGGGCCTGCTGCTCGGTGTGGTTGCGGATCCGGTGCTGATCCCTGCCCTGGCCGTGGTCCTGCTCGTTTCCGCGGTCAAGGTCGCCCGGCATGACTGACGCTGCGGTGTGCTCACGAGTAGGCGGTTCAGGGCGGGACAAGTCCCCACGACGAAGGGGTGCCCCCAACTCGGGGCACCCCTTCTGACCAGCTACCTAGCTGAACTGCGCGGAGGCGGTGGGATTTGAACCCACGGTGAGGGGTTGCCTCACGACGGTTTTCAAGACCGTTCCCTTCGGCCGCTCGGGCACACCTCCCCGCGCCGGCGCATGCGCGGCGCGGGGTCAAGGGTAACGGCTCAGTTGTCGTCGCCCTTGCGCTGGCCCAGGACCACGTCGACCGTGTGTTCCTCGCCGTCGCGTTCGTAGGTGATTTCGACCTTGTCGCCCGGCTTGCGGGTCCAGATCTCGCCGATGAGGGTCGGGCCGCTGTCGATGACGGTGCCGTCGAGCTCGGTGATCAGGTCGCCGGGTTCGAGGCCCGCCTTGTCGGCCGGGCCGCCGGGGGTGACCGGCTCGGCGCCGTTCTCGCCCTCCTCGGTGATGCGGGCGCCGTCGCCGCCGCCCTCCAGGCTGACCGAGGCGCCGATCACCGGGTAGACCGGTTCGCCGGTCTTCATGAGCTGCGAGGCGACCGTACGGGCCTGGTTGATCGGGATGGCGAAGCCGAGGCCGACCGAACCGGCCTGACCGCCGTCCATGCCGCCGCCCTGATTGCCGGACTGGATCGCGGAGTTGATGCCGATCACGGCGCCGCCCGAGTCGAGCAGCGGGCCGCCGGAGTTGCCCGGGTTGATGGACGCGTCGGTCTGCAGGGCGCTCATGTACGAGGCCTTGCTGCTGGTGCCGCCGTCGCTGGAGGCCACCGGGCGGTCCTTGGCCGAGACGATGCCGGTGGTGACGGTGTTGTTGAGGCCGAAGGGGGCGCCGATGGCGATGGTGGCGTCGCCGACGGCCACCTTGTCGGAGTTGGCGAGCGGCAGCGGCTTCAGGTCGTCGGGAGCGTTCCTGAGCTTGATGACGGCGACGTCGTAGCCCTGGGCCCGGCCGATGACCTCGGCCGCGTACTTCTTGCCGTCCGCGAAGGTCGCCGAGAGCTTGCCGCCCTCGGCGGCGGTGGCCACCACGTGGTTGTTGGTGAGGATGTGGCCTTCCTGGTCGTAGACGAATCCCGTACCGCCGGACTCCTGGCCGTTGCCGCCGGACGCCTCGATCGTCACCACGCTGGGCAGGGCCCGCTTGGCGATACCGGCCACCGAGGTCGGCGAGCGCTTCAGGTCCGCCGCCGGGGTGTTCGCGTTGACGGTGGTGGACGTGCCCGAGGCGCTGTCGTCGTCCTTGCTGTCCGCGATGAGATAGCCGATGCCGCCGCCCGCCGCACCGGTGAGCAGCGCGCCCGCGAGCAGCGCCACCAACAGACCGCGGCGGCGCTTGGGCCGCGGCTGGTGCGGCTGGTAGCCGGAACCCCAGTGGTGCCCGCCGCCGCCTCCGCCTCCGCCGCCACCGGCGTACATGGGGACGGTCGGCGGCGCGGGCGGCCAGCCGCCCTGCTGGGGCGCGGGACCGGGACCGTGCGGGCCCTGGCCCGCCGCGCCCTGCTGCGGGCCCTGACCGCCGCCGTACTGGTACTCGCCGCCGCCACCGTACTGGTGACCGGCGCCGTACTCGGGGTGGTTGCCCTGGGCCTGGTGGTTGCCGTGGCCGTACTGCGGCGCCGCACCCGTCCCGCCCTGCTCGGCCGCGGACGAAGCGGGAGCGGACCCAGAAACGGAACCGGAACCGGAACCGGAACCGGAACCGCCGGAAGCTGCCGCCGGGGCCGCGCCGGCGGGATCAGGGTCAGGGCCCGAGGCCGCCGCCTGCTCGGCCGAGGACGGGGCGGGTGAGTCCACCGGCACGGGGGATGCGGACGGGGCGGGGGTCGGCGGGACCTTGCCGTCCGCGTGCTCGGCGTTCCCGGTGTCCCCGGTGTTCTCCGTGTTCACTGCGTTACTCCTCGCTCCACGGCTGTTGCCTCCGGTACCGGTCGCGGGCCGCGCCCGGCGGCTGTTCCAGCTGTGCACCTGTCCGGGACAAGCCTTTCCCAAGGGGCGTCAGGGCACCATAAACCGACGCTGTGCGTCCACCGGCCGCCGAGAGCGGCCGTGAGAGCCGCCCCGGACCACCGTGAACCGCCACGAACGCCGTTCCGGTTTCCACGGCCATCCTTGACGGACCGGGAAACGAGCGCATCCGCTGAGGCCCCCGGGGGACCGCCGGGTGACACCATGGCGCGGTGAATCACGCGCGCCGTATCCAGGTCGTCGCCCATCGCGGGTCCTCCGAGGACGCCCCCGAACACACGCTGGCCGCCTACCGGAAGGCGATCGACGACGGTGCCGACGCCCTCGAGTGCGATGTCCGGCTGACCGCGGACGGGCACCTGGTGTGTGTGCACGACCGCAGGGTCAACCGTACGTCGAACGGGCGCGGAGCCGTCTCGGCCCTCGAACTGTCCGACCTCGCCGCCCTGGACTTCGGCTCCTGGAAACACCGCGGCGCGCTGGAGTCGGCCGAGGCACCGGACTGGGGCGAGACCTCCGTACTGACCCTGGAGCGGCTGCTCGAACTGGTGGCGGGGGCGGGCCGCCCGGTGGAGCTCGCGATCGAGACCAAGCACCCCACCCGCTGGGCGGGCCGGGTGGAGGAGCGCCTGCTCCGCCTCCTCGACCGCCACGGCCTCGCCGGACCCAGCCCCGACCCCGGTCTCGCCGCGCCCGACGCCGCCCCGCGCCTGCTCACCCCCACTCCGCCCCCGGCTGCCGCCCAAGCCCTCTCCCCCGTACGGATCATGAGCTTCTCGGCCCGTTCGCTGCATCGCGTACAGCAAGCGGCGCCCGCGCTTCCGACCGTCTACCTGCTGCAGTTCCTGTCGCCGTGGCTGCGCGAGGGGCGGCTGCCGCCGGGGGTGGGGATCGCCGGGCCGTCGATGCGGATCGTGCGCAGATACCCGCGTTACGTGGCCCGGCTCAAGGAGGCCGGTCACCAGGTGCACGTGTGGACGGTCGACGAACCCTCCGACGTCGAGCTCTGCGCCGAGCTCGGCGTCGACGCGATCATCACCAACCGCCCGGCCCAGGTCCTCGCCCAACTGGGCAGATGACGGACGGTCACGGGGAGTGCTCCGGCGCGTTCGGTGCGTACGCGATCGTAGGAAATGCGTCACGCTCCGTTCCTCCGCCGGTTTCCCGGCCGGTAACAAGGGGCATCCACTCCGTGGCGTGGGGCGAAGGAGGTCTCGGGGGTGGCGTTGGTGGTGGCACGTGAGGTGCCCACGTCGTCGAGCATGGCCGTGCCCCATGGCCCTGCGGGCGTGGCGGAAGCAAGGCGTCGCATGCGCGAACAGCTGCGGGGGCACAGGCTGGACGACTCGGTCGTCGACGACGCCGTACTCATACTGTCCGAGCTGCTGAGCAATGCCTGTCGGCACGGCAGACCGCTGGACGGCCGGCCGAGCGGTGAGGGCGAGGTCCGTGCGGGCTGGCAGGTCGATGGCGCGGGCCGGCTGACCGTCGAGGTCACCGACGGCGGCGGCCCGACCCGGCCCGTCCCGGCCACCCCGTCGGTCACCGCGCACGGCGGCCGCGGGCTCAACATCATCACGACACTGGCCGAGGACTGGGGCGTACGGGACGGGGTGCGCGGCGAGGTCACCGTCTGGGCGCTGGTCCACGGCGGCGACGGCGGACTGTCCGCGCGCCACCGCCGCGAGGACTTCGCCGCCCGCGTCACCGCGCCGCGCGCCCTGGCACTCGACACCCTCGGCCTGACCCGCGCCTTCGACGAGCTGGAGGAGTTCCAGAAGCTCGACGAGCTGGGGGAGTTCGAAGAGGCGGACTGACGCGGGCAGTTGGCGAGGTTCGCGCGGGTGGACGGGTCCGACTCCCGCCTCCCGTCGACCCGTTCGCCGCGCGGGCGGGCGCGGCGTCCGCGTACCGGGGAGAGGTTAGGCTCGCGGCCTGTACGAGACGAGCCGCAACCGGGAGACCCCACGATGGCGAAGAAGCGCCCCCAGGCCACGGGCAAGCCGCAACTCACGGACGGGGAGATCCCCGTCGTCGGCGCCCGCGAGCCGTGCCCGTGCGGTTCGGGCCGCCGCTACAAGGCGTGCCACGGCCGCGCCGCCGCGCACGCGGTGACCGAACTGGTGCAGCGCCCCTTCGAGGGCCTGAAGGGCGAGTGCGACTGGATCGCGCTGCGGGAGCTGGTGCCCGCCGCGACGGTCGAGTTGACGCTCAAGGACCGGCCGGAGGAGGTCCCGGCGGTGACGCTGGCGACCGTGCTTCCGATGGCGTGGCCCGCGCTGCGCCGCGACGACGGTTCGGTCCTGCTCGGTCTGCAGAACGACACCTCCTCCGGCGACCTGAGCCGCGACCTCGCGGACACCCTCCAGCGGGCGCTGACCGTGCCGCCGGGCACGCCGGTCGAGGCACGCCGGGCCCCGGCCGACGGGCCGCGGCTCCAGGACCTGCTCGACCCCGAGGCGCCGTTCGCGCCCGAGGTGCACTCCGGCTTCGAGTTCTGGGTGCCGGACAGCGAGTCCGCCTCGCCGGAGGTGGCGGCCTCCCTGGAGCGCGCCAACGAGGCGGCGATCCCGACCGTGAAGCTGTCCGGCGTGGACGCCGCGTACTGGTGCGAGACGCCGGACAAGAACCACCTGCGCTGGGTCATGCCGCACGCCGAGGAGACGCTGCTCGACGCGCTGGCGCGGCTGCACGCCGCCGGGACCTCCGCCCTGGGCGAGGGCACCCGCCTGGTCGGCTCGTTCCGCGCGCACGGGCTCACGGTGCCGGTGTGGGACCTGCCCAGCGAGATGACGGCGGCGGATGTCGAGAAGCCCGCGGCCGAGTTCGCCGAGCGGCTCACGGCGGCGCTGGCGAGCAAGGAGCCGCTGAGCGGCGAGGAGCGCCGGGCGCGCAGCGGCCTCACCAACCGCCAGGTGACGCTGAGCTGATCGCGGCGGTGGCCCGGACCGGCTGCGGCGACCCCGCCGCAGGTCCGGGCCGCGGCCCCGTCCGTGTGCGGGCGGCCCTCGTCGTACGACGAGGCCGTCGGAGGCGGCCCCCGACCCTCGGCGAGGACGGCCCCCGTCGCCCGGCGAGGCGGACCGCGGGCTGAACAGTCGGTCAGCCACCGGCTCATGGGCGGCGAAATCGGCGGAGGGAAACATCCTGACCGACCGTTCAGCCAGTTCCCGTGGGTGACTCCTGTCACAACTCACGGTCCGGACAGGTAAATCAGTCCACAAATAATCGCGATCGAATTTGCAGAACACCGATCTCTTGTTACCGTTCAGATAGCCCGGTTGCTGGTGCATCCCCCGTCGCCAGCAACCGGGTCTTTTCATGAGCGCTGTCCACGTCGCGCGTGCACCCCGCAGGTCAGCCCGCCCAACGGCCGGGCGCGCGGGAGGAGTTGGCTCCGCTTCCCGCCGCACCGGGTGCCCCGGCCGCAGCGATCACGGCCTCCCGTACCGCCGGTAAACGCTTTCCCGTCCGTATACACACGCGAGAGACGGAACCGGCCGACCGGTACGCACCGGCGCTTAGCCGGGCGCGGTCGAATATCGACCGCGTTCGCAATTCGGTTCGGTATCGATTCGAGTCCGCGTACGCAACAGGACGTACCCGGACTACGCCTTACCGGCCCCGTCCACCGCGCGCGTCACAGTTCCGGCGCGCTGACACCCGTATGAGTGAGAGTGTCGACCAGGACGTCCACGACCGCCTCCACATCGGGGAGCCAGGGCGTACTGGAGCCCGGCAGGGGCGCGCGCTCCCAGCGCACGGGACCCGCGCCGGTGCGGGAGGGCGGCAGGGCGATGTGGCCGCCCTCGCCGTGGAAGCGGAGCGAGCCGGGCACGAAGTCCTTGGCGTACAGGAGTTCACCGAGCCGCGGCAGTGAGTACGGGGCGACCAGGAACGTCCAGCGCTCCGGGTCGGCGAGGACGGGGCCGAGCCGCATCTGCAGCGCGTCCAGGGCGGCGAGCGCCTTGGCGGCGGCCGCTGCCGGGAGGCTGACCGCGCACGGGGCGCGGCCGCCGGTGGCGAGCAGGACCGGGGCGTGCGGCCGCCGGGTCCACCACCAGCGCACCATCCGCGCGTCGGTGGTGGCCGCGAGCAGTCCGGGGTCGAAGGGGTGGGCGCCGGGCGCGGCGCAGTCCGGGTCCGGACAGGCACAGCGGTCCGAGCCGCGTGCCAGGCATCCGGCACCCGGGACCACCGGCCACTGCCAGTCGGTCGCGTACGCCAGGGCGGCGGAGGTCGTCTCCGGCCGCCGGGAGTCTCGCCGGAACAAAAGCCTGCGTCGCCTTCCGAGGATCTCGCGCATGACCGCTCGTTCCTTTCCGTTGCGCGCTTGAACGCTGCCAACTGTGCGAACTCTGGGAACTCTGCCAATACCGCGAGCGCTGCGAGCACTCCGAGCACCGCGAACCACATCACACATGGAACCGAACTGTGCACTGTGCGTACGTACGCGTCGCACGTACCGGTGCGTCACACCCCGTCGATCGGCGCGGGGTGCCCCTGGGGGCCGGTGTACCGGCTGCTTCCCTGTTGCGTCGGACAAGCTTCGTCCGACAAGCACGGCCATGGCGCGGGGGTGGCGATGACTGGCGAATTGCCGTCCCGCGTAGTGCATGGCGCCTGAGCCACGGAGGATTGGGGCACGGTCGTCGCTGGTTAGGACGCCCGATGCGGCCTTGAGGTTCCGGGGCGGTACCAACTGCCCCCGGACTACACCGAGTACGTACCCATCGCGACCGCTGTGACGCTCCGTCGAACGCTCACAGTCGACCTCAATATGCCGTTACCTGAGGCATTTTTCAGTCAAGTTGGAGCTACCACTTGCGTCGCTCGAACACCGGGAATCCCCGCAGGACAATGCTGGACATCCCGCGTTCCGTGCGTGTAGATGTGGAAGCACCGCCCACGGCGCAGACAGTCAGGGGGTTTGCGATGCTCATGAGCAGAACGCACTGGCCAAAAGGCTGGACGCCATGAACGCGCCCCGCCTGCCGAAAGTGGCCGGAATCAACTCATCGGACTCGCGGGTTCCCTCCCCCGCCCATACAGCCCAGCCCTCGGACGAGCACCCCGCCGCCGAGGGCTCCGCTTCCCCGGGGTCCGCGGGAACCGCCGCCCCCAAAAGCTCCGCGGAGGCGCTCCAGGACCAGCTCGCGGGCTGGGTCACCGACCTCACCACGCTGCACGAGTTCACCGAGAGCCTGTCCCGCACCGCGACGCTCGACGCCGCCCTGCACGAGATCCTGCGCGCGGGCGCGCTGCTGGTGGGCGCCCGGCGCGCGCTGATCGTCGTCGAGCCGGGCGACGGCACCGAGACCACGGTCGGTCTCGGTCTGGGCCGCGCCGACCTCGGGCACATCGAGACGGTGCCGCGCAGCGCGACCTCGTACGGCAGGCTGCTCGACACCCCGGCCGGACTGCCCGGCGGCGAGCGTGAGATCGCCCACCCCGATCTGCTCTCCGAGGACGATCTCGACCCGCGGCACCGCGAGGTGGCCGCCCGCCTCGGCTACGCCGCGAGCTACGCGCTCCCCCTGGCCAGCGAGTCCGCGGGCCGCGTCGGCGCCGCGGTCTGGCTCTACGACGAGCCCGCCGAACCCTCCGAACGCCAGCGCCATCTCATCGGCCTGTACGCCCGCCAGGCCACCGAACACCTCGCCCGGCTGCTCGAACTGGAGCGGGCCCGCGCCGTCACGGCCACCCTGGCCGCCGAACTCCTGCCGCCCCGGCTACCGCGCGTCGCCTCGGTCCAGCTCGCCGTCCGCCATCGCACCGGCGCGCACGGCGGCGGCGACTGGTACGACGCGCTGCCGCTGCCCGAGGGCGCGCTCGGCCTGGCCGTCGGCTCGGTCACCGGCTCGGGGCCGAGCGCGGTGGCGGCGATGGGACGGCTGCGTGCCTCGCTGCGCGCGTACGCGGTGATGGAGGGCGAGGACCCGGTCGCGGTCCTGTCCGATCTGGAACTGCTGCTGCGGCTGACCGAACCCGCGCGCAGCGCGACCGCCCTGTTCGCGCACTGCGAGCCCGCGGTGCGCAGGATCACGCTGGCCGGGGCGGGCCACAGCCCGCCGCTGATCGTCGGCGCCCGGCGCACCGAGTTCGTGGAGACCTCGCTCTCCGCCCCGCTCGGCATGCTGGCCTGCTGGGAGGCGCCCTCGGTGGAGGTCAACACCGAACCCGGCGAGACCCTGCTGCTCTACACCGACGGACTGCTGCGCCGCACCGGCGAACCCATGGACCGCGCCTTCGCCCGCCTCCACGCCGCCGCCTCGGGGGCGGCGCGCGCGGTGCGCGAGGACCCGGAGGCGCTCACCGACCACGTACTGCGCACCCTCCTGCCCGAGGAGACCGACGGCGCCCCGGCGGCCCTGGGCCCCGACCGCCCTGGCCCTCTCGACAGTCCTGACCGCCCCGGCCACCCGGGCCATTCCGAGGACGTCGTCCTCCTTGCCGCCCGCTTCGCCTGACCCCGCGAGCGGCCCCGCCGCCGCGCCGGTCACCCCGCCGATCCCTCACCGATCACCTCACCGATCACCTCACGGAAAGCCCCTTTCCCCCTCCCGTTCCCGAACTGCGCGAACCGGCAGAATCCCGCCCGCGACCCCTCCCGCACACCCGTACGATGGAGGTGGTCATATGCCGTACAGAGGAGGACGACCGTGGCGGACGAGCTCACCCCGGAGACCCCGGAGGACGAAGAGCAGCCGATCAAGCAGCGCAAGAACGGGCTGTACCCCGGAGTCTCGGACGAGCTTGCTCAGAACATGAGCTCCGGCTGGGCCGACACCGAGCAGTACGAGCTGGACCCGGTCGAGCAGGCGCCGAACACCGCCCGCCGCCGGGCCGCCCTGTCGGCGCGCTTCCCGGGCGAACGCCTGGTGATCCCCGCGGGCCGTCTCAAGACGCGCTCCAACGACACCGAGTACCCGTTCCGCTCCGCGGTCGAGTACACGTACCTCACCGGTGACCAGACCGAGGACGGCGTCCTGGTCCTGGAGCCGACCGCCGACGGCCACGAGGCCACCCTCTACCTGCTGCCCCGCTCCAACCGGGAGAACGGCGAGTTCTGGCTCGACGGCCAGGGCGAGCTGTGGGTCGGCCGCCGCAACTCCCTGACCGAGGCCGGGAAGCTGTACGGCATCCCCGCCTCCGATGTGCGCGAGCTGCCGAAGGCGCTCACCGAGGCCACCGGCCCGGTCCGGGTCGTACGCGGCCACGACGCCGTGATCGAGGCGGCCCTCACCGACAAGGTGACCGGCGAGCGCGACGAGGAGCTGCGCGTCTCCCTCTCCGAAGCCCGCCTGGTCAAGGACGCGTTCGAGGTCGGCGAGCTGCAGAAGGCCGTCGACTCCACGGTGCGCGGCTTCGAGGACGTCGTGAAGGTCCTCGACAAGGCCGAGGCCACCAGCGAGCGCTACATCGAGGGCACCTTCTTCCTGCGCGCCCGCGTCGAGGGCAACGACATCGGCTACGGCTCCATCTGCGCGTCCGGCGCCCACGCCTGCACCCTGCACTGGGTGCGCAACGACGGCCCGGTCAACGCCGGCGACCTGCTCCTGCTCGACGCGGGCGTGGAGACCCACAGCCTCTACACCGCCGACGTCACCCGCACCCTGCCGGTCAACGGCCGCTTCTCGGAGATCCAGAAGAAGATCTACGACGCGGTCTACGAGTCGCAGGAGGCGGGCATCGCCGCGGTGCGGCCGGGCGCCAAGTACCGCGACTTCCACGACGAGGCGCAGCGCGTCCTCGCCGAGAAGCTGGTCGAGTGGGGCCTCGTCGAGGGCCCGGTCGCCCGCGTCCTGGAGCTCGGCCTCCAGCGCCGCTGGACCCTGCACGGCACCGGCCACATGCTCGGCATGGACGTCCACGACTGCGCGGCCGCCCGTACCGAGACCTATGTCGACGGCACCCTGGAGCCGGGCATGTGCCTGACTGTCGAGCCGGGTCTATACTTCCAGGCCGACGACCTGACGGTGCCCGAGGAGTACCGCGGCATCGGCGTCCGTATCGAGGACGACATCCTCGTCACCGAGGACGGCAACCGGAACCTCTCCGCGGGCCTGCCGCGCCGCTCGGACGAGGTCGAGCTGTGGATGGCGAAGCTCAAGGGGCAGCAGGGCTGAATCGGCGCCCCCGCAGCGGGCGCGTACGAAACGTCCGGCCGTCACGGCGGCCGGACGTCACCCGCTCCACCGGGGCCGGGCACCGCTGGTCGGTGTCCGGCCCTTCGCCGTTCCGGGGCCCGCGGCGCCGAGCGAGCGGGTGGTGCAAGGGGCGGCGGTCGGTGCCCAACGCCACGGCCCTGCCACGAAGTTGTCGGCAATCGGTCAATTGCGATCACCAAAGGGGCCGTTCTTGCATAGCGTTGCTCCCGGTGCCCGACAGGCCACCACGAATCACGGTTGAAGGAAGACTGATGGCTACAGGCACGGTGAAGTGGTTCAACGCGGAGAAGGGCTTCGGCTTCATCGCCCAGGACGACGGCGGCCCTGACGTGTTCGCGCACTACAGCGCGATCAAGAGTGACGGTTACCGGGAGCTCTTCGAGGGCCAGAAGGTCGAGTTCGACATCGTTCAGGGCGCCAAGGGCCCCCAGGCCGACAACGTCGTGACGTCTGCCTGAGGCCCGTTCTGAGGCCCGTTCGTCCGGACCGGCCGACGGCCGGTCCGGACGTGCCGCCAACGGGCGCCCGGACGGGGCGGGTTGAGCCTCGGTCCCCGAGCCGGTTCGGTCGGCGACCGTTCGGTCAGCAACCTTCGGTCAGCACTGTTCGGTCAGCACCGTTCGGTCAGCAACAGGTGGTCCCGCAGCAGTCGCCCGACGCGGCACCGGCCTCGGCCGTGGTGTCGGCCGCGGTGTCGGCCTTCCCCAGGGTGTCGGCGTCGGCCTTGACGACGTACACCTCCCACGGTTCGTTTCCGGGGCCGGTCACCCACACCTTGTCCTGGAGGGCGTAGCAGCACGAGGTGTCGTTCTCCTCGAAGGTCGCCAGGCCCGCTTCGCGCAGCCTGGTCGTGGCGGCGGCGACCTGTCCGGTGCCCTCCACCTCGACGCCGAGGTGGTCCAGGCGGGTGTCCTCCCCGGCCTCGCCCTCGATGAGGACGAGTTTCAGCGCGGGTTCGGCGACGGCGAAGTTGGCGTAGCCCGGGCGCCGCTTGGCGGGCTCGACGCCGAACAGTTTGCTGTAGAAGGCGACCGAGCCTTCCAGATCCGCGACGCGCAGAGCGAGTTGGACTCGCGACATGACGGTCTCCCCTCACGAGTTCCGATCCCGCATCCCGCGTACCGCGTACCGCGTCCGTCCGGGAAATCGGAGCCGGAAGTCGGAGCCGGAAGTCGGAGCCGGAAGCCGCAGTCGGGAGTCGGGAGTCGGAGTCGGAAGCCTCTGCATCGACAATTATCGATACAGCCGATACGGCCGAGGTTGCCACGTGAATAGATGAGCGTCAACATAGAGGCATGTCGAAACAAGTTGCTCTGCCGGTGGTCGCCGTCGCTCAGGACGCCGCCTGCTGCGCCCCGCTCGTACGCGAGCCGCTGGGCGAAGGGGACGCGGCCGAGCTGGCGCGGATGTTCAAGGCGCTGTCCGACCCGGTCCGGCTGCGGCTGCTGTCGCTGATCGCCTCCCACGAGGGCGGGGAGGCGTGCGTGTGCGATCTGACCGGCCCGTTCGACGTCTCCCAGCCGACCATCTCGCACCATCTGAAGGTGCTGCGCGAGGCCGGGGTGGTCGGCTCCGAGCGGCGCGGTACCTGGGTGTACTACCGGGTGGTTCCCGGTGCTCTGGCCCGGCTGTCCGCGCTGCTCGAAACGCCCGTCGGGCCCGTGGGTACCTCCGTATGAGCGCCTCGGTACCGCTGGTGAGACGTGCGGCTGCCGAGGCCCTCGGCAGCGCCGCGCTGGTGGCCGTGGTCGTCGGTTCCGGTATCCAGGCAACCGAGTTGACCCGCGATGTCGGTGTGCAGTTGCTGGCCAACTCGCTGGCGACGGTGTTCGGTCTGGGCGTGCTCATCACCTTGCTCGGTCCGGTGTCCGGGGCGCACTTCAATCCGGCGGTGACCCTCGCGGCCTGGTTCACCGGACGCCGTACGCACGAGGGTCCCGGGCTGCGCGAGGTGGCCGCGTACCTGCCCGCCCAGATCGCCGGGGCCATCGGCGGCGCGGTCCTCGCGGACGCCATGTTCGGCCGCCCGCTGGTGCGGTGGTCGACGCACGACCGGTTCGAGGGCGAGCTGTGGCTGGGCGAGGTGGTCGCCACCGCGGGACTGGTCTGGCTGATCTTCGGACTGGCCCGCGCGGGGCGCGCGCACCTCGCTCCGGGTGCGGTCGCCGCCTACATCGGCGCCGCCTACTGGTTCACCTCGTCCACCAGCTTCGCCAACCCCGCGGTGACCGTCGGCCGGGCGTTCACCGACACCTTCGCGGGCATCGCCCCCGCCTCCGTGGCGCCCTTCGTGGCCGCTCAACTCGCCGGTGCCGTCGTTGGCTTGGGCCTGGTCGCCGTCACCTTCGGACGCTCGGCACCCGCCCCCAAGCCACTCGTAGCCACTGCCCCGCCCTCCGAAGAAAGCGCGGTGTCCACATGAGCACTCCCACTCCCACTCCCTCCCCCGGCCCCGCCTCCGGGTCCGCCTCCGGATCCACCCCGTCCGTGCTCTTCGTCTGCGTACACAACGCCGGCCGGTCCCAGATGGCCGCCGCCTTCCTCACCCACCTCGGCGGGGACTCGGTCCAGGTGCGCTCCGCCGGATCCGCACCCGCCGACGCCGTGAACCCGGCCGTGGTGGCAGCGCTGCGCGAGGTCGGCATCGACATCTCCGCCGAGATCCCCAAGGTCCTGACCACCGAAGCGGTGCGGACGTCGGACGTCGTCATCACGATGGGCTGCGGCGACGCCTGCCCGTACTTCCCCGGAAAGCGGTACCTGGACTGGCAGTTGGACGATCCCGCCGGACAGGGCGTCGAGGCGGTCCGGCCGATCCGGGACGAGATCGAGCGGCGCGTACGCGGACTGCTCGCCGAACTCGCCGAACTCGCCGTCGAGACACCGTCCTGAGCGCGACCGCCCCCGCCGTACGCGGCGGGGGCGGCGCGCCGCAGGGACGGCACCTACGCCTGAATGCCCCCCGTGCAGGCGGCGCCCGGCTCGGGCGTCTGCGCGCCCTGCACGTACTTGTCGAGGAACTTCTCGATCCGCGGGTCGGCGGCGGACTCCACATGGAGTTGCTTGCCCCACGCCGACAGGACGATCGGGGAGGACTGCTCGGCGTACGGGCTCATCAGCGAGTACGGGGTCCGCTTCACGCGCGAGGTGAGGCGGTCCACGTCCTTGGCGGCGGCCTTGCCGTTGTGGGTGATCCAGACGGCGCCGTGTTCCAGCGCGTGGACGGCGCTGGGCTCGGGAATCGCGGTGCCGTAGACGTCGCCGTCGCAGTTCATCCAGGCCTGTGCGTGATCACCGCCGACGGCCGGGGACATCGCGTACTTCACGGGTGTGGCGACGTGCTCGCGCCCGAGTTCTCGCCAGGACTTCTCGCCCGGTACGGGAGCCGCCGCGGCCCTCTCCCTGGCGGCGTCCTTCTTCCGGGTGTCCTCGACGAGGTACCAGCCGCCGCCGATGACACCGGCGAGAACGGCACCGGTCGCCGTCCAGGTCAGGATGCGGGCGCGGCGTTCGCGTGCGGCCTGGGCACGACGCATTTCCTCGATCTTCGCCTGGCGGGCGGTACGGGCAGTACGTCTTTGCTTCGATCCGGCGGATCCCATGACAAGTCCAGTTCTCCGCCGCTCCCTCGGTGGGCGCGGCGGTGTGAGTCGAGCGGACGGAACGCACTGCCGGGCCGGAGCGGCGGGCAGTGGGCGGAGGGGCGCGGGGTGGGCAGCCGTACTTTCGGTGACCTGCCCGCGCGAACTCCTAGGTCCGCTGGACCTGCAACTGGTGGATGCCGGGGGTGTGTTCGCGCACCTCCGGCATGCCGGGTCCGGGGAGAGCGGTCCCGGAACGGAGGGCCGGGGGATGCGCGTCGGGGCCGCCCGGCGAGCAGCCGGGAGCCGCGGAGGCCGGGAGGACCGGCGCACGGGTGGCGGCCCGGCAGTCGGTGTCACCGGGGCTGTGCCCGGAGCCCGGGCACAGGTGCTCTTCCGTGAGTTCCGCCGACGCGTTCACCGGCGCGGACGCCGACGTGTTCACCGGCGCGGCCACGGACGCGGACACCGGCGCGGACGGGTCGGGGACGAAGGAGCCGACGGAGCCGGACGCGGCGTGGGAGCAGACCGGGACGGCCCAGATCACCAGGGCCAGCAGGGCGGCGCAACGCAGCAGGAACTGTGCGGCGGCCGGTGCCGTCGCACAGCCTTCGTCCCTGCGCCGCGCGTTCATCGCGGCAGATCCTAGCCAGGACCCCCACGCGACCGGAACGGTGCGGTGGACCGGACACGGCCGACAGCCGCACCCGGTTTCCTGGTCACCACCGCACCCGGGCAGGAAGGAGCTGCCCACCCCGGCCCCGGTTCTCGGAGCCCCGGCTTCTCGGAGCCCCGGTTCTCGGAGCCCCGGTTCTCAGAGCCCGGGGCCCTCGTAGGCGCCGCGGTTGGGCTTTGTCGTGCCGGGGACGGGGTTGGCCCAGTAGTCGCGGCCGCCGTTCTCGTTCATGACCGCGCCGTTGCCGAGGGCCGGGGAGGTGCGCTTGAGCTTGTAGCCGTCGACGGAGTGGAGGGTGCTGCCGCCGGTGCCGGGGCTGACGAACCGCGGGTCGGCCTCGATTCCGTTGGCGGTGGGGCGGGGGAAGCCCTGGTAGACGTTCCACTTCCACTCGGTGCCGGTGGCCGTGGGCAGGCGGGTGTCCGAGGTGCCCACCCAGATGTTGTTCTCCACCAGGCTCTTCGCGGGGAGCTTGACGCTCCACTTCTTGTCCGTGCAGTAGAGGACGTTGTTGTACATGTGCAGGGCCGACTTGCCCGAGCCGATGCTGTTGATGCGGCAGTCGTTCTCGGAGATGTTGTAGCGAATGACCTGCTTGGCGCCGCCGGTGGTGCCGCAGCCGTCGCAGTCGAGGAAGAAACCTCCGGCGTTGTCGCGGCTGTAGTTGTACTGGATGGTGCAGTAGCCGGTGTTGGCCCAGTCGCAGTCAAATGCCTGGCTGTCGTTGGTGTACGGCCGCAGCCCGTACACGACGTTCTTCTGGATGGTCGGGTTGTGGTCACCGAGAACCCAGATCCCCGCGAAGACGCCGCCGGAGAAGGGGTATTCGCCGGTTCCGACGTCGGCGGCGGTGTTGTACTGGATCAGGGGCGAGTCGGAGTAGCTGACGATGATGCCGTCACCGCCGACCGCCCGGACGGTGTTGCGTTCGACGAGGATGTCGTTCCCCTTGGTCTCCAGGGAGCCGGTGCGGATCTTGAGGCCGCCGCCACCGGTGTTGGTGACCGTGTTGTGGTGGACGTGGACGTCGTTGAGCGTGGAGTTCGCGCCGGTGGCGCCCGTGACGATGCCCGCGGACTGGATGTAGTCCTCCTTCGTGTCACCGGTCTTGTTCGTCTGCCCGGCGACACGGTCGATCACGAGGTTGGCGAGTTCGAATCCGGTGTGCGCTTTTCCGTCGGTCGCCGAAATGCGGATGCCGGTACGGCGGGCCAGGGAAGAGGCCGGGTTGGTGACCTTGAGCTCCTTGATCGTCCAGTGATCCTGGTTGGTCAGGGAGAGCGCGTCGGCGGCCCCGTCGCCGTTGAGGACCGGCAGGTCACCCGTGCCGTACTTGGTGAGGGTGATCGGCGCGGCCGCGGTGCCACTGCCCTTCGGCGCGAGAGCACCGGTACAGGTGGTGCCGGCGGCGAGGGCCAGCGTGTCACCGGCCCGGTAGGTCCTGCCGTTGGCCTGGCCGACGCTGTTGAAGGGGCTGGACTGGCTGCCGTTGCCGGCGCTCGGCTTCGAGCAGTCGACGTAGGTGGTCGATCCCGCGGCGACGGCGCCGGGAACGGGCACGACCGCCGTACCGGCGAGGGCGAGGGCGCCAACGACCAGTGCCCTGAGGGCAATTGATCGCCGATTTGATCTGATCGTCATGACAGAACGGCCTCTCTGCTGGGGAAGGTGGCCAGAACGTAGAGGCGAAGTTTTGATCAGATCAAGAGTTACCTAGCGTTCGATCGTCATTTTGGTCATTTGATAATTAACGATCGCCGTGGCAGCGGCCGCCGGACGGCACGCGGACGGCCCGGCGGTGACCGTCTCGGTGAACCGCATGGCCTTCCTCGCTCCCGTACGGGCAGGCAATCTCCTCACCGTGCACGCGCAGGTCGAGCGGGCCGGGCGCACTTCGATGGACGTAGGTGTCCACGTCACCGCCGAGCGGTGGAACTCCTCCGGGCCCGCGGCCGGTGTCGCCACCGCTCAGCTCACCTTCGTCGCCATCGACGCCGAGAGCCGCCCGCGCCCCGTCCCGGCCCTGAGCACCGGGGAAGCGGGGCGCGCGGACGTCGGTACGACAGAGCGCGCATGACAGGAGGCACGTGCCGACCGGTCGGCACGTGCCTTGCCCCTCACGCGGCGCGTGCGGTTCAGGGCGAGGGGGCGATCGGGTAGGGAACGAAGGTGCTGGTGTTCTCGTCGATGGCGAGCCGCTGGCCCAGTGGCGGCACGGCGCGCTGCGGGCAGTCGAGGCGTTCGCAGACGCGGCAGCCCATGCCGATCGGGGTGGCCGCGGAGGCGTTGTCCAGGTCGAGCCCGTCGGAGTAGACGAGCCGTGAGGCATGGCGGATCTCGCAGCCCAGGCCGATCGCGAAACTCTTGCCCGGTTCGCCCCAGCCGCCACGGCTGCGGGTGACGGTGCGCGCGGTCCACAAGTACCGCCGGCCGTCGGGCATGGCGGCGATCTGCACGTGGATGCGGCCGGGGGCGGCGAAGGCTTCGTAGACGTTCCACAGCGGGCAGGTGCCGCCGGCCCGGGAGAAGTGGAAGCCGGTCGCGGACTGCCGCTTGGACATGTTGCCCGCCCGGTCCACCCGGACGAACGAGAAGGGGACGCCGCGCAGGCGCGGGCGCTGAAGGGTGCTGAGGCGGTGGCTGACCGTCTCGTAGCCCAGGCCGAAGCGGTCGGTGAGGCGCTCGATGTCGTAGCGCAACTCCTCGGCCGCGCTGTGGAAGACGGTGTACGGCAGGACCAGCGCGGCGGCGAAGTAGTTGGCGACGCCGATCCGCGCGAGCTTCCAGGTGGTGGAGTCTTCGGCGAAGTCCTCGGAGGCGTGCCGGGAGAGCTCCTCGCCGTGTTCGAGGAGCCCGAGCTGGGTGGCCATGCGAAATGCCTGCTGGCCGGGGCGCAGGCGGGGCGAGAGGTGGAGCGTGCGGTCCTGCGGGTCGTAGTGGTGCGGAGTGTCCGCGTCGGACGCGATGCGTACGCCGTGCCGGTCGGCGAGGCGGGCGGCCAGTGCCTGGCGGACCTCGCCGGGCCGGATGCCGACCGCGGCCGCCAACTCCTCGGCGGCGGTGTCGGCTTCGTGGAGGTAGTTCCGGCGGCGGTAGAAGAACTCGCGGATCTCCTCGTGCGGGGTACGGGCGGCGGTCGTCTCGCCGGTGGCCGCGCGCCCGTCGGCCGCCTCGGCGAGCTGCTCGCCCAACTCCAGGTTGCGGCGGCCCAGTTGCAGCAGCACCTCTCCCACGGCGGGCAGCCGGGTGGCCAGTTCCGACAGGTCGGCGGCGGAGATACGGCCCGCCGCCACCTCGTCGGCCATGGCCTCGCGCAGGCCCGCGACGAGTCGGCTGGTGTCGTGCTCGGAGAAGAAGGCGGTGTCCACGCCGAAGGTCTCGGTCAGGCGGAGCAGGACCGGGACGGTCAGCGGCCGTGAGTCGTGCTCCATCTGGTTCAGGTAGCTCGGCGAGATCGCGAGCACGCGAGCCAGTTCCGCCTGGCTCATCCGGCGTTCCTCGCGCAGCCGCCGCAGTCGTGCCCCCGCGTAGGTCTTGCTCATGTCCTGCTCACCCCGACCTCCTCTCGTCGCCGACAGCCTAAAGGGGCAGGGCGCATCCCGGGGCTTCGCAACCTTGGCAATCCGGCCCGGGAAGATTCGCAGAAGTTGGCAGAGTGCCAAGGTTGATGGCACTCAGTGCCACTGTCAGAGTCGTAGTGCGGCCCCGCCGGAATCCCGGTGCGGCATCGGTGAACCGGGCGCGATTCATGCCCTGACGTCGGAGATCCCGGCTCTTCCTGTCATCCGTCGACCGACGGTCCCAGCCCACTTGGCGGGACGCGGCCCGGCGGGGCCGCATCACACAGAAGGCCGCTCGGTCTTCTTCGCACCCTTCACAGATCTTCGATCTCGACCCGAAACAGGAGACGGTCATGGCCCAGGCGGCGCAGGCAAGCACACAGGCGGCGGCACAGGAGCTGGCCCGGCGGTGGGCGACGGATCCGCGCTGGAAGGGGATCGAGCGTACGTACGGCGCCGAGGACGTGGTCCGGCTGTCCGGCAGCGTGCGCGAGGAGCACTCCCTCGCGCGGCGCGGCGCCGAGCGCCTGTGGCGTCAGTTGCACGAACAGGACTACATCCACGCGCTCGGCGCGCTCACCGGCGGCCAGGCCGTGCAGATGGTGAAGGCCGGACTGCAGGCGATCTACCTGTCCGGCTGGCAGGTCGCCGCCGACGCCAACCAGGCCGGGCACACCTACCCCGACCAGAGCCTGTACCCGGCCAACTCGGTGCCGCAGGTGGTGCGCCGTATCAACAACGCGCTGCTGCGGGCCGACCAGATCGCCACCGCCGAGGGCGGCACGGACACCACCGACTGGCTCGCCCCGATCGTGGCGGACGCGGAGGCCGGGTTCGGCGGCCCGCTCAACGCCTTCGAGCTGACCAAGGCGATGATCGCCGCCGGTGCGGCGGGTATCCACTACGAGGACCAGCTGGCCTCGGAGAAGAAGTGCGGGCACCTGGGCGGCAAGGTCCTGGTCCCCACGGCCCAGCACGTCCGCACCCTGAACGCGGCCCGTCTCGCCGCCGACATCGCCGACGTGCCGACCGTGATCGTCGCCCGTACCGACGCCCTCGCCGCCAACCTGATCACCAGTGACGTCGACGAGCGCGACGCGCGGTTCGTCACGGGCGAGCGCACCGCGGAGGGCTTCTACCGGGTGCGGAACGGCATGGCGCCGGTCATCGCCCGTGGCCTGGCCTACGCCCCGTACGCCGACCTGATCTGGGTGGAGACCGGCACCCCGGACCTGGCGCAGGCCCGCGAGTTCGCCGAGGCGATCCACGCCGAGCACCCGGACCAGATGCTCGCGTACAACTGCTCGCCGTCCTTCAACTGGAAGGCGTCCCTCGACGACGACCAGATCGCCAAGTTCCAGCGGGAGTTGGGAGCGATGGGCTACCGCTTCCAGTTCATCACCCTGGCCGGATTCCACTCCCTCAACCACGGCATGTTCGACCTGGCCCGCGGCTACGCCGAGCACGGCATGACCGCCTACGTCGACCTCCAGGAGCGCGAGTTCGCCGCCCAGGAACACGGCTTCACCGCCGTCAAGCACCAGCGCGAGGTCGGCACCGGCTACTTCGACCTGGTCTCCACCGCCGTCAACCCGGCCTCCTCCACCACCGCTCTGACCGGGTCCACCGAGGAAGAGCAGTTCCACTAGGCACCCCGTCGGCCGGGGGCGCCCCCGGCCGGACAGCCCCGCATACAGGTGGGGGCCGGCGTGTCTCCGCTTCCACACCCGGCTCCCACCGCTCCCCGCTCCCTCCGCTCCCCGCTCCCTCCGTTCCCTGCTCGATCCGTTCCCTGCTCGATCCGTTTCCGGCTTCCTGCTTCCTGCTCCCTGCTTCCTGCTTCCTGCTTCCTGCTTCCTGCTCCCACCGTCCCTGGTCCCGCCGCTCCCGCCGGTCCACCGGTCCCAACGAGGAGACCCGTATGTCCACAGGCACCACCAACGCACTGACGCACCGCGTCCAGGTCCTCGACGCACCGGGTGACCGCTTCGACGAGATCTTCACGCCCCAGGCCCTGGAATTCGTCGGCCGGCTCGTCGCCGCCTTCCACGAGCGCCGCCTGGAACTCCTCAAGGAGCGCGGGCGTCACGCGTCCCGGCTGACCTCCGGCTCCCCGCTCGACTTCCCGATCGCCACCGGAGGTGTCCGCGCGGACGACTCCTGGCGCGTCGCGCCGCCCGCGCCCGGACTGACCGACCGCCGCGTGGAGATCACCGGCCCGCCGGAACGCAGGATGACCATCAACGCCCTCAACTCGGGCGCCCGCGTATGGATGGCCGACTTCGAGGACGCGACCTCGCCCACCTGGGACAACGTGGTCCAGGGTCAGCTCAATCTGCTCGACGCCATCGAGCGCCGGATCGACTTCACCACGCCCGAGGGCAAGGAGTACCGGCTCGGCGAGCAGCTCGCGACCATCGTCGTGCGCCCCCGCGGCTGGCACCTCACCGAGGACCACCTCCTTGTCGACGACCGTCCCGCGCCCGCCTCGCTGGTGGACTTCGGCCTGTACTTCTTCCACTGCGCGCAGCGGCAGATCGACGCCGGACACGGCCCGTACTTCTACCTGCCCAAGCTGGAGAACCGGTACGAAGCACGGCTGTGGAACGAGGTGTGCGTCCTCGCGCAGGAGCTCCTCGGCATCCCGCGCGGCACCATCCGCGCCACCGTCCTGATCGAGACGATCACCGCGGCCTTCGAGATGGAGGAGATCCTCTACGAGCTGCGCGAGCACAGCGCCGGTCTGAACGCGGGCCGCTGGGACTACCTCTTCAGCCTGATCAAGACCTTCGGGCACCGGACCGACTTCCTGCTGCCCGACCGCGCCAAGGTCACGATGACCGCCCCGTTCATGCACGCCTACACCGAACTGCTCGTACGCACCTGCCACAAGCGCGGAGCGCACGCCATCGGCGGCATGGCCGCGCACGTCCCGAGCCGGGACGCGGTGGCGAACGAGGCGGCGCTCGCGAGGGTGCGGCTGGACAAGGAGCGCGAGGCCGAGGCGGGCTTCGACGGCTCGTGGGTCGCCCACCCCGGCCTGGTCCCCGTCTGCCGCACCGTCTTCGACGCGGTACTCGGCGAACGCCCCCACCAGGTCGAGCGCGTCCGTGACGACGTGGGGGTGACCGCGGCGGACCTGCTGTCGGTGCGCCGTATCAGCGGACCGCCGACCCCCGACGGCGTCCGTACCAACATCGCCGTCTCGTTGCGCTACTTCGACGCCTGGCTGCGCGGCCACGGAGCCGTCGCGCTGTACGGGCTGATGGAGGACGCCGCGACCGCGGAGATCGCCCGGGTGCAGATCTGGCAGTGGCTGCGGCATCAGGTCGTCGAGCGCGAGACGGTGCTGCGGCTGCTCGACGAGGAGACGGCCGCGCTGACCGAGGAGGACCCGGCGGCGCTCGCGGACGAGTCCCGCGCCGTCTTCGAACGCGTCGCCCTCGGCCGGGACCTGCCCGCCTTCTTCACCCCCGACGCCTACACCCGCCACCTCGTACGCCGTACCGGGGAGCCGACGTGACCGCGATCGAGCGCGTGGGCGTTGTCGGCGGAGGCCGGATGGGCGCCATGGTCGAATCGGGACTCCTCGGCCGCAAGACCGGCCGCGGGTTCCACACCTACGACCGGGACTGAGGCCCGGTCACCGCCAGGGTTGAGGGGCCCGGCTGCCGCGGGGCGCGGAGCGAGTACTGAGGGTCGCTCCGCGCCCCGTGTCATACGGTCGGCGCCCCGTGTCGTACGGTCGGCGCCCCGTGTCGTACGGTCGGCGCCCGGTGTCGTACGGTCGGCGCCCGGTCGGTCCTACGCGGTCGCCTCGGTGGTCAGCAGCGGCCATTCCTCGCGGTAGACGGTGAACGGCAGTTCCTTTTCGAACAGCGTGGTGCCCAGGATCCTGAGGCGGGCCATCAGCGCGCCGCCGATGTCGACGCCGCCGTAGAGTTCGAGCGGTCCGGTCTGTGACTGGACGCCGCCCTCGCCGTCGAACGTGGCCTTGCCGGAGACCACCGTGCGCAGGTACGGCTCGATGTGGGCCTTCACGCCCAGGCTGTCGAAGATGGCGATCGTGCCCTCGGTCATCAGGCCGGTGCGGATGTCGCCGTGGCCGGACACCGAGCCCGTCACCGGCGAGAGGTCGGGCGCGCCGGAATCGGAGCCCGCGGTCCAGCCGTCCTGCTTCGTGTAACCGGCGTGCACGCCCCAGTTGTCGGTGTAGCTCTGCTCGGTGTCGACGGTGACGGTCCCTTCGGCCGTGATGTGGGCGTAGAGCGTGAGGTCCGTGTTCACGACCACCGGCACCGGGCCCACCCAGACGACGGGCGAGGCCTTGAGGCTGGCGATCGGGATCTTGACCGAGCTGTTGAGTGCCTTGAACGTGCCCGCGACGCGCCACTTCGCCTCGGCGTCGGTGTTGAAGCTCACCTGCGCCTTCTGGACGTCGATCGCGGCGCCCTGGTAGTCGAAGTCGATGCTCGGGTTGAGCGAGACGGAGCCGGAGAAGTCGGCCGAACCGCCGTCCGGCAGCGGGATTTTGGTGTCGGCGCTCAGGTTCAGGTCCATCGAGGCGGAGGCCGAGGCGCCGTCGATTCTCGGCACATAGCTGACCTTGAGGCCGGGCAGCTCGGAGGTGACCTTGAGGCTCGACGGAGTCACCGCGGTGTGCACGGCGGCGGACTTGTCGCCCAGCAGTTCGTTGATGGCGGCCGGGCGGGTGCTGACGGTCTGCCTGCCGCCCTTGGCCTTCTGCACGTCCGTGACGACGAGCAGCGCGCCCTCCGGAGCCGCCGCGCAGGGCAGGCTGTCGATGACCTGGCCGACCTTGACGCTACCGGCCTTGGTGCCGGAGGCGGTCCGGTTCATGGTGGACGCGGTGCCGGTGGTCAGCACGGCGCGGCCGGTGGCGGGGTCGTAGGAGACGAGCTGATTTCCGCCGGCACCGGTGACGACGGCGGAGGGAGGGGCGGGCCGGGTCGCCCCGGCGGTGTCGGCGTTCGCCGCGGGTGCGGCTGCCAGGCCGCTGAGCGCGAGTATCGAGCCGGTCGCGAGGACGGTCGCGGTCTTCCTTCTGATGGACATGACGTTGAGTCACCTTCGGTGGAGGGTTGGGGGACGCGTTCTACGGACGGAACTCGCCCGGGTCCGGGTACGCGCGGGTGCCACGGGACGCAGGTCTCGACCGTGTGGTTCTTCTGGCGAGGGAACGTGGAACTGCCGGAGGGTCAGGTCAGTCGAGCGGGCGGCAGAGCAGGGCGTCGGGGGCCCCGCCGTGGTTCCACTTCCAGGTGTAGGCGACCCCGGCGAGGTACTCGTCGTCCTTGCACTGGCCCTTGTAGGCACCGGGCGCCCAGTCGCTGGCGTTGGACCCGCCGCTGTCCGGCCGGTTGTCGCCGTGGTCGAACCAGGCCAGCCGGTTCGTGGTGGGCAACGGCTCGGCGGAGGGGGCGCAGAGCAGGGCGGCCATCGAGTTGCCGTTGACGCTGTAGCCGACGGCGAAGGTGTTCTCGGGGCATTCGAGCTTGTTGTAGCCGCTGGCCCAGTCGCCGTTCTTGACGTAGCGCTCGTCGATGACGGTGGTCCACATGCCGTCGCCCTTTTCGGGCTGGTTGGCGTCGGTGCACAGGCCGCGGTTGTTGCTGCGGGCGAGGGCGACGAGGCGCTGGCTGTCGGGGCAGTTGCCCTTGCGGTTGCCTTCGCTCCAGTCCGCCTGCTCTCGCATGGTGGCGGAGGCGTTCTGGTCGCCGTAGTCGAGGTTGAGCATGTTCCAGTGGCTGACCTCGGCGACCTGGCCGGTCTTGCCGGTGGCGTTGACGAGCTTGTTCCAGGAGGTGGTGCGCCAGTCGCCGGAGTCGAGGACGCTCTGCCGCTTGCCGGCGGAGTCGTAGGAGATCAGCGCCCAGTTGTCGTTGGGCTTGCCGTCGGTGCTCCAGCCGGTCAGCGGCCAGACGGCGAAGTCGGTGTCGTTCTCCACCAGGATGTCGGTGAAGCGGTTGAACCAGTCCTTCTCCTTCTCGTCACTCTGGCCTCGCCCGCCCGTGCCGAACTCGCTGACCCAGACGGGAGCGGTGAAGTGCTGGCCCTCCTGGGTGACGAACAGGGCCTGGTCGTTGACGACCTTGACCAGGTCCTCGGGGCTGAGGTCGCGGTAGCGCGGGTCGTTGGTCTCTCCGTTCTGCCAACCACCGGTCGAGCCGGTGTGGTTGGGGCCGGTGAAACCGTAGAAGTGCGCGGAGTAGACCAGCTTGCCCGAGTTGATCAGGGTGTTGGAGAGGTTACGGACCGGGGTGAGCGTCGGCCGGCCGTGCGGGAACATGGCCTGGGGGATGCCCTGCCAGTTGATGCCCTCCATGATGATCAGCAGGTCCGGGTTGGCCTCGAGGATCCTGTTGCCGGCCTGCTGGAAGGCTTCGTACAGGTCGTGCTCGTTGCCCCAGCCCCAGTTGGGGTCGTCGTTCCAGTCACGGCGGACCTCGTTGCGCAGGTCGGCGCCGACCACCCGCTTGTTCGACTTGTAGCGGTCCACCAGGAACAGCCAGTTGTCGATCCACTCCTCGGTGGTCTGGCTGGTGTTCCAGCGCTCGTTGCCGTCGAGGGAGCAGCACCAGCGGTACGTGGTGGTGTGGTTGTTGAGGATGACGGCGAAGCCTTCGGCGGTCAGGTCCTCCACCACGGCGTCGAAGACCTGCAGCGGGGTCTTGCCCTTCAGCTGCGGGTTGGCCGCGACCGCGGAGTCCGGCACCACGGTGTCGTCCTTGATCATCGCGTCGGCGTACGGCAGCCGGATGGTGTTGAGGCCGAGGGCGTGGAAGTCGGCCATGATCCGCTTGATCGGGGTGCGGTCCAGACCGAGCGGGATGTTGTTCGACTTCTGGTCGGCCTGGTGGTTGGCGACGTCGTCCACGTCGCCGCTGCCTTCCCAAGTGCCCTGCGCACCGGACCAGTTGCCGGCCTTGAGCTTGAAGCGGTCGCCGTTCGCGTCGACGACGTACCGTCCTCGCGTGCTCAGCGGGCCGGTCCAGGAGGCGGCGAGCTGCGGTCCGGTCAGCGCCGCGGGAGCGCCGGTCGCGGCGGCGGGTGCGGCGGCGGCGGTCGGGACCGCCGGGCCGGTGCAGAGGAGTCCTGCGAGGGCCAGCGACGAGGCCGCGACGCCGACGACGAGGGGACGCGTCTGGAGCCTTCGGCGATGGGGGGCCGGGTTGTCGGATCTCATGGGTTCACTCCGGGGGATGAGGGTGCGCGGACGGATCGTGGGGTGGAGCGTGTGGTGCGGGCCCGGCGGCCCGTCCGGCACCGGACGAGGGGTGTTACCCGGGGCCAAGAGACGCGTGGGCCGGGCTGGAACGTGAGAACAGCCGCCGGTGTGGAGTGGTCCGGCGTGGGTGGGCACGCGACGGCTCAGAGGATTCTCGCCGCGAGCTCACGTGACCAGTCAGGGAAGCCTGAAATACGTATCCCTAATCGGCGCCGCATCACGGGTACGGGCACCGGGACACCGACGGTCCGTCACCGCGTGCCGTCGTGGGTGCTTCTGGTCGGCTGCTGCGGTGCTCTCCCCTTCCGGGCCCCGGCCCTCGGGGGGAGCGACCTCGCGTACTCGGGCGGGGGGACGCGAACCCGGGCGGGGGACGCGAACCCGGGCGGGGGCAGCCCGGCCCGAAGTCAGGGCTGGTCCTCCAGGTCGCGGAGCGCCTCGCCCACCGCCTTGCGCGTGGTGCCGAGCTTGTGCAGGACGCGGGCGACGTGCTGCTCGACGGTCCGGGGCGACAGGACGAGTGCTCCGGCGATGTCCCGGTTGGTCGCTCCTCGCGACACCAGCTCGGCGACCTCGCGTTCGCGCGGGGAGAGCCGGTCGCCGTAGCCCCGGCGGCGGTGGGACGCCGACGGGTCCAGCCCGAGCTCGCGCAGCAGTCGCTGGCAGCGCGCGGTGTCGGCCGAAGCACCGAGCAGCGTGTAGGTCTCCAGTGCCTCCGTGAGGTGCCGCGGCTCGGTGCCGGGCCGGGTGACCGTCTCGATGTGCCCGAGTCGCTCGGCGGCGCGGGCCGCGTCGTAGGGGCGGCCGATCTCCTGCCACGCCCGGCGGGCCCGCGCGAACCGGTCGGCCGCATCGGCCGGTGCGGCGTCGCGCAGCAGCAGTCCGCGTGCGAGGTGAAGTCCCGCGTCCGCGGCGGGAGTCCGGCGTCCGGACAGCGCGCGCTCGGCCTCGTCCGCGAGCCGCTCGGCACCACTGCGGTCACCGACCGCGAGGGCGGCCTCGACCGCGGCCGGCAGCAGACCTGCGTTCCTCGGCCAGGCCCGGGTCTCGCGCAGCACGGCGACGGCGGGCCCGGCCGCCGCCGCGGCGTCGTCGGGGCTGCCCTGGGCCAGCCGGAGGCCGACCAGCCCGGCGGCCGCCCTCAGCGCCACGCTCACCTCGGTGTGGGTGTCGCCGTACGCCGCCGCGACGCCGAAGTGTTCCAGCGCCTGGCCGCTCCGGCCCCGGGCCGCGGCCAGACCGCCGAGCAGGAGGGCGCGTTCGATGCTGACCAGGATGAGATCGGGATACTCGTCGGCGAGGGCGGCCAGGCGCTCCTCCAGCCCGTGCCAGCGGCCGCCCGTGAAGTCCAGGCTCAGCAGGGTGGCCCGCCCGTACACCCCCAGGTACGGGATGCCCGACCGGTCGGACAGGTGCCGGTTGCCGGCCAGGAGTTGCCGGGCCCGGGCGTCGTTGCCGATCTCCGCGGTCAGGGTGCCGGCGTTGTGCACGGCGCGGGCGGTCTGCCGTACGACCTCCTGGTTCTCCGACTCCTGCGGCAGTTGCTCGAGCAGCGACCAGAGGCCGGGGTCGCCCTCTCTGGCCATGAGGGTGATGCGGGACGCCCGGACGGCCGCCCGCATGCCGTCGTCGCCGCTGTCGGCGACCGCGGCCTCGGCCCGGTCCATCCACTCTCCGGACCGTTCCACCCCGCCGTCCCACTCGTTCATGGCGAGCGCCACCATCGCCCGCGCCGCCCGTTCCGGACGGCCGGCCAACTCGTCGACGGCACGCTCGATCTGGCGGAAGCCGGCGCGGTCGCCTGCCTGGGTGGCCTCCAGCAGGCCGAGGGCGAGCCGGACCTCGCCGCGGGTGGCATCGGTCAGTTGGGGGTCGGACAGGATGCGGCGCAGCAGGGCCGCGTTCGCGGTGTAGTCCGCGCCGAGGGTCCCGATCTGGGCGAGGGCGAGTGCGCTCCGCGAGCGGAGGCCGTCGTCGGAGTGCGGCTCCTCGATGATCTGACGCAACAGGGTGGCCGCGGTGCCGGTGTCGCCGATGGTGATGGCCTGGTCGGCGGCCTCCTCGGCCCGGCGCGGCCACGCCTGCCGGTCGCCGAGGGCGCGTGTGTGGTGGGCGACCTGCACGAGCGGTACCGGCTGCCGGGTCTCCAGCTCCGCGATCACCCGCTGGTGCAGCAGCCTGCGCTGTGGCCCGAGGACGTGCCGGTAGGCGACCTGCTGGGCCAGCACGTGCCGGAAGGTGTACTGGCCCGCGTCCGTTTCGCGCAGGACCGAGGCTTTCACCGCCTCGGTGATCCCGGCGGCACTCTCGTCGGGGTGGAGCCCGGTGACCTGGGCGAGCAGTGGCTCGGGGGACGGGACGGCGAGCACCGCGGCCGCGTCCACGACGGCCGCACCGGCCGGCGACAGCGCGGCCAGCCGCTCCGTGACGGCCTCGCGCAGGCCGTGCGGCGCGTCCGCGCCGTGCAGCCAGTCCACCACTGTGTCGCTGTCCCGGTCGCTGTCCCGCTGCCGTCCCTGCTCGCGCAGGGTGAGCAGGTCCTCCTCCACCACCAGCGCGAGTCCCTCGCTGCGCCGGTACAGAGCCCGGCCCAGTGCCCGGGTGGCGCGGTGGCCCAGCGCCGCGGCGGCCAGGGAGTGGATGTCGTCCTCGGCGAGAGTGCCGAGGCGGATGGTGCTCCCGCCGACCCCGGGCGGGCGGCGGTAGGCGGAGCCGAGCACCGGGGTCGCGGACGGCAGGTCCTCGGCCCGGTAGGTGAGGACGAGGGCGAGCTGGTCGGGCAGATCGCGGGCGAGCAGCAGGAGCAGGTCCCGGGTGGCCTCGTCGACCCAGTGCAGGTCCTCCACGACCAGGACGGCCGGTCCGAGCGCGGCGAGGAAGGAGTGCACGGCCTGGACCAGCAGGTGGCGCCGGGTGTGCGGGTCCTCGACCGGGGCGGGGGCCGGCGGCAGGCGGTCGGCCAGGTCGGGGAGCAGCGGGGCGAGGGCGCCGGCCGTCGGCGGGACGCCGGCCTCGGGCAGCCAGTCGCGGGCCTTGCGCAGCGCGTCCACCACCGGGCCGTAGGGAAACGGCTCCCGCAGCGGCTGGCAGAAGCCCATGAGGACCCGCCCGCCCTGCTCCGACAGGACGAGTGATGCCTCGTGCACCAAGCGGGACTTGCCGATCCCCGCCTCGCCCTCGACCAGTACCACCGCCGGAGGGTGCCCGACCGCGTCCAGCAGCAGGTTGAACTCGCGTTGCCGCCCCACGAACGGGAAACCCCTGTCCTGTCCGGCGGTGCCGTGCGCGAGAACGTTCGTCACGAGAGTCAGCCTCCTGCTCAGCTGTGCCGAGCCGGTGCGGCCGGCCGGCGGCCCCGGTGGGGGACGGGCCGACCCTCTGACGTCCGTGCCACGAGGTCCGTGATCGAGAGGGCGGGCACACCGGTGCTGCGGGCTGCCGCGCCGGAGTGCGGCAGCCGGACAACTGAACAGAGGGCGCGGGAGGTGTTCCGGTTCCCTCCGTGCGCGAGTGCTACGCCGTCAGCAGCGGCGGCTGCGCCTTCCACTTCAGGATCTTGTCGAAGCTGACCACCGCCCCGCCCCGCCCCGGGGCGTTGCCGAAGTGGACGTGGTCCGCGAGTTCCTCGATCAGGTACATGCCGCGGCCGCTCTCGGACTCGGCGGGGACGCGGCCGGGGGCGGTGGTGCGGGGGCGGCCGACGGGGAAGCCGGGGCCCGCGTCGGCGACCTCGATGCGACAGCGTTCGCCTTCGAGGTAGGCGGTCACGCGGTAGCCGCCGGGGGTCGCGCCGGGGGCCCGGCCGCCGTGTTCGACGGCGTTGGCGCAGGCCTCGCTGAGGGCGACCGACAGGTCGTAGGAGATGTCGGGGTCGACGCCCGCGGTCTCCATCGCGCCGATCAGAAGGCGCCGGGCCAGCGGGACACTCGCCGCGTCACGGCGCAACTGGAGGGACCACCAGATGCTCATGCTTCACCCTCCAGGCCGCGGCTCGACATACCGATACGTATTGCCGGGTGCGGAGGAAGGTAAGCGCCCTGTTGACGTGATACCGCCCATACGGCCGACGCGCCCGGTGCGGCCGCCGGTGTAGTGATCTCCGGCGTACGCGGGGCGGACACCCGGCCCCACCAGGCGGGTTCTGCCATGCGCGGGCGAGGACACCTGCCGTACGAGGTGTCCGGGGCGGGTGGGATGATGCACGGGCCATGAGAGCCCCCCGTGACGAGGTGCGGGCCGGAGCGGGGCTCCGGCTGTTGAGGGCCGCGGTGTTCGCCGCGGCCTGTGTCGCGCTTGCCGCCGCGGGCCACGCGCTGGCGTCCTGCGCGGCCGTGCCCCTCGCCTCGCTCCTGGCGGGATTCGTACTGGTCTTCCTGGTGGCCGCCGCCCTTGCCGGGCACAGGCGTTCGCTGCCGGGGATCGCGGCACTGCTCGCGGCCGGACAGCTCGCCCTGCACTCGCTGTTCGGCGCGGGCCAGCACGCGGCGGCCGCGATGAGCGGCGGCTCGGGCGGCTCCGGCGGCGGCCCCGCCGACGAGGCGGGGCGTTCGCTCGCCGCGCAGGCCGCGCAACTGCTGTGCGGGGTGCCCGCCTCGGCGATAGGCCCCGAGCGCGCCCGCGAGGTGCTCACCCGGGCGGGCATCGACCCGGGCCCGGCCGCCCATCACCACGGTTCCGCCGCCGAGACGGCGTCCGGCACCGGTGAGGCCTGGCAGACCCTGCTGCCCTCGCCCGCGATGACGCTCGCCCACCTGCTCGCGGCACTGGTCGCGGCCTGGCTGCTGCGGCACGGCGAACTCGCCCTGTTCCGGCTGGTCGCGCTCTCCACGCACGGCGCCGTCGAGGTCGCCCTGATGCGGTCCCTGCGGTCGGCACTGCTCGCGGTGCTCGGCCTCGGCGCCGGGCGGCACGGCACCCCCGTACCCGTACCTGGCGCGTGCCGCCGCACCGGCGAGGACGTACCCGAACCCTGCGGCATCCACCTTCAGCACGCGGTGGTCCGGCGCGGACCGCCCGCCGCCCCCGCCTTCGTGCTCGCTGCCTGACGCGGCGCACCCCTTCGCCCTCACCGGCCCACGGCCCCGGTCTCCGGGAGTCCGTCGATCCGGGAACTCGGTCCGAGGTGTGTCCGCCCCGCGCGCACGTACCCGCCCCTGTCCCGCCCGTTCCTCGCGGCGCGGCGCGGCACAGCCACCTCCACCTTGAGACCCCGGCCGGGACCCCTCGGACGAACACCGGACAAGCATCAGGCGAACCGGACGAAACAGCACGTACGTATGTGTGTACGTGCGCGTGTCACGTCCGTACGCCACGTCCGTACGCCACGTCCGTACGTCCGCTTCCGATGGCGTTCCCGCGCCCCACGAACCACTGCCGAAAGCGAAGCCCTTCCCGATGAAGAACGCGATGACGAACCCGACGAAGAACTCCCAGCACACCGTGAGCACCCGCACCGCCCGCGCCACTCGCACCGCCGTCGTCGGCGCGGGCACCCTCACCGCCCTCGCGCTGTTCTCGGCGCCCGCCTTCGCGCACGTGAGCGTGTCGCCCGAGGGTGTGGCGGCCAAGGGCGACTACGCGACCGTCAACTTCAAGGTGCCCAACGAGCGGGACAACGCCTCCACCACCAAGCTCGAGGTGAACTTCCCGGCCGACCACCCGCTGGCCTCCGTGCAGCCGCAGGCGGTGCCGGGCTGGAAGGCCGTGGTCACCAAGTCGAAGCTGGACAAGCCGATCGAGATGCACGGCGAGAAGATCGACGAGGCCGTTACCAAGGTCACCTGGACCGCCGACGGCAAGGGCGTCGAGCCGGGCTTCTTCCAGAAGTTCCCGCTGTCGATGGGGCAGCTGCCCAAGGACACGGACGAGTTGGTGTTCAAGGCGATCCAGACGTACTCCAACAAGGAGGTCGTGCGCTGGATCGAGGCGCCGCAGGAGGGTCAGGCCGAGCCCGAGCACCCGGCTCCGGTGCTCACCCTCGCGGACGCCGAGGAGGGCGGCCACCACGGCGGCGGCAAGGCGGACGACGACCACTCCGGCTCCGGTGACTCCAAGGAGAACGGCGAGTCCGGTGACGGCAAGGCCACCGTCGAGGCCGCGGACGACGACAACGACGGCGGCAGCGACACCACCGCCCGCGTCCTCGCCGTGGTCGGCATCGTCGTGGGCGCCGCGGGTGTCGCCTTCGGCGTCTTCGCGGGCCGCCGCCGCACCGGCTGACCTGCCTGTCCGGTAGTACGCGGCACCACCAGGTACCACCGGGAACCACCCAGTACGACCCGGGGCGCCGGGCAACCGTCCGGCGCCCCCCTCATCCAGGGGCTCTTCATGCGCAAGCACACCCTTTTCGCCGCCGCGGCCCTGACCGCCGCGGCACTCACCCTCACCGCCTGCGGCGACAGCGAGGACTCGGCCAAGCCGGTCGCCGAGGTCTCCGCCGAGTCCGGCGCCGACGCGAAGGCGGCGACCGTACTCGACAGGCCGTTCACCAAGCCCGACCTGGTCCTCAAGGACACCGAGGGCAAGAAGTACGACCTGCGCGCCCGCACCAAGGGCAAGCCGACCCTCGTCTACTTCGGGTACACGCACTGCCCGGACGTCTGCGCGCCGATCATGGGCAACATCTCGGTGGCCATGAAGGAACTGGGCAAGAAGCTCTCCGCCGAGGACCGCGAGAACCTCCAGGTCGTCTTCGTCACCACCGACCCCGAGCGGGACACCCCGAAGGAACTCGGTGCCTGGCTGAAGGACATCGACCCCGACTTCACCGGCCTGACCGGCGACTTCGCCACCATCCAGGCCGGGGCCCGGCAGCTCGGCATCAGCATCGACCCGCCGAGCAAGGACAAGAAGGGCCGCGTCGTCTCGATGCACGGCACCCAGGTCATCGCCTTCTCGCCGAAGACGGACGACGGGTACGTGATCTACGGCGAGGACACCGAGATCGAGGACTGGACCCAGGACCTGCCCAAGCTCGTGAAGGGCGAGGCCCCGTGAGCCCGCGCCGTACGACCGTCACCTCCCTCGCCCTGTCCGCGCTCGTCCTCGCCCCGCTGCTCGCGGGCTGCTCGGACTCCGGCGACGGGGACGGGGGCAGCGAGAAGTCCGCGCCCAGGATCGAGATCGGCGACGCCTACGTACCGCAGCCGCTGGCCGGGGACATGGCCGCGGGCTATCTGCGGATCACCAACAAGGGCGGTACGGACGACGTGCTGACCTCGGTCGGCAGCGAGTTCGCCGAGGAGGTGACGCTGCACGAGACCAAGGACCAGGCCATGCGCCAGGTGGAGAGGTTCACCGTGCCCGCGCACGGCAGCGTCGTCTTCGAGAGCGGCGGCAGCCACCTGATGTTCGAGGGCCTCGACCGCAAGCCGAAGGCGGGCGAGCAGGTCACCCTGCGGCTGAAGTTCACCAAGTCCGGGACGGTCACCGTGCGGGTACCGGTCAAGCCCGCGACGTACCGGCCCGAGAAGGGCTGAGTCCGTGCGGACTTCATGGCAGGCGGACGGACAGGCCACGCGGCGGGCGCCAGGAAAGGCCGCGCGGCGGGCGCCACGACAGGCCGCGCGGCGGGTGCCAGCGCAGGCTGCGCGGCGGGCGGCATGGCGACCGGCGCCCGACCCACGCGAAGGACGGCGACCGAAGCGGGGCGAAGGCCCGCACCGGCCGGGCCGCGTCGTACGCCTCCTGCTCTGCCTGCTCCCCATGCTCGCCGCGGCGCTGCTCCTGGGCGCCCCGCCCGCCGCCGCGCACGCCGCGCTCAGCGGGAGCGATCCGCGTAAGGACTCGGTCGTCGAGTCGGCGCCGGAGCGGGTCAGCCTGACCTTCTCCGAGAAGGTCGCGGCGTCCGACGACTCGGTGAAGGTGCTCGACCCGAAGGGCAAGCGGGCCGACGACGGCAAGACGGTCGACCGCGGGCGCCACACCTACGCGGTCGGCCTGCGGCCCGGCCTCGCGGACGGCACGTACACGGTGACGTACCAGGTCGTCTCCGCCGACAGCCATCCCGTCTCGGGCGCCTTCACCTTCTCGATCGGGGCGCCCTCGAAGACCACGGTCGCGGTCGGCGAGCCCGAGGCGGGCGGCGGGACGATCGGCGCGCTGTACGACGTCGCGCGCTATGCCTCGTACGCCGGATTCATCCTGCTCGCCGGAGGCGGCGCCTTCATCCTCGCCTGCTGGCAGGGCGGGGCGGCGGCGCGGCCGCTCCAGCGGCTGGTGGTCGGCGGCTGGCTCGCGCTGACCGGCGGCACCCTGCTGCAACTCCTGCTGCGCGGCGCGTACACGACGACCGGCGCCTTCGGGGACGTCTTCGACCTCTCCCTGATGAACGAGGTCCTGCAGACCAAGACCGGCGCCGCGCTCGTCTCCCGGCTGCTGCTGCTCGCCGCCGCCGCGCTGTTCGTCACGGTGCTCTTCGGCGCGTACGTGCACCGGGACACCGCCGAACAGGCCGAGGAGCGGCGGGACCTGACCTTCGGCCTCTCGGTCGGCGGGGTCGTGGTGGCCGCCGGGATCGCGGCCACCTGGGCCATGTCGGAGCACTCCTCGACCGGCATCCAGACCGGTGTCGCGATGCCGGTGGACATCGTGCACCTGCTCGCGGCCGCCGCCTGGCTCGGCGGCGTGGCCTCGGTACTCGTCGCACTCCGCTTCGTCCCCGCCCTGCCCGCCCGCGCCGTACGCCGCTTCTCCTCGGTCGCCTTCGGCAGCGTCGTCGTCCTGGTGGCCACCGGCCTCTACCAGTCCTGGCGCCAGGTCGGCTCCTGGCCGGCCCTCACCGACACCGACTACGGCCGCCTCCTCCTGATCAAGGGCGCCCTCGTGGCGGTCCTCGTCGGCATCGCCTTCTTCTCGCGGCGGTGGTCGGGGCGGATGGGGGACGGCACTGGCGGTACGGAATCGAGTTCGGCCGGTTCCGAATCGCGTACGGGCGCTGCTACGGACTCCCGTACGGATGCCGCTGAAGCAGCCGAGGCAGATGCAGTGGCCGAGGCGGATGAAGCGGCTGAGGCGGATGAAGCGGCTGAGACGGATGAAGCAGCCGAAGTCGCCGACCCCGTGCGCGCCGCCCAACTCGCCCGGCAGCGGCGGGCCGTGGCCGACGCGGGCGCCAGGCGTCGCCGGGACGCGGACCCGGACCGGGCCGCGCTCAGGCGTTCCGCGCTGACGGAGACCGTGGTGGCCGTGGTCCTGCTCGCCGTCGCCACTCTGCTCAGTTCGACCGAGCCCGCCCGTACCGTCGAGGAGGCGGCACGGTCGAACGGCTCCGGTACGGTGCCGGGGCAGCCGGTCTCCGTGACCCTGCCCTACGACACCGGCGGCAACGACGGCCGGGGCCGGATCGAGCTCGACCTCGACCCGGGCGGCATCGGCCCCAACGAACTGCACATCTACGCCAGGCGGCCCGACGGCACCTCCGTCAACCTCCCCGAGCTGAAGGTGTCCTTCACGCTCGCGGCGAAGGACATCGGCCCCCTCCGCGTCACGCCCGAGCGCGTGGTCACCGGTCACTGGAGCGCCAAGGGCGTACAGCTCCCGGCGCCGGGCGACTGGCGCGTGGCGGTGACGGTACGCACCTCGGACATCGACCAGACCACCGTGTACAAGAACCTGAAGATCGGCTGACCATGGCCAGGAAACCCGCACCGCAGCAGAAGCAGTCCCGGCAGGGGCAGACCCGAGAGGGACAGACCCAGCAGGGGCCGGAGGAGAAGGGGCAGGAGGAGAAGGAGCCGTCGGTGGTGTCCGCGGCCTCCCCGCCCTCCCCCTCCGGGGTCTCCCGCCGCACCCTCCTCGGTACCGCCGGGGCGACCGGGCTTGCGCTCGGTGCCGTGGGGGCGGGCGCCGGATACGCCCTCGCCGAATCGGGCGGCTCGGGCGGCGGGTCCGGTGAACCGGGCGCGGCAGGGCAGCCGTTGACCTCGGTTGGCAGGGACAGGGCGATGTTTCACGGGAAACATCAGCCCGGGATCCTGACCCCGATGCAGGCGCGCGGGCACCTGGTGGCCTTCGATCTCGCTCCGGGCGCCGGGCGCAAGGAGGCGGCGGCGCTGCTGCGGCGCTGGTCCGCGGCGGCCGAGCGGCTGATGGCGGGGGAGCCGGTGACGGGCGCGGGCAGCCCCGACACGGACGTCGCCCGCGACGCCGGCCCTTCCCTGCTCACCGTCACCTTCGGCTTCGGGCACAGCTTCTTCGCCCGTACGGGGATGGAGCGCCGTCGTCCCACCGAGCTGGACGCCTTGCCCGAGTTCTCGTCCGACCGGCTGGACAAGCGCCGCAGCGACGGTGATCTGTGGGTGCAGATCGGTGCGAACGACGCTCTGGTCGCCTTCCACGCGCTGCGGATTCTGCAGAAGGAGGCGGCGGGGGCGGCGAAGGTGCGGTGGCAGATGAACGGCTTCAACCGTTCGCCCGGCGCCACCGCCTACCCCATGACGACCCGCAACCTCATGGGCCAGATCGACGGCACCAACAACCCCAAGCCGACCGAGAAGGACTTCGACCGGCGCGTCTTCGTCGCGGCGGGCGACGGCCCGGACTGGATGGCGGGCGGTTCCTACGCCGTCGTACGCCGGATCCGGATGCTCCTGGACGACTGGGAGGGGCTCTCCCTCGGCGAGCAGGAGCGGGTGATCGGGCGCCGCAAGTCCGACGGCGCCCCGCTCTCGGGCGGCAAGGAGACCACTCAGCCCAAGCTCGAAGCGCTGGACAAGGACGGCGAGTTGGTCGTGCCGGTCGACGCGCACGCCCGTATCTCGCGGCCGGACCAGAACGGCGGCGCCGCGATGCTGCGCCGACCCTTCTCCTTCCACGACGGCTTCGACGCGAAGGGCGAGCCCGACGCCGGGCTCCTCTTCATCTGCTGGCAGGCCGACCCGGTGCGCGGCTTCGTCCCGGTCCAGCGCAAGCTCGACCGCGGCGACGCGCTGTCCCCCTTCATCCGGCACGAGTCGAGCGCCCTGTTCGCGGTGCCGGGCGGCGCGGGCAAGGGCGAGTACGTGGGGCAGCGGCTCTTCGAGTCCTGAGGGAGAACCGGGGCGCGGGCACCGGCCGCGCACGGGCGTCCGCGCGGCTCCGGGCGGCCCCCGTGCGTACAGGTGTCCGGCGGGTGTCCGCACTGTGGCCGGGCGGAACGGGGGGACTCCCCGGACGACTAGGGTTACGGTATGTCCGCCACGCGTTACACGTATCTCGGCCCCGAGGGCACGTTCACCGAGGCAGCACTGCGCAAGCTGCCGGAGGCGGCGACCCGTGAGCTGATCCCGATGGTCTCGGTGTCCGCCGCGATGGACGCCGTACGGGCGGGCGAGGCCGGGGCGGCGCTGGTGCCGATCGAGAACTCGGTCGAGGGCGGCATCACGACCACCCTGGACGAGCTGATCGCAGGCGAGCCGCTGCAGATCTACCGCGAGGTGCTGCTCGAAATCAGCTTCGCCCTGCTGGTCCGGCCGGGCACCGAGCTCTCCGACATCAAGACGGTCACCGCGCACCCCGCCGCCCAGACCCAGGTACGCAACTGGCTCGCGGCGCATCTGCCGGAGGCGGTCTGGGAGTCCTCGGCCTCGAACGCCGACGGGGCCCGCCAGGTTCAGGAGGGCCGCTACGACGCCGCGTTCGCCGGTGAGTTCGCCGCGGCCGCCTACGGGCTCGAACCGCTGGTCACCGAGATCCACGACGCGGAGAACGCCGAGACCCGGTTCGTCCTGGTCGGCCGTCCCGCACGGCCCGCGGCGCCGACCGGCGCGGACAAGACCTCTGTGGTCATCTGGCTCGGCGAGGACCACCCCGGCGCCCTGCTCGAACTGCTCCAGGAGTTCGCGGTACGCGGCGTCAACCTGATGCTCATCCAGTCCCGGCCGACCGGGGCGGGCATCGGCAACTACTGCTTCGCCGTGGACGCCGAGGGCCATATCGACGATCAGCGCGTCGGCGAGGCGCTGATGGGCCTCAAGCGGATCTGTCCGCAGATCCGGTTCCTCGGCTCCTATCCGCGGGCGGGTGTGAGCCGCGCCGACGTACGGCCGCTGCGCCGCGGCACCTCGGACACCGAGTTCGCCGACGCCTCGGACTGGCTCCGCCGGAGCCGGGACGGGCGGGCCTGAGCCTGCCGTCCTCCCGCCGCCCTTCGTCCACATCTCCACAGGCGGTTTCCCGTCGGCCCCTGAGTCGGCCCTGGAAGCGTGCGCGGCCGACGGTTTTCGCCCGGTTCGGCAAGCCCGGATTCCGGCTGTTCGCTTTCTTTTTCCCGAGGTGCCGTCGCCGGGTCGATCCGGGACTCGGGAGTGTGTTCGGCCGCCGGTGGGAGTCGGGCCGGTTCGCGCTCTTGCGGCCCGCGCCGAGGCCGCGGAGGCCGCTACTGACACTTGTCCTACCTGCAGATATATGTTGTCCACAGAAGTTATCCACAGGGTCGGTTCTCGACCTGGGGACAAGTCGACACGGCGCGAAGAGTTCATCGACAAATCGGTGAGGAATCCACGAGAAGCGGTACGGCCGGGGCAGATCACCCCTCGTCCACCCATTCCTCTTGATCAACTCGATGGAGCGAAGGAATCCCACCCGAAAGTGGGTGCCGAACTTGCGAAAGCGCGTACCGAACCCAACGAAATCAGGAATCCTCGCTGACGCGTCGCGGTTTGATAAAGATCAAGAAGCACTGTCCACAGATCTTCCCCACACCCTGTGGATAACCCCCGAGAGCCCCGGAATCCTGTGGACAACCAGGGCCTCGGAGGTGACTCACAGGCCCGCCCCGACCCCGCCCGGGACCGCTCCGACGGGCTTTCCGGTCAAGACAAAAGCACCGTACGAACCCCTTCCGGTTATTCGGCGCCAACTCTTTGACTGGGTATCAAGAAGCAACAAATCACGCATACCAGACAGCCGCTCCCGGCGCCGTTCTCCCCATCCCCCACCCCACCGCGTCCCGCAATTCCGGCATTTCCGACAGAACACCCGCAGGGGTATTTCAAGTCGAGGAGCCGCCCGGCACACCGGTAGCCTTGCCGCGTGATTGACCTTCGCCTGCTTCGTGAGGACCCCGACCGTGTGCGCGCCTCCCAGCGCGCCCGTGGAGAGGACGTCGCGCTCGTCGACTCCCTCCTCAGTGCCGACGAGCGGCGCAGGGCGTCCGGCGTCCGCTTCGACGAGCTGCGCTCCGAGCAGAAGTCGCTCGGCAAGCTCATCCCCAAGGCCACGGGCGACGAGAAGCAGGAGCTCCTGAAGAAGGCGAGCGAGCTGGCCGCCGCGGTCAAGGCCGCCAACGCCGAGCAGGACGCCGCCGACCAGGAGGCCAAGGCCCTGCTGCTCCAGCTCGGCAACGTCGTCCACCCGGACGTCCCGGTCGGCGGCGAAGAGGACTTCGTGGTCGTCGAGACGCTCGGCACCCCGCGCGACTTCGCCGCCGAGGGCTTCGAGCCCAAGGACCACCTGGAGCTCGGCCAGGCGCTCGGCGCGATCGACGTGGAGCGCGCCGCGAAGGTCTCCGGCTCGCGCTTCTACTACCTGACCGGCATCGGCGCCCTGCTCGAACTCGCCCTGGTCAACGCCGCGATCGCGCAGGCCACCGAGGCCGGTTTCGTACCGATGCTGACCCCGGCCCTGGTCCGCCCGCACGCCATGGAGGGCACCGGCTTCCTCGGCCAGGCCGCCGAGAACGTCTACCACCTGGAGAAGGACGACTTCTACCTGGTCGGCACCTCCGAGGTACCGCTCGCCGCGTACCACATGGACGAGATCATCGACGCGGACAAGCTGCCGCTGCGCTACGCCGGTTTCTCGCCCTGCTTCCGCCGCGAGGCGGGCACCTACGGCAAGGACACCCGCGGCATCTTCCGGGTGCACCAGTTCGACAAGGTCGAGATGTTCTCCTACGTCGACCCGGCCGAGGCGGAAGCCGAGCTGGACCGGCTGCTGGCCTGGGAGAAGCAGTGGCTCTCGGGCCTCGAACTCCCCTTCCAGGTCATCGACGTGGCCTCCGGCGACCTCGGCGCCTCCGCCTCGCGCAAGTACGACTGCGAGGCGTGGATCCCGACCCAGGGCAAGTACCGCGAACTGACCTCGGCCTCCAACTGCCTGGAGTTCCAGGCCCGTCGCCTCTCGATCCGGATGCGCGAGTCCGGCGGCGGCAAGGTCCGGCCGCTGGCGACGCTGAACGGCACCCTGTGCGCCGTACCGCGGACGATCGTCGCGCTCCTGGAGAACCACCAGCAGGCCGACGGTTCGGTGTACGTGCCGGAGGTGCTGCGCCCCTACCTCGGCGGCCGCACCACGCTCGACCCGAAGTAACGGCCCGCCCGTGAGCGCCGCCGCGCCCGCCCCCTTCCCGTACCGCTTGGTCGCGACCGATCTCGACGGAACGCTGCTGCGCGGCGACGGCACCGTCTCGCCCCGCACCCGCGAGGCGCTGGCCGCCGTGACGGAGGCGGGCGCGGCACACCTGATAGTGACCGGGCGCGCGGTGCCGCTGACCAGGCACATCCTTCAGGAGATCGGCTATCGCGGGCTGGCCGTGTGCTGTCAGGGCGGCCAGGTCTACGACGCCGACTCCGGGCGGCTGCTCAGCTCGGTCACCCTGGACCGCCACCTCGCCGCGCTCGCGCTCGCCAAGATCGAGACCGAGACGGGCCCGCTCGCGGTGGCCGTAGTCCGCGACGGCACCGACGGCGAGGTACTGCTCGGCCCCGGCTACCGCACCGGCGAGTCCCTGCGCGGCACCCCGGTCACCGAGGCCGGGGAGCTGTTCGCGGCGCCGCTCGGCAAGGTGTTCCTCCAGCACCCGGACCTCGACGACGACGAACTCACCGCGCTGGCCCGGCGGATCGCCGGTGAACTGGTCGGGGTGACCCTGGCGGGCCCCGGCATCGTCGAACTGCTGCCGCTGGGCCTGACCAAGGCCACCGGCCTGCGCCTGGCCGCCCGCCGCCTCGGCCTGCGCGGCTCCGAGGCGATCGCCTTCGGCGACATGCCCAACGACCTGCCGATGTTCCGCTGGGCGGGCCACGCGGTCGCGATGGCCGACGCCCACGAGGAAGCCCGCGCCGCCGCCGACGAGGTGACCTGCTCCAACGACGAGGACGGGGTCGCCGTCGTACTGGAGCGGCTGCTCGCGGAGGCGACCGCCGGCTGACAGCCCGACCGCCGCCGGGACGCTGACACCCCGGCCGCCGCCGGGGCGTTGACACTCCAGCCACCGCCCCGGCCGCGAACGCCGCCGCTCAGCGCCGGGCGGTTTCCGGCTGCTCCCCGGTCGACAGTGCGGGCCCGTCCGTGGTCGCGCGGACGAAGTCCCGGATGACTGCGGCGGTGCGCTCGGGCTGGTCGAGCATGACCCAGGTACGGCTCCCCTCGATCCGTTCCACCCGGGCGTCGGGCATCAGCGCCGCCAGCAGTTCCGCGTGCACGAAGGGGAAGAGGCGGTCCTCGGGAGCGAAGGCGAGGAGGGCCGGTTTGGTGAACCCGGCGAGCCTGAGCGCCGCCTCGCGGGTGGTCGCGGGACCGAGGTTCCGCGTGACCTCGGCGCAGTCGCGGGCGATGCCCGGCGCCGAGCGGAAGGCCGCGATCCAGTCGTCGATCAGGTCGTGCGGCAGCCGTCCCCTAGTGAGCAGGCCGTAGGTGAACGGCAGTGCGCGCAGCGGCCGGAACCGCAGCGTGCGGAGGCCGAGCGCGACCGCTCCGGGGATCCGCGCGAGGTTCGGCAGCGACCTGAACCCCTCCGGCGGGCAGTTGTCGAAGCAGTCGCCCGGGGTGAGCACCAGCCGGCCGAGCCGCTCGGGGTGCCAGCCGGCCACCACCTGGGCGATCGCGTCACCGCTGTCGTTGCCCACCAGGGTGACGTCCCTGAGGTCGAGGGCCTGAAGCGCGTCGGCCACCAGCGCGCCGAGACCCCTAAGGCTCAGGTCGGCGCCGCGATTCATCGGCTCCCGGTGGGCGCCGAGCGGCAGGTCGAGGGCGATGCAGCGGAACTCCCCGTCCAGGCGGGCCATCACCCCGTCCCAGAGGCGGCTGTCCATGAGGTACCCGTGCAGAAAGACGATCGTCCGGGTCCCCGACCCGGCCTCTCGGTAGTGGAGCGTGCCCTGTGGCAGACGGACCTGCGGCATGCGGAACCTCCCGGCGCGAGAAAGATACATACTGCCTGTATGGAGAATTGCATACAGGCAGTATGTATCTCAACCCTCCTCGCCCTCGGCGGACCGGTGGGGCCGGTCCGGACACGTCACCCGCTCCCCCAGGTCAGTAAGGTCATGGGGCAGTCGGGGAAGGACGGACGGTGAGGCGGCATGGCCGGAAGGCAGGCCGAGCGCTCGCAGGAGACCCGGTCGGCGCTGATCGCCGCCGGTACGCGGCTCTTCGGGCAACGGGGGTACGCGGCGGTCGGCACCGAGGAACTGGTGCGCGCGGCCGGTGTGACCCGGGGCGCGCTGTACCACCAGTTCAAGGACAAGCGGGCGTTGTTCGACGCGGTGGTCGAGCAGGTGGAGGCGGAGGTGACCCGGCGGGTCGTCGCGGACGCGCTGACGGGCGTCGCCGACCCGGTCCAGGCCCTGCGCGCCGGAGCCAGGGGATTCCTCGACGCCTGCGCGGAACCCGAGGTCGAGCGCATCCTGCTGATCGACGCACCGGGCGTGCTCGGCTGGGAACGCTGGCGCCGCATCGGCGAGGAACACGGCCTCGGCGCGATCATCGCCGCACTCCGCAGCGCCATCGACGCGGGCGCTCTGCCCGAGCAGCCGGTACGTCCGCTGGCGCACCTGGTACTCGGCGCCCTGGACGAGGCGGCCCGCCTGGTCGCCCGCGCGACGGACCGCGAGACCGCGCGCGAGGAACTGCTCGCGGCCATGGAGGGGCTGCTGTTCGGCTACCCGGGGCGGGGCGGCAACGGCAACGGGTCTGCCAAGTGAGCTGAGCCAGAGCATGAGTTGAGCCGTTGACCACTGAAGGACCCAGTGGCCAACGGCTCAAGGACGCAAAGCTCAGGAACTCGGGGACCCAAGGGCTCAAAGGCCCAAAGGCCCAAAGTCTCAAGAACTCAACCGAACAAGTCCCTGCTCTGCGGAGGATGCGCGGATCGAACGCGCGCGGGCTGTATACCCGACTACGCCCTGCGCGAAGCGCTCAACGACTCGCGCAAGCCGGTGCCTTGCCACTCGGCCAATCCTCCGGGTGGGCGGCCTCGCGCAGCGCGTATGTCTGCGCGCTCGAAGCGGCCGCCCCGGACAGCCTGCTCCCCGTGCGGAGGGGAGGGCGGTGACAGGGGCCGCGGGACGAGCGCGGCCGGAGCGGCTGTGAGCCTGCTCGGCTACCTGTCGCCGGCTGCCCCGAAGGGAGCTGTGGACGGACTCCTACTGGACATCGCCGCGCTCCTCTCCCGGTAAACAAGGGCGCCGGGCGGCGCCGCTGACACAGTCACTGTGCCGCGTACGCCACCCGGCGTGCCACCGAATTTCCCGGGCTGCGGGGCTCGTCGAGCCGCCGCCCGCCCCGTACCGGGTGTGCCTCAGTCGTCCCCCGCCACCGTCAGCGACCGCAGCCGCTGTCCCGCGTACCAGGTGGCGAGGACCGTGACGGCCGCGAGCAGGACGGTGGCCAGCGGCAGGCCGACGTCGGAGGTGACCAGGTTGCCCTCGGCGGTGCGGCCGCCGACGGCGAGGGCCCACTGCTGGACGCTGAGGGTGCGCGCGCCGTCGACCAGGGAGCCGAACACGGCCTCCCAGACCAGGGCGTAGATGAGGCCAAAGACCACCGCGTGCTTGGTGACGGTGCCGAGCAGCAGGAAGATCGCGGCGTAGGCGATGGAAGCGACCAGGGCGGCCACCGTGTAGGCGACCGCGACCTGCTGGCCGTTGCCGTTGAGGATGAGCCCGGCGATCAGGGTCGGTACGGCCGAGAAGACCATGGTGACCGCGACGGCCACGATCAGCTTGGTGAAGATGATCGACGGCCGTTTGATCGGCTTGGCCAGGAGATAGACCACGGAACCGTCGTCGATCTCCGGACCGATCGCGCCCGTACCGGCGAACACACCGATCAGCGGCACCATCGTGGCGAGCGCGAAGCCACCGAGGAGGTCGCTCGCGGTCCGGTCGTCCGCGCCGTTGAAGGCGCGCACCGCCACCGCGATCAGCAGCAGCAGCGCGGGCAGGGCGAACAGGATCAGGGCACGGCGGCGGCCGAGGAGGGCCCGGTAGGTGAGCCGGGCGACTGTGGGGTCGTACATCAGGGCCTCCTACGCCGCGACGAGATACGAGAAGACGGACTCGAGGGACTCGTCGGACGGCGAGACCGTGAGCAGCCGGATCCCGCGCTCGCGGGCGACGCGCGGCAGCAGGTGCGTGAACCGGCCGAAGTCGACGGCCTGGATGCGCAGCGCGCCCTCGGTCAGGTCGACCTCGATTCCGGCCGTGGACGGGTCCGCGATCAGCGCGGCGGCGAGCGCGCGGTCGTCGCTGGAGCGGACCAGGTAGCGGTGCGGGCGGTCGGTCATCAGGCGGCGGATACGGCGGAAGTCGCCGCTGGCCGCGTGCCGTCCGGCCACGATCACCTCGATGTGCGAGGCGAGTTGTTCGACCTCTTCGAGGATATGCGAGGAGAACAGGACCGTACGGCCCTCGTCGCCCATCCGCCGCAGCAGGTCCATCAGCTGCATGCGCTGGCGCGGGTCCATGCCGTTGAACGGCTCGTCGAGCAGCAGCACGGACGGCTGGTGCACCAGGGCGGAGGCCATCTTGACGCGCTGCCGCATGCCCTTGGAGTACGTGGAGATCTTGCGGTCCTGGGCGTATTCCATCTGCACGGTGGCGAGCGCGTGCTGCGCCTCCTTCTTGCCGAGGCCGTGCAGTTCGGCGTTGGCGACGACGAACTCGCGGCCGGTGAGGAAGTCGTACATGCCCTCACGCTCGGGGACGATCCCGAGGTGGCGGTAGCTCTGCTCGTTGCGCCAGACCGGGGTGCCGTCGAGGGTCACCGAGCCGGTGGAGGGGGCCAGGAAGCCGCCCATCATGTTGAGCAGGGTGGACTTTCCGGCGCCGTTCGGGCCGAGCAGGCCGGTGACGCCCGGGCTGATGTCCATGGTGATGTCGTTGACGGCGACGACGTTGCCGAACCAGCGGCTCACGTGGTCGATCTGGATTGTCGTCATGGGCGCAGCCCATTCCTTAGAAGGGTGGTGGTGGGCGACGGGCGGGCTGTCGTCATGGGTTACAGCCCGGCCTTCCGGTAGCGGCGTACGAGCAGGGCGTAGCAGCCCGCGATGACGCCGACGACGACGAGGAGATAGACGACGCCGACCGCGTTCGAGGGGCCCGCGGAGTCGGGGAAGTTGGACTCGGCGCCGAGGAAGGCGCTCTGCAGACCGTCGATCAGGCTGATCGGCGAGAAGAGTCCGAGCCAGGCGATCGCGCCCGGGCTGCCCGACTCCTGGGCGATGGTCTGCACGGTGCTGACCGCGCCGTACGGGATCGTCAGGAGCGCGATGACGGCGGCGACGCCGAAGCCGCGGCGCGGGGTGGCCGCCGAGACGACGAGCCCGATTCCGGCGAGGAGGAGGGAGAGCACTGCCACGGCCACGAGTCCCTGCGCGAATCCCTTGGTCTGGTCCACGAAGTCGAGCTTGCCGAGCAGCGCGCCCACGTACAGGACGGTCACCGGCATCGCGGTCAGGGCGAACAGTGCGGCACTGAGCGCGGCGAACTTCGCCTGGACGTAGTCGCGGTGCTCGATCGGCCGCGAGAAGTACAGCGGCACGGTCTTGAACCGCAGGTCGAGCGAGACCGCCTGGGGTGCCTGCGAGGCCAGGTAGAGGGCGATCACCGCCTGGAGGACGATCGCGTACTCGCGGTAGTCCACCGGCAGTTTGTTCATGTCGGTCGTCACGGCGACCGCGACGATGATCGCCGCGGGCAGCACCATCACGCCGAACAGGATCATCGGCAGCACCTTGGAGCGCGCCGAGCGGCCGAGGCCGTAGGCGCCGCGCAGCGACTGCACGAACAGCGAACGGCGCGCGTAGGCGCGGCCGAGCCGGGGCCCGTCGTAGTGGCGGTAGCCGATGTTGTGGATACGGGACTGGTCGGTGGGCGCGGACGCGCGCTGGGCGAGCCCGCCACCACCGCCGAACTGTCCGCTCTGCTCAGCCGCCATGACCGGCCGCCTCCTTCGGGTCGGGCTGTGCGTGCGGGCCGGGGGCGTGCGGGCCGGGGGCGCTGGGGGTGGTGTCGGCGTCGCTGTGGAACACCTCGGCGATGTGGTGCCTGCGCTGTTCCATGCGGACCAGGCCGAGGCCGAGATCGGCGACCGTGTCGCGGACGGTGTCGTAGGTCTGCTCGCCCTCGGCGGTGAGCAGCACCACATGGCCCGCGCCCGGCAGGCTGCCGCCGGACTGGGTGCCGATGCCGAGCCGCTCCAGGGCCTCGCGCAGCGCACGGGTCCCGTCGGGGTGTTCGTCGGTGTCGGTGACCTCGACCGCGAGCGTGGTGGTGATCTGCGTGAAGTCGGTGGTGGAGCTGGACCGCAGGAGCTGCCCGCCGTCGACGACGACGACGTGGTCGCAGGTGCGCTCCAGCTCGCCGAGCAGGTGCGAGGTGACCAGGACCGAGATGCCGAAGTCGGTGTAGACGCGGCGGATCAGGCCGAGCATGTCGTCGCGGCCGACCGGGTCGAGGCCGTTGGTCGGCTCGTCCAGGAAGACCAGCTGCGGGTCGTGCACCAGCGCCTGTGCCAGTTTCACCCGCTGCTTCATACCCGTCGAGTAGCCGCCCATCGGGCGGTACCGCTCCTCGTACAGGCCGACATGGCGCAGGGTGTCGGCGGTGCGCTCACGTGCGGCGGCGGGCGGCAGCCCCGACATCCGCGCCATGTGGACGACGAACTCCGTGGCGGAGACGTCCGGCGGCAGACAGTCGTGCTCGGGCATGTAGCCGACGCGTTCGCGGATGTCGCCGCCTTTGGTGGCGACATCGAGCCCGAGCACCTCGGCTCGGCCCTCGGTGGCGGGGGACAGGCCCAGCAGGATCTTGATCAGCGTCGACTTGCCGGCGCCGTTGGCGCCGACGAGCCCGGTCACGCCGGCCCCGATCTCCATGCTGAGCCGGTCGAGAGCGGTCACCCGCGGGTACCGCTTGCTCAGGCCTTCGGTCAGGATCACAGTCACGAATCGACCGTAGGCGCGCGGCCCGCGCCCGGTCGTCAGACCACGGGAGCGTCCGTTTCTACGTCTTGGGTACTACGGGCCCGTAAGGGTTCTCCCCAATGGGGAGGGGGCCCGGCAGACCTTTGGTTCGCGGCCTCGGGGGCGGGGCGGGGGCTTCCGCATGGACGCGAGGTGGTGCCGTGCCTCGGCCGCTTCCGTGAGGGGAACGTGTGGTGGGTGGTGGAGGTTCCCGGAGGAGAGACGTGGTTCCCGGAGGAGAGACGTCCGGGGTGGCCCTTACCGTTACCGCCCCTCCCGGGTGCACCTTTCCCGGTGCGGGCCCCACGCGGATCCTGACGCGAGCCTTCCGCGTCCCTGAGCAAGGGGCTCGGCCTCGGCGTCATGTGTCTCGGCGTCATGTGCAGGGGCGACGGAGCCGAGATCCGGCGCTTCGGTCGGTTACGTCAACGTGCGCGGGCGTCCCTCTCAGCCGTGTGCGGGCGTCCCTCTCAGCTGAAGTCCGCCGCGTGGTCCACCGCCCACTCCTGGAAAGATCGGGCCGGGCTGCCCGTGATGCGCTCCACTTCCTCGTTGACCGGCTCCGGATTGCCGATCATCCCGGCCTGGGCCGGCAACACGGCCTCCACCAGCTCTGCCGGGTAGCCTGCGGCCTTCATCTGCTCGGCGGCCTCGTCCAGCGTGATCTCCTCGAACCGCACCGGTCGCCCGATCGCCTCGCCGATCAGGGCCACCTGCTGTTCCTGGGTGATCAGTTCGGGGCCGGTGAGCAGAGGGCGGGTGCCGAGCAGGGCGTCGGTCGTCAGCGCCTGAACGGCGACCGCGGCAATGTCCGCCTCGTGGATCAGCGGACGGGCCAGCCTTGCCAGCGGCGCCCGTACCGCACCGGTGGTGCGGACCTCCTCCGCCCAGCCCAGCGTGTTGCTCGCGAACCCGGTCGGCCGCAGCGCCGTCCGCTCCAGTCCCGATGCCTCGATCAGCCGCTCCAGCTCCGTGTGGAACATGGTGATCGCCTCGCCCGGCTCCTCCTTCTCGCTCCCCACTCCGGCGGATGACAGGTACACCACCCGTTGAGCATGCTTCCCGATCGTCTCGATCACGTCCGACGCGCCCTCGGCGCTCAGGAACGGCCACACCAGGAAGACCGAATCGACGCCCTCCAGGGCCGTGCCCAGCGACGCGGGATCACCGAGATCGCCGCGCACCGCCTGTACACCCTCCGGGAAGTCCGACTCCCCTCGCACCAGCGCCCGAACGGGCACGCCCGCCGCGTGCAGTTGGGCCACCACCGCGCCGCCGACCTTTCCCGTCGCGCCGGTCACCAGGATCCTGGGATGTGTCATGGGAATCTCCTCGTCTCGCCGTTCGATGGCACGACTCTCGTACATCAACCAAGGTTGAGGTCAAGCACCGGCCGGAGTGGCCTTCAGGTGCTGTTCCCACCAGCGACCTGCCCGCGGTGGTGGAACGTGGAGCCCTGGTGAGAGGGCCGAGCGTCACAGCCACTCGTTGATGACCGCGCGCTGGGCACGGTCGCCCCACAGCGGACCGCGAACTTGCCGTATCGCGAGGCGACGGCACGCCTACGTTTCTCCTCGCCCCGCAACTGGACCCGGAATCCCCAGGGTTGTAATGTTGCCCGTCCCCCAAGGGGAGTTGCGGCCAAGGTGAACCGGCGTTGCCCGTACGGCGATTGACCGCTGACGGCGATTCAACCGAGCCTGAGTGAGGGCCTGTTGACCAAGCCCCTTTATTCACAGACGAGTTGTCCACAGAAAACACCGCACCCCTGTGGATAACTTAACTTTCTGTGGATCAAACATCACCGCACAAAATCGCATGGACAAGATCCGGACAGATCTGCACGCTGAGATTCCATGGACGGCATGTACGACATGGACGAAGCAGACGGCGTGAACGGCGCGAGCGGGACGGGCACCCCCGTTACCCCTGACACCCCCAGCACTCCCAACACCCCCAGCACCCCGGACGAGCAGCGCACCATCAAGGTCTCGAAGTACCTGTCCAGGCACCTGCGGCACTCTCCCGAGCGGATCGGCCTGGCCCCGGACGAGGCGGGCTGGGTGGAGATCGACGTACTCATGGCCGCCGCGTCGGCCCACGGTTTCGCGTTCACCAGCGCCGAGCTCGACCACGTGGTCCGCGCCAACGACAAGCAGCGCTTCGCCGTCGAAGGCACCCGGATCCGGGCACGACAAGGCCACAGCATCCCCGTTGACCTGGGACTTTCCCCAACCCCTCCGCCCGGCGTGCTCTACCACGGCACCGTCGCCCGACACCTGGCCGCGATCCGCGCCGAGGGCCTGCGCCCGATGAACCGGCACGACGTCCACCTGTCGGCCGACCGAGAGACGGCCACCAGGGTCGGCGCCCGACGCGGCCGCCCCGTCATCCTCACCGTGGACGCCCCCGCCATGCACGCCGACGGCCACACCTTCCGCGTCACCGCCAACGGCGTCTGGCTCACCGCCGAGGTCCCACCGCGCTACGTGCGCTTCTCCCAACCACACTGAGCTACACGGCCTCTGACGGAGCCTCACCAAGCGGCCTCAGCAAGCAGCTTGCGAATCCGCCCCGTACTCGGCCGAATTTCGACGGTCCCGGCACGGCGTCTGTACACAGGAGTTGTCCACAGGTCTGTGTGTACTCGGGGGCAGGCCCTTGTGCACTCGGGGGCCTTCACAGCGGCCGTCGCGGGCGGCAGGGCCAGGCAGCGAGGTCGGCACCGATGCCGTGGAAGACCTGGAGCATCGCAAGAACCTTGCAGCCCTCCACGTCGTCCAAGCGCTCAGCCCCCTGGGAGTCGAGGACCACGGTCTCGTCATGCTCCCTCACACCCCGCTCGCCACCCCGCCCTCCGCATCCATCACGTCCGCTCCGAAGATCCGGGACTGGGCCTCAGCCAGCTCTTCCTCGGTGAAAGCCCCGTATTCCGCCTGGTTGCACAGCAGTTCGACCCCCAGCAGCTGGTGCCGGAGCCGCCGTGCCACCGCTTCGGCGACGTAGCCGGAGACGTTGTCGGTGAGCTTCTTCAACTCGGCCACCTGGTCGGTCGGCAGTGTGACCCTGATACGCGTCGTGTCCGCCATAGGGTCGAGCATGCTGCGAAATGCGCGCTCCCGCAGCAGCAAGAACCACACCCGCGACACCACACTCCGTCATCACAGATTCCCAGAAGTGATCCCTGTGGCGGGCGGGCATCCCGACCCCGGGTACGCCCAACTCCCAGCCTGAGTACCCATACTCATGCCCCCCTCCCGCCCCCTCCCGCACTCTGGTACCCGAAGCCAACCCCCCAAGGAGCCCCCAGTGCGTACCAACAGCCGCGTTCAGCCCCAGCCCTCCGCGAGCGGGGCCCTCACCCGGAACCGGGCCGGAAACCGGAGCCGTGGCCGGACCCGCCGCGCCGCCCTCGGCCTCGCGCTCGCCTCCGCGGCGGCCGCGACCCTGACCACCGGCTGTTCCCTGCAGGAAGCGACCTGCGGCGGCGGCGAGTACCCGGTCATGACCGTGGGCGGCACCGGCAGCGCCTGCGTCCCCGACGACGAGGAGCCCCCGAAGGGCTACGTCCGCTACCCGGAGGGCAAGGTCCCCAAGCACGTCGACGACAAGTGGGACAAGTACTGGCAGACCCACTCGGTGGACAAGAACGGGAAGATCATCACTGTTCCCGAGGGCGAGTGAGCGGGAGAATCCGCCCCGGAGCCCTGCGCCCAGCCCCGCCCCCGGAATCCGGAGTTCCGCCCCGGCCCCCGCACCGAACCGGTCGCCTCCCCCTCGCGTAATCTCCTGCCATGCGCCTCAGCACCGTCATCCTCCCCACCCGCCGCTGGCACCAGGGCGGCCGTGACCTGTGGCAACGGGCCGAGGACCTCGGCTTCCACGCCGCCTACACCTACGACCACCTGGCCTGGCGCTACCCCTTCCGGGACGGTCCGTGGTTCGGGGCGGTGCCGACGCTGACGGCCGCCGCGGGCGCCACCACGCGCCTGCGACTGGGCACGCTGGTCAGCTCGCCCAACTTCCGGCACCCGGTCACCCTGGCCAAGGAACTGATCTCGCTCGACGACATCTCCGAAGGGCGGATCACGCTCGGCATCGGCGCGGGGTCCAACGGTTTCGACGCGACCACGCTGCGCCCGAAGGACGCCGAGCCCTGGTCGCCCCGCGAACGGGCCGACCGCTTCGGCGAGTTCGTGCCCCTGCTCGACCGGCTCCTGACCGAACCGGCCGAGGTCACCCACGAGGGCACGTTCTACGCGGCCACCGAGGCGCGCAACGTCCCCGGCTGCGTCCAGCTCCCGCGCCTGCCGTTCGCCATCGCCGCCACCGGCCCGCGCGGGCTGCGGCTCGCCGCCCGGTACGGGCAGGCGTGGGTGACCACGGGCGACCCGAAGCTGTACGAGGACGGCACCCCCGAGCAGTCCGTCGAAGCGATCCGCCGCCAGGCCGAGAAGCTGGACGCCGCCTGCGCCGAACTGGGCCGCGACACAGGCGACTTGGACCGCGTCCTGCTGACCGGCTTCACCCCGGACCGCGCCCGCCCCCTCGCCTCCCTCGACGCCTTCGTCGACTTCGCGGGCCGCCACCGGGACCTGGGCTTCACCGAACTCGTCGTCCACTGGCCGATCCCTGACACCGACTTCGCCGCGGACCAGCAGGTCTTCGAGCGGATCGCGACGGAGGCGGTGGCGCAGCTCGGCTGAGCGGCTGGGGGTGAACAACCGGGCGGGAGCGGGTTGCCCGCCACGCACCACCGTTCACATCCCCTCCGGTCACATCCCCTCCGGTCACCCCTCCGTTCCCATCCCCTCCGGCCCCTGCCCCGTCGCGGCATCAAGGGCATGGAGGCCGTTCTCGTTGGTGACGTAGACGAGACCGTGGCCGAGGACGGGCGCGTTGTGCAGGGTCATGCTGTCGAGGCTGGCGCCGGTCGGGGTGGACCAGCGCTCGGTGCCGGACTTCGCGTCGAGTGCGTAGACGGTGCCCTCCGGGTCGCCCAGGTCGCTGACGTAGACCGTGCCGTCCACGAGGACGGGCGTGGAGGGCTCGACGAGACCCGGGTAGGACCACTTCTCGCGGCCGTCGGCGGCGGTCAGGGCATGTACGGCGTCGAGGCCGCCGACGTAGACCATGTCCCCGTCCGCCGACGGCGGTGAGGCGTCGTAGTAGTCGGGCGTGCCCGGCTTGCCCTTGAGTGGCAGGGACCACTTCTTGGTGCCGTCGGAGATCGAAACGGCGTACAGGCTCTGGTCGTTGCCGGTCGAGAAGACCAGGTCACCGGTGGTCGCGGGCTGCTTCGGAAAGCCGACGTCGACACGGTAGGCCCACTTCTTGGTGCCCTTCTCGGCGTCGAGGGCGTAGAGGGTCCGGTCGTCGCCGTCGACGCCGATGTAGACCGTGCCGTCGCGCACGATCGGCGAGCAGTAGATCTCCTCGCCCGCCGGGAAGCTCCACTTCTTGGTGCCGCGTACCGCGTCCACCGCGTAGACCTGCTTGTCGAGGCTCGCGAAGTACACCGTCCCGTCCGCGACGACGGGCCTGGAGCGCACCCGGTCGCCGGTGGGGAACTTCCACTTCGGTACGCCGCCGTCGACGGTCAGCGCCCGGAGATGGCCTTCCTCGTCCCCGATGTACAACAGGCCACCTGCGACGGTGAATTGGTTCGCGTCCGATTCCATCGGTGTTTCCCACTGCTGCGTCCCGGTGAGCGCGTCCAGGCCGCACACCATGCCGCCGTCGCTGAAGTAGAGCACCCGGCCGGACAGCACCGGAGGACACGGGATGACCGTCTCCTGCCGCAGCGCCCAGGGCTTGCGCGCGGGAGCGGGCGGCCCGCTCGGCTTCCGGCTCCCGGCGCCCTTGTCGCCGGACGCCTCCGGCTTCTTCTCCCCCTCGTCGCCGAGCAGGGCGACGGCCCCACCGGCCCCCGCGACCGCCACCGCCCCGACCCCCAGCGCGAGCCACAACGCCCGCCTACGGGTGAGCAGTTGACGCCCACCACCCGCCGCCGGTCCTTCGGTGGGGCGCCGCGGTACGGCGGTCTGCGTCGGCAGATGGTGTACGTGCTGTCCGCCGCCGCTGCCCGACGCGGGTGCCGCAGACGGCGGAGGGGTCTGCGGCATCTCGGGAGCCGAGGGAGGAGCGAGCGAAGCCGCCGGGGAAACGACCGGGACCGCTGGCGCGACCGCAGCCGCGGAATTCACCTCCGCAACAGCCGCGGTGGGTACGGGGGTTGGTGCGGATGCCCCGGCCGGAGCAAAGGAAGGCGCGGGAGGCGAGGAAGGGGCGGGAGGCGAGGAAGGCACCGGAGCCGAGGCAGGCGCCGAACCCGAGGAGGCCGTCGAAACCGCGGATGCGGGAGGAGCCCCCGCAGCCAACGCGCGCAGTTCCTCGTGCACCCGCCTCGCCGACTCCGGCCGCTCGGCGGCCTCCTTGGCCAGCAACCGCAACGTAAGAGCGTCCACTTCACTCGGCACACCCTCGCGCCTGCGTCCCGGCGCCTCGGGCGTACCGCGCAGATGCGCGGTCATCGTCGCGACGGCGCCCGAAGTGGTGAATGGCGCTTCCCCGGTGAGGAGTTCGTGCAGTACGCAACCGAAGGAGTACAGGTCGGACTGGGCGTCGCCCGGGTGTTCGTCGAAGCGTTCGGGGGCCATGTACGCCAGGGAGCCCATCACCTGGCTCGACTTGTCGGTAGTGGCCATGAAGCGGGCGATGCCGAAGTCGAGGACCTTGATCTCGCCGCCGGTCGTCAGCATGAGGTTGGCGGGCTTCAGGTCCCGGTGCACGACCCCGGCCTCGTGGGCCGCGGCGAGCGCGGCGGCGGCCTGTGCGGCCCAGTCCAGTGCCGCCGCCACCGGGGGCGGCCCGTCCTCGTGCAGTACGGCGGACAGGTCCCGGCCCGCCACGTACTCCATGACGAGGAACAGCGTGCCGTCCGACGGGTCCTGCCCCATGTCGTGAACGGTGACGACGCCCCGGTGGTTCAGTCCGCCCGCGGTCCGCGCCTCGCGGAAGAACAACTCCGAGCTCCCGGCGCCCCGTTGGTGCGGCAACAGCTTGACGGCCACCCGGCGCCCGATGACCCGGTCCCGCCCTTCCCAGACCTCACCCATTCCGCCGCGCCCGACGAACGACACCAGCTCGTACCTGTCCGCGAGGACCCGCACACCGCTCAACCTCCCCCGTAGCGTGGGGAGTTCCGGTGCCCCACGCCGTGACCACGGACGATTGAACCGCACCCGTCGAGGTCCGGGGCATGCGGTATCGCGGTGCGGACACGGGGCGGCGCAAGAGACGGGACGTCAGAGGTCAGGCCGCCTTACGCCATCTCCTGACGCCTCACTCCGTCAACGGTGCGGCCGACTGCGCACCCAGAGCTACACAGGCTGCTCCGACAGCCCCGTGGCCAAGTAGTTCCGCACCACGCAACGACTGAACCACCAGAGCCTCAGCCGCCCGGTATCGTGCCGGGCGGCTGTCGCCTTGACGAGAACGGACGGGTAGTGACGGACTCTCGCAGCGCCGCATGGGACACCTACTCACAGAGCAAGCCTCAGCGGCGGCAGACCAATGCCAGGGGCGAGACCACATGGTTCAACTGGACCCAGTACCCGGACCACGGTCCCGGGGCCGACGTACTCGGCCTCGAATCCGGCGACAGTGTGCTCGACCTCGGATGCGGGTCCGGTGGGAACGTGGCTCATCTCGCGGCGCTCGGCATGAAGGCCGTGGGGATCGATCTCTCCGCCAAGCAGCTCGACAAGGCACGCGAGCGGTGGCCCGATGTGGAGGGGATGACACTCCGCCAGGCCGATGCCCTCGCCTGCTTCGGAGACACGAGCACACCCTTCGACGCGGTCTACAGCGTGTTCGGTGCCGCCTGGTTCACCGATCCGGGGCTGCTGCTGCCGCTCGTGCACGCGAACCTCAAGCCAGGGGGAGTGTTCGCGCTCTCCCAACGCCCCCCGGTCGAAGGGTGCTACGGCTGCCAGGCGTCGTACATCCCCCGCGGCCCTGAGGAGGACCCCGCGGTCGTCAAACGGTGGGACTACGAACCCGATGTGTGGACGCTGATCCTCAAGGAACACGGCTACGTGGATGTATGAGCCTCCGTCCTTGCCCCGCCCCCGGGGAGTCGGCGCACGGGCACTCTGCTCGTCCGGGGCGTCCGGGGCAGGTACTGAACAAGGTGGGCGTTGGGCATGTGAGGTCCAGGAAATTGCTTGGGGGCCGCGGGTGTTGATCACGTCATGACTCAACGACCAGCACCTCGTCCACTGTCCGACGAAGCCCTCTCCAGCCTGCTGGGCCGGCAGCAGTTCGGCACGCTCGCCACCGTCAAGCGCAGTGGCCACCCCCATCTGACGACCATGGTGTACAGCTGGGACCCCGAAGCCCGCATCGTGCGGTTCTCGACGACGGCGGACCGGGTCAAGGTCGCGCATCTGCGGCACAATCCGCGTGCCGCGCTGCACGTACCGGGCGGCGACGTGTGGTCGTTCGCCGTCGCCGAAGGCGAGGCCCTGGTCTCCGAGATCACGACGGTTCCCGGCGACGCGGTGGGGCGGGAGCTGCTCGGGATGATCCCGCCGGACGGGAGGCCCGAGGACGAAGCCGCTTTCCTGGAGGAGCTGGTCGCCGAGCGCCGGATGGTCATCCGGCTGAAGGTGGACCGGCTGTACGGCACGGCACTCGACATCGACGGATAGGACGCAGCGGAGCCGCGCCGGTCACTGCCACGCGTCGACCACCCGCAGCGTCCCGGTGCCGCTCACCGTGCCCGCCCCGCCCTCCCGTACGCACTCGAACCACACCGTCTTTCCCGGCTTCCCCTCCTCGCCCAGCCCCCAGTACGCCTGCTCCCCGAAGCCGCACGGCTCGACTCCCCAGCGGTCGGTGACCGCCTCCACCAGGCGCAGCCCGCGCCCGCCCTCGTCCAGCGGACCGGCCGCCCGCACCTGCGGCAACTCCGGTGATCCATCGGTCACTTCGACGCGTACGCCCTCGCCGTGGCGGCGGAACCACAGGGCGCAGAGGCGATCCGGTACGTGCCGTACGACGTTCGCCAGGAGTTCGGTGAGGGCGAGTTCCGCCGCCGGGGCGAGGTCCGGCAGGGACCAGGCGTCCAGGTAGTGGCGGAGGATGCGGCGCAGGTGGCCGGCCGAGTGGTCGCCCACCGTCAGGCGGATGCGGTACGTCGTCGCGACGGCACCCTCGGGGTGCAGGACCACCAGTGCCTCACGGGAGTCGTGAGAGACGTAGGGGGCGCGAAGGGCGCGCGGGGTATCGCGTTCGGGCACGTGAACTCCCATTGGGGGCAAATGAGTTGGTGACTTCACTCCACAAGCTTGACCCCGCCTGACTACTCTCGGCTACGGACAGAAACGAACCGTGACTTCCGTTGGAGGGCATTGTGGTACAGATCCGACAACTCGACCCGGACGCCTCACCCTTGCACCACTTCGGCGCCGAACTCCGCCTCCGCCGCGAGGCCGCTCAACTCACCCAGGCCGAACTCGGCGCCAAGCTCTTCTGCACCGGCTCCCTCGTCGGTCAGATTGAAACCGCCCACAAAGTTCCAACTCGGGAATTCGCCGAGCGCGTCGACGTCACGCTCAAGACGGGCGGAGACATGGGCCGCCTCGTCGGTCTCGTGCTGCGCAGCCAACTCCCGCCGTGGTTCCAGGAGTACGCGGGTCTGGAGGCGAAGGCGTCCTACATCTCCACCTACCAGGCGCAGGTGGTCTACGGGCTCTTGCAGACGGAGGCCTACGCGCGGGCGGTCATGGGAGCGCCGTCACCGGACAACCTCGACGAACTCGTGGCCGCACGCATGGAGCGGCAGCGAATCCTTGACCGTGAGGCCCCCGCTCAGCTCTGGGTGGTGCTGGACGAGGCGGTTCTGTACCGGCCAATCGGCGGCCAGCACGTCATGTGGAACCAGCTCGCCCATCTCCTGAGCGTCCACGAGCAGCGCCGGTACGTGAACGTGCAGGTGCTGCCGTTCTCGGCCGGGGAGCACACTGCGCTGACCGGTTCGTTCAACGTCCTGCGATTCGAGGACGACCCTGACGTCTTCTATACGGAGGACATGGCCTCGGGTCATGCGACTGCCAATCCAGATACTCTCAAGGAGAGTTCGCTCCGTTACGCTCGCTTGCAGGCCGCCGCGCTCTCCGTCGAGAAGTCCGCGGCACTGATCAGCCGCGTGATGGAGGAGCGTTATGGGGACGGGAACGTGGATTCCGCCGAACACGACTTGGCGTAAGTCGAGTTACAGCGGCGACAGCGGCGGCGACTGCATCGAATGCACCCCGCTGGGTGACGTGACCTGGCGCAAGTCCAGCTACAGCGGCAACACCGGCGGCGAATGCATCGAAATCGCCGCCCAGCCCTGCCAAATCGCCATCCGCGACTCCAAGAACCCCCATGGCCCCGTCTTCACCATCGGAGCCGCCGCCTTCACCGCGTTCACCGTTGCGGCGCGGCAGGGTGCGTTCGAGGAGCCCGGCGCCCACTGAGCAGGGGTACTGCCGCACCAGGTCGAGGCCGGGGGCCCGGGGGATGAAACCGCTGGACACGTTTCCCCCGCGGCCACCCGCCCGCCGTGGCATATGCGCAAGAATGCGGCTCGTGACCACACAGAGCCCTGCCGCGCCCTGGCCCGCCGAGCCCAAGCTGATCGCGACCGATCTTGACGGAACGTTGCTCCGTGAGGACAAGACCGTCTCACCTCGTACCGTCCAGGCCTTGGCCGACGCCGAGGCCGCCGGTATCGACGTCTTCTTCGTGACCGGACGGCCGCTGCGCTGGATGCAGCCCGTACAGGACTATGTGCACGGCCATGGCCTCGCCATCTGCAACAACGGTGCCGCCGTGGTCGACATGTCCACGGACCTGGACGAGCATCGCTTCGTCAAGCTGCGTCCGCTGCCCCGGGCGACCGCCCTGGAGGTGGTCGAGCGGCTGCGCGCGGCACTGCCCGGTACGAGCTTCGCCATCGAGCGCACCGGGCACGGGCTCCAGCACGAGCCCACGTATCCGAGGATCTGGGTGGAGTCGCACGACATCGTCGCCCCGGCCGAGAAGCTGCTCGCCGAGGACTTCGAGGGCGGCGACGAGCCGATCCTGAAGATGCTCGCGCGGCATGCCGTGCTCGACGCGGACACCTTCATGGACCTGGGCCGCAAGGCCATCGGGGACACCGCGACCCTGACCCGTTCCAGTTCGAGCGCGCTGCTCGAAATCAGCGGTCCCGGTGTCACGAAGGCGAGCACGCTCGAACAGTGCTGTGCGGACAGGGGAGTTGAGGCGGCCGAGGTCGTCGCCTTCGGGGACATGCCCAACGACATCGAGATGCTCCGCTGGGTGGGCGCCGGTTACGCGATGGGCAACGCCCACCCGGCCGTGGTGGCCGCCGCCCCGCATCAGACCCTCGTCAACGAGGAGGACGGCGTCGCCGCCGTCATCGAACAGATCCTGGCCTCCCGCTGAGCCGTCGTCCCTCGCGCCGCCGTCAGTCCCTCGCCGTGAAGTACTCACAGACATGGAGGAAGAGGTCGAGGTTGGGGATGAACCCGATCTCGTGCAGCCCGTCGAGGAGTAACTCGCCGTTGTGGGCGACGACTTGAACCGTACCGTCGGCCAGCCTGACCCGGTCGATCTCCGCCCAGTCGGCCTCCTGCTCACCGGTGAGCAGGCCGTGCCGGTCGGCGTTGATGGGGCCGAACTGTGCCGTCTCGCCCCGTGCGATACGGCCGAGCACATCCGCGAGCTGCGCCTCGGTGATCTTGAGCTGGATGTGCTCGCCCCACTCCCCCCAGCCGAGGATCGGCGGGCCGATCAGGGAGGAGTTGATGCCGAGGCGCTCCTGCCACTTCTGCGTCAGGAGATTCGCGCCCGGCCCGATGTTCACGGCGTCGCCGTAGGGGTCGATCAGGGTGTAACGGGCGTGCGCGTCCGAGCCGTTGATGGTGCGGAGGTACTGCAATACCCGCGACGTACCCCAGTCGAACGCGGCCTCGTAGCCGCTGGGCGCCGTGACGACCACGCCTCCGTCGTAGAGATACAGCCGCCAGTCGCGCCACTTCTTGTACATCCAGCTCTGGCGGGATGCGTACGTCCGCAGCCAGCCGCCGAAGCCCCACTCGCCGGCCAGAGCGACAACGGACGAGGTCGGCGGCTCGGTGTGGATGTGCTCCATGCGAAATCCCCCTAGATTCGCTAACACATATAAGATAGTTAAGCTATCCAAACGGGGGTACGGATACCGGCAAGTTGTTGTCTGGAGATTCCCTCGCCGGGGTCAAGAGCCGAGGCGACGCACCGTGCGGCGACTCCCGCAACGCGCCTCAACTCAACGCCGTGCGTGGACGATTGACACCCGTGCCCTGCCCGCCGTCGATATCCCGTTGCCCGGCACCCGGCCGTACGGGTACGGTCCCCCGGCCGGTCACGTCCCGGACCGGCGCTTTCGTTGAGGAGGTGTGCCGCACATGCGCATCAGTGCCCGGCAGTCGATTTCCCGTGCCGTTCCTTGTGCCGAACCCTGTGTCGAGCTTTGCCACCTTCCGACGACGGAGACCTCTTGCCCATCCGCATCACCCCACTGACCGACCCCGACCGCGGCACGTCCAGCTACCGCCTGGCGTGGCTCGCCTCCGACGCCGACGCGATCCCCGTCGGGTCGGCGTTCCTGCGACTGTTCACCACCGAGGGCCAGGCGCACCGCGCCGAACTGGACATCAACGTCCACCCCACCGAGCGGCGCACCCGTATCGGCTCACGCCTGTTCGACGCGGCGGCCGCGGCCGCGCGGGACAACGGCAGGCGCTGCCTCGCCGCCCAGGCCGAGGACGGATCCCCCGGCGACCGCTTCCTGGCCGCACACGGCTTCCGCCGCGTCCTCGGCCTCACCTATGCCCAACTGACCCTGAACAAGGCGGACTTGACTGCCCTAAGCGCGGTCGTCGACACCCCGCATCCCGGCTACCGCCTGGAATCCTGGTACGGCACGGTCCCCGACCACCTCGCCCAGAGCTTCGCCGACTCGCGCCGCGCCATGGACGACATGCCCATGGACGACGCCGACTACGGCACGGTCACCTGGGACGTGGCGCGCGTCCGCGCCGCCGCCCGCACCATCGCCGAGCGCGGCGATCTGCTCCACACCGTCGTCGCCGTCGACACCTCCGCGCCCTCCCCCAACTCCATTGTGGGTTTCACGGAGTTGGTGGTCCCCGGCGACGGCAAGGGCGAAGCCCAGCACTACGGCACCGGCGTCCTGCCCGAGCACCGCGGCCATGGACTCGGCCACTGGATGAAGGCCGAGTCCGTACTGCGCGCCCGCCACGACCACCCCGACCTGGGCACCCTGATCACCGACACCGCCGACAGCAACACCCCCATGCGGCGCGTCAACGACAGCCTCGGTTACGAGCCGACGCACAAGGTGCTCTATTACGAGCTCACTCTCTAGGCTCCGGTCCCAGGCCCGGCACCTGTCGCGGTCCCGGTCCCGGCCGGGAGCGGGACCGGTGCGTTAGCCGTCCTCGGGCTTCCGGGCCAGAAACGTGGCGACCGTCCTCACCAACCCCTCGTGGGGCAACTGCACGAGGTGGGCGGTGAGGACGAGCCCGGCCTCCGTCAGCAGCGCGGCTATCCGGTCCGGCGGCAGCAAGTGGGACTCGTAGGACACCGGATGGCCTCCGTACGCCTGTGTCGGACGCAGCCGCTCGTCGTCTCCGACGTAGCCGGCCAGCATCAGATGGCCGCCGGGGGCGAGCGTGCGGTGGAACTCGGCGAACACGGTGGGCAGTTGCTCCGGCGGGGTGTGATGCGCGGAGTAGAACGCGAGTACGCCGCCGAGTTCGTCGTCCCGGACCTCCAGCGCGGTCATCGAGCCCACGGTGAAACTCAGTCCCGGATACGCCCGCCGCGCAAGCTCGATCATCTTCGGCGACAGATCGATCCCGAAGACCGGCACCCCCAACTGCGCCAGATGCGCCGTGATCTTGCCCGGCCCGCATCCCAGATCCGCGACCGGCCCCCGGTCGGCCACCCGCACGGTCTCGGCGAACGCGGTCAGCATCGCCCGGGTGACAGGGTCCAACTCCGCTGGTTCCTTGACCAGTTGGGCGTAATCGATGGCGACGGTGTTGTACGACTCCCGGACTGCGGCGAGATACGCGGGTTCGGTCACACGAGCGACTCTAGAGGAGAGCGCCGACAGCGGAGCCGGGTTTCTGCGTGGCGAGTACACGCCTCCAAGGAGCAGTCGGTCTCCCGCCGCGCACGCGGTTCCCCACCGGGCCGGTCGGATACCGAAGTACCGATGTACGGAGCAGGCGGGTACTGGCCCCTGCTCGTCAGGGACGGCGGGGCAAGGGGCGCCGTGCCACGAAGACCAGTTCCTTCCCCGGCCGGTCGGGTGCGTCGCGGACCTCCTCCACGACGAAGCCCTGCTCGGCCAAGTCCTGCTCGATTTCCGCCCGTTCACGAAAACGCAGGGTCGAGTCCGAGGTGAGTACCTCTCCGTCCGAGGCGAAGGCGTAGGTCCAGCGGAAGGTCACCAGGGGCAGGCCGACCTCGATCAGCTCCACCCACGTCTCGACCGGTCCGACGCCCGAAATCTCGGTAACGCCAAGGGAGTTGTCGCGAGTCCACTCCTCCCATCCGCGCCGCGCCGGATCACGGGTCTCGAAGACCAGACGCCCGCCGGGCCGCAGCGCCTCGTAGGCTCCCCGCAGCGTCTCCCGCCACACCCCCGGGTCGACGATGGCCTGCGCGACATTCGCCGTCATGGTCGCCAAGTCGGCCTGCAACGGCGGGAGTTCCGTCGCATTGCCGCAGATCCAGCGCACGCGCTCACTGCCCGGCTTGGCCCGGGCGACGTCGACGGACGCCCGCGCGGGGTCGACGCCGACGACCTCGATCCCACGGTCCGCGAGCAGTAGGGCGAACACCCCTGTGCCGCACCCGATGTCCAGCACCCGGCGCGCCCCGAACTCCTCCGCCATCCGCAGGTAGGCGTCCAGATCGCTGCGGTCGGGATCGAGCGGATCGTAGAGCGCGGCCAGTCGCGGATGGGTGAAGCCTTCGTCAGCCATGGACCGAACGTAGGCGGGGACGGCGCGGGCCGCTACCGAGTTGTCGCGTGGGCGAATCAGCGAGTTCCGCCGGACCCACCTGGGCCAGGCGGGACCCTCGTCAGAGCTCCGGCCCGTCGTCCGGCGTCCCGCTGAACTCCACGATCTGTACGCCGTGTTCGGCCATCCAGGGCACCGGGTCCACGGCCGAGCCCATCGACTCGGTGAGCCGTACCTCGAAGTGCAGGTGCGGGCCCGTCGAGTTGCCGCTGGTGCCGGACTGGCCGATCCACTGGCCACTACGGACGCGTTCGCCCTCCTCGACGGCGGGCGCGGCCAGGTGGGCGTACTGCGTGAAGTAGCCGTTCGGGTGCGCGATCACGACCTGGATGCCGAAGCCGCCGCCGCAGGCCACCCGTACCACCTTGCCCTCGCCCGCCGCGTGGACCGGGGTTCCGATCGGCACCGCGAAGTCCTGCCCGGTGTGCCGGTGCGACCAGCGGGCGCCCGCGCTGTCGAACCCGGCGGACAGGCGGTACTCGTCCACCGGGGCGACCCAGGGGCCGGGCGCCGGTTTCTCGGGGACGTCGAGTCGCGCGGCGTCCGGGCAGGTACCCGCGTCAAGCGCGTCGTCGGCCTCGCCCTGCAAGGTGCCCTTGGCCTGGGCGAGTTGGTCCTTGAGCTGCTGCTTCATGGTGCCGAGGGCGGCCAGTTGCCGGTCCAGGGCGCGTTGTACGCCCGCCGCCTCGCGCTCGGTGCGCTCCAGCCTGCGCTGCGCGGCAAGGCTGCGGGCCACCGCGTTGTCGACGGCGAGATTGGCGTGCGCGACCGTGTGCGAGCCGCGCAGCATCTCGCTGGGGTCCGCGGCGAGCAGCATCCGCGCGGCATACCGCAGCCCGCCGCCGACGCGGTACTGCTCGCGCGCCAGCTGTCCCAGGTCACGCCGCAGCACCCGGGCCCGCTCCCGCTCCGTCCGCAACAACTCCTCCGCCCGCGCCGCCCGTTCACGCTGCCCCTCGGCGTTGATCCGCCCCTGCTCGTACGCGGCACTCGTCCGCGCCGCCTCCGCGTACAGCCGCGCCACTTCGGCGCTCGCGGACTCGGGGCCGGGGGCGGGGTCGGCCGGGGCGGCCGGAGCGGCCGATGCGGTGTCCGGGTGCTGCGGGACGCCGGTCGCGGTGGCCGCCGGGGTGCCGAGGCCGGTCAGCGCACACAGCACCACCGCCACCAGCGGGCGGCGGCTTCGGTGACGGCCCGGGCGACGGGGACCTCGGCGGCATGACGACATGTCCGGATCGTGTCGCGGACGGCGCCGACGGGCCCGCGCTGCTCCTGCGCCCGGGGGACGCACTACCCCGTACGGACGACCGGCGTTCCGCCGAACAGCGGCTTGCCCAACGCTGCGGGACCGTGATCGCCCGCGTGGTCACCGCGTGAGCGCCAGCGGACGGGCCCGCCGTCACCGACGTGTCGCCCCCGCCGTCACCGACGCGTTGCCCACGCCGTCACCGACGTGTCGCCCACGCCGTCACCGACGCGGTGCCACCGCCGCCTCAGCGCGCGGGTGCCCCCGGCGCCTGCCAGTACACCGTCGTGCCCGCGCCGCCCTGGCCGATGCCGCCGCCGCGCCAGCTCGCGCCGCCCAGCGACTCGGCGCGGCGTTCCAGGTTGGCGAGGCCGCTGCGGCGGCCGTCCTCCGGGATGCCGACGCCGTCGTCCGCCACGCTCAGGCGTACCCCGGGACGGCCGTCGGCGAGGGTCACCGTCGCGTCCACGACGACCTCGATCCGTCCGGCGTGGGCGTGCCGGTAGGCGTTGGAGAGCATCTCGCGCAGGGCCGCGATGAGGTTCTTGCCGGTCACCGGGTCCACCGCGTCGACCGGTCCGGCGAAGTGGTGGCCGGGCCGGAAGCCGAGCAGTACCGAGGACATGCCGATCTCGCGCAGTACCCGGGCCCGCAGGCCCGGCTGCCGTTCGGTGGGGCCCTGTTGCAGGGCGAAGATCGCGCCGCGGATCTCCTGGATGGTGACGTCCAGTTCGTCGACGGCCTTCTCGACGCCGGTCCGTACTTCCGGCTCGTGCGAACCCCGGTGTGCGCTCTCCAGGGTCATCCCGGTCGCGAACAGCCGCTGGATCACCAGGTCGTGCAGGTCACGGGCGATGCGGTCGCGGTCCTCGTAGACGGCGAGGCGTTCCCGGTCGCGCTGCGCGTCGGCGAGCATCAGCGCGAGCGCGGCCTGCGAGGCGAAGCGGGTGGCCAGGGTCCGCTCGGTGCGGGTGTACTGGCGCCCGCCGCGCTTGCGTTGGGTGATCAGCCCGCCGAGCACGCGTCCGCTGCTCTGGAGCGGCAGCACCATGGTGGGGCCGTAGCTGCGGGCGATGTCGTCCGTCATCCACGGGTGGGTGGCCGCATCCTCGATGAACACCGCCTCGCCCGCCAAGACCTGCCGTACCACCTTGCTGCGCGTCGAGACGATCCGGCCGAGCGCCTCCCGCGCCCGGTCGGAAGCGACCGCGACGACCTCGATGCCGCCCTCCTCGGCGGGCAGCAGAACGGCGGCGGCGATCGAGTCGGAGAGCCGGCCGGCCTGTTCGGCGATCACCTGGAGCGCCTCGTCGGCGTCGCTCGCGGTGAGCAGGGCGGTGGTGACCGCCGCGGTGCCGTCGATCCAGCGTTCCCGCTGGCTGGCCTCCTCGTACAGCCGCGAGTTGCCGATCGCGATGCCCGCCTCGGTGGCGATGGCCCGCGCCAGGACCAGGTCGTCGTCGGTGAACTCGTCGGCGTCCCGCTTCTCGGCCAGGCAGAGCAGGCCGAACAGCGAGCCGTGCACCCGGATCGCCACATCGAGGCTGTGCCTGCCCCGGTCCGGATGCTGCCCGTGCGCCCGGGCGAGCGCCGCGCGCATGCCGGTGTGCCCCTCGGGCAGCGTCCGGATGCGCTCACAGGTCGCGTCGTCCACCCCGTGGAACACATACTCGGCCTTTCCCTCGCCTTCCCGGGGCAGCACCGCGATCGCGGCACACCGGGCATCGGCCAGGGCCGCCGCGATCGCGGTGATCCGGTCCAGGGTGGTGTGCAGCCCCAGACCGGCGTCCACGAACCGCATCGCCTCCAGGAGGCGCGGCATCCCGGCGCTCAGCTCGGGCGAGAGGCCTACGGGGTCTCCGGGCTGCTCCGGGAGACCGGTATCGGCGGGGCGTGCGGTGCCCGCGGCGGCAGGGGCGGCGCCGGAGGTGGCGGCGGGGTCCGGTGCGGGGGCTGCGGAGCCGACTGATTCGGACATGCCTCCGAGAGTAGTTAGTCCGCATTGGTGACAAAAGTCGGCGTTTGGTCCCGCCCGGTGCCCGGCCCCGCGCCTGGCGCCGGTCGCGGCCCCGGTCGCGGCGCCGTTTCCGGGGTCACAGGGCCTTGGGGCGCACGCGGAAGATCTGATTGCGGGAGCCGTCGGCGCAGTCCCACTCGCCGATGTCGGCCCGCTGTTCGTGGGAGGACTGGCTGAGCGTGAGGCACTTTCCGTAGCGGGAGTTGATGAAGTAGCCGGAGTACCACTCGCCGCCGTACCTGCCGGTGTCGGCGGCCTTGAACCTCCACCGCTGGGCGGGCTCGGCGGTGCAGGCGGTCTGGACGACGTCCAGACGCTCGGGGGTCCGCACGATTCCCAGGCACTTGCCGGAGTGGTCGTCCTTGATCCGGTAGACGTCGCCGCCGGTGCGGCCGAGGTGCCAGGTCTGGTTCGCGGCTCCGTCGGCGCAGGCCCACTGGTAGACCTCGGAGTCGTCGCTGTCGACGCCCGCGTCCACGCACAGCCCGCTCTCCACCGAGACGAGCTGGGTACCGCTGCCGAAAGCGGGAAGCGGCCCGGGGGCTTGCCCGGTCGGAGGGCGGGTGGGGGCATGGGACTTTGCAGGCGGCTTCGTGGCCGTGACCGGTGGCGCTCCGCCGGGCGACCGGTTGTCCGGGGTGCCGGTCACGGCGGGCCCGGGGGAAGCGGGACGGGGTGCGGTGGTGCCGGTGGGGGCCGGGCCGGCGCTGCGCCCGGGATCACCGGTGGCGCTGTGGGGCTGGTCGGACCTGGTGAAGAGGTACGCGGCCGCTCCCACGCACAGCACCACGCCCACTCCCACGCCGCAGCTCACCAGCGCAATCCTGCGTCGGCGTCGGCGCGCGGGCGGGGCCGGTGCCTTGCTGTTCGGTTCCGTACCGGTCGGCTCGGGGGCCGGTGCCTTGCCGTTCCGTTCCGTACCGGTCGGCTCGGGGACCGATGCCTCGCCGTTCCGTTCCGTACCGGTCGGCCCAGGCACCGGTGCCGGGGCGTCCTCGGTGTCGGGGCGGCCAGGAAGAACAGGGGTCGCTGCCTCGCCGGGATCCGCGCCGTCACCGTCGTCCACGTCCGGTTCCGGGCCGGGTGGGGGCGCCGTGGTGCGGTCGGCCTCGGCGTCCCCGCCGGGTCTCGTCGCGCGGGCGCCGTTGGCCTTCCTGCGGTCCTCGATGCGTTCGAAGGCGCGCTCGAACTCGGTGATCTCCTCCTCCGTGGCGCCGAGCTTCACGAGCAGTGCCTTCAGGGGCTCCCACTCGCGGGGCGCGTTCTGCCCCTTGAGCCAGTTCCTGACCACCCCGCGTTTGCTCGTCCGCGTCCTGCCGAAGGCGGCGCGGGCGAGTGCTTCCAGCGTCAGGTCGGGGCAGCGCCCCTCGTGCAGCAGCGTCAGGTGACGGCCGAGTTCTTCTTTGTCGTTGACCCGGCGCAGGCTCTCGGTGAGGTCCGGGTGTTCGCCATGAGGGCTTGTCACACCGGCAGACCATAGCGGCTGCGCGGGCTCACCCCGTATCTGAACAGCCAGTACCGGCCGGGCAGTTCAACTGAACAGGGTCTGAACACCGGCTCGCCCCATCGTGGTCGCGCGGGCGGCCGCTGGAGCCGCCACCACCCGATGGAGGTTCGATGCGAACCCTTGTTACCCGGGGCCTGCTGGTGATCGCCTTGATCGCCGCCATGGTCGGCCTCGTTCACCTGCCGCAGCCGGGCAGCGCCTCGGCCGACGACCGGCCGCCGACCCGGACCGAGGTCCTTGACCGGGCCCGCGTGTGGCTGAACCGAAGCGACATCCCCTACTCGATGAGCGACTGCTACACCGCCCAGGGCACCGCGGCCGACTGCGGAGCGCCGGACACCTTCCGCGCCGACTGCTCCGGATTCGTGTCGCTCGCATGGGGCGCGGACAACCTGACCGTGGGCAGCACCAGTCCGGCACTCACGCCGCTCGGCGGCAACCCCAGCATGTCCCACGAGATCGGCAAGCAAGAACTCGAACCGGGTGACGCACTCGCGTACTACCGCGGGCCCGGCGCGGACGCGCACATCGCGCTGTTCGTCCGCTGGCAGAACGAGCCGGGCGGCGCGGCGGTGGTGTGGGAGCAGGCCGGCGGGGCCGCCGGGCCCCGCGAGAACGTGTGGAGTGCGGCCGCCCACGCCGAGTACAAGGCCTTCCGCCTCACCGGTATCCGTGACGACGGCACCAGCAGCGGGGGCGAGCAGAACACGGCGGCGCCGGATGTCCCGGCGGGCACGTACTGGGTGAGCACGTTCAAGGACGCGCCGGGACGCGGCGGGCCTTCCCGTACCGCCGCACGCGTCGGCACGCTCCGCGAGGGGCGCAACTACGTCCGCTGCGCGGTCACCGGCGATTCCGTCACCGGCCCCGAAGGCACCAACAACCGCTGGTTCCTGGCCGACCTCGACGACGGCGCCACGCAGGGCTGGGTGTCCGCGTACTACGCGAAGAGCGGCGGCGACAACGAGGCGAAGGCGGACGACGGCACGGACGTTCCCGCCTGCCCGGAGCAGGACACCCCCGGCACCGCCCCGCCGTCCGCGCCCGCCGGTCACGGCCACAACCACTATGTGTTCACCGACGCCTCGCCGGGCGGCAAGCAGCTCGCCCCCGCGGTGCGCGACGCCTCCCGTGACGACGGCGCACCCGTGATCTCCTGGAAGTACGGCAGCCCCGACGCCGCCACGGCCAACTCCGTGTTCTGGTGGGGCAAGCGCCACGACAGCGAGGGCGCGTACAAGCGGCTCCACGCGGAACACAGCGGCACCTGCGTGACCACCCGGGGAGACCGGGTCGTCCAGAGCACCTGCGGCGACGACGGGAGCGACTACTGGGCGGTCGCCGACGAAGCCGACGGCACCGGCAAGCTGAAGAACCTCCGGACCGGCACCTGCGTCCACATCGGCTGGGGCCCCGGGGACCCGGTCGTCCTCGGCACCTGCGACGGCGACCGGTCCCGGCTCGCCATCGCCACCTCCGGCCCCACGCACCGGGACCGGCCGCGCGACACAAAGGCGCGCGCTGCCGGGCAACGGGCCGCGGACATCGCCATGCGCGAGTACCACAAGGAGATCTATGACGGAAATGTGCACAGTGCCGCCCAGCTCTCCCGGATCGACGTACCCGGCCCGCGCATCGATCCCGGGGTCCTCTCCAGGCTCGCGGACTGCAACTTCTACTCGGGCAGGATGAACGGACCCGCCACCAAGGCAGGTGTGCGGGTGTGCGCCGCGGTCGGAAAGCCGGACTGGGGCCGGGGCGTGTGGTGCTCGGACTTCGCCCGCTACGCCTGGCGCGAGGCCGGCGGGATCGCCCACCTCGGCACCCTCGACCCCGACGCGGAGTCGTTCAAGAAGTACGGGAAGAAGCACGGCACCTGGCACCCCGTCGGGGACGGCTACACCCCCCGCCCCGGCGACGCCGTCGTCTACAAGGACGGTGACGGCGACTCTCGCGCCGATCACGTCGGGATCGTCTACCAGCACGATGCCGCCGCCAACACCTACGTCGTGAGCGGCAACGCGGGCCCCGGTGAGGTCCAGTACAAGAAGGTCGACACCGGGCCCGGCGACAACGTCCAGGGATTCACCAGCCCCGTCGCCTGACGCCCCACCGGCCGCACACGTCCCTACCGGGTGGGGGCACCGATTCCGGCACGTCGCCGGACCACCGGCGCCCCCACCCGCGCCGTCCGAACCCCCGCCACCAGCAGATCCGTCTCCCTTTCCCGCTCCCGCATCCGGCGCAGCGGGCCTTCCACCGCCACCAGGTCGGCGTACCGTCCGCGCTGGACGACCCGGCCCGCGTCGAGCACGAGCACCTCGTCCACCGCTTCCAGGCCCGCGAGCCGGTGCGTGATCAGGACCGTCGTCCGGCCCTCGGTGGCGGTGAGCAGGTCGCGGGTCAGGGCGTCGGCGGTGGCCAGGTCGAGGTGTTCGGCGGGCTCGTCCAGGACCAGTACGGGGAACCCGGCGAGCAGGGCGCGGGCCAGCGCGAGCCGCTGCCGCTGGCCGCCGGAGAGCCGCCTGCCGTGCTCGCCGACCGCCGTGTCCAGGCCGTCCGGCAGCGAGTCCACCCAGTCGAGCAGCCGGGCGGACGCGAGCGCCTCCCGCAACTGTGCCTCGTTCGCGTCCTTGCGGGCGAGCAGCAGGTTCTCGCGTACGGAGGAGTCGAAGAGGTGGGCGTCCTGCGCGCACAGCCCGACGAATCCGCGGACCACGTCGCCGTCGAGCGCCCGGGCGTCCGTGCCGCCGAGACGGTAGGCGCCCCGGTGCACGTCGACGAACCGCAGCAGCACCTGCGCCAGCGTCGTCTTCCCGGCACCCGAGGCCCCGACCACCGCGATCCGCCGCCCCTCGTGCAGCGTCAGATCGAACCCGTCGAGCGCGGGCGCCACCTCGCCGTGGCGGTGCTCTTCGTCCGCATGCCCCTGCGCGTCCGCGTCCGGGTGCGCGCCCGCGTCCTCGCCCGTACGCACCCGGTCGTACCGGGCGACGACCCCGCGCAGTTCCAGCGGGAACGGGGAGGCGGGAGCGGATGCGGGTGACTCGGGCTCCGGTACGGGAAGCGGGGCGTCGAGCACCTCGTGTACGCGCCGTCCGCCTGCGTGGACGCGCTGCCGGTACTGCACGGCGAGCGGCATGCCGAGGACGGACTCGAAGGCCGCGAGCGGCAGCAGGATCACGGCCGCGAGCAGGACGCCGTCGAGTCGTCCGGCCGCGACGGCCGCCGTGCCGAGCAGGGCGCTCGCGGCGACGGTCAGACCGGAGAGCAGTGCGGTGAGTCCGTTGCCGAGCGCGGTGACGGCCGCGGTGCGCGAGGCGATCCGGGTCAGCTCGGCGTCGGCGGTCCGCGCGGCCTCGGTACGGGAGCCGAGTGCGCCCGCGACCGTGAGTTCGGCGGTGCCGGTGAGCAGGTCCGTGACGGTGGTCGCCAGCGCGCCGCGCGCCGGGGCCAGCCTGCGTTCGGTGCGGCGAGCCAGGGCGGCGGCGAGCAGCGGCACCCCGGCACCGGCGAGCAGCAGGCCGACGGCGAGCGCGGCACCCGCCTCGGGCAGCAGCCAGGCCGTGAACCCGGCGGCGAGCAGCGAGACGAGCACGGCGGCACCGGTCGGCAGCAGCCAGCGCAGCCAGTAGTCCTGGAGCGCGTCCACGTCGGACACCAGCCGGGAGAGCAGATCGCCGCGGCGGACGGTGCGCAGTCCGGCGGGCGCCAGCGACTCCAGGCGGCGGAAGACGGCGACCCGGGTGTCGGCCAGCATGCGCAGTACGGCGTCGTGCGAGACCAGGCGTTCCCCGTACCGGAACACGGCCCGGCCGATGCCGAAGGCGCGCGTGGCCGTCACGGCGACCATCAGATACAGCACCGGCGGCTGCTCGGAGGCCCGCGAGATCAGCCAGCCCGAGGTGCCCATCAGCCCCACCGCACTGCCGAGCGCCAGCACACCGAGCAGCAACGCGAGCCCGAGCCGCCCCCGCCGAGGACGGCCGAGGGCGCGGACGCGGGTGAGGACGGGGGTGTGGGCGGAGGGGTGGGTGAAGGTGTGGGCAGGGCTGTGGGCAGGGCTGGGGGCGGAGGGCAGCTCGTCGGCGTGGGCGCGCGAATCGACGGGCGCCGTGGGCGAGTTCGGAACCGCGGCTCGCGTACCTACCGCGCTTCCCGTACCTACGGCGCTTCCCGTACCTGCCGACCCATCCGCACAGGCCAAGGCGCGCGTACCGACCGCAGCCCCCGCTTCCTTTTCCTCCCCGCCCCCGACCCGCACCACCCGATCCGCCACCGCAAGGAGTGCCGGGCGATGCACCACCAGGACGACGGTGCGCCCCGCCGCCAACCGTCGTACGGAGGCGACGATCTCAGCCTCGGTGGCGCCGTCGAGGGCGGCCGTCGGCTCGTCGAGGAGGAGGACGGGGCGGTCGGCGAGGACGGCACGGGCGAGGGCGAGGCGTTGGCGCTGGCCTGCGGAGAGTCCGGCGCCGTCGTCGCCGAGGCGGGTCGCGAGGCCCTCGGGAAGTGCCTCGGTGAAGTCAAGGGCGCCCGCCTCGGCCAGCGCCCTGCGGACCTCCTCGTCGGTGGCGTCGGGGCGGGCGAGGCGTACGTTCTCGGCGAGCGTGCCCGCGTAGAGCTGCGGGCGCTGGGGCACCCAGGCGATCCGCTCGTGCCAGCGGGCGGGCGCGAGGGTGGTGAGGTCCCCGCCGCCGATACGGATGTGGCCGCTCTCGGGGGTCACCAGACCGAGCAGGGCATGCAGCAGCGTGGACTTTCCGGAGCCGCTGGGACCGGTGAGCGCCACCACCTCGCCTTGTTTCACGTGAAACGAGACCCCGGCGACCGCGGCCGAACTCCGGCCCGGATAGCGGACGGTGACCTCGTCGAACTCGATGGCGCCCGCGGGGACCGGCTCGGTACCGGCCGGTGGCAGGGGTGTCTCCAGGACCGCGAACAGACTGTCGGCGGCGGCCAGTCCCTCGGCCGCCGCATGGAACTGGGCGCCCACCTGACGCACCGGCAGATACGCCTCCGGCGCCAGGATGAGGATCACCAGTCCCACGTACAGGTCGAGATCGCCGTGCACGAGCCGCATGCCGATGCCGACCGCGACCAGCGCGACCGAGAGCGTGGCGAGCAGTTCGAGGGCGAAGGAGGAGAGGAAGGCGATGCGCAGGGTGCGTAGGGTCGCCCGGCGGTAGTCATCGGTGATCTTGCGGATGGACTCGGCCTGGGCCTTGGCCCGGCCGAACACCTTGAGCGTCGGAAGCCCCGCGACGACATCGAGGAAGTGCCCCGAGAGCTGCGAGAGCAGCCGCCACTGGCGGTCGGTACGGGCCTGCGTCGCCCAGCCGATGAGCACCATGAACACCGGAATCAGCGGCAGGGTCCCGGCGATGATCGCGGCGGAGACCCAGTCCTCGGTGACGATCCGCGCGAGCACGGCCACCGGAACCACGACGGCGAGGGCGAGTTGGGGCAGGTAGCGGGCGAAGTAGTCGTCGAGGGCGTCCACGCCTCGGGTCACCAACGCGACCAGGGAGCCGGTGTCCTGGCCCGGGAGCCGGTCGGGCCCGAGCCGTCCGGCGTGCTCCAGCAACCGGCCGCGCAACTCCGACTTGACCGCCGCGCTCGCCCGGTGCGCCGCCAGCTCGGTGAGCCAGCCGACGGCGCCCCGGCCGAGAGCCACGGCCACCAAAAGCAGCAGTGCGTCACGGAGTTGACCCGCCGACCGCCCGTCCTCGAAGGCGCCCACCACGATCTCGGCGATCAGGGTGGCCTGCGCGATGACCAGTCCGGCCCCCGCGACCCCGAGCAGGACCAGGAGGACGAAGAAGCGCCGGGTGGCACGGGCGTGCCGGAGCAGTCGGATGTCGATTGGTTTCACGTGAAACACCGCCTAGCGGCGAGTAGTTCGGTCGGTGGCGAGCCGTACTCCCGGGAGCAGGGCCCGAGTTGGCTCAGTGCGCGCTGTCGGCCAGGTGCTGCGTACCGATGCGCTTGCGGAAGACCCAGTACGTCCAGCCCTGGTAGAGCATCACCAGCGGGGTGACGAACAGGCCGCACCAGCTCATGATCTTGAGCGTGTACGGGCTGGAGGACGCGTTGGTCACCGTCAGGCTCCAGTCCTCGTTCAACGTCGACGGCATGACGTCGGGGAAGAGGACGAGGAAGAGCGTCGCCATGGTGCCCACGATCGTCAGACCCGAGAAGGCGAAGGCCAAGCCCTCGCGCCCGGCCCGGACCGCCACCAGCGCCGCGAGCAGTGCCCCGGCCGCCACCAGGACAACGGCCAGGCTCACACCGTCGCCCTTGTCGGCCTGGGTCCACAGCAGGAAACCGGCCGTGGCGGCGAAGGCGAGCAGCCCGCTGCCGCCCGCGAACTTCCGTGCCCGCAGCCGGATTTCGCCGTTCGTCTTCAGTGCGGCGAAGACCGCCCCGTGGAAGGTGAACAGGGTCAGCGTCACCAGCCCGCCGAGCAGCGCGTACGGGGTCAGCAGGTCGCCGAGCCCGCCCACGTACTCCTTGTGCCGGTCGATCTCGACGCCGTGCACGATGTTGCCGAAGGCCACGCCCCACAGCACCGCCGGCAGCAGCGAGGACCAGAAGATGACGTGCTCCCAGTTGCGCTGCCAGCGTTCCTCGGGCCGCTTCACCCGGTACTCGAAGGCGACGCCGCGCAGGATCAGGCAGACCAGGATCGCGAGGAGCGGCAGGTAGAAGCCGGAGAACAGGGTGGCGTACCACTCCGGGAAGGCGGCGAAGGTCGACCCGGCCGCGGAGAGCAGCCAGACCTCGTTGCCGTCCCAGACCGGGCCGATGGTGTTGATCAGCACCCGTCGCTCGGGCCGGTCGCGCGCGAGCAGCTTGGTCAGGACGCCGATCCCGAAGTCGAAGCCCTCCAGGAAGAAGTAGCCCGTCCACAGGAAGGCGATGATGACGAACCAGAGGTCGTGGAGTTCCACAGCGGCTCAGTTCCTTTCGCGAGCGGGCGGTCAGTACGAGAAGGCCATCGGGCGGTCGGCCTCGTCGTGGCCGCCGACCTTGGTGGGCGGGTTCAGGTCCGCCTCGGTCAGCTCCGGCGGCCCGGCCTTGGCGTACTTCACGAGCAGCCGGACCTCGATCACGGCGAGCACGGCGTACAGCGCGGTGAAGACGATCATCGAGGTGAGCACCTCGGCCTGGGAGACACCGGGGGAGACGGCGTCCCGGGTCTGGAAGAGGCCGTAGACCACCCAGGGCTGACGCCCCATCTCGGTGAAGATCCAGCCCCAGGAGTTGGCGATCAGCGGGAAGACGAGGGTGAGGGTGGCCACGCGCCAGTACGCGCCGCCGAGCCGGGCGCCGAGGGGCTTGTTCAGCGGCACCAGATGCGGCGCCTCGTCCTCGCCGGTGCGCAGCTTCCTTGGCAGCAGGAACTTCTTGCGGGTCAGCCACAGGCCGAGCAGCCCGAGGCCGAAGGAGGTCATCCCGAAGCCGATCATCCAGCGGAAGCCCCAGTACGCGACCGGGATGTTGGGCCGGTAGTCGCCGGGCCCGTACTTCTCCTGCTCGGCCTTGTTCACGTCGTTGATGCCGGGCACGTACGAGGTGAAGTCGTCGTTGGCCAGGAAGGACAGCAGACCCGGTATCTCGACGGCGACGGTGTTGTGCCCCTTCTCCACGTCCCCGTACGCGAAGACCGAGAACGGCGCGGGCTTCTCGCCGTCCCACAGCGCCTCGGCCGCGGCCATCTTCATCGGCTGCTGCTTGTACATGACCTTGCCGAGCAGGTCGCCGCTGATCGCGGTGAGCATGCCGGCGACGACCACGGTGATCAGGCCGAGACGCAGCGAGGTTCGCATCACTTGGACGTGCTTCTTGCGGCGCAGGTGGTAGGCGGAGATGCCGACCATGAAGGCGCCGCCGGTGAGGAAGGAGGCGGACAGCGTGTGGAAGCCCTGGGTGACCGCGGTGTTCTGGCTGAGGACCTGCCAGAAGTCGGTCAGCTCGGCGCGGCCCGAAGCCTCGTTGATGCGGTAGCCGACGGGGTGCTGCATCCAGGAGTTCGCGGCGAGGATGAAGTACGCGGACAGGACGGTGCCCATGGCCACCATCCACATGCACGCCACATGGAGCCTCTTCGGCAGCTTGTCCCAGCCGAAGATCCACAGCCCGATGAACGTCGACTCGAAGAAGAAGGCGATCAGCGCCTCGAAGGCCAGTGGCGCACCGAAGACGTCACCGACGAAGCGCGAGTAGTCGGACCAGTTCATGCCGAACTGGAACTCCTGGACGATGCCGGTGACCACGCCCATGGCGATGTTGATCAGGAAGAGCTTTCCCCAGAACTTCGTCGCTCTGAGGTACTTCTCCTTGCCGGTGCGCACCCACGCCGTCTCCAGGCCCGCGGTGAGGGAGGCCAGCGAGATGGTGAGGGGTACGAACAGGAAGTGGTAGACGGTCGTGATGCCGAACTGCCATCGGGCGAGAGTCTCCGGAGCCAGTGCCAGGTCCACGTCGCCTCTCCTTGCGTCGCGGTGAACCAAGGTGGCCGAGCGCCCCTTTGCCCACCTGAATATCGGGAGTAACGGGAGATATGCATCGCGCTTGTGAACGCGTTCACATTCACAAGCAATTATGTACTACGACCGTACGGATCCCCGAAGCGGGGGGTCCGACTGTGCCCAGGCTCACGCCCGGGCCCTCCGCGGCGCCCCGAACCGGCCCCTCGCACATTTGTAAGCAACCGCTTAGTCTGGGTGCGGTTCCGTCCTCGGCACGACGCACGGACGCGAGCCGACGCGCCCGCCTGCCCGAGTCCCAGTCCACGGGAGACCCAGATGTCCCTGCTGCTGTCCCGCCGCGATCTCGACTTCCTGCTCCATGAGTGGCTGGATGTCCGGGCCCTGACCGAGCGCCCCCGCTACGCCGAGCACTCCCGTGAGACCTTCGACGCGGCGCTCGACCTCAGCGAGCAGATCGCCACCCGCCACTTCGCGCCGCACAACAAGAAGGCGGACGCCGAGGAGCCCCGGTTCGACGGGGAGCGCGTGCACATCATCCCGGAGGTCAAGAAGGCCCTGGACGTCTTCGCCGAGTCCGGCCTCACCGCGGCCACCATGGACTACGAGATCGGCGGCGGACAGCTTCCCGTCGTGGTGTCCAGCGCCTGCTTCGCCTGGTTCCAGGCGGCCAACGTCGGCACCAGCGCCTACCCCTTCCTGACCATCGGCAACGCCAACCTGCTGCTCGCGCACGGCAGTCCGGAGCAGATCGACACCTACGTACGGCCGATGGCCGAGGGCCGCTGGTTCGGCACCATGTGCCTGTCCGAGCCGCAGGCCGGGTCCTCCCTCGCCGACGTGCGCACCCGCGCCGAGCGGCAGGAGGACGGCACGTTCCGGCTGTTCGGCAGCAAGATGTGGATCTCCGGCGGCGACCACGAACTCTCCGAGAACATCGTCCACCTGGTGCTCGCCCGCATCCCCGGCGGACCGCCCGGGGTCAAGGGCCTCTCGCTGTTCATCGTGCCCAAGTTCCTCGTCGGCGCGGACGGTTCACCGGGCGAGCGCAACGACGTCGTGCTGGCCGGGCTCAACCACAAGATGGGCTACCGCGGCACCACCAACACCCTGCTCAACTTCGGCGAGGGCGCCCACCGCCCCGGCGGCGCGCCCGGCGCCGTGGGACACCTGATCGGCGAACCGCACCGCGGGCTCGCGTACATGTTCCACATGATGAACGAGGCCCGGATCGGCGTCGGCCTCGGCGCCACCGCCCTCGGCTACACCGGCTACCTGCACGCCCTCGACTACGCCCGCACCCGCCCGCAGGGCCGCCCCCTCACCGACCGCGACCCGGGCAGCCCGCAGGTGCCGATCCTCGCCCACGCGGACGTGCGCCGGATGCTCCTGGCCCAGAAGTCGTACGTGGAGGGGGCGCTCGCGCTCAACCTGTACTGCGGACGGCTCGTCGACGAGCAGCGCACCGCCCCCGCCGAAGAGGACCGTTCCCGCGCGAAACTGCTGCTCGACGTGCTCACGCCGATCGCCAAGAGCTGGCCCTCGCAGTGGTGCCTGGCCGCCAACGACCTGGCCATCCAGGTGCACGGCGGCTACGGCTACACCCGCGAGTACAACGTCGAGCAGTTCTACCGCGACAACCGGCTCAACCCCATCCACGAGGGCACGCACGGCATCCACGGCCTGGACCTGCTCGGCCGCAAGGCCGTGATGGACGGCGGCGCCGGTCTCGCCCTGCTCGGCGAGCAGATCACCGCGACGCTCACCCGCGCCACCAAGGCGGGCGGCGAGGCGGCCCTCTTCGCCGAGGCCCTCGGCGGCCGCCTGCGGCGGATCGGCGAGGTCACCGCGACCCTGTGGGGCACCGGCGATCCGGCCACCGCGCTCGCCAACGCGAGCGTGTACCTGGAGGCGGTCGGCCATGTCGTCGTCGCCTGGATGTGGCTCGAACAGCTCCTCGCGACGGGCGAGTCGGAGGGCGGCTTCTACGAGGGCAAGCGCGCCGCCTGCCGCTTCTTCTTCCGCCACGAACTCCCCCGCACCGACGCCCAGTTCGCCCTCCTGGAGAGCCTGGACCGCACGGCGGTGGAGGTTTCCGACGAGGCGTTCTGAGCCGGGAGCACAAGCCTGAGGGCGCGTCCCCGGACCGGAGGCGGCGCCTCCGAGGGGGTGCCTCCCAGCGGGCGCCTCCCAGGGGGCGCCTCGATCCCAGGATCACGGATCCGCCCGCGCGAGCCCGTACAGCTCGCGCGGGCGGATCCGTCCTCGGCGCGCGCCCCGAGGGGCAGCGCGCGGGCGGGCCTCAGAGCTCCTTGCGGAACTCCTTGGTCACCTGAAGGAACACGTCGTTGGCCTCCGGCTCGCCGATCGTGGCGCGCATGCCCTCGCCCGGGAAGGGCCGTACGACCACTCCGGCCGCCTCGCACGCCGCCGCGAAGTCGAGGGTGCGCTCGCCGAGCCGCAGCCACACGAAGTTGGCCTGCGTCTCCGGGACGGTCCAGCCCTGCGCGGTCAGCGTCTCGACGACCCTGGCGCGCTCGCACACCAAGGTGCCGACCCGGCCGAGGAGTTCGTCCTCGGCGCGCAGCGAGGCCACCGCGGCGTCCTGGGCGAGCTGGCTGACGCCGAACGGCACGGCCGTCTTGCGCAGCGCGGCGGCCACCGGCTCGTGGGCGATGGCGAAGCCGACCCGCAGACCGGCCAGGCCGTACGCCTTGGAGAAGGTGCGCAGCACACAGACGTTGGGCCGGTCCCGGTAGATCTCCACCCCGTCCGGCACCTCGGCGTCCCGGATGAACTCGCGGTACGCCTCGTCGAGCACCACCAGGACGTTCTCCGGCACCCGGTCCAGGAACCGCTCCAGCTCGGCGCGGCGGACCACGGTCCCGGTCGGGTTGTTCGGGTTGCAGACGAAGATCAGCCGGGTGCGCTCGGTGATCGCCGCGGCCATCGCGTCCAGGTCGTGCACCTCGGCGTCGTTCAGCGGCACCTTGACCGAGGTCGCCCCGCTGATCTGGGTGACGATCGGGTACGCCTCGAAGGAGCGCCAGGCGTAGATCACCTCGTCCCCCGGGCCCGCGGTGGACTGGATCAGCTGCTGGGCCACGCCGACCGAGCCGGTGCCGGTCGCCACGTGCGTGACGGGGACGCCGAAACGGCTCGCGATCTCGTTCATCAGGCCCGTACAGGCCATGTCCGGGTAACGGTTGAACGCACCGGCCGCCGCGATCGCGCTCTCCAGAACACCCGGCAGCGGCGGGTAGGGGTTCTCGTTCGAGGACAGCTTGTACGCCTTGGCGCCCCCCGTGGCCGCGGGCTTGCCCGGCTTGTAGGTGGGGATGCCGTCCAGTACGGCACGCAGCTTGGGGCTCGTCTCACTCACCGTGGTCCTCCTCGTACCGAGAGCGGCAACTCGATCCTGTGTCGACCGGCCGACCGGTTTCCGTCCCTGTCGATCCAATACTGCTCACCATATGAGGATTGAGCGCCGCTGCGAATGGGGCGGCCGAACCTGTGGAAAAGTCCGCCGGTCACGGCGGGGGCGGACACCGCCACCACACCGGATCACGCCAGGGGCGCGTGGCCGGAAAACACGCGCCGGTGGCTTGCGCCGTGGCGCGCATCGCTCGTCAAGGTGAGTTGAGACCTGTTCGCAACATCACGACATTGGCAGGCGCGCACGCTTTTGCACAGCGTCAATCATCTGGCATATCGTCAACTTCCTTGCTTTCCAAGGTCATTGAGTCATGAGGGCCATGCAGAAACGTGACTGTCAATGGGTGCATATGCGTCCGCACTACCCCTCCCGGAGAGCCCTACTATCGGCTCGCCATGACAGCAGCAGGTAAGCATCAGGTGGGCCGAACGGACACGACACGCCGGGGCAGCCGGCCGGGCAGAGCGGGCATCAGAGACGTGGCCGCCGCCGCCGGTGTCTCCATCACCACGGTCTCCGACGCCCTCAACGGCAAGGGCAGGCTCCCTGATGCCACGCGCCGTCATGTCCGCGAGGTCGCGGACCGCCTCGGGTACCGCCCCTCGGCCGCCGCGCGCACCCTCCGTACGGGCAAATCAGGACTCATCGGCCTGACGGTCACCACATACGGGGATGAACCTTTCACCTTCACGGAGTTCGCCTACTTCGCGGAGATGGCACGGGCGGCCACCTCGGCCGCGCTCGCCCGCGGCTACGCCCTGGTGATCCTGCCCGCCACCTCCCGGCACGACGTCTGGTCCAACGTCGCGCTCGACGGCACCGTTGTCATCGACCCCTCCGACCAGGACCCGGTGGTCACCGAGCTGGTCAGGCAGGGCCTGCCGGTGGTCTCCGACGGCCGCCCCGCGGGCTCGCTGCCGGTCACCGCCTGGGTCGACAACGACCACGAGGCCGCCGTCCACGGCATCCTCGACCACCTCGCCGCGGCCGGTGCCCGCCGCATCGGCCTGCTCACCGGCACCACCACGGACACGTACACCCACCTGTCCACCACCGCCTACCTGCGCTGGTGCGAACGGGTCGGCCAGGACCCGGTGTACGAGGCCTACCCCGCCCACGACCCGTGCGCCGGGGCAGGCGCCGCCGACCGGCTGCTGGCCCGGCCCGACCGCCCGGACGCCGTTTACGGTCTCTTCGACCCCAACGGCACCGACCTGCTCGCCGCCGCCCGCCGCTACGGACTGCGCGTGCCGGACGACCTGTTGCTGGTCTGCTGCAGCGAGTCGGCCGTGTACTCCAACACGGAGCCGCCGGTCACCACGCTGTCCCTGATGCCGCGCCGGATCGGCACCGCCGTCGTCCAGCTGCTCATCGACGCGATCGAGGGCGTCGCCTCGGACCAGCCGGTCGAGCAGGTGATACCGACCGAACTGATCGTGCGCGCCTCCTCCCAGCGTCGCGAGCCCCGGACGACGGTGAGCCCGCCGCGTAATCCGACGCCGAGTTGAGGGGCGGCGGCGCGGGATGTCCCGGGCGGGCGCCGCACGGGGCGGGCGCCGCCGCTGCGCGGTGCGAGGTGCGGGCCGTGCGGGGTCGGCCGCAGGCCAAGGGCCGCAATTCGGGCGAAAAACGTGATGATCCAGGGAAGAGCAAGGATTCAGCACCCCTGGGACGTCACACGGCGCCAGCCGCATTCCTATGATGGGCGCACGACACCGCGGGCAAGCTGCGACGAGGCAGTCCCCTCCGGTGCAGTTGCGGCGCGATGGTGGAGGGGTCGATGACTCAGGGGGCCGGTCAGGGACCCGTGGTCCGCACAGCGACACTGCGTGACTTCCGCGTCCCCGCGTACGTCCACGAGACCGGCCCGCACGCGCAGGACGCCTCTCAGGCCTCCCAAGCTCCGCACGCGCCACAAGCCCCTCAAGCCCCTCAAGCCCCTCAACAGCAGCCGGTGCAGGACTCGCAGGCGCAGAGGGCCCCGCAGGTCCCTCAGAACGCGCAGGCGCCGCGGGTGCAGCAGGCGCCTCGGGACGAGGCGCGGCGGGCCGGGTTGGTCGAACGGAACGAGCTGAACGAGCAGGCCCAGCAGATCCCGCGAGTGCGGGCGCCCGAGCAGGGCCAACAGGCCACGCGGGACCGACAGGTTCAGCGGGAACGGCAGGCTCAGCAGGAACGGCAGGTCCCGCAGGATCGACAGGTCCCGCAGGACCGGCAGGTCCAGCAAGACCGGCAGGCCCAGCAGGCTCACGAGACGCAGCAGACGCGGCGGCTTCGGAAGGTGGAACGGCGGGACCACCCGGGTTCCGGGGCGGCCCTCGACGTATCAACTCCCGCGTATTTGGGGAGGATTACCACCGGGGGGCCCACAAACCAGGGACTCGCGATCCCAGGATCAGCGAACCCCGGATCGGCGAACCCAGCCTCTGCAGCCCCTCGCCCGGCGGCCCCCGGCCAGACCGTCCCGGGGCAGGCAGCCCCCGTACAGGCACTCCCCGGGCAGACGCCCCCCAGCCAATCGGCACACGGCCAACAGGCGCGCGGCCAGGCGATCCCGGGGTCGGCGAACCAAGGATCGGCGATCCCAGGATCCGCAGTCCCTGCTTCCCCCGTCCCTCCCGCCCCGTCGTCCGTCCCCGCGCAACGCCCCGCCGCGAGCATCGGTGAACCCCGTGAAGGCGCCGCGGACCCCGCGCCGGGCGGCGCCGGCGACCTCGACGGCTACAGCCCCACCCAACGCGACCTGCCGGTCATCAACCGGGGCGACACACTTCAGGTTTCGGTCGTCAACCAGCCCGCGCCCGCCCCGCAGGAGCAGGACGGGCTCGGCCCGCTCTATGTGGTCGGCGATGTGCACGGCTACTACGACGAACTCGTCGCCGCGCTCGCCGAGCAGGGGCTGATCGACGCCGAGGGCAACTGGTCGGCGGGCAACACCCGGCTGTGGTTCCTCGGCGACTTCACCGACCGCGGCCCGGACGGCATCGGCGTGATCGACCTGGTGATGCGGCTGTCGGCGCAGGCCGCGGCGGCGGGTGGCTACTGCAAGGCGCTCCTGGGCAACCACGAGCTGCTGCTCATCGGTGCCAAGCGCTTCGGCGACACCCCGGTCAACTCCGGTGCGGGCACGGCCACTTTCCAGGCGGCCTGGCTGCTGAACGGCGGCCAGAAGACCGACATGGAGCGGCTCCAGGACCACCACATCCAGTGGATGTCCCGCCTGGACGCGATGGAGGAGGAGGACGGGCATCTGCTGCTGCACTCCGACACCACCGCGTACCTGGACTTCGGCGCCTCCATCGAGGAGGTCAACGACAACGTCCGCGAGGCGCTGACCCGCAACGACGCGGACGAGACCTGGGACCTGTTCCGCAAGTTCACCAAGCGCTTCGCCTTCCGCGACGAGGGCGGCGCCGCTGCGGTGCGCGAACTCCTGGAGACGTACGGCGGTTCCCGTGTCGTCCACGGCCACAGCCCGATCCCGTATCTGCTCGGTGAGGTCGGTTCGGAGGACGGCGAAGACGGCGAGGGCCCGGCCGTCGAGGGACCGCACATCTATGCCGACGGGCTGGCGATCGCGATGGACGGCGGTATCACCATGGCCGGGAAACTCCTGGTCCGCCGCCTGCCGCTGGCGAACTGAGGCGCCGGGTCCACGAACTGGGACCCCGGGTCCATGAACTGAGCCCCTGAGCCGATGAGTTGAAGTGGCGCCTCGTGCACGAGCGGGGACGGCCACTGCCACAATCTGAGGCCCCCCACTACAGAGCGCGCACCGGCCGCCGTCCCTACCGCCTCGGCAGATGCCCCGTGAACGCCGTCTGGAAGTACGCGCTCTTGCTGAAGTGCTCCAGGTAGCGGGGGTCGCTCACCTCCAAGGTGAAATCGGCGGACCCGCTGTCGTCCTCCTCGATCTCCCAGGACACGATGATCTCCGCGGTCCGGCGGGCGAACTCCTCGGGTCGGGGCACGAGCGTGACGTAATGGACGCCGTCGGAGTAGCCCCTGCTCCTGCCGAGTTCGCCCTTGTGGAAGTCCTCGGCCTTGACGCGGGGTATGCGTACCTCGGTGGAGCCCTCCTTCAGCAGGTAGCCCTCCTCGTCGACGCGTATCTGGCGGCCCAGGAAGATCTCGAAGAGCTCGGTGAACTCGGCCTTCGTCGCCTCGGACACGGCCCCGGCGCCGAAGTCGCCGCCCTCCCGCCAGGCGTCCATGAGCAGTTGCAGGCCGAACACGGGGCCTTGCGAGAAGCCGTAGTTGTCGCGATCCCGGTACTCCACGTTCCCGGACAGCCTGGATCCGTCGCGGGGCTCGGTGAACACGTCGAAGATGTAGGTCATGCCGCCGAGCGTAATGACGCCCACTGACAACCCGTCAGGCGCGGCGCGAGGCGCCCGAACACCTGGACGCACCCGGCCCGAATCACTGCCCATACCGGGTACGCAGTGCTACCACACCCGGGACCGGTCCAACCGAATTCGCGTAATCCTCTGTCACCTTGAGCGGTGACCCCTCTACCATCGGCGTATCCGTAGCAGGCTCCCCTCCGTTTCTGCCCTCGGCCCGCAATCCGTGCGGGCCACACGCCCTACGGAGCATCGGGGGATGCACATGAACAGTGTTCCGCAGCACCTGATGAACGAGGACCGGCTCGCCTACGAGCGGGCCCTCGACGAGGCGCTGCACTCCGCTTCGAACGAGCCGGGTGCGACCGCCGCCACCGAACGGCGCCTGAACTCGGAGCAGTTGCGCACCATGGCGCTGAGTGCCACCGCGCTGATCACCGCTGCCGCGGCCACGGAGTACGAGAGATACGTACGGACCCGTGCGGAACTGCGGAACCCCGCGCCGCTCGGCTCTGCCGCGTCCGCCACGGTCGGGACCGGACCCTCCGGCGCCGCCAACGGCCTTGGCGAGGAAGCCGATTCCGGTAGCGGCACGACGACCGGTTTGAGCGGCGAAAGCGCCGGAAGCGCGAGCGGCGGCAGTAGAGGAAACGGTTCGCGGGACGGCTCTGCGCCGGAGTCGGTGCAGGGCATCGACGCCACCGGAAACCTGGCGGCCGGTGCCGTCGAGGTGGTGGAGGGGGCGAGTGCGGGCGTGTTCGCGGTGATCGCCGTCCTCGCGCCCATGCTCGCCGGGGCCGCGGCGGTGATATTCCTGCTGGTCGGCTATCTGCTCAGGGCGGTGAGTCCGGGGACGGCCTTCGCCACGACGATGGTCGCCACCGGCTGGGCCTTCGCCGTGCTGACCGCCCTCGCGATCCTGATCGCCGCCACCGGGCTGCTGCTCACCGCACTGCGCAACTCCGCCGCCTCGATGCCCGCCGCCCGTGCGGAACGCGCCAAGCTGGCCGAGGTCGAACGTGCCCGTCAGGACTGGCTGGACGCCCTCACCGAACGCGGTATCCGTCCCTTTCTGGCCGAGGCCCTGGCCCGCCCCGCCACCGCGGGAACCCCCGTCCCGCACCCCTCCGAGCCGGGCCAGCGGATGCCTCAACTCGGCTACCACCGGCCGGGCTTCAGCAGCCCCAACGACGGTGACCGCGGCCCGAACCGGCCCCGGTACTCCAGCCCGCACTACAGCAGCCCCGACTTCGGCGGCTCTCGAGCGGCGTCCGGTACGAGCGGATCCGGTGCGGCGGGGTCCGGTACGGCCGCCGACTCCGGCGCGGGTGCCGGTCGGGACGGCACAGCGCCCGGCCGCCGAGGCGCCCTCGGGGACGCCAACTCCCCGTAAGGATTAAGGAATTCTGATCCGGCTCACAGTTCCTCCTCATCGTCGGTTCCTACGTTTCCGGTAGCGCGCACCCCGCGACGCGGCGGCGCGACCGACGGCTTCCCCCTCGTGGCTCGACGAGAGGGATCGACGAGAAGGAATCTCATGCGTACCAGCCGTACCAGCAGCTTCAGCCGTACCAGCGGCATCAGCCGTATCAGCAACCTCCGCCGGGCGACCGCCCTGACCGGCGTGACCGTGGCCTGTCTGCTCGCACTCGGCGGCGCGGCACAGGCCTCGGACGCGGGCACGGGCACGGGCACGGACTCCACGGCTCCCGGTTCGGCGGCCACTCCGGCCGAACCGCAGGGCAAGCACCCCGGCGGGTGCAAGATCGTCAAGCGCGTCCACCCCAAGGACGTCGTGAAGGACGCCGAGAAGGACCTCGGGGAGATCCTCGGGACGGACCTCGGGAAGGGCCTCGGGAAGGGCCTCGGGAAGGGCCTCGGGGCGAACCTTGGGAAAGGCCTCACCAAGCCGGAGTTGAAGGTGGGGACGGACGAGACGGGGACGGACGCGAAGAGGGCTGAGCGGACCAAGCCCGCGCTCCCCGCCGGCGCGGAAGGTGAGCACGCGCGCCCCGCGCTTCCGGCGCACTGCAAGCCCCCGAAGCACCCGGGCAACCTCAAGCACGTGAAGGCGAAGGGCAAGGTCACCGACGTCCGTACGGAGAAGATCCGCGGCCACGAGGTCACTGTGTTCACCCTCGCCGGACCCGACCTGAAGTGGATCGTCGGCCCGCGCACCGACGCCCCGAAGATCGAGAAGGGCGACCGCGTGACCGCCGAGGGCGTCGTCCTCCCGAAGCACGACGACCGCGCTCTGACCCGCACGGTCACCGTGAACCACTGACGACGGGCCCCTGCCCGTCCGGGAGTTCACCGAGTACGGGCAAAGGCGTCGTCCCAGCAGGCCAAAGCCTCTGGGACGACGCCTTCCTGGACCTCGGTCCGATCAGTCCGCTCAGACCGATCAGACCGATCAGACCGATCAGCTCACTCAGTCCGCGATCGGCAGATACACCCGGTTCCCCGCGTCCGCGAACTCCTTCGACTTCTGCTCCATCCCCGCCTCGATCTCGGACTTCGTACTGCCGTGTTCGCGGCGGATGTCCTGGGAGATCTTCATCGAGCAGAACTTCGGACCGCACATCGAGCAGAAGTGGGCGGTCTTCGCGGGCTCGGCCGGGAGGGTCTCGTCGTGGAACTCCCGTGCCGTGTCCGGGTCGAGGGCCAGGTTGAACTGGTCCTCCCAGCGGAACTCGAAGCGCGCGTCGGACAGGGCGTCGTCCCATTCCTGGGCGCCCGGATGGCCCTTGGCTAGGTCGGCGGCGTGGGCGGCGATCTTGTACGTGATCACGCCGGTCTTGACGTCGTCGCGGTTGGGCAGGCCCAGGTGCTCCTTGGGCGTGACGTAGCAGAGCATGGCCGTGCCCCACCAGCCGATCATCGCGGCGCCGATGCCGGAGGTGATGTGGTCGTAGGCCGGGGCGACGTCCGTGGTCAGCGGGCCGAGGGTGTAGAACGGCGCCTCTTCGCAGATCTCCTGCTGGAGGTCGATGTTCTCCTTGATCTTGTGCATCGGGACGTGGCCCGGGCCCTCGATCATCGTCTGCACCTCGTGGCGGCGCGCGATGCGGTTGAGTTCGCCGAGGGTGTGCAGTTCGGCGAACTGCGCCTCGTCGTTGGCGTCCGCGATGGAGCCGGGGCGCAGGCCGTCGCCGAGCGAGTACGTGACGTCGTAGGCGGCGAGGATCTCGCAGAGCTCCTCGAAGTGCTCGTAGAGGAAGCTCTCCTTGTGGTGCGCGAGGCACCAGGCGGCCATGATCGAGCCGCCGCGCGAGACGATGCCCGTCTTGCGGTTCGCGGTGAGCGGGACGTGCGCGAGGCGTACGCCCGCGTGCACGGTCATGTAGTCCACGCCCTGCTCGGCCTGTTCGAGGACCGTGTCCTTGTAGATCTCCCAGGTCAGTTCCTCGGCGCGGCCGTCGACCTTCTCCAGGGCCTGGTAGAGGGGGACGGTGCCGATGGGGACGGGGGAGTTGCGCAGTACCCACTCGCGGGTGGTGTGGATGTTGCGGCCGGTGGACAGGTCCATGACCGTGTCGGCGCCCCAGCGGGTGGCCCAGGTCATCTTCTCCACCTCCTCCTCGATGGAGGAGGTCACCGCGGAGTTGCCGATGTTGGCGTTGACCTTCACCAGGAACCGCTTGCCGATGATCATCGGCTCGATCTCCGGGTGGTTGACGTTGGCCGGGAGCACCGCGCGGCCCGCGGCGAGTTCCTCCCGGACGACCTCGGGGTCGACGTTCTCCCGGAGGGCCACGTACTCCATCTCGGGCGTGATCTCACCGCGGCGCGCGTACGCGAGCTGGGTCACCGGCCTGCCCGTGGCGCTGCGGCGCGGCTTGCGCTCGCCGCCCGGGAAGAGGGCGTCGAGGTTGCGCAGCCCGGCGGAGTTGGGCTTGAGGCCGTCGTCCTCGGGGCGCATCGGGCGGCCCTCGTACTCCTCGGTGTCGCCGCGCTCGGCGATCCAGGCGTTGCGCAGCGCCGGGAGCCCGGCGCGTACGTCGGGCTCGGCGGCCGGGTCGGTGTACGGGCCCGAGGTGTCGTAGAGCGTGACGGCGGATCCGTTGGTGAGGTGCACCTGGCGTACCGGCACCCGCAGATCGGGGCGGGAGCCCTCGATGTACGCCTTGTGCCAGCCCGCAGGTGTGCCGTCCGTGCCGGCCTCCGGTGTGGAGGCAGGCGTGCGTGCGTCGTGAATGGTCATGAGACCTATCTCCCTACGCCGGCATTACCCGGTAACAGGTTCGGCGGTCGACGCAGCCACTCCCGCCGTCGGCCGGCATCCTCGGAATCTGTCCGAAATGCCTGCTCCGTACGGAGATTCAGCGCCCTCTCAGCCCGGTGCTCCGAGCTCCCGCGTTGTGCAAAGGTGCCTCCACGCTAGCGTCATGGCGGGCGTGCTGAACAGTGGGCCCATGGCGTTCTTGCGATGATCGGCCGGTGACGACGATGCAGCAGCCCCCGAATCCGCCTTCCGGACCGCCGCCCGGCCACGGTCACGGCGGCCACGACGGGCCGGGCAGCGGACACGGCGGGGGCGGCGCGGGCGGTGGCGGTGGCGGCGGTGGTCACGGCGGTGGTCCGGCCGGGCACGGGGGCGACGGGCACGGTCATACGCACAGCCACGGTCCGGCGGCGCCGGTCTCCCGGCATCTGCGCCGGATCATCGCCGCGGTGGTGATTCCCTTCGCGGCGGCGGTCGTTGTGGGCCTGGCCGTGCTGTGGCCCGGTGACACCCCCGACCACAAGCGCACCGGGGTCGGCTTCGACCGGCAGACGCAGTCGGCGGAGGTGACCCGGCTCGACAAGCTCCCGTGCTCCTCGGTGAACCCCTCGGCCACACCCCCCAACGGCGACACCTCGACCGCCGAGGGCAACTCGGCCGAGCAGCGGGCCAAGGGCACCTGTAGCAAGGCGACCGTCAAGGTGACCAGCGGCAAGGACAAGGGCCGCACCTTCACCGAGATCGTCCAGCCGGACTCGCCACGGCAGTTGCACGAGGGCCAGAAGGTGGTCGTCGCCTACGCGCCGGACGCGCCGCGCGAACTCCAGTACTCCGTCACCGATGTGAACCGCAAGCTGCCGCTGGTGGTGCTCGCGGGTCTGTTCGCGCTCGTGGTGGTGGTCGTGGGGCGGATGCGCGGGGTGATGGCGCTGGTCGCGCTGGCCGTGAGCTTCCTGGTGCTCACCGTGTTCATCCTCCCGGCGATTCTGCAGGGCTCGAATCCGCTGGTGGTGGCGGTGGTCGGGGCCAGCGCGATCATGCTGGTGGCGCTGTATCTGTGCCACGGGTTCACGGCCAGAACCTCGGTCGCGGTGCTCGGCACGCTCGCCTCGCTGCTGCTCATCGGTCTGCTCGGCTCGCTGTTCATCGACTGGGCGGCGCTGACCGGCAACACCGACGACAACACGGGCCTGATCCACGGCCTGTACCCCGACCTGGACATGAGCGGCCTGCTGCTCGCCGGGGTCATCATCGGTTCGCTGGGTGTGCTCGACGATGTGACGGTCACCCAGACCTCGGCGGTCTGGGAACTGCACCAGGCCGACCCGGGCATGGGGCGGCGCGGCCTGTACCGGGCGGCGATCCGCATCGGCCGCGACCACATCGCCTCGGTGGTCAACACCCTCGTCCTTGCCTACGCGGGCGCCGCGTTGCCCTTGCTGCTGCTGTTCTCCATCGCCCAGTCCAGCGTGGGCACGGTGGCCAACAGTGAGCTGGTCGCGGAGGAGATCGTGCGGACCCTGATCGGCTCGATCGGGCTCGTCGCCTCCGTACCGATGACCACGGCGCTCGCGGCGCTGGTCGTCTCGGCCGACAAGCCCGGCGAGGCGCCCGTCGCGGCCGGCGCCACGGCGGGCGGCCCGACCGGCGACGGTACGGGCGGCGGTGGCGCGAGCGGCACGGGCGCGAGCGCCGGTCCGGGCCGGGCGGCCCTGCGCGGCGGGCGCGGGCGGCGCCGCAAACGCTGAACCGGCCGCCGAGCCGGAGGGCGGTGTTCGCCCTCCGGTACGGCTTCGGCGGCACGGGACGCTTCCTTTGCGCAGAGCTGAAGCGTTACGGCAACGCTCGGCGACCGTGTCAGCCCGCGCTCTGTTCCTCGGTGAGGATGCGGTCCAGCGCCTCGTCGAGGTGGGCGTCGAAGTCCGCGAGGGCGCGCTCCTGGCCGAGCGGGACCAGCTTGTCGGTGCGGTCCAGGAAGGCGACCAGCGGGGCCACGGAGGCCCTGAACACCGCCTGGTCGCTGCCCACTTGGAGTTTGATCAGCACCTCGTGGAGCTGTTCGGAGTCGGCGGGTGCGATGCGTACGTCTCCGTCGCCGCACGGTCCGCCCACTCCGTCGATCAGCAGTTCCCTGCCGAAGGCCCAGGTGACGGGTGCGTCCCCGGGCAAGTGAAAGGTCAGCCGTACCGCATAGGGGTCGGCGGTCTCGTACCGCAGTTCCACCGGAATGCGGAACGAGAGCTCCTCCGACACGAGGAAGCTCATCATGACCTCTGCTTGTACCGACTCGCGCATGCCTACCCCGTCGCGTCGTGTGCCGTCGTGTCCGGACGCCGGAGCCAGAACGCGGTCCTGGCTCACGCCGTGATCCGCACTCTGTCCGACTGAAGAGAATCTTGCTCTACGTATACGAGAGATCACAAGGAGTGAGTTTTCAGATGCTGATAGAGAACGCCAGTGAACCCACCACTCGACTGATCTCGGCCTGGAGTCTGTGCGCCACGGGCAACAGGCGTCGTGCCTGGTGAGCGGGGAGGGAGAGGGCCACGGCGGCGGCCGTGGTGCCCGCTGTGATGGGGACCGCGGCGCAAACCGTTCCGAGTGCGTATTCTTGACGCTCCGTCACCGGTTGCATGCGCGGCACTCTTTCGAGTCGCGCCAACAACTCCCGCCCGTCACGCACCGTGTAGGGCGTCAGCGGGCGTACGGGGTGACGCGTCAGGTGTTCGCGGCGGGCCTGCGGGTCGAGCTGGGAGAGCAGACACTGGCCGATCGCGTGGGCGTGCGCCGTGGCCCGGAAGTCCGCCCACTCCTCCACGGCCGGGTAGGCGGCCCGGTCCGCGACCGTGACCACCTCGATCTCGCCCTCCTGGTAGACCGCGAAGTAGAGCGGAACACCGAGGAGTTCACTACAGGTGTGCAGGGTCTCGTCGATCTTGGCGCGACGGTTGTGCGCCGCCGCGCCACTGCTCAGTCGCTCGGCGGCCGAGCCGAGGACGAACACCCCCTGCTCGCGCCGGAGATATCCCTCGTGCACCAGGGTCCGCAGCAGGTGGTACGCGGTGGGCAGGGCGAGCCCGGCCTCCCGCGCGAGCTGTTTGGCGGGGGCGCCGTCCCGGTGCAGGGCCGCGCTTTCGAGCAGACGCATCGCGCGCTGCACCGAGGAGATGAGGGTCGGGGCGCCGGGCGGAGGTCCGGCGGACGGGCGGCGGGCGGCGGTCGGCTGGGCGGGCGGGGACTTCGCGGGGCCTGCGTCGGTCCTGGCCAAGGTGACTCCCGAAGGTGGGGCTCCGGAGGGGGTCGGAGAGGAAAACGGGAGGGGCTCGGCCCGTGGCCTCGCCCTGTGCTGGGAGTTCTGGACTTTAACGGCTGACCGTTGACCACCGGCCGCCTGTGGAAAAACTTCCCCCTGGCGAGGGAACGCCTGCTACAGGCGCCCGAACACGCTCTCCCGCCCCCGGCCGGACCGACAGCACCGGACACCGCCCGGCCCGGCCTCGCAACGCCCTTGCCCGTACGCCCCGTTGACCCGCACTACCCACCAAGGCCGCGGGGCGGCACGGGCCCCCGCCCCGCACCGCCCCGCCCTGCGCCTCGCGCGCCGTAGCGCGCCTACAAGTCCCCGCGCCCCGCCCCGGAGCGGGTGACCTTCCGTACGACGTAGATCAGGCCCGCCACCAGGGCCACCAGGAGCAGCACCTTGAACAGCAGTCCGAACAGGAAGGAGAGGATGCCGCCCAGCACACCGCCGAAGACGACCAGGGCCAGCAGGGGCACCGCGACCCACTTCACCCACCCGGGCAAACCCGCGAAGAATCCTCGCCCAGCCATCGTCCTTGCCTCTCGTCCAGCCGCTCGGGGCACCTCGGCACCTTGTCGTCCTCGCTGTCGATGCTAGGCGGCGCGCCGCACGAAAGGAGCCCTCGCACCCCTCGCCGATCCCTGAACCTCCCCCTAGGGAATCCCGGGTCCGCGTACGACCCGGGGACACGCGCCCGCCGGGTTCAGCTCTCGGGCGGCGAGAAGACGACCATCACACGCAGGTCCTCGCTGATGTGGTGGAACTTGTGCGGGACACCGGCGGGCACGTAGACGACGCTGCCGCGCGCCACCGGTGTGGTCTCCTCGCCGACGGTGATGGCCGCCCGGCCGCTGACGACGAAGTAGACCTCGTCCTGGCGGTGCGGCTGCTGAGGGTCGGTCTGTCCGGCGTCGAGCGCGTACAGGCCGACCGACATGTTCCGCTCCCGCAGGAACTGCAGATACGCGCCGTCGTTCGCGGCGCGCTCCACTTCGAGTTCTTCCAGCCGGAAAGCCTTCATCGCGGTGCTGTGCTCCTCGCCGTGCGCCTGCCGTGCCGCGGCGGTGCGGTCCGTCCTTCTTCCGGACGGGCAGGTCCATTGATCCGCCGTGTCTGCCACGATCAGACCCATGAAGAATTTCGTAGTCAAGACGCTGGCCAATGCGGGAGCGCTCCTGGTCGCGGTCTGGGTGCTCGACAAGATCACGCTGACCGGGGACAGCACCGCGAACAAGGCGCTCACCCTGATCGTCGTGGCGCTGCTCTTCGGTCTGGTGAACTTCCTGGTGAAGCCGGTGGTCAAGGTGCTGACCTTCCCGCTGTTCATCCTGACGCTGGGCCTGATCACACTGGTGGTCAACGCGCTCATGCTGCTGCTGACCTCGTGGCTGGCGGACAAGCTGGACGTGAGCTTCCACGTCGAGGGCTTCTGGACGGCGGTACTCGGCGGCCTGATCATCTCGATCGTCTCCTGGGCGCTGCACCTGGCCCTGCCGGACGAGGACTGAGCACCTTGGCCTACCGCGTCTGCTTCGTCTGCACGGGCAACATTTGCCGCTCGCCGATGGCCGAGATCGTCTTCCGCGCACGGCTTCAGGAGGCGGGCCTGGACGCGCTCGTGGAGACCGACAGCGCCGGAACGGGCGGCTGGCACGAGGGCGACGGAGCCGATCCGCGGACCGTGTCCGTGCTTGAGGCGGCCGGATATCCGGGCCACCACGTCGCCCGGCAGTTCCGTGCCGAGTGGTTCTCCCGCCTCGACCTGGTGATCGCTCTCGACCGCGAACACCTGCGGGAGCTGCGGCGCCTGGCCCCCGGCCCCGAGGACGCCGCCAAGGTGCGCCTGCTGCGCTCCTACGACCCCGCCGCGGGCACCGAAGCGGAGGTGGCGGACCCTTACTACGGTGACCTCGAGGGATTCGAGACCTGCCTGGCCGAGGTCGAGTCGGCGGTGGACGGGCTCCTCGGGGCGGTGCGTGAGGAAGTGAAGGAGCGGTCATGACGGCGAACACGCCGGAGCCCGGGGCGGGCACGACGGGCGAGGGCACCCGGGCGGTGCGCGCCGGACTTCCGGCACCGGTGAAGCACGAGCCGAGCATGCCGGGTCCCGTCTTCGCCGCGCACTACCACCTGCCGGGCGAGCCCACCGGGGCGTACACCTACGGCCGGGACGGCAATCCGACCTGGACCCAGCTGGAACGCGCCATCGGCGAACTGGAGGCGCCCGGCGTCGACGGGACCGAGACGCTCGTCTTCGCCTCCGGCATGGCCGCCATCTCGGCGGTGCTCTTCTCCCAGTTGCGCGCCGGGGAGGCGGTCGTCCTGCCCGACGACGGCTACCAGGCACTGCCGCTCGTACGGGAGCAGCTCACCGCGTTCGGTATCGAGGTCCGTACGGCTCCCACCGGTGGGGACGCCCAGCTCGAAGTGCTCGACGGCGCACGGCTGCTGTGGATCGAGACCCCGTCCAACCCCGGCCTGGACGTCTGCGACGTACGGCGCCTCGCCGACCGCGCGCACGCGGGCGGCGCCCTGGTCGCCGTCGACAACACCCTGGCCACCCCGCTCGGGCAGCGCCCGCTGGAACTCGGCGCGGACTTCGCGGTGGCCAGTGGCACCAAGCAGCTCACCGGCCACGGGGACGTCCTGCTCGGGTACGTGGTCTGCCGGGACGCCGCGCTGGCCGCGTCCGTACGCAACTGGCGCAAGGTCGTCGGCGCGATCCAGGGGCCGATGGAGGCGTGGCTCGCCCACCGCTCGCTGGCCACCCTGGAGCTGCGTGCCGAGCGCCAGAACGCCAACGCGCTCGCCCTCGCGCAGGCGTTGCGCTCCCGCACCGAGGTGTCCGGGCTGCGCTACCCCGGTCTGCCCGAGGACCCCTCGCACGCGGTGGCCGCGCGGCAGATGCACCGCTTCGGCTGCGTTGTCTCCTTCACGCTGCCCTCGCGCGCCCACGCCGAGCGCTTCCTCGACGCCCTGCACCTGGTCGACGACGCCACGAGTTTCGGCGGGGTACGGTCCACCGCCGAGCGGCGCGGCCGCTGGGGCGGGGACGCCGTCGCCGAGGGCTTCGTCCGGTTCTCGGCGGGCGCCGAGAACACCGAGGACCTGGTCGCGGACGTGCTGCGCGCCCTGGATACGGCGCTCGACCAGCGGGGCTGAGCACTACAAGCCACGGGTCCGGCGGTCCGGGGCGGTGCGAACGACCCGCGCCACAAGAGGTTTCACGGCCAATGCCCGGGGCCACATTTCTTCCATGACCGTCCGACCCGTGGTCAAGCGCACCGCACGTGCCGTCCTTCTCGACGGCGACGAGTTCATCCTGATCAAGCGGACCAAGCCCGGAGTCGATCCGTACTGGGTCACCCCCGGCGGCGGCGTGGAGCCCGAGGACGCCACCGTCGTCGACGCGCTCCACCGTGAGGTCCACGAGGAACTCGGCGCCAAGATCTCCCATGTCGTGCCCTGTTTCGTGGACACCGTCGAGCACATCGGCGCGGACGGCGGCGCGACCGGGGTGAAGGTCCAGCACTTCTTCGTGTGCCGCCTCGAATCGATGGACCTCGGCCAGCGGCACGGCCCCGAGGTCGACGAGCCACGCGGCGAGTACGAGATCGTGCGGGTGCCCTTCACCCGGGTCGGCATCGCCTCCGTGCATCTGGTGCCGCTGTCCCTGCGCCACTACCTCGACGGCAACGTGGAAGGCGTACGCGCGATGCACGCCGCCGACCTGGGATAAGGCGGGTCGTTCGGCCCGGTCCGGGCGCCCGCCTACGCCCAGGCCAGTAGCCCCGGTTACTCCCGCCGTCAGACGCGGCACACCCGCTCGCGGCGGCACGGTGTTTCACGTGAAACTTCGCCGCCCCTCACGCAGGGCCTTTCTCGTACTCCATGTCTGTGCCTCGGTCGGCTGGCTGGGGCTCTCGCTCGGGTTGCTCGCGCTCGCGATCACGGCGGCGGCCACCGGCTCGCCGGAGGCCGCCGAGGCCTCGTACCGCTCGATGAAGATGTTCGCCGACTGGCTGCTGCTGCCGATGGCCTTCACCACGCTGGCGACGGGTCTGGTGCTGTCGCTCGGTACGCAGTGGGGGCTCCTCCAACACCGTTGGGTCTCGGTCAAGTTCTGGGTGTCGTTGATCGCCACGGGGCTGACCGTCTTCTCGCTCAGGCCGGGGATCAACACCGCCGCGGCCGAGGCCATGGCGGGAGAACCCGTCACGGATACGGTCAATCTCGTCGTGGCCCCGTCCGTCGCACTCGCCACCTATGTCTTCCTGACGGCCGTCTCCCTGCTCAAGCCCTGGGGGCTCACCCGGCGTGGCCGAAAGCAGCGGTCCCAGGCCCGCGAGAACCCTGCCGCCCGCAAAACGGTGGACGCCGGAGGTCTTCGTCCGACAGCCTGACCTGCGTGTCGACACCTGACCTCTTGGAACTCCCCATCCGCCGCCTCAGCCGACGCGATCTGCTCGCCTGTGCCGATCTGGCGCAGTCGCGGGGGTGGTCGAGCGAGGAGCACAAATGGGGGTTCCTACTCACGGCGGGCGCCGGATTCGGGGTCGACGATCCGTCGGGCGAGGGGCTGGCCTGTGTCTGCACCCTCACCCGGTTCGGAACGTACGAGAAGCCCGAACTCGGCGCGATCGGCATGGTGTTGGTCGCCGAGCACCACCAGCGCAGGGGGCTCGGGCTACGGCTGATGCGGCACGTACTCGCCGAGTCCGGAGCCGGTGCGCTGACCCTGCACGCCACCTCCACCGGGCGTCCGCTCTACGAGCGTCTCGGCTTCCGCGAGGTGACGCGGGCGGAGACGCTCGTGGGCCGCCTCGCGGACACCGGTCCCGTGCTTGGCATCGCGACGCGTCCGGCCTCGGCCGAGGACCTCCCCGCGATCCTGCGCCTGGACGCGGAGATCTTCGGCCTGGACCGCACGCACCTGATCACCCGCCTCCCGGCCTTCGCCCACCAGTTCCGGGTGGCCGAGGCGCGGGGCCGCCTCACCGGGTTCGCGGCCTCCTGGCCGAACACGCACCACGATGTGATCGGGCCCTTGATCGCCGAGGACACCGCCACGGCCCGGGCCCTGTTCGCCGCGCTCGCGGCCGGGACCGCGCGCGAGCTGCGTACCGATATCGACGTACGCCACGAGGAGTTGCTCGGCTGGGCCGGGGAACAGGGCCTGCGCGGCGGCGAGTTCACCACGGTCATGCTCGCGGGTGCGCCGGTACTGCCGGGCGACTGGCGGCGCCGTTTCGCTCCGCTCACGGTCGCCGCCGCCTGAACCGCTTCGCGTCCCACCGGTCGGCTGTACGCGAGCCCTGTCAGGCGCGTGGTCCGTCCCCGCCGAGGCGCAGCGACTCGGATGCGCGCTCCCGGGCCGGTCCCGCGCCGGCCACGATCCTGCTGGGCGCCGACTTCGCACGGCGCTCCAGCGCGGCGGACAGTACGGCGAGCAGCAGCGCGGAACCGGCGAGCAGGGCGCCGACCCAGTTCGGCGCGGTGTAGCCGAGGCCGGCCGAGATCACCAGGCCGCCGAGCCAGGCGGAGAGGGCGTTGCCCAGGTTGAAGGCGCCGATGTTCATCGCCGAGGCCAGCGTCGGAGCGCCCGCGGCCTGGTCGAGTACGCGCTTTTGGAGCGAGGGCACCGAGGCGAAGCCCATGGCGCCGATCAGGAAGAGCGTCACGGCGGCGGTGATCTTGTTCTGTGCGGTGACCGTGAACAGGGCGAGGACCACGGTCAGCCCGCTCAGCGAGACGTGGAGCATCGGCATCAGGGCGCGGTCCGCGAAGCGCCCGCCGACCAGGTTGCCGCCGACCATGCCGAGGCCGAAGAGGATGAGCAGCCAGGTCACGGAGGAGTCGGCGTAGCCCGCCTCCTCGCGCATCATCGGGGCGATGTAGGTGATCGCCGCGAAGACCCCGCCGAAGCCGAGCACCGTCATCGCCATGGCGAGCAGGACCTGGACGTTGCGGAAGACGGCGACCTCGTGGCGCAGGCGCACGCCCTCGGGCCGGGCCGTGTCCGGTACCAGGGCGGCGACCCCGAGCAGGCCGAGCACACCGAGTCCCGCGACCAGGGCGAAGGTCACCCGCCAGCCCGCGTGCTGGCCGATCAGCGTGCCGAGCGGCACTCCCACCACATTGGCGACCGTCAGACCGGTGAACATCATCGCGATGGCCGCGGCCTTCCGCTCGGCGGCCACCAGGTCCGCGGCGACGACCGAGCCGATGCCGAAGAAGGCGCCGTGGGCGAGGGAGGCGAGGATCCGGCCCGAGAGCATCACCTCGAAGCTCGGGGCGACCGCGGAGAGCAGGTTCCCGGCGATGAAGAGCCCCATCAGGACCATCAGCATCCGTTTACGGGTGACCTTGGTGCCGAGCGCGGTCATGATCGGCGCCCCGATCATGACGCCGAGCGCATAGCCGGTGACCAGGAGACCGGCGGTGGGGATGGAGACCCCGTAGTCGTCGGCGACCTCGGGCAGCAGGCCCATGATCACGAATTCCGTGGTGCCGATACCGAAGGCCCCGACCGCCAGGGCGAGGAGCGCGAGGGGCATGTGCCACCTTCCCAGACTTTTCTTGCACGTGCCTATATAACGCGTCGACAATAATTGCAGACGCGCTTTATTTGCAAGCGCGGGCTATCGCCCCGGGTGGCGTATCCTCGGTCCGGAAGAGGACGACCTGCGAGGGACGAACGGCGAGGAGGCTCCGGACCATGGCTGCCACGGATCCCGCACTCACCGCGCTGGCCCAGAGGTGGTGCGCGCTCTCGCTGCTGCACGGGCGGATCGAGGCGCACATCGAGAAGGCGCTCCAGTCCGGACACGGGCTCAGCGTCCGCGAGTACTCGCTCCTGAACACCCTGAGCCGCCAGCACAACGGCGAGGGCGGCCATCTGCAGATGAAGCAGGTCGCCGACGCCGTCGTACTGAGCCAGAGCGCGACGACCCGCCTGGTCACACGCCTGGAGGACCGCGGCCTGCTGCGCCGCTACCTCTGCCCCACCGACCGCCGCGGCATCTACACCGATGTCAGCGAAGAGGGCCACAAGCTGCTCGACGAGGCCCGCCCCACCAACGACGCCGCACTGCGCGAAGCGCTCGACGAGGCGGCGCGCGACCCCCAACTCGCGCCGCTGGTAAGGGCCGTGGAGACAGCAGGAGTCCCGCTCGCCTCGGCACCCACGGGCTCCTGACCCCGCCGCCCGGCCCGCCGGGAGCTACTGCCCGGCCACCGCTTAGGCTGCGGATTCATGGACATCGAGATCAGGCCCGCGACGCCGGGTGACCTTCAGGCGATCGTGGACATGCTCGCCGACGACCCACTGGGCGCCCAGCGCGAGTCGCCGGACGATCTCACCCCGTACCGTGACGCCTTCACCCGCCTCGCCGAGGACCCGAACCAGCATCTGGTCGTCGCCGTACGGGACGGCAAGGTCATCGGCACCCTTCAGCTCACGATCATCCCGGGCCTGTCCCGCAAGGGCGCGACGCGTTCGCTCATCGAGGCGGTACGGATCCACGCCGATGCGCGCGGCAGCGGCCTCGGGGGACAGCTCATCGAGTGGGCCATCGAGGAATCCCGCCGTCAGGACTGCCAGTTGGTCCAGCTCACCTCCGACGCCACCCGCACCGATGCGCACCGGTTCTACGAGCGCCTCGGGTTCACCGGCTCCCACGTGGGCTTCAAGCTGGCCCTCTGACGCGGCAGTGAGCGGCAGTGAGGCGTCGTCGCGGGCGGGCGCTGCACGTTGTTTCACGTGAAACACCCGCCCGGGACACAGCAGTTGGTGACTCACCTACTGGATCACCGACCGGCGCCGGGCGGGCGGCCGTCCGGTGATGGCCCTCGTCGGGTTACGAGAGTTACCGGGGCAGCGGGCGCCAGCCCTCGGGGTCTACGCCGCCGGGGACCGGTGCCCCCTTCTCGTAGGGCTCCCGGGTGAAGACGAACGAGCCCAGGTCGAGATGGCTCACCGTGCCGTCCGGGCGCCGGACCGCACGCAGCAACTCGCCCGCGTAGTAGCCGTCGAGGCCGGTCCACGTCCCATCGCCGTTGGCCCGGAAACGGGAACGCCGCCCGGCGCCTTCCAGCGGTCCGAGGGAGAGACCACCCTCGCTCGACGGACGGAGCGCCACGGTCGCGGTCCCCCAGTACCAGGGCCCGGCCAACTCGAGCAGGGAGTCGTCGAGTTCGGTCAGCGGCCGCCAGGGCTCCGGGATGCGCGGCTCGGCCTCGGCGACGATCCGGAGCAGGTCCGCGGCCACCAGGGAGACGGCGGGGCCGGAGGTGCAGTTGGTGAGGACCACGGCACCGAGGTCCTCCTCCGGGCTGAAGACGAGGTTCGCCAGGAAGCCCGGCAGCGAGCCGGAGTGACCGGCGAGCACCCGCCCGTCCCGGAGCTGGAGTTGCAGACCCAGGCCGTACCCCGTGCCGGAGGCGAGCTCAGAGGTCTCGGCGGGGGCGGCGGGCGTCCGCATCTCCAGGAGCGACTCGGAGCCGAGCACCCGCTCGTCGCCGTGCGTCAGGAAGGCCGCGAAGCGGGCCAGGTCGCCCGCTGTGGACCAGAGTTGACCGGCCGCGGCCATCCGGCCCAGGTCCTCCAGCGGCTCCGGCATCATCACGTCCGCCCAAGGGTGGACGGCCCAGCCGCCCGCGTGCGGGGACTGCGGCGCCCCGCTCGTACGGCGCAGATCCAGCGGCTCCAGGATCTCGGCCCGCAGCACTTCTTCCCAGGGTGCACCGCGCAGGCGTTCCACCAGGGCGCCGAGCAGGGTGTACCCGGGGTTGGAGTAGTGGTGGCGGCGGCCGACCGGATGCCGTAGTGGCTGCTCGCCCAGCACATCGGCGAGTTCGGGGCGCAGGCTGCCGGGGGTGCGTTCCCACCAGGGGCCGGGCGATTCGGCGGCGAGTCCCCCGGTGTGGGCGAGCAGTTCGGCGATGGTGGCCTCTCCGGCCCCGGTGCCGGGGAGGTGCTTGTCCAGCGGATCGCCGAGGTCGAGCAGTCCCTCGTCCCGCAGCCGCATCACCAGGACCGCCGTGAAGGTCTTGGTGATCGAACCGATGCGGTACTGGACGTCGAGGTCCGGGGCGTGCCCGTCCACGCAAGTCCGGGCCTCACTCCAGACCGGTTTCCCGCCCCGGACCACGGCGGCGACGAGAGACGGCGTACGGCCTTCCGTCTGGGCGACGGCGATGCGGTGCAGCAGGGCACGGCGGGTGGCGGGAAGCAGTTCTTCCACGGGAGATGTCATGAGGTCAGTGCACCCCGCCGCGGGGGCCGAGGTCGAGCCCATTTCGCCGTACCGGGCCGCGGGTCCCGGGGTAGCGTCAACGGCTCAGCCGTACGCGGGAGTTCGGAGGGGTGCGACCCGGGCCACTTCGTAGGAGCTCGAAGGAGTCCGGAGGGGTTCGGACGAGTTCGGAGGACTCTGCTGCGAGCGGCGCTCTTCCGCGACGCGCGACGCGGCTGGCAATCCCCCGTGTACCGATGCCGGGGACCGAACGGGAGGACCGGAGCACCATGGCCGTCGAACGCACCAACCCACCGCTGCGCGAGGGGGAACGCGCGACGCTGCGCGCCTATCTCGACTTCCACCGCGCCACCCTTGCCATGAAGTGCGAGGGCCTGAGCGAGGAGGACCTGCGGCAGCGGTCGATGCCGCCGTCCACCCTGTCCCTGCTCGGCCTGGTGCGGCACATGGCGGAGGTCGAACGCACCTGGTTCCGCCGGGTCATCAACGGCGAGGACGTGCCCCTGGTCTGGTCCGAGGACGGCGACTACCAGGTCGCCTACGACGCCCGCGAGGCCTCGGCCACCGAGGCGTTCGCGGCCTGGGAACGCGAGGTCGCGCACGCCCGGCGCATCGAGGAGGCCGCCGAGTCCCTCGACGTCGTCGGCCATCAACCCCGCTGGGGCGCGGACGTCTCGCTGCGCCTGGTCATGCTGCACCTGATCCACGAGTACGCACGCCACAACGGTCACGCGGACTTCCTGCGCGAGGGGATCGACGGCAGCGTGGGGGCTTGAGGGGTCCCGCAGCGGGTGGGGGGTGTGCCGTCGGACGTTCAACTCCCCTGGCCCCGGCGGCCTTCCGCCCGCTTTTCCGTTGGATCACCACCCTGTGGACCTCAACCCCCTCGCCGGGTCCTACCAAGGTCGCGGGCCCGTAGACCATCGGCCGACGCCCGCGACCGGACGGCCCTCCCATGCTGGTGGCGTACCGCCGGGGCCGAGCCTCACCAGCGTGGACGCGGCCCCGGCGGGCGACGAGGACGGCCGACGGGACGACGGCCGACAGGCGCGACGGCGGGAGGCGGCACATGCGCGACGGAAGCGACGACGGCGACGGAAGCGGGAGCGGGAGCCGAAGCGGGGGCCGGGGCGGGAGCCGAAGCAGCGGCAGGAGGATCAGCCGGGCGCGGTTCCTCACGGCGGCGGCAGCGGCCGGTGTCGCGGGCACGACGGGCGGCCTGCTGCTGACGGGCAACGGCCCGGGCAGCGCCGAGGCCACAGAGGCCACCGGCACCGGAACCCGCAGCGGGACCGGGACCGGGACCGCAGACAAGGCGGCCGCGGAGGCGGAGGGCAACGCCGCCGCACGTACCGCGGCGAAGCGGCGCGGCGGGCTCACGTACCGCGGTGTCTGCTACGAGGTCATCGGCGGGGAGACGCCGCACACCGGCTGGTCCGCGGCGCGTATGCGGGCGGACCTCCGCGCGATCGACAAGGACCTGCACGCGAGTTCGGTGTCCGTCTTCGGCGACGGTGTCGAACGCCTGCGGGACACGGCCAACGAGGCGGCGGAACGCGGCCTGCACGTCTGGCTGCAGCCCCGCCTCTCGGACCGGCCGCAGCGGGAGATCCTCGACCACCTCGCGGAGACCGGGCGGCAGGCCGAGCGCCTGCGCAGGCAGGGCGCGGCCGTTCACCTCAGCGTGGGCTGCGAGTTCCTGCTCTTCGTGCCGGGGATCGTGCCCGGCGACAACGTCCTCGAACGCATCGAGAACCTGTCCAAGGGCAACTACGACCCAGAGCGGATGATGCGCCGCCTGAACGAGTTCATCGCCAAGGCGGCGCGCACCGGCCGGTCCGTGTTCCACGGGAAACTGACCTACGGCGCCGCGGAGGAGGACCCGGTCGACTGGCGGCTCTTCGACCTCGTCAGCGTCAACTACTACTCCTCGTTCCCGCGCCGCGCGGACCACGTCCGCAGGCTGCGTACGTACCGGCGCTGGGGAAAGCCGGTCGTGGTCTCGGAGTTCGGCACCTGTACGTACCGGGGCGCCCCGGAGCAGGGCGGCATGGGCTGGGACGTCGTGGACTACGAGAAGGTGCCGCAGCAGATCAAGGGCAACCTCGTCCGCAGCGAACGCACCCAGGCGAGGCATCTGGCGGGTCTGCTGGACGTCTTCGAGTCGATGGACCTGTACGCGGCCCTGGTCTACAACTTCGTGTCCCCCGACGCGCCGCACTGGCCCGAGCCCCGCTACGACCTCGACCTCGCCTCGTACGCCCTGGTCAAGCCGCGCTGGCGCGAACTCACCGAACCGGGCCGCGACTGGCACTGGGAACCCAAGCAGGCCTTCGGCGCCGTGGCCCGGCACTACGCGCGGGCACGGCCCTGAGGCAGACAGCCCCCGGCCGGGCGTGGCAACGCCTCCCCGGCCCCTGCCCGGTGCATCCTGCACGGCGGGCGGCCGGGTCGCACCGACAGTCCCGCCCCACCACCTCGACTCCCCACCACCCCGACTCCCCCCAACCCCCGGAGGACAGCGACATGTTGCTCTCGACCATGAACGACCTGCCCGGCTACGAGGTGACCGAAGTCCTCGGCGAGACCTTCGGCATCACCGTGCGCAGCCGTCACATCGGCTCCCAGATCGGCGCCGCCTTCAAGTCCCTGGTGGGCGGCGAGCTGAAGGGCATGACCAAGATGCTCCAGGAAAGCCGCGTCGAGGCCCAGACCCGCCTCGTCGAGGCGGCCGGGGCCAAGGGCGCGGACGCCATCCTCGCCATGCGCTTCGACGCCAACGAGCTCGGCGAGGGCTACCAGGAGATCTGCGCCTACGGAACGGCGGTCAAGGTGCGTAAGCTCGCGGGGGCCTGAGGGACGGTCGGCGGACCGGGCCGTGGGGACAGGAGCCGGGCAGGGGCTGGGCTGGGCTGGGCCCTGACGACAAGGCCCAGTACCCGAACAGGCCGGGGCACTAGCCCTACTCGGCCACCCCCACCCCTGCCCCCGCCGTCGCGCCTTCCGTTCCGCTCCCGGTCCCCGTCCCGGCCGGCAGCGTCCAGTCCCGTACGACCGCGACGGCCTCGAGGAGTTCCTCTATCGAGCGCAGATCGCGGTGCTCCGGACGCACCTCTCCCGTCGTCGCGTCGCCGAGCTCCAGCTCCGCCTCGCCGGTGCTCCAGACGATGAGCATGGCGATCCGGTCGCCCGCCTCCAGGGTCAGCCAACTGCTGGACTTGTCACGCCCGTTGGGCGAGCGTCGGATGTCGCCGGTGATGCCGTGGGCCAGCAGCCGTTCCCGGTTCTCCGTGAACCAGGTGTGCAGGGTGCGGGGGAGGTCGTTCATGACGGATCCATCGGGGTCCACAAGGTCATGGGCCCACCGTGCCAGGTGCCACTGACAATCCGTGCTGACCAGGGGATTCGCCCGCTGGGCCGAGGGCAGCCGTACGGCAATGCGGTCGCGCCGGGCCCCTGCCCCGCCGCAGGATGGCAGGCATGCAGCGCATCGAGTTTCTGAACTACGGCACCGGCGCCTACGTCTCCGATCCCCTCTGGGGCGTCCGTATCGACGGCACCGACCTGCGCACGAGCGTCGCCGAGGCCACCCGCGAACTCTGGCGGCAGGAACACGAGGAGGACACCCCGGCCGAACAGGAGCGGTTCCTCCTCGGCCAGCACAACGGCCTGATCACCTCCGAACTCGGCGATCCCGTACGCCACTTCCTCGGCGATCCCGGCCCCGAGTTCGCGGACGCCGCCACCGGCAGGACACCCGTACTCGGCTGCTCCTGCGGCGTCTGGGGCTGCTGGCCCCTCGTCGCCGTCATCACCGCCACCCCGCACACCGTCACCTGGTCGTCGTTCCGGCAGCCCTTCCGCGCGGAATGGGGAGAACTGGCCCTGGGCCCCTATGTCTTCGACCGCACCGCCTACGAATCCGCCCTCGCCGCGCCCGTACGCCTCGGCGAGGACCCGCTGCGGGCGGGGGACGAGGAGGACGGGGACGACGGGGCCGACGAGGACTGGGAGGACTGGGACGGCGAGGACTGGCACGGGGATTCATACGGCGACTCCGACGGGGCTTCGGAGGGGTCCTCGGACGGGGCTTCGGATGGGCCCTCGCCCGGTTCCTCGGGCTGAGAGCCGAAGGCCGCCGCGATGTGGTCGAGCAGGGGTGCCGCGGACGGATGGGGGTCGCGGCGCGGGGTGAGCGCGTGGATGCCGCGGGTCGGCGGGTCGACGAGGGGGACTGTGGTGACGTCGGCGCGCAGCGCGGGCGTCAGTGCGCCCGGGATCAGGGCGACGGCGTGGCCGGTGGCGACCAGGGCCGTCTTGCCGAGCAGGTCGGCCGCGGCGAGGTCGATACGGGCGGTGACTCCTGCGCGGGCGGCGTGCCGACGCAGCAGTGCGGCCGAGCCGTCGTTGTCCTCGGCCCAGGTCTCGTCGGCCAGTTCGCTCACGGGCACCCTGCCGCGCCCCGCCACCCGATGACCGACCGGCACGACGACGACCATCTCGTCCAGGCCCAGGAACCGCCGCTGGATGCGGGAGTCGTCGGGCAGGCCGGGCGGCGCGTCGGTGACCACCGCGAGGTCGAGCTCACCGGCGACGACGCGCTCGTGCAGTCGCGCGCTCAGCCCGGGCAGCAGGCTCCACCGCAGCGGCCCGGCCGTCTCCAGCAGGTCTCGGATCGCGGCGGGCACGATCCCGGCGGCCAGTGACGGCGTCGCACCAACGGCCAGCGGGCGGCCGCCCGTTCCGTCACGGACGTCGCGTACGGCCCTAACAGCGCGGTCGGCCTCGTTGAGCGCCGCCACCGCGTGCCGACGGAACACCTCACCTGCCGCCGTGGGGCGCACCCCGCGCGCGTGGCGCCGCAGCAGCGGTACGCCGAGTTGGCGCTCCAGACCGGCGATCTGCCGCGAGACGGCCGACTGTGTGTGGTCGAGTTCGGCGGCCGCCGCCGACAGCGACCCGAGTCGGCACACCGTCACGAACGTCCGCCACACCGTCAGCTCCATTGCTCCAGTTGACCAGCAGGTATGCGCGGCACGCAATGCGGACCTGCGAGATTTGCGCTTGTCGCAGGCCTGGCGCCCGCGCACGCTGGGAGCCATGACGACAGCCGCGGCCACAGCGATGCCCACAGCCACGACCACACCGCACACGATCACGATCGCCGTTCTGGGTCTCGGCCGCATGGGCACCGCGTTGGCGGCCCGGCTGGCGGCACAGGGCCGGCGCGTTGTCGGCTGGACTCGTTCCGGGCGCACGGCGGGCGCGTTCGAGACGGTCGCCGACCCGAACGACGCCGTGGCGCGGGCCGATGTCGTACTCCTCGCCCTGTTCGACGGCCCGGCCTGCCGCGAAGTCGTCGACCGGGTACGCGACGCGCTGCGCACCGACACGGTCGTCGTGAACACGAGCACCGTCGCCCCCGCCGAGGCCGCCGCGCTCGCCGGGCAGCTCGGCCCGCGCTACGTCCACGCGCCCGTCCTCGGCTCCGTACCGACCGCCGCCGCGGGCGCCCTGAAGATCCTCGCCGCCGCCGACCAGGACGTACTCGCTCGCGTCCGGCCGGTTCTCGAAGCACTGGGCACCGTGCACCGGGCCGACGACGCCGCCACCGCCGCCGCGCTCAAGCTGGTCGCCAACAGCAGCCTCGCCGGAGCCGTCCTCGCCCTGCGCGACTGTCTCCAGCAGGCCGACGCCCTCGGCCTGCCCCGCGACCAGGTACTCGACGTCCTCGAACTCGGCCAGCTCGGCGGCCTCGTGGCCCGCAAGCGGGGCTTCCTCGACGGCCGGGGCGGCGGAGACGACCGAGGTGGCCAACCGGCCGCCCCGGCAACCGCAACCGCAACCGCAACGACAGCGACAGCGACACCCACAGCCGAGTTCACCATCGGAGCACTGGCCAAAGACATGACACTGCTGGCCGCCGCATCGAACATCCCCCTGCGCAGCGCGGCCGAACTCACCGCCGCCAATGCCGCGTCCGCCCCCACGCACGTCGACGGCGGCAGCCGTGTCACCCCCGACACCGACATCGCCCTCGCGGCCGCGGTCCCCGCCGTGGACGCCTCCGTACTCACGGCCGTTCTGGCACCCCTCCACGCCTACCTCCGCGGCCATGCCACCGGCGACCCCGCCCCCTTCCGCGAGGCCTTCCTGCCCACCGCCCACATCGAGGGAATCCGGGACGGCGCCTTCGTCTCCTGGCCCCTGGACGAGTACTGCCGCCTCTTCCCCGGCCACCCGGCCTCCGACGAGCCCACCCGCTCCCGCCGCGTCGACTCCGTGGAGGTGCACGGCACCGTCGCGACCGCGACCATGACGCTCCGGCACGGCGCGGACACCTTCACGGATGTCTTTCTGCTGGTACGGGTCGACAGCGGGTGGCGGATCGCCAACAAGGCGTACCACCGGCAGGGGAGTTGAGGCGTAGCGTCGGCAGGGGGGTTGGCGGGGAGTTGACGCCCGCCACGGACGCCGCGCCGCCCGGGGTGCCCCGCTCACACGCTCCGGCCCACGACAACGCAGACGTCGACCCGTTCGGCGAACGGCCCGTCGTGCGGCAGTGCCCGCCGTATCTCCGCCTCGAACCGCGGCCGTTCAGCGGGCGTCGGCAGTTCCTCCTCCGGGATGGCCGAGTAGAGACCCCCGAGGAGCCGAGACAGCGTCAACTCATCGGCGTACGAGATCACTTCGCTGCGTACGTCCGAGAAACCGGTCCCGTCGAGGGCCCGCGCGTACCGGAGCCGGTCCTCGTCGGCGGTTCCGCAGGACGCCGCGAGTTCCGTGTCGAAGTAGCGCTCCAGGCAGTCACGCAGCACTCGTGACCAGGCCGTTTCCTGGAGCCAGAGCGGCGTACCGTTCGCGATCACGGCGACGCCGCCGCCCGCACGGAACAAGGGCAGCAGGTCCCGGAACAACTCCTCGTGCCGCATCCAGTGCAGGGCCTGCCCGATGACCGTCATCGCGAGGGGCGACCCGCGCCCGAGGAGGGCGCCGAGGGCAGGCACGTCGGTGTCCGCACCGAGCACCCAGGTGGTGTTGCGGATCCCTCGCTCACCGGCCGCCCGGCGGGCGAGCCGGAGCATGTCGGGTTCCGGATCCATACCGATCACGTTGCCGACGCGGAGAGCGAGCGGGAGCGCGAGTTGTCCGGTGCCGCATCCGAGGTCGAGCACGTCATCGTCGCGGGTCAGGGCGAAGTAGTCCTGGAGAAAGTCGAGAACCTCCTCGGGATAGCCCCGCCGGAACTTCGCGTAGTACTCGGCCACATCTCCACTGAACCCCACGGTCATACGGGCACTATGCCGAGCGCCCGCGGACCGGGACAGCCTCGAACGCGCACCCTCGCTGTCAGCAGAACGCGCCGATGAGCGGCCCGGAGCGAGCCGAGAGGCAGCCCGGCGCGCCTTTTCGGCCACCGCACCGAATTTCCCCACCTCGCACCGCCCTAGGCTGGTGACTTCGCGCCGGTTCCGCCCAAGTCCGCGAAGTCCGCCCCCAGTACGGAAGTACACAAGTACGGAGTTGCCATGCCCCCGCTGATGAAGCTCGATGCGATAACGCTCGACTGCGCCGACCCGCTGGCACTCGCGGACTTCTACCGGCAGGCCACGGGCCTGGCACCCCACCCGAAATCCGATGCAGAATTCGCCGCGCTGAATGGCGAGCACGGACTCGCCATCGGATTTCAGCGGGTCGACGACCACCGGGCTCCCACCTGGCCCGACCAGGAAGTTCCCCAGCAGCTCCATCTCTGTTTCGCGGTCGAGGACTTGGACGAGGCCGAGGCCCGCTTGCGCGAACTGGGCGCGGGCAAACCGGCCGCGCAACCGCACGAGGACAAATGGCGAGTCCTCACCGATCCGGCCGGACATCCCTTCTGCGTCGTGATCAGAGGCTGAACCCAGGGGGCGGGTCATGAGGACCTGGCCGTCTCCCCGCCCCCCGCACCCCGCTCCGAAGCGCCGACCGACAGGCAACGCGGGAGCGACCAATCGGCGCCGCATCCGCCGTACCACGAAATCCGCTTGCACCCCTCCGTTAACATGTTCGAACTCACGACGATCGCCCGCATCGCCTGCCTTTCACGGAAAACCGTGTCAACAAGCACCGCGAGTAACCGAGTTACCCCATACCTACCAAATCGGCCAGACAATTGATATCCACACCATCACGCACCATTTCTCGAATAAGCGACAAAATAGCCCTGGTTGCGCGGCGCCAGCCACGGGCGGCGCTTTGGGCCACGGCCGGTGTGATAGCCCTCGGATTTCTCGTCGCGCTGGAGATCGCCGCACGCGGCTACGGCCTGCCGGGGCCGATGACAACGCAGGCACAAGAGGTGATATTCGCCCCCAAATCGGGCCCGCTGCTCTACGCGAGCATGGCGCTGATGATGGTGGTGCTCACCTGGCGGGAGCGCCTGGTCGCGGCCGGGGTGGCGATCGGTATCGACATCGTCTTCGCCCTGGTGCGATGGGCGCTCGACGCCGAGATGATGTTCGGCAACGGTGCGTTGTGGGTGATCCTGGGCTACGCGGTGATCGCCGTCACACGCCGCACCGGCCCGGAACGCGTCCTGCTGCTGAAGGGCGTCGGACTCGGCCTGCTGCTCGTCACCGGCCGCAAGACCGGTGACACCTGGCTGCTCATCACCTCCAAGACCCGCCCGATGGTGCTCGACCAGTACGTCGCGGTCGCCGACAACGCCCTGGGCAACCCGTCCTGGCTGGTGGGCCGGATCGTCCGGGCCAGCGGCCCGGTCGGCACCCACCTTCTCGACTGGGTCTACATACAGCTCGCGGTCGCCGCGGTCGTCGTCGCGCTGTACCAGCTGCGCCATGTCGCCGCCGATCGCCGCTTCCCGCGCCATCACCTGGTACGCACCTTCCTGGTGATAGGCCTCGTCGGGCCGAGCATCTACATGATCTTCCCGGTGGTCGGACCGATCTTCACCTACGGCACCGGCGCCTTCGGCACCGGCGGTGAGCACTGGGCCCTGGCCAACATCTGGCCGGACACACCACCACCGCTCACCGACCCGCAGCCGTTCACGTACGACGGGATAACCCCCCGCAACTGCATGCCCAGCCTGCACACGGCATGGGCCACCGTGCTCTTCGTCCACTCCCGCACCGGCCCCCGGCTCCTGCGCTACGCCGGCACGTTCTGGCTGGTCGCCACCCTCGGCGCCACCCTCGGCTTCGGCTACCACTACGGCGTGGACCTCATCGCCGGCGTGGTGTTCGCCCTCACCATCGAGGCGGCCCTGCGCGCCCAGGCCCGCGGCTGGGACCACACCGCCCTCCGCCTCGTCGCCTACGGCACCGTCGTCTTCGCCGCCCTTCTGCTCTCGTACCGCTACCTGCCGACCGAGATGGCCGCCCACCCCTGGACGTCCGGCCCGCTGCTCCTGCTGGCGATGGGCTCGGTGATCTACGGCTACGTACGGACGACGAAGGCATGGGAACCGAAGGCCGCACCCGTACCGCGGCGGGAGCCTCAGCCCGAGCTGGTGTGAGGGACGCCCGCGGCTTCGCGGCCCGGCTGTCGGCCCCGGACGCCGAACGCCTCCCTCAGGTGTTCTCCGAATGCGGCGGGGTGCGTGGTCAGGCCGATGTGCCCGCCGGGGAAGTGCCGCAGCTCGTTGCCGAGACGCTCGGCCAGGAACGCGGCCGCACGGTAGGGGAGTTCGCCGCGCGAGTCCCGGCCGCAGGCGAGGACCAGCCGGTCCGACAGGGCCTCCAGCCGCCGGATGTCCGGGCGGTAGGCCATGAAGGCGGGAACGATACGGCCGACGAAGTACGGCAGATCGGCCAGCGTCCGCTCGGCCCGCCCCGCCGCTTGTGGCGGAAGCCTGCTCTCGGCCCTCTGCTCAACGCTGTCACCTTTATCCTTGTTATCCCCTTTGTCGCCGCTGTCGCCGTCCCTCCTCAGCCCCGCGGCGAACACGGTCATCGCCGGGCCGAGTCCCTGGCTGTGGAACGTCTCCCGCACGCGGGCGAGGAGGGCGCGATGCGCGGCGGCGTCCGGCAGAACCTCCACCACCGGCGGCTCGTGCACCACCACGCGTGCGACGCGTTCGGGATGGGTGGTGAGCAGATGCAGAGCGGCGATCCCGCCCGAACTGGCGCCGAACACCCGGGCGGGCTCACCGGGCGACAGCCGTTCCAGCACGCACAGCGCGTCCTCGGCGTGCGCGGACACGGACTGCTCGGCCTCGGGGTCGTCCAGTGCGCTGCGGGACATGCCGCGCGGGTCGTAGGTCGCGACGGTGTGTTCGGCGGCCAAGGCGTCGGCGACGCCGTCGAAGGCGGCCGCCCCGCCCGTTCCGCCGGGGATCAGCAGCAGGAGCGGGCCCCGGCCGCGTACTTCGTAGTGCAGGAGCGCGCCGCTGACGCGCAGGCTCCCGGTGGTCGGCTCGGTCATGTGCGATCCCCTTCGGCGGCGGGCCAGTTCTCCAGGAGGGCGTGCAGAGCGTCCAGGGCCCGGACCCACGACTCCCGCGGGGCACGCTCGTGCGCGAAGCCGCCGGCCGCTTCCAGGGCAACGAACCCGTGGAACGTACTGCGCAACAGCCGGACCGCGTCGGTCAGATCGGGCTCGGCCAGCCCGTAGCCGCGCAGCATGCCGTACGTCAGCTCGACCGCGCGGCGCGGTCCGGGCGCTCGCGCGACCAGCTCCGGGTCGATCTCGATCGGAGTCTGGGTGGCCGTGTAGCGCCCCGGGTGCTGCTGCGCGTACTCCCGCCAGGCGTTCGCGTAGGCGACCAGCGCGTCCTTGCCCGAGCGCCCGGCCATCGCCATCGCGATCCGGACGGTCTTCTCGTCCGCCGCCTGCAGCGCGATCCGGCCGCGCAGGTCTTCCAGACCGCGGACGTGCGCGTAGAGACTCGCGTCCTTCACGCCCAGCCGCCGCGCCACCTGCGACATGGTCACCTTGTCGAGCCCGACCTCGTCGGCCAGCTCGGCACCCATGGCCGTTACCCGCTCCGCTGTCAGCCCCGCTCGCACCATGTGTCCCCTGCCCTCCCGCCCTTCTGGCGTCCCCACTAGTCCCTACTAGTTCCTAATAGCTCTAGATATATCCTAGGGGTATTAGGAAGAGCCAATCGCGGGTGCCTTCGCCGGGTCCGCTCAGCCCACTCAGCCCACTCAGCCCACTCCGTCCGTTCAGTCCGCTCAGTCCGCTCACCGGGTCTTCGCCCCCGGCGCCACGCGGGCCGCCTCCGGCTCCGCCGTGCGGCCCGCTCCCGTGCGGAAGGTCCGGCGGTAAGTGTCCGGCGGGACGCCGAGGGTGCGGTTGAAGTGGCGGCGCAGGGTGGTGGCGGTGCCCATACCTGTGGCCGTGGCGATGGTGTCGACGCTGTCGTCGGTCTTCTCCAGGAGTTCCTGGGCGTGCCGGATGCGCTGCGCGAGGAGCCATTGCAGCGGCGTGGTGCCGGTGGCCGCGCGGAAGTGGCGGCCCAGGTGGCGTGAGCTCATACCGGCCCGGCGGGCTAGGTCCTCCACGGTCAGCGGCTGGTCGAGGCGTTCGATGATCCAGGGGAACAGGGAGGTCAGGGGGTGGCCGTCCTCGTCGGGCACGGGGGCGGTGACGAACTGGGCCTGGCCGCCGGACCGGTGCGGTGGCACGACCAGGCGGCGGGCGACGGTGTTGGCGATCGCCGAGCCGTAGTCGAGCCGGACGAGGTGCAGGCACAGGTCCAGGGCCGCGGCCTTGCCCGCCGAGGTGAGCACGCTGCCGTTGTCCACGTAGAGCACGTCCGGGTCGACCTCCACCTCGGGATGGCGGGCGGCCAGGACGTCGGTGTGCGCCCAGTGCGTGGTGGCACGCCCGCCGTCCAGGACACCGGCCGCGGCCAGTACGAACGCGCCCGTGCAGAGGGAGACCACGCGCGCACCGCGTTCCCGGGCCGCGCGCAGCGCGTCGACCAGATCGGCGGGCGGGGCCACGTCGACGTCGGCCCAGCCGGGGACGATCACCGTGTCGGCGCTCGGGAGGCGGTCGAGGCCGTGGTCGGGCGCCAGTTGAAAAGGGCCGAAGGACACGGTGTCCGGCCCGCAGACCATGAGGTCGTACCAGGGGACGGTGACCGCGTCCGGCGCGGAGCCGAAGACCTCGTAGGCCACCGACAACTCGAAGTGCAGCATCCCGTCGGTGACGGCCAGCGCGACAGATCTCATGTCCGTAATTGTACGAGGCATGTCGTTCCGGACACTCACTGTTGCCTGTTCAACCAGATCAGGATGGTTCCAGTTGATCAGCCATCAGCCATCGGCAATCGGCAATCGGCAAGCGGCGATTGCCGGTCGGAGGTGGTCGGTCGGCGGTCAACAACCGGCAATCACCTGTCGGTTGAAGCACAGCACTCAAGGAGACGACGTCATGGCAGCAGGACAGACAGTCACGGTCTACGGCGCCTACGGGCACACCGGCCGCTTCGTGGTGGCACACCTGCGCGAGCGTGGATTCGTCCCGGTCCTGGCCGGGCGCGACGCCCACAAGCTCCGCACACTCGCGGACCGGCACCCCGGACTCGACGTCCGCCCCGCATCCGTCGACGACCCGGCGGCACTGGACCACGCGCTGACCGGCTCGGCGGCCGTCATCAACTGCGCGGGCCCCTTCGCCACCACGGCCGCACCCCTGATCGAAGCCGCACTGCGCGCCACCATCCCCTACGTCGACGTGGCGGCCGAGATCGAGGCCAACGCCGACACCTTCGCGCACTTCACGGACCGCGCCCGCGAGCGGGGCGCGGTGATCGTCCCCGCGATGGCCTTCTACGGCGGCCTCGGCGACCTGCTCGCCACCGCCGCGATGGGCGACTGGACCAAGGCCGACGAAGCCCACATCGCCTACGGGCTGAACGGCTGGCACCCCACGGAGGGGACGCGCCTCGCGGGCAAGGTCTCCGTCGAACGGCGCGGCGGCCGCCGAGTCCGCTTCACCAAGGGGCAGTTGGAGTACCACACCGACGACCTGCCCACCCTTCAGTGGCACTTCCCCGACCCGGTGGGCCCCCGGCCGGTCATCGGCGAGTTCACGATGGCCGACGTCGTCACCATCCCCAGCCACCTGCCCATCCCCGAGGTGCGCACCTACATGACGACCGAGGCGGCCGACGGCGTGGTGGCCGCGGACTCACCGACCCCCACCGCCGTCGACGCCCACGGGCGCTCCGCACAGACCTTCCTCGTCGAGGTCGTCGTACGCTCCGGCGACACCGAACGCCGCGCCGTCGCCCACGGCCAGGACATCTACGCCGTCACCGCGCCCCTCGCCGTGGAAGCGGTCCACCGCATCCTGACCGGGCGGACCGCCGTGCGGACGACCGGAGAGGCCGCCGTACGGACGACCGGGGAGGCCGCCGGTCAGGCCGCCGGGCGGGCCACAGGGCTCGGCGTCACCTCGGCGGGCGCACTCTTCGACGCACCCGACTTCCTCCGCGCGCTGTCGCCGCACATCACGGTGGAACTGCACCCGTAGGGAGCGGGCGTGGCGGACCCGCTCCCTACGGTCGGTCGGTCGGGCAGGCGGGCAGGCGGGCGGATCAGCGCAGTCCGGCGAAGAGATCGTTCTCCGGTACGGCCGCGCCGGTGGCGTCCTGGACACGTACGAAGGTCTCCATGCCCATCAGCTCGCCGAACTTCTCCTTGCCCATCCTGAGGAAGAAGATGTTCTCGCCCTGACTGGCGTGCGCGGCCAACGCGTCGAACTTCTGACCGCTGAACGCGGTGGTGTCCACCCACGTGCTGATCTCGTCGTCGGGGAGGCCAATCTCGGCCAGCGCGGCGGCCTCGGCCGGATCCGGCTCCGGCATGTCCTCGTGAAACTCGCTCATGAGCTCGCCGAACCGCCGCACCATCGAGTGGGGCGCCGTGGTCCAGTACACCTTCGGCGTCAGCTCGGTCATCTCCAGCGCCGCCATCGTGATGCGGTGGGCCTGGATGTGGTCGGGGTGGCCGTAGAAGCCGTTCTCGTCGTACGTGACGACCACATCGGGCCGGTAGTGCCGCATGAGTTCCGCGAGCCGGGCCGCGCCTTCCGCCACGGGGGTCCGCCAGAAGGATCCGGGGGCGTCGTTGCTCGGCCAGCCCATCATCCCGGAGTCGGCATAGCCCAGCATCTCCAGATCACTGACCTTCAGGACCTCACAGCTCGCCTCGAGTTCCCGACGGCGCATCAAGGCGACCGCCGCCGGATCGTGACCGGGATCGTCCGGCTTGACACCCCCCGGTCCGTCACCGCAACCGCCGTCCGTACACGTCACGAGAACCGTGCGGATCCCCTCCGCCGCGTACCGCGCGAGGACCCCTCCGGTTCCGCTGGCCTCGTCGTCGGGGTGGGCGTGCACTGCCATGAGCGTCAAAGGCCGGTCAGTCATGAAACAGTCCTCCTGCGGAAAGCGGATAGCGGAAATACGTCTCGGTCCGAGTGCGCGGCGGGCGTACCGCGTCCTGGGGTCCGTCCTGGGGCCCGGATCCCTCCGGGACGGACGACCTCGTGGTCTCCGTGCGACCTTGTGGTCTCCGTGCCAGCTGCCCGTGTTACCCGCCCGTGCGGCGCAGGTCCCCCGGTCGGTGCAACTGTGCCGACCGGACCGGCTGTTCCCGGTGCGGCCGCCCGGTCTTCCGGACGTCGGCCTTGCAACGCCAATACGGAACACGGAACTCTGAGGCACTACGGCACTCGCGCCCCGGATGTAGGTTCTCGCTTTCGGTGTCATGCGCCGACGCTGTGACCTGGACGTTCCCCCTCAGTCTCACGACATGTCGGCAGGCGGCTGTCTCAGAGCGGTGTCATTTCCTCAGGCTGTCCAGCCGCCTCCACCACTGTCCAGGGCGTCACGAACCTGCATCGGCAGCCATCCGTTCCATCCACCCACGCACCTTCACTGCTCGCTCGATGCGGCTGACGATGTCCTTCTTGGACGCCGTGTCCAAGGTCTCCGGGATCTTGTCGAAGGTGTCGGGAAGAACGTCGAGGAGACCCCAGATCTGTTCGCCGGTGCTGACAGTCAGCAGTTGCTGGCACCTCCACTGCAGCGGCATTTCGGGACGGTGCGTGAGCCGCTGCACGAGCGTCGGGAACAGGTAGTGCGTCGCCATTGGGGCGAGGTGCTCTTGGAGCCAGTCGACCGGAAGGCGCTGACTGAAGCCGTGCATGGCGGCCTCCTGGGCCAGATCAAGGAGCTGAGCGGTGTCCACGGCTCGGATGGTGCGCGGAAGTGTCGGGGTCATGTCGCGATGATGCCAAGAAGCCTGTGCGGCGCCGAGACGTCAGATGAGCCGGGATGCTGCTGACGGGCAGGACCCCAGACTTCCTCGAACTCCTCGGAGGTGAGTTGTTCGGGGTGGTGGCCTTCCCATTCCGAGACGGGCAGCTCGGCTGTGATCCCGAACCTGCTGTCGTACTCATCGAGGTGGCCTGCGTCGCGGGCCCGCTGCCACTCGACGACGGAGGTAGCTGCGATCGGGGTCAGCTCAGGCCCTTGGAGTTCGACCTGCCGGATCACCCAGCCTTCGGCGTCGACCTCAAAGTAGAACCAGACATCTTCCTCGTCCCAGTAGCAGCGCATCCATGTCTTCACGCGCCCATGATGGCGGCGGTCTGCGCGCCAGCCGCTGTGGTGCCCAATTCCTGTGGATGGTCATCTGGACTACTGGGATGCTCCTGCTGTGACCACCACGACGAGCAAACTGCGGACCGACGCCGGATGGGACGGCCCCTATTACCGTGTCCTCGCCGAAGGATTCGAGGCACTGTTCCTCCCGAGTCCCGACGAGGTGCTCGATGAGGTCTGCAATGTGGATGTCGAGGTTCACCTCCCCGATGACTCCCGCTGGAGTGCGACGATCTTCACCCTCGCCGAGGTGGACCGGCTGATGATGAGGTGGGAGGGGACCGGAGAAGCGGCAGGGGGCCGGTGCTTCTGGTGCTCGGACGGGCTGATCGTTCGCGAACCTGGCATCCAAGGCATGGTGGGCGTGATCGCCAAGCTGCTTGCGTCGGGAGAGTTCGACGGAGCCTTTCATCGCCTTTCCGACGAATAGCTCTGAGCACCCTCCGTCCTAAGGGGGTCAGCGTCATGGCACGGCTGCAGCGACGCCGGTGTTACAGACGCAGGAACACCTTTCAACCCCACCACCGTGCCCACGAAAGCTGACCGTCGCTTCCATCCCCACTCCCGAGTTGGAGTTGCCCTCGGCAGCACGATGCTCCCGTCCAACACGCTGACGGGAGCACACCAGCAACGCGAATCTCAACTCAGTGTCGGATCCGACTTCGATCCGACATCGGCCGTGAGATTCCGACACGAAATTTGAGACCTTACACCGGACAAGCCCTACGTCTGCGCCATATCCACAAACCGCGAGTAGTGCCCCTGGAACGCCACCGTGATCGTCGCTGTCGGGCCGTTACGGTGCTTGGCCACGATCAGGTCCGCCTCGCCCGCGCGCGGGGACTCCTTCTCGTAGGCGTCCTCGCGGTGGAGCAGGATGACCATGTCGGCGTCCTGCTCGATGGAGCCACTCTCACGGAGGTCGGAGACCATCGGCTTCTTGTCGGTGCGCTGTTCCGGGCCACGGTTCAGCTGCGACAGGGCGATGACCGGGAGCTCCAGCTCCTTGGCGAGGAGCTTGAGGTTACGGGACATGTCGGAGACTTCCTGCTGACGGCTCTCGGCCCGCTTGGAGCCGCCGGACTGCATCAGCTGGAGATAGTCGATCACGACGAGCTTGAGTTCGTTGCGCTGCTTGAGGCGGCGGCACTTGGCCCGGATCTCCATCATCGACAGGTTCGGGGAGTCGTCGATGTAGAGCGGCGCGGCGGAGACGTCCGGCATCCGTCGGGCCAGACGTGTCCAGTCCTCGTCGGTCATCGTGCCCGAGCGCATGTGGTGCAACGCGACCCGCGCCTCGGCGGACAACAGCCGCATCGCGATCTCGTTGCGGCCCATTTCCAGCGAGAAGATCACGCTCGGCAGGTTGTTCTTGATGGACGCGGCGCGGGCGAAGTCCAGGGCGAGCGTCGAGTTGTGCGTGGGCACCATCGAGCGCGTGGCCAGGTACATGTGGTCGTCGTTGTCGACCTGGACGCAGCGGACCGGAACGCTCTCGATCAGCTCCACCTGCTCGATGTACCGCTGCGTCAGCCGCGGTGTGGCCTTCCGCCGACGCTCCTCGTGTACGCGCTGCTTGCGTTCCAGACCGAAGACGACGTCAGAGTCGGAAGGCGTGAAGTTGAGGTTGTAGGCGGTGGAGGACTCCGCGGAGCGCCCCTTGACCTGCCTGGTGGCCATGCCGCAGCGATAGCCGAGGCTGACGATGAGCTCACGGACCCCTTCGGCGAGGGCCCGGCTGGTGGAGGTGAACTGGACGGAGCCGGCGTTCGTGACGGTCCCGTCCGTGTCGAGCAGACCGGCGAGCAGCGCACGCCGCTGGGCGCGGGAGGCACGCAGATAGTCCTGCGGGATGTGCTTGTCGCCCAGCACGCCCATGCCATCCCGCGCCACCCGCTCCAGGACCTCGGCATCCGCGGAAGTGATCCGGGCGGCCGCGCTGTGACCGTCGCCCAGCCATGCACCCAGCGTGTAAGGCGCCACAGGCAGTTCGCGCTCGGGCAGGTCCACGGGTGCCGCGTTGCGGACCGAGTGGTTGATCCGGCCGTCGGTGAGGTGACGGACGGTCTCGGCGATCTCCTTCGTGGTTTTCACCGAGGGGTACGCACGTCGGCCGGGACCACTCTCCGACGCGGCCCGGCGGGACGCCCGGGTGTCCGTGAGCCACTGGTGCTCCGCGTCGGCGATCACAGTGGTGCCGTCGTCGAAGGTGAGGCGGTAGCAGGGTCGCCCGACCATGATGTCGGTGGCCGCGACGACGCGGGTGGGCCTGCCCTGGGCGTCGATCAGGTGGTCTCCCACCGTGACCTCACCCATGGTCGTCCACCCGGTCGGTGTCGGCAGCGGGGTGTCGAGGGCGAGGGCCTTGCCCATGGCCGGCCGCGCCGCGATCACGATCATCTGCCCGGGGTGCAGGCCGTTGGTCAGGGAGTCGAAGTCCGTGAAGCCGGTGGGGACTCCGGTCATCTCGCCGCTGCGGGAGCCGATCGCCTCGATCTCGTCGAGGGCGCCCTCCATGATGTCGCCGAGCGGCAGGTAGTCCTCGCTGGTGCGCTGCTCGGTGACGGCGTAGATCTCGGCCTGGGCGCTGTTGACGATCTCGTCGACGTCGCCGTCGGCCGCGTATCCCATCTGCGTGATACGGGTGCCGGCCTCCACGAGGCGGCGCAGTACGGCGCGTTCGTGGACGATCTCGGCGTAGTACTCGGCGTTGGCGGCTGTGGGGACGGTCTGCACCAGGGTGTGCAGGTAGGAGGCGCCGCCGACGCGGGTGATCTCGCCGCGTTTGGTGAGTTCGGCGGCGACCGTGATCGGGTCGGCGGGCTCGCCCTTCGCGTACAGGTCGAGGACGGCCTGGAAGATCGTCTCGTGCGCGGGCCGGTAGAAGTCGTGGCCCTTGATGACCTCGACGACGTCGGCGATGGCGTCCTTGGACAGGAGCATGCCGCCGAGGACGGACTGCTCGGCGTCCAGGTCCTGCGGGGGAACGCGTTCGAAGGCGGCCGGGCCGCCGCTGTCCCAGCCGGAGTCGTCCTGACCCCGGTCGTGTTGGTCCTCGCGCCCGCGCTGCCCGTTGTCGCGCCCGCGCCGGCCGTTGTCGCGGCCGCGTTGGTCGGTGTCGCGGCGCCGGGAGCCGGGCAGCCGTTCGCCGTCGCTGTCGGCCCAGGGGCCCTGGACGGGGGGTTCGGAAATGCTCACCGCCCGCCCCCTTTCTCTCGGCCGCCGGCTGGACCTCCGTGCCCCATCTTTCTTACGGCACGGCACTGACACACAGGGCACCCGACTCCACAGCGGACCGCGTCGGTTTTGTGCGCTTTCCGAGCGGCTCCGGGGAACGGGTGCCGCTCCACGGTAGGCCCCTCGGCACCGTCAGCCAATCTGGTTATCCACAGGTGGTGTGGATGAACGGCCTTACTCTGTGGAGAACCCCGCGAAACCTGTGCACGAGCCGGTGGACAGCCTTGTGAACAATGTTCAAGGTCATCCAGAGAACGGCCTCTGACCTGCTCATTCACCATCCACCGGCTGTGCAGAGAAGAAAGTTTTCCGCGCTGGGCGAGATCGTTTTGGTGGCCACCCGAGCGGCCGCGCGCACCGCACAGTGGTAATGACCACTGCGGCATTGCGTCTCTTACCTGTGGAAGATTACATTGATGCCCATGACACAGGCTCCCGCGGCGGCCGAGGCCGGCCCGAAACGGCACGACCGAGAGATCATCGCGCTGGCCGTCCCGGCCTTCGGAGCGCTGGTCGCCGAGCCCCTCTTCGTGATGGTCGACAGCGCGATCGTCGGCCATCTGGGCACCGCCCAACTCGCCGGACTCGGCATCGCCGCGAGCCTGCTCACCACCGGCGTCAGCATCTTCGTCTTCCTCGCCTACGCCACCACCGCCGCCGTCGCCCGCCGGGTCGGCGCCGGAGATCTGCGGGCGGCCATCCGCCAGGGCATGGACGGCATCTGGCTCGCCCTGCTGCTCGGCGCGGCGGTCCTGCTGTTCCTGCTGTGCACGGCCTCGGCACTGGTGGACCTCTTCGGCGCCTCGTCCACCGCCGCCCCGCATGCGACCACCTATCTGCGCATCTCGGCTCTCGGCATCCCCGCGATGCTCGTCGTCCTCGCCGCGACCGGTGTACTGCGCGGACTCCAGGACACCAGGACGCCGCTGTACGTCGCCGTCGCCGGTTTCGTGGCCAACGGGGTACTCAATGTCGTCCTGGTCTACGGCGCCGATCTCGGTATCGCGGGCTCGGCCTGGGGAACCGTTCTCGCGCAGTGGGGGATGGCGGCGGTCTACCTCGCCGTTGTGGTGCGCGGCGCCCGGCGGCACGGTGCCTCGCTGCGCCCGGACGCCGCCGGAATCCGCGCCTGCGCCCAGGCGGGCACGCCACTGCTGATCCGTACGCTCTCCCTGCGCGGCATCCTGATCATCACGACCACGGTGGCGGCCCGCCTCGGCGACGCGGATGTCGCCGCCCACCAGATCGTCCTCGCCCTGTGGAGCCTGCTGGCCTTCGCCCTCGATGCCATCGCGATAGCCGGGCAGGCCATCATCGGCCGTTATCTCGGCGCGGGCGACGCCAAGGGCGCGCGCGAGGCCTGCCGCCGCATGATCCAGTGGGGCATCGCCTCGGGAGCGGTACTGGGTGTGCTCGTACTGCTCGCCCGGCCCCTCTACATCCCGCTGTTCACCGGTGACTCCGCGGTCGAGGACACCGCCTTGCCCGCGCTGCTGCTGGTCGCCTTCGCCCAGCCGGTCTGCGGTGTGGTCTACGTACTCGACGGTGTGCTGATGGGTGCGGGCGACGGCCGCTATCTGGCCTGGGCCATGGTCCCGACGCTGGCGCTCTTCACCCCGCTCGCCCTGCTGATACCGGGATTCGGCGGCGGACTCACCGCCCTGTGGGCCGCACTGATCCTGACGATGGTGATACGGATGCTGACCCTCTGGCTCCGCAGTCGCTCCGGCCGGTGGATCGTCACCGGCGCCACCCGCTGACCGCTCGGGCGAAGGCGAGGGCGAGCGAAGACGGGCGAAGACGGGCGATGTTTCACGTGAAACGGCATCGCCGCACGCGGCTCGGGCGCCCGCCACCGCCGCTCAGCACCCGCCACGACAAGCACAGAGGCCGCACCCCCAGTGGGGATGCGGCCTCTGTGTGCGTTTCACCTGCGCCGAGCACAAGGCTCAGCAGCCGGATCAGGCAGCCACGACCTCGATGTTGACCTTGGCGGCCACCTCGGGGTGCAGACGCACGGACGTGGCGTGGGTGCCCAGGGTCTTGACGGGCGAGCCCAGCTCGATGCGGCGCTTGTCGACGTCGGGGCCACCGGAAGCCTTGATCGCCGAGGCGATATCGGCCGGGGTGACGGAACCGAAGAGACGACCGGCGTCGCCGGAGCGCACGGCCAGACGGACCTTGACGCCCTCGAGCTGTGCCTTGATCTCGTTGGCCTGCTCGATCGTCGCGATCTCGTGGATCTTACGAGCGCGACGGATCTGCTCGACGTCCTTCTCGCCACCCTTGGTCCAGCGGATCGCGAAGTTCCGCGGGATCAGGTAGTTACGGGCGTACCCGTCCTTGACGTCGACAACTTCGCCGGCGGCACCGAGGCCGGAGACCTCGTGGGTGAGGATGATCTTCATGAGTCGGTCACCCTTCCCTTATCGCGCGGTGGAGGTGTAGGGCAGCAGCGCCATCTCACGGCTGTTCTTGACGGCCGTGGCGACGTCACGCTGGTGCTGCGTGCAGTTGCCGGTCACGCGGCGGGCACGGATCTTGCCGCGGTCGGAAATGAACTTCCGCAGCATGTTCGTGTCCTTGTAGTCCACGTACGTGACCTTGTCCTTGCAGAATGCGCAGACCTTCTTCTTAGGCTTGCGCACAGGCGGCTTCGCCATGGTGTTTCTCCTGTGTGATCAAGAAGTGTGGGTACGTGCCCGCCCTTAGAAGGGGGGCTCGTCCGAGTAGCCGCCACCGGAGCCGGAGCCGCCGCCCCAGCCACCGCCGCCGCCCTGCTGCTGCTGACCGCCACCGGCCGGCGCGCTGGTCGCCCAGGGGTCGTCGGCGGGAGCGCCGCCGCCCTGCTGCTGACCGCCACCGGGGCCGTTGCCCCAGCCGCCGCCCTGCTGGCCGCCACCGCCGCCGTATCCGCCCTGGCCCTGGCCACCGCGGCCCGTGGTCTTGGTGACCTTGGCCGTGGCGTTCTTCAAGCTGGCGCCGACTTCCTCGACGTCGAGCTCGTAGACCGTGCGCTTGACTCCCTCGCGGTCCTCGTACGACCGCTGCTTCAGACGGCCCTGCACGATGACGCGCATGCCGCGCTGGAGCGACTCGGCGACGTTCTCCGCCGCCTGCCGCCACACCGAGCAGGTCAGGAACAGGCTTTCGCCGTCCTTCCACTCATTGGTCTGGCGGTCGAAGGTGCGAGGAGTGGACGCGACACGGAACTTCGCGACCGCCGCACCGGAAGGGGTGAAGCGCAGCTCGGGGTCGTCGACAAGATTGCCGACGACCGTGATGACGGTCTCGCCTGCCATGGGGGAACCTCTCGGCGGGGTTGCTGCTGGCTGCTTGTGCTGCTACTCGGTTCCCGAGCGACTGAGCCGGAGCTCAGTGGGTCTCGGGACGGAGGACCTTGGTCCGGAGGACCGACTCGTTCAGGTTCATCTGACGGTCGAGCTCCTTGACGATCGCGGGCTCGGCCTGCAGGTCGATGACCGAGTAGATGCCCTCGGGCTTCTTCTTGATCTCGTACGAGAGACGACGACGGCCCCAGGTGTCGACCTTCTCGACCTTTCCGTTGCCCTCACGGACGACGGAGAGGAAGTTCTCGATCAGCGGGGAGACAGCGCGCTCCTCGAGATCGGGGTCGAGGATGACCATCACTTCGTAGTGACGCATGTGGAACCCACCTCCTTTGGACTCAGCGGCCACGGTCGTTCCGTGGCAGGAGGGTCGTGATGCGTTCGCAACGGTATCGGCCGCCACTGACAAACGGCCCGAAAGGACGCTGTGAGCAGCACGGGGAGGGGTTCCCGCGGAGGTTTCCCGTGCGCGGGCTCCCGGCAGACACCGGTGCAGACGGTAAAGACTACCCGCAGCCACGGTTCCGGTTGAAATCCGGCCGCATCCGGCCGCAGTCTGTACGCATCGGATGTGACCGGCGCTACGATGCGCCGCTTCCGTCGGGAGGTGCCATGGCACACGCAGTGCGACGCAACCCCTCAGCCTCGCTCCTGAACACCGATCATCGTCCGCATCCACTCCAGGACACGCTCCTCGCGGCGACTCTGGTCCTCGGCGCGATCGCGATCATCTCGTCGATCTTCGACAGCCTCCACCTGCTCAGCTCGTGGACCGGTCTGATCGGGATCCTGACGGCCGCGTACGGCCAGTTCGTCTCGGTGACCACCAGGGAGCGGTTCGGGCTCATCGTCGGGCTCGTCGCCTCGGCGGTGGGGTTCTACATCGGCATGGCACACGGCGGACTCTTCGGCGGCGTACTCGGCTGAGCACGTCCCGGGGCGCCCTGCGGCGTTCCCGGCCCGCCCCGGTTCCCCGCGACTTGCGCGTGGGGACCGGGGCAAGTCCCGTGCGGCCGGACCGAGCTGTGGGGCGGCGCAGTAGGCTTCGCGCGAGAGCCGGAGCCCCTGCCCGGGGGACACACCAGCCGAGGAGCACCCCGAATGAGCCTGACCCTGCGGACCATCAGCCGAGAGCAGCATCTGGCCTACATCCAGAGCCTGCCGTCGGCAAGCCACTGCCAGGTTCCGGCGTGGGCGGACGTCAAGAGCGAATGGCGTGCGGAGAACCTCGGGTGGTTCGACGAGCGCACCGGCCAGCTCGTCGGTGTGGGTCTGGTGCTGTACCGGCAGCTGCCGAAGGTCAAGCGGTACCTCGCGTATCTGCCCGAGGGCCCGGTGATCAACTGGTACGCGCCCAACCTGGACGAGTGGCTGCGCCCGATGCTCGCGCACCTCAAGAAGCAGGGCGCGTTCTCCGTGAAGATGGGCCCGCCGGTGGTCATCCGGCGCTGGCAGGCGCCGACGATCAAGAAGGGCATCCAGGACCCGGACGTCAAGCGGCTGCGCGACATCGAGGCCGACCTGATCGAGCCGCGCGCCTTCGAGGTCGCGGACCGGCTGCGGCGCATGGGCTGGCAGCAGGGCGAGGACGGCGGCGCCGGTTTCGGCGACGTCCAGCCGCGTTACGTGTTCCAGGTGCCGCTGGCCGACCGCTCGCTCGAGGACGTCCAGAAGGGCTTCAACCAGCTCTGGCGCCGCAACATCAAGAAGGCCGAGAAGGCCGGTGTCGAGGTGGTCCAGGGCGGCTACCAGGACCTGGAGGAGTGGCAGCGCCTCTACGAGATCACCGCGATCCGGGACAAGTTCCGGCCGCGCCCGCTGGGTTACTTCCAGCAGATGTGGCGCACCCTGAACACCGAGGACCCCAACCGGATGCGGCTGTACTTCGCGCGGCACAACGGCGTGAACCTGTCCGCGGCGACGATGCTCGTGGTCGGCGGCCATGTCTGGTACTCCTACGGGGCCTCCGACAACATCGGCCGTGAGGTGCGTCCGTCGAACGCGATGCAGTGGCGGATGCTGCGCGACGCCTACGCGCTGGGCGCCTCCGTGTACGACCTGCGCGGCATCTCGGACTCCCTGGACGAACAGGACCATCTCTTCGGCCTGATCCAGTTCAAGGTGGGTACGGGTGGTGAGGCGGCCGAGTATCTCGGTGAGTGGGACTTCCCGCTCAACAAGTTGCTCCACAAGGCGCTCGACATCTACATGTCCCGTCGCTGAACCCGTCGCTGCCTACGGCGTGTTCACACGTCGGGGGCACAATGTCTCGCTGAGACCTCGTACTAGCTGAGACCTCGTACTGCACGCAGACCAGAAAGGTTCCGGGACCGGCCATGGCGCTCACGCTGTATGTCGACACCGCGCGCTGGCGGGCACACCACAAGCACGTGCTGGAGCAGTTCCCGGGCATTGTTCCGGTCTGCAAGGGCAACGGCTATGGCTTCGGGCACGAACGGCTGGCCGAGGAGGCCACCCGTTTCGGCGCGGATGTGCTGGCGGTGGGCACCACCTACGAGGCCGCCCGGATAAAGGATTACTTCAGCGGCGACCTGATGGTGCTGACGCCGTTCAGGCGCGGCGAGGAGCCCGTTCCGCTGCCGGACCGGGTGATCCGCTCAGTCTCGTCGGTGGACGGGGTGCACGGCCTGGTGGGGGCCCGTGTGGTCATCGAGGTGATGTCCTCGATGAAGCGGCACGGGGTGAGCGAGCAGGAGCTGCCGCATCTGCACGCCGCCATCGAGGACGTGCGCCTGGAGGGCTTCGCCATCCATCTGCCGCTAGACCGCACCGACGGTTCGGACGGGGTGGAGGAGGTCATCGGCTGGATGGACCGGCTGCGCGCCGCCCGGCTGCCGCTGCACACCATGTTCGTGAGCCACCTCAAGTCGCCCGAACTCGCCCGGCTCCAGCAGCAGTTCCCGCAGACCCGGTTCCGTGCGCGCATCGGCACCCAGCTGTGGCTGGGCGACCACGACGCCACCGAGTACCGCGGTGCGGTCCTCGACGTGACCCGGGTCGCCAAGGGTGACCGCTTCGGCTACCGCCAGCAGAAGGTGCCCGCGGACGGCTACCTGGTGGTCGTGGCAGGCGGCACTTCGCACGGCGTGGGTCTGGAGGCGCCGAAGGCGCTGGGCGGTGTGATGCCGCGCGCCAAGGGCGTGGCCCGCGCCGGACTCGCGACCGTCAACCGCAACCTCTCGCCGTTCGTGTGGAGCGCGAAGCAGCGCTGGTTCGCCGAGCCCCCGCACATGCAGGTGTCCATCCTGTTCGTGCCCTCCGACGCCTCGGAGCCCACCGTGGGCGACGAACTGGTGGCCCATCTGCGGCACACCACCACCACGGTCGACCGGGTGGTCGACCGCTAGACGGGCCGCGTGCCGCTCCCACCGGGCGGCCGCACAAAGGCATCGGGCCTGCCGCACGGAACCGTGCGGCAGGCCCTTCGCATGCGGTGGGGTGCCACGGGGCAGCGCCGAAGGTCAGCGCCAGGACGCGTCGGAGCCCCAACTCACCTGTCCGTACGGCGTCTCCTGACCGTGTGCGGCCTTGCGGGCGCGTGCGGCAGGGCCGAGTACGACGACGTCCTCGGCGCCGTCCAGGACGCCGCCAGAGGGGTCGTCGTCGCCCGCGCGCCGTACCGGGTCCCGCTCCGGCCACAGGATGTCCCGTACGACGAGGGCGCACAGGTAGAGCGTGCCGAGCAGGTGGACCACGATGACGAAGTGGTAGCCGTCGGTCGGGAGTCCCCGCTGCTTGTCGCCGCTGGTCGTGTAGGCGAGGTACATCCAGATCCCGAGGAAGTACGCGACCTCACAGGCCTGCCAGACCAGGAAGTCGCGCCAGCGGGGGCGGGCCAGTACGGCGAGCGGGATGAGCCAGAGCACGTACTGCGGGGAGTAGACCTTGTTGGTGAGGATGAAGACCGCGACGATCAGGAAGGCCAGCTGCGCGAAGCGCGGTCGGCGCGGTGCCATCAGCGTCAGTGCCGCGATACCGAGTGCCCCGAGCAGATTGAGGGCCATCGCCAGGTTGTTTACGGTCTCCGTACTGAACGGCTTGTCCATGTTGTGCGAGAGGATCAGCCAGAACGAGCCGAAGTCGACGCCGCGTTCCTGGCTGAAGGTGTAGAACTTCGACCACCCTTCCGGGGCGAGCAGCATCACCGGCAGGTTGACGACGAGCCAGGACCCGGCGGTCCCGAGCAGGGCGGTCACGTACTGTCTGCGCATTCCCGCCCGCAGACACAGCACGGCCAGGGGCCCGAGAAGGAAGACGGGGTACAGCTTCGCCGCCGTGGCGAGGCCGAGCAAGACCCCGAAGGCCAGCGCCCGGCCGCGGGACCACATCAGCATCGCCGCGGCCGTCAGAGCGACGGCCAGCAGGTCCCAGTTGATGGTGGCGGTGAGCGCGAGCGCCGGGGCCAGAGCCACGAGTAGCGCATCCCAGGGGCGGCGTCGGTGGATCCGGCTCACGCAGACCACCAGGATCACCGCGCAGGCCATCAGCATCCCGGCGTTGACCATCCAGTACCAGCGTTCCTGGTACTGAATGCTGCCGTCGTCCGGGGTCAGCCAGGAGGCCACCTCCATGAACACACCGGTGAGCACCGGGTATTCGAGGTACTCCATGTCGCCCTCGAACTTGTCGAAGTACGGCACCTTGCCGTCGTCGAAGCCACGGGCCTGGTAGAGGTGCGGAATGTCGGAGTAGCAGGCCTTGGTGTACTGCGTCCCCGCGCCGAAGAACCAGCCACCGTCGTAGCAGGGCGCCTTCTGCACCATGCCCAGGGCGAACATCCCGATCATCACCAGGGCGATCACCCGCACCGGCTGCCACCAGGACGTGCCGGTCAGCGCGCGCAGTCCCAGCGGTCCGCCGATCACCTCGCTGCCCGCCGCCGCGATCCCGTCCTCGCGGGTCGGCCGCACGGGCTCGCTCGGGGCCTCGGTGCCGCTGGAAGGAGTCATCTCTGCACGGGACATGGCGCCCATCCTGCCGTACGGCCCCCGGCATGCCACGAGGGCCGTCACACACCTGGTGTGACAGCCCTCGTTTCACGTGAAACACGACCGGTGAGGCGGCGGCCCGTGGCGACCTGCCCCGTGAGGATCAGCCGCCGTTGCCTCCGAAGAGGCCACCGTTGCCGTTCCCATTGCCGTTGCCTGGATCTGTCTCGGTGTCCGAGGGCGTCGGCGTCACTCCGCCATCGGCACCGCCGGGATCACCACCGCCGCCGGTATCGGTTCCGCCGTCCTCACCGCAGTTCCAGTCGAACGGATCACAGGTCTCCGTCGGCGTGGGATCGGGTGTCTCCGAGGGGCTCGGTTCTTCCTCGGTGGGACTTGGCGACTCGGTCGCGGTGTCACTCGGCGTGGGAGTGGGTGTCGGTGAGGGCACCGGGCCCACGACCTCACCCGTGTCCGTGGCTTCCGGGAATTCCTCCGGGACGTCCACGTCCTTCATGGCCTGGGCCATGAACTCCTTCCAGATCACCGCCGGAATGTCACCACCATGGATGGAGGGGACACCACCGGTGCCGTTCATGGAGAGGAGCTTGCCCTCCTTGGGGTCGGTACGGAACAGCGTGACGGCCGTGGACAGTTCCCGGGTGTATCCGACGAACCACGCGGACTTGTTCTTGTCCGTCGTACCGGTCTTGCCCGCCACCGGGAAGCCGATGTCCTTGACCTTCTTACCGGTGCCGTTCTGGACCACGTTCTCCAGTACCTCGGTCACGGTGTCCGCGGTGTTCGGGTCCATCGCGAGTTCCGACTTCGGCTTGTCGAACTCCGGCAGCGGCTTGCTGTCCTTGATGACCTTGGTGACCGAGTAGGGCTCGTAGTGCACACCCGAATTGGCGAAGGTCGCGTACGAGTCGGCCATCCGGATCGCGCTCGGCGTCGACGTACCCAGCGAGAACGAGGCGTTGTTGAGGTTGCCCTTGTCGAAGCTCTCCTCGAGGATGCCCGTCTTCTTCGCGAGGTCCCGTGTTTTGTCCAGGCCGACGTCGATGCCGAGCTGGACGAAGGGAGTGTTGATGGATTTCTCCATCGCCTTCGTCAAGGTGACGTTGCCGAAGGGCTCCGCGCTCTCGTTCTTCTGCCGGAAGGGCTCGCCGTCCGGTCCCTTGATCGGATCGCCGTTACGGTCCTTGATCACGATCAGGTCATTGCCGTTGTACCGGCTCTTCGGCGAGATGCCCTCCTCGCCGCTCTGGACCGTGCCGTGCTCCATGGCCGCGGCCAGGACCAGCGGCTTCCAGGTCGACCCGACCGGCACGCCCTTGGTGTTGGCGTTGTTGATGTAGTGGCCCTTGTCGTAACCGTCGCCACCGTAGAGCGAGACGATCGCTCCGGTCTTGGGGTCGACGGAGGCGCCGCCGAACTGCACCAGATCGTCGGTCTTCGGCCGCTTCTTGGGATCGAGGAAGTCCTTCTTCGTGGCCTGGACCGCCTTCTCCATCTGCGCCACCCTCTTCTTGTTGAAGGTGGTGTAGATGCGATAGCCGCCGCGTTCGAGCTGCTCGGCGGTGATGTCGCTCGTCTTGATGACGTAGTCCTTGGCGACATCGATCAGATAGCCGGTCTGGCCGGACAGCGTGGAGCCCTGCTTCTCCAGCTTGGGGAACTTGACGATCTTCGCCCGCTCCTGCGGCTTCATCCGGCCGACCTCGACCTCGCGGTCGAGGATCCACTTCCAGCGCGCCTCGGCCCGCTTCCTGTTGTCGTCCGGATTGGCCGCATTGCCGACCCCGCCGTCCGGGTTGTAGAGGTTCGGACCCTTCAGCATGCAGGCCAGGAAGACGCTCTGCTCCTCGGAGAGGTCCTTGGCGTCAACCTTGAAGTACGCCTGCGCGGCGGCCTGGATCCCATAGGCGTTGCGCCCGTAGTAGGCGCTGTTGAGGTAGCCGGCGAGGATCTCGTCCTTGTCCATCTTGGCGCCGACCTTGATGGAGATGAAGAGTTCCTTGGTCTTGCGGGAGAGGGTCTGGCTCTGGTCCAGGTACGTGTTCTTCACGTACTGCTGGGTGATGGTCGAACCACCCTGCGTCTCCCCGCCCTTCGCCATGTTGACGACGGCGCGCGCCACACCCATCGGGTCGACGCCCTTGTCGCTGTAGAACGAGGCGTTCTCGGCCGCGATCACGGCGTTCCGCATGGACTCCGGGATCTCCTCGAACCCGACGATCTGGCGGTTCGTCTCACCGCCGGTCGCGGCCATCTGCGTGTTGTCGTCCCAGTAGAAGACGTTGTTCTCGGCCTGCGCCGCGTCCTTGGCCTTCGGGATCTCCACCATCGAGTACGCGATGCCCGCGGCCGTCATCAGCCCGGCCATGAAGCCGAGGAAGGTACCGGTGACCAGCTTCCACGAGGGCACCCAGCGCTTGTAGCCCTGCTTGCCCGCTCGCGGGTAGTCGATGAAGCGCTTCTTGGGCGGGGGGCCGCCACGGCCCCTGCCGCGTCCGGGCCCACCAGGTCCGGACGGACCTCCCGGGCCACCACGTCCCGCGCCGCCCGCGGCGCCGCCGGCAGCTCCGCCACCGGCCTCGGCCCCACGCCTCTTGCCACGCCCGGCGTTCTTGGCTGCTTTGCGTGCCGCGGCTCGCCCCTGGTAGGGCTCCTGCGGGCTGCCTTGCGCTCCGGATCCGTACGGCGTCGCCGCAGCTCCGGCGGTACCCGAGGGCTCGGGTCCGCGCGGTTCCGCGCGATGTCCTGACGGTGTGCCGGAGGTGCCACGCCTGGCCGCGGCACGTCCGCCGCCGTGCGGCTGCGGCGGTTTGCGACGGTGCTCGCTCATCGAACGATTACTCCTCGGGCAGGCGCGTACGCCTGGAACGGCTGCGGATGTGCGGCTTCCCCCGAAGTGCGGGTGCTGCCTCGGTGGTCACGTCCCGCACAGCACCCAGGACGAGGACGCCGTCTGGCGTCACACGGTTCCCAGTGGTCTGCATGGCGCCCAGACTACGCACCGCCAAAACCCCCCTAACGTTGAACTTCGCACCAAACCAGGCAAGTTGCTTGGGACGAATCCAGATGTGACGCCGTTCACCAACCCCCCTCTTGTCGCATGCCTCGGTCCGTTCTATCGTCGTGATGTATCGAGTCGATACATCAGCGCGAGATAAGTAGCAGCGCGATGGGCGACGAGTCGGTGAAGTGCGGTGCAACGCGGAGGGGAGGCCCAGTGAGCAGGCGGTCCGGCATCCTCGAGTTCGCGGTGCTCGGCCTGCTGCGAGAGTCCCCCATGCACGGCTATGAGCTGCGTAAACGGCTCAACACCTCGCTCGGAGTCTTCCGCGCGTTCAGCTACGGTTCGCTGTATCCGTGTCTGAAGACTCTGGTGGCCAACGGCTGGTTGACAGAGGAACCCGGGAACTCCACGGAAGACGCTCTCGCCGCACCGCTCGCCGGGCGGCGCGCCAAGATCGTCTACCGGCTCACCGCGAGTGGCAAAGAGCACTTCGAGGAACTGCTCGCGCAGACCGGACCGGACGCGTACGAGGACGAGACCTTCGCCGCACGCTTCGCGTTCTTCGGTCAGACCTCGCGGGACGTGCGGATGCGCGTACTGGAGGGCAGGCGCAGCCGGCTCGAGGAGCGGCTGGAGAAGATGCGGACCTCGCTGGCCCGCACCCGGGAGCGGCTCGACGACTACACGCTGGAACTCCAGCGCCATGGCATGGAGTCCGTGGAGCGTGAAGTGCGCTGGCTCAACGAGCTGATCGAGAGCGAGCGGGCGGGACGCGACCAGCGCCGTACGGGGGCAGCCCCGGACCGGCAGGACGACACACAGGCAACGGGCGGTCGGCCCGGGCACCGGGGCGACAGCTCCCGGCCGGATCCGTCCGACGGCACCGCCACTTGAGGGTCTGCGTCCCGCAGAGCCTCAAACCAGGAACACCTAGAACACAGGGAGCAACCGGAATGGGATCGGTTCGTGTAGCCATCGTCGGCGTGGGCAACTGCGCCGCCTCGCTGGTGCAGGGCGTCGAGTACTACAAGGACGCCGACCCGGACAGCAAGGTCCCGGGCCTCATGCACGTGCAGTTCGGTGAGTACCACGTCAAGGACGTGGACTTCGTCGCCGCCTTCGACGTGGACGCCAAGAAGGTCGGACTCGACCTGGCCGACGCGATCGGTGCCAGCGAGAACAACACCATCAAGATCTGCGACGTGCCGAGCACCGGTGTGACCGTGCAGCGTGGCCACACCCTCGACGGTCTGGGCAAGTACTACCAGCAGACCATCGAGGAGTCCGCCGAGACCCCGGTCGACGTCGTCCAGGTCCTCAAGGACAGGCAGGTCGACGTCCTCGTCTGCTACCTGCCCGTCGGCTCCGAGGACGCGGCGAAGTTCTACGCCCAGGCCGCCATCGACGCCAAGGTCGCCTTCGTCAACGCCCTCCCGGTCTTCATCGCCGGCACCAAGGAGTGGGCCGACAAGTTCACCGAGGCCGGTGTCCCGATCGTCGGTGACGACATCAAGTCGCAGGTCGGCGCCACCATCACGCACCGCGTCATGGCGAAGCTGTTCGAGGACCGCGGTGTCCGCCTCGAGCGCACCATGCAGCTGAACGTCGGCGGCAACATGGACTTCAAGAACATGCTCGAGCGCGAGCGCCTGGAGTCCAAGAAGATCTCGAAGACGCAGGCCGTCACCTCGCAGATCCCCGACCGCGACCTGGGCGAGAAGAACGTCCACATCGGTCCCTCGGACTACGTGGCCTGGCTCGACGACCGCAAGTGGGCCTACGTCCGCCTCGAGGGCCGCGCCTTCGGTGACGTCCCGCTGAACCTTGAGTACAAGCTCGAGGTCTGGGACTCCCCGAACTCGGCCGGTGTCATCATCGACGCCCTGCGCGCCGCGAAGATCGCCAAGGACCGCGGCATCGGCGGCCCGATCCTCTCCGCGTCCTCGTACTTCATGAAGTCCCCGCCGGTGCAGTACTTCGACGACGAGGCCTACGAGAACGTCGAGAAGTTCATCAAGGGCGAGGTCGAGCGCTGACCAAAGCTCGGGCGGACCACCGGTTCCGCCGCTCCTGAGCACACCGAGGTCCCCGGGAACGCACGACGCCCGGGGACCTCGTGCGTTCCCGGGCCGTCCTGCCGCCGAAATCGTTCAACTGGGAACCTCCAACTGGGAAGTGTGCGACCGCCTTCGGCACTTTGGACGGCCCCATATGTGAGGCTGAGCCCCATGGCCGCTGTGGGATCCGTCGTGGGCGATCTGCGCACCCTGCTCCGTCTGCGGAACTTCCGGCGTCTGCTCGCCGTACGCCTGCTCTCCCAGGGCGCGGACGGCGTCTACCAGGTGGCACTCGCCACCTATGTCGTCTTCTCCCCCGAGGAACAGGCCTCGCCGGGCGCCATCGCCTCCGCCATGGCGGTCCTGCTCCTTCCGTACTCCCTCGTCGGGCCCTTCGCCGGAGTCCTCCTGGACCGGTGGCAGCGCCGTCAGGTCTTCCTGTACGGCAATCTGCTCCGGGCGGCACTGGCCTGTGCCACGGCGGCACTGATGCTGCACCGGGCCCCGGACTGGCTGTTCTACGCCTCGGCCCTGACCGTCACCGGCGTCAACCGCTTCGTCCTCGCCGGCCTCTCGGCCGCCCTGCCGCGCGTCGTCGACCGGGAACACCTCGTCCTCGCCAACTCCCTCTCGCCCACGGCCGGAACGCTCGCGGCCATCCTCGGCGGCGCGCTGGCCTTCCTCGTCCGGCTGACCCTCTCCGACTCCGACTCCGTCCTCGTCCTCATCGGGGCGGCCCTCTACCTCTGCGCCGCGCTCGCCTCGTTGCGCATGGCACGCGGACTCCTCGGTCCGGAACGGGAGTTGGGGCCCACCGGGCTCGCGCCCGCGCTGGCGGACACGGCGCGCGGGCTGCTCGCCGGAGTACGCCATCTGCGCGAACGACGCGTCGCCGCCCAGGTCCTCGGTGCGATGACGGTCATGCGGTTCTGCTACGGCGCGCTGACCGTCATGGTGCTCATGTTATGCCGGTACGCCTGGACCGATCCGCCGGTCGGCGCCGACGAGAACGGTGCCGACCGGGGGCTCGCGATGCTGGGCCTCGCGGTGGCCGTGTCGGGCGCGGGCTTCTTCGCGGCGGCCCTCGTGACACCCAGCGGCGTACGGAGGCTGGGGCCCCTCGGCTGGATCGTGGCCTGTGCCGCGGCGGCCGCCCTCCTCGAACCCGCGCTCGGCCTGACCTTCGCCCCCCTGCCGCTGCTCGTCGCCGCCTTCGTCCTCGGGCTGGTCACCCAGGGCTCCAAGATCGCCTCGGACACCGTGGTGCAGTCCGTCGTGGACGACACGTTCCGCGGCCGCGTCTTCTCCGTCTACGACGTCCTCTTCAACGTCGGCTTCGTCGCCGCCGCCGGAGTCGCCGCCCTGATACTCCCGCCGGACGGACGCTCCGTACCGCTCGTCCTCGTGGTGGCACTGCTCTACCTGTCCATTGCGGCGACTATGGCCCGCTTTGCCTCCAGGTAACTGTCACATCGGTGCCACAGACCACCCCTCGGTTGGAACCCTCGCACAGGCGGCCGCTAGCTTTACGCGAGTCTTATCCGCGCAGCACTAAGCGAGTTCTTCCGCGCCATCGCGCCACTCGTTCGAGGGGGACCCCCGTGACTACTCCGCCCCAGGGCCAGAACCCGTTCGCCCAGACCCCGCCCCCGGGCCAGCCGCAGGGCGGCAACCCCTACGGGCAGACGGCTCCGATGGGCGCCGCTCCCTACCCGCAGCAGCCGGGCAGCCCGTTCCCGGGGGCTCCGGTGCCGCCGCCGGCGAACAACAAGAAGAAGATCAAGATGATCCTCGGCATCGTCGGCGTTGTCGTGGTGGGCGGCATGATGATCGTCGGGTACGTGGCCGGCAAGGATGACGCGAAGACCGCGAAGGTCGGCGACTGCATGCACCGTGGAAACCAGAGCGACACCGACCCGGACCTCGAGGTCGTGGACTGCGAGGGCAGCGAGGCACAGTACAAGGTGACCGCCCGCGTCAAGGGCACCTACCTCACGTCGATTGCGGCGAGCGAGGCGTGCGCCAAGGAGACCAAGGACTTCGAGAACTTCTACAGCGAGCGCGGCGACGGCGAGGACTTCCTCCTCTGCCTGAAGAAGCTCTGAGCACCAACGACAACTCGTCCAACCTCGGGTTCTCCGCGCTGAGCTTCCGGGTGTACTGGGTAACTGGTGGGTGTTTCACGTGAAACACCCACCAGTGCAACCCGAAGCGGCGCCATGTTTCACGTGAAACATGGCGCCGCTTCGTCTCTCCGTCACCTGCCGGCCTCAGTCCTGAGGCTGCTCCGCCCACCACTCCTTGAGCGCCTTCACAGCGGCGTCCTGCTCCATCGGCCCGTTCTCCAGCCGCAGTTCCAGCAGAAACTTGTACGCCTTGCCGATGGCCGGACCCGGACCCACACCGAGCGTCTCCATGATCTGGTTGCCGTCCAGGTCGGGGCGGATCGCATCCAGCTCCTCCTGTTCCTGGAGACGGGCGATGCGCTCTTCGAGGCCGTCATAGGTGCGCGCGAGGGCGTTGGCCTTGCGCTTGTTGCGCGTGGTGCAGTCCGAGCGGGTCAGCTTGTGCAGACGGTCGAGCAGGGGCCCGGCATCGCGTACGTAGCGGCGCACCGCCGAGTCCGTCCACTCGCCCTCGCCGTAGCCGTGGAAGCGCAGGTGGAGTTCGACGAGCCGGGAGACCTCCTTCACCAGCTCGTTGGAGTACTTGAGCTGGGTCATGCGCTTCTTCGTCATCTTCGCGCCGACCACCTCGTGGTGGTGGAAGGAGACCCGGCCGTCCTTCTCGAAGCGACGGGTACGCGGCTTGCCGATGTCGTGGAGCAGGGCGGCGAGGCGCAGCGTCAGATCGGGGCCGTCCGTCTCCAGGTCGATCGCCTGCTCCAGGACGATCAACGAGTGCTCGTAGACGTCCTTGTGACGGTGGTGCTCGTCACGCTCCAGGCTGAGCGCGGGCAGCTCGGGCAGGACGTGCGCGGCGAGCCCGCTCTCGACGAGGAGGCCGAGGCCCTTGCGGGGGTGCGCGGAGAGGATCAGCTTGTTGAGTTCGTCCCGGACGCGCTCCGCCGAGACGATCTCGATACGGCCGGACATGGCCGACATCGCCGCCACCACGTCCGGGGCGACATCGAAGTCGAGCTGAGCCGCGAAGCGGGCCGCGCGCATCATGCGCAGCGGATCGTCGGAGAAGGAGTCCTCGGGCGCGGCCGGGGTCCGCAGTACGCGCTCCGCCAGGTCGCGCAGACCACCATGCGGGTCGATGAACTCCTTCTCGGGGAGTGCCACCGCCATGGCGTTGACGGTGAAGTCACGGCGGACCAGATCTTCCTCGATCGAGTCGCCGTAGGAGACCTCGGGCTTGCGAGAGGTGCGGTCGTAGGACTCCGAGCGGTAGGTGGTGATCTCGATCTCGAAGCGCTGCCGCGCGTCCCCGACCGTGGCCTCCTTCTGCGCGCCGACGGTGCCGAAGGCGATCCCGACCTCCCAGACGGCGTCCGCCCAGGGCCGGACGATCTTCAGTACGTCCTCGGGGCGAGCGTCGGTGGTGAAGTCCAGGTCGTTGCCGAGCCGCCCCAGCAGAGCGTCCCGTACCGATCCGCCGACCAGCGCGAGCGTGAAGCCCGCCTGCTGGAATCGTCGGGCAAGATCGTCGGCGACAGGGGACACCCTCAGAAGCTCGCTGACAGCACGATGCTGTACCTGGCTGAGGGCGCTGGGGGTGTCTTCGTAGGCATTCGGCACAACAGGAAAGGGTACGTGGCGGTCACCGCCCGGGTCTCCCCGGTAAACGGACCCGGGAAAGCCCCGTCGGCGCCGGTCGCAAGCCCGGTCCCGGGCACGTCGGCCCTCCACTCCTCGTTACGATGCCTGGACGCACATTCCGACGACCACTGACGACGAACGAGGGACGGGCGAGCGCGTGGCCGAGGCGGCAGACATCCAGGGGACGACTCCCTCACCTGCCCGCCGATGGCTCCAGCGTTCAGGCGCTTTTCTGGCCGCCGTGCCGCTTCTCGTCGGAGCGCTCCAGGCGCCGGCCGCCCACGGCGCCGAAGCGGCCGCGCCGAAGAAGGCGGCGACCGTCACGGAGAGCGCCACCACCTCCGGCGCACCGGCCGCCCCGTCGAAGGGGCCGGGTACCGGCTCCCGCAGCGTGGCAGTCTCGGTGGACTCGCTCACACCCGCCGTGCCCAAGGACGGCGACACCCTCACCGTGACCGGCAGTGTCACCAACCGCAGCAAGCGGACGATGAAGAGCGGTGGCGTCGGCCTGCGGATCGGCTCCCCGCTCGGCGGCCGCTCGGCGATCGACAACATCGCGCAGCGCAAGGGCTACGTACCCGGCCTCGAAGGCGCGGCGATCGACGACAAGTACACCGACGAGATCCCGACCCTGGCGCCCGGGGACCGCGGGCAGTTCCGTCTCTCGGTGCCGGTCGACGCCCTCGACCTCGGCCCGGACGGCGTCTACCAGCTGGGGGTCGCGTTCACCGGGCAGACCGATGTCGCGCCCTATCCCCAGGTGTTCGGGATCCAGCACAGCTTCCTGCCCTGGCAGCCGGAGAAGGCGGAGACCCGCACGCGTACGGCCTTCATGTGGCCGCTCATCTCCGACTCCCATCTGACGGCCGAGACGAAGGCGGACGAGCAGCAGACCCCGGTCTTCGAGAGTGACGCACTGGCCAAGGAAATCGGTCCCGGCGGCCGTCTCCAGCAGATGCTCGCGCTGGGCAGTGAGCTCGACGTGACCTGGGTGATCGACCCCGATCTGCTCGCCTCCGTCGACGCGATGACCAAGCGCTACAACGTGCGCGGCGAGGACAACACCACCGTCCCGGGGAAGAACCAGGCGGTGGCCAAGCAGTGGCTCAACGATCTGGAGACCGCGGTCAAGGGCGAGAAGATCGTGGCGCTGCCCTTCGCCGACCCCGATCTGGCGTCCCTGGCACACACCGGCAAGCGCGTCTCCGGCTCGCTGAGCCACCTCAAGGACGCGACGGATGTGGCGTCCAGCACCGTGCAGACGATCCTCCACGTGAAACCGAGCACGGACTTCGCCTGGCCGGTCGAGGGCGCCATCGACCCGTCCATCGTCGACGTGGCCACCTCGGCGGGCGCCCGGAACGTCATCACCCGCGCGGACAGCCTCAAGGACACCAGCGGCCTCCTCTACACCCCGAGCGCCCCGCGCCCCATCGGCGGCGGCGTCACCGCGGTGGTCTCGGACGCCCGGCTCTCCACCGCGTTCCGCGGCGACCTCATGAACGCGGACGCCTCCACCCTCGCGGTGCAGGAGTACCTGGCCCAGAGCCTGATGCTCATGCTCCAGGCCCCGGACAAGCAGCGCTCGGTGGTCGTCGCCCCGCAGCGGATGCCCACGGTGGGACAGGCCCAGGCCATGGCCCAGGTGATCCGCCTGACCCAGGACGGCAACTGGTCCGAGTCCCAGGACCTCACCGAGGCGGCCAAGGCCACGCCCGACCCCGATGCCGTCACCGCGGTGCCGTCGAGCCGGGCCTACCCCTCCTCGCTGCGCCGCCAGGAACTCCCGCTGTCCGCGTTCGAGGCGATCCGGAGCACCCAGGGGCGGCTGAACGGCTTCCAGGTGATCCTCTCGGACGCCTCCCGCGTGGTCACCCCCTTCGGGCGGGCCATAGACCGTGAGATGTCGAGCTCCTGGCGGGGCCGTACCAAGGAGGCGGAGCGCTTCCGCGGCGGCGTCTCCGGCTATCTGAACCGGCTCACCCACAGCGTCTCGCTGATCCAGAAGTCCGAGGCCAAGCTCTCCGGGCGCAGCGCCACGATCCCGGTGACGGTGCAGAACAACCTCTTCCAGGACGTGGACCATCTCGTCCTTCGCCTGACCTCGACGAAGCCGACCCGCCTCAAGGTGGGCGGCGGCCCCTACATGGAGAAGCCGATCCGCATCTCCGAGGGCCACGCCCAGTCGGTGAAGTTCACCACCACCGCCGAGGCCAACGGCCCGGTCGAGGTGATCGCACAGCTCTACACCCTCGACGGCCAGCCCTACGGCCCCGAGGTGCGGTTCAACGTGAACGTCACCGAGATCACGCCCACCGTGATGCTCGTCATCGCGGGCGGCGTGCTGCTTCTGGTCCTTGCCGGATTCCGGATGTACACGCAGCGCAAGCGCGCCGCGAGGTCCTCCGGTAACGGCCCCCAGGACGAATCGGACGGGAATCCGGCCTCCCCGCCGGGCTCCGACCCCACCGGAGACACCCCGGAGCACCCGAGTGACCCGGATCCGGACACCGCAGCGGAAAACGTGGACGCCTCCGCCCCGGGTGAGAGAGTGGACCGTTGAACGATGTCGTGGCCGTCCGGCCGGGGACTGAGGTGGGGTAACCATGAACGCGCCGTACGACGGTGACCGCGGGCAGGACGCGCGCCCGCCCGCGTCCCCCTCGGGCCCACCGGAGCCCGGTCAGGTGCCGCCCCAGCAGAACCCCGACGCGTACGCCCAGGGCCACGTCCCGGGCAACGGCTACGACCAGAACGGCTACCCGCAGCAGGGCTACGACCAGAACAACGGATACGTCCAGAACCCGTACCCGGCCGACGGCTACGCCCAGGGCGGCCAGGGCGGCCAGCCGCACGATCCCTACGCGCCCGCTCCCGGCCAGGGCCACCAGGGCCAGTACCCGCAGCAGCAGTACCCGCAGGACCAGTACGGCCGGCCTCAACCTCAGCACCCGCACGCCCAGCCGCAGAACGCGCAAGGCCAGTACCCGCCGGACCAGTACGCCCAGCCGCAGGCCCAGGACGCCTACGCGCAGAACCAGTACAGCCAGGACCCGTACCAGCAGGGTCACTACGCCCAGGATCAGTACCGCCAGGACCAGTACGGCGCGGACCAGTACGGCTCAGAACAGTACGGCCCGGACCCGTACGCCGCCGGTGCGTACGGCGCGCACCCGCAGAACGCCCACTCCCCGCAGTCGCCACAGGGCGGGCACGGGAACTACGAGCACGGCCCGTATCCGCAGCCGGGACCCGCCGACCAGCAGCCCGCGGCGCCCGTCGGCGCGTACGAACCGCAGCACGGGGCGTACGCCCAGCACCAGGCTCCCGGCCCGGCCCAGCCGCAGCATCCGCAGTACGCGCAGCAGCAGCCCCCCGCCGCGTACGGCCAGGATCCCCGGACGCAGCAGCAGGACCCCCGCGCCTGGGCACAGGCCGCCCCGCCCGCCGAGGGCCAGGGCGGGCACCCTCCGTACGGCGGGCAGGAGCAGGCGGAGCAGGCGAGTCAGTACGTCGGCGTGGACGACCTGGTGAGCCGGGCGGGTGCGGGCAGCCCCGACCACGACGCCTTCGCCCACCTCTTCCGGGACCAGCAGCACGACGGACCCCAGCGGCCACTGGATCCCGGTGCGGTGCCGCCGCCCTCCCCGGAGCCCGTACCGCCACCGCCGGCCGCCGCGCGGGCCTCCGGCGGCGGGCGCGCCTCGAGCATCCTCAAGTCGAGCGCCATCATGGCCGCGGGCACGATGGTCTCGCGGCTCACCGGCTTCGTACGGACCGTGGTCATCACCGCGGCGCTGGGCGCGATGCTGCTCGGCGACGCGTACACCATCGCGTACACCCTCCCGACGATGATCTACATCCTGACCGTCGGCGGTGGCCTCAACTCGGTCTTCGTTCCGCAGCTCGTGCGGTCGATGAAGGAGGACGAGGATGGCGGAGAGGCATTCGCGAACCGGCTGCTGACGATGGTCATGGTGGTGCTCGGTGTGATCACGGTGATCGTGGTCTTCGCCGCTCCGCTGCTGATCCGGCTCCAGTCCATTCCGGTGGCCAACGACGCGGCAGCGAACAATGTCGCCGTGACCTTCGCCCGGTACTGCCTGCCCACGATCTTCTTCATGGGCGTCCACGTGGTGATGGGTCAGATCCTCAATGCCCGGGGCAGGTTCGGCGCGATGATGTGGACTCCGGTCCTCAACAACATCGTCATGATCTTCACCTTCGGCCTGTTCATCTACGTGTACGGGACCGCGGACACCACCGGTATGCGGCCCGAGACCATCCCGCCGGAGGGTGTCCGCCTGCTCGGCATCGGCACGCTCCTGGGCCTCGTCGTCCAGGCGCTGGCGATGATCCCGTATCTGCGTGAGGCGGGTTTCCGGTTCCGGCCCCGGTTCGACTGGCGCGGCCACGGGCTCGGCAAGACGATAAAGCTCGCCAAGTGGACCGTCCTCTTCGTCCTCGCCAACCAGGCCGGTCTCATCGTCGTCACCCAGTTGGCCACCGCCGCGGGCAAGGACGCGTTCCCCGAGGGCGGCAAGGGCTTCCTCGCCTACACCAACGCCCAGCTCATCTGGGCCATGCCGCAGGCGATCATCACCGTCTCCGTGATGGCGGCGATCCTGCCCCGCATCTCGCGGGCGGCCGCCGACAACGACCCGGGCGCGGTTCGCGACGACATCTCCCAGGGGCTGCGGAGCTCCGCCGTGGCCATCGTCCCGGTGTCGTTCTCCTTCATCGCCCTCGGCATCCCCATCTGCACGCTGCTCTACTCTTCCACCGGGCTGGACGACGCGCGCTCCATGGGCTACATCCTCATGGCCTTCGGCGTCGGCCTCATCCCGTACTCCGTGCAGTACGTCGTGCTCCGCGGCTTCTACGCCTACGAGGACACCCGCACGCCCTTCTACAACACGGTCATCGTCGCCGCGGTCAACGCCGCCGCCTCGGCGCTCTGCTACCTCGCCCTGCCCCCGGACTACGCCGTGATCGGCATGGCCGCCTCCTACGGCCTCGCGTACGCGGTCGGTGTCGGCGTCGCCTGGAAGCGGCTCAAGGTGCGGCTCGGCGGGGACCTCGACGGCCCACAGGTGCTGCGGACGTACGCCAGGCTGTGCATGGCCTCGGTGCCCGCGGCCCTCGTCTCCGGTGCGCTCGGCTACTTCGTCCTCAAGACCATGGGCCAGAGCGTCCTCGGTTCGATCGCCGCACTGGTGGTCGGCGGGGTCGCTCTGCTGGCGGTGTTCTACGTGGCGGCCCGGAAAATGCGTATCCAGGAGCTGAACTCGATGGTTGCCATGGTGCGCGGACGCTTGGGCCGCTGAGAGCCGGGTAGCCGCACAACCATCATCGACCTCCGCGTGTCGTGCATAGAGGCAGAGTGTGGGCACAATTGGCTTTGGCGTCCGACCAGAGCGCAACGGATGGGGAGGCAGGAACGACGGTGGCGGAACGGAGCACAGCTGCCGTCGACGTGGCAGACAACAGCGGTGACGAGCCGCTGGCCGCCAAGGCGGAGGAAACCACGGCCGACGGGGTGGCCAGCACCCGGGACAAGGACACATCCACGGACGCGGAAGCGCCCCTGAACGAGTCGGAAAAGGACTCGGCGGAAGAGGCCACGAAACGGGTCCCACCCGAACTGCACAGCGGTCACAAGCTCGCCAGACGCTATCGGCTCGAGGAGTGCGTCACCCGTCTGGACGGTTTCAGCAGTTGGCGTGCCATGGACGAGAAGCTGCGCCGCGCGGTCGGTGTCCATGTGCTTCCCGCCGACCATTCCCGCGCCCGTTCGGTGCTCGCCGCGGCCCGTTCCTCCGCCCTGCTCGGTGACCCGCGCTTCGTCCAGGTCCTCGACGCGGTGGAAGAGAACGACGTCGTCTACGTGGTCCACGAATGGCTGCCGGACGCCACGGACCTCACCTCGCTGCTCGCGTCGGGCCCGCTGGAGCCGCACGACGCCTACCAGATGGTCAGCCATGTCTCCTGGGCGATGGCCGCCGCGCACCGTGAGGGACTCGCGCACCTGCGCCTGACGCCCAACTCCGTGCTGCGCACCTCCTCGGGCCAGTGGCGCATCCGCGGGCTCGCCGTCAACGCAGCGCTGCGCGGCGTCAGTTCGGACACCCCCCAGCGCACCGACACGGAAGCCATCGGCGCTCTGCTCTACGCCGCGCTCACCCAGCGCTGGCCCTACGAGGACGACGCCTTCGGCCTCTCCGGCCTGCCCAAGGGCGTCGGCCTCATCGCGCCCGACCAGGTACGGGCGGGCGTGCACCGCGGATTGTCCGAGCTGGCCATGCGCGCGCTCGTCAACGACGGTGCCACGGCCTCCCGTCAGGAACAGCCGTGCACGACCCCGGACGACCTGGTGAAGGCGGTCGCGGAGCTGCCGCGCATCCGCAAGCCGGAACCCACCTTCACACCGCCCCCGGAGTACCAGCGCACCACCTACCAGCAGGGCGCCTACGGACGCCCCGCCCCGCGGCCCGGTGTCGGCCGTCCCGTCGCGCCGCCGCCCGCCCCGCTGGAGAGCCGAACGGGCAGGGCACTGAAGTGGGGCGTCGCCGCACTCCTCATCGCCGCGCTCGGCCTCGGCAGCTGGCAGCTCGCGGACGCCCTCATGGACCGCCGGGGCGACGACTCCGGCAATTCGCGGAGCGAGGACGGCGACAAGAAGGACGGCGGGAAGCGCCCGGTGCTCCCGCTCACGGTGCAGGACGCCGCCGAGTACTACCCCGACGGCAAGCCCCAGCACCCGAGCGACGTCGCCCTCACGCACGACGACGACCCCGGTACGTACTGGCGCACGTACTCCTATACCGACGGTCCCACCCTCGCCCCCTACAAGAAGGGCGTCGGGATCGTCTACGATCTCGGCGGCGAGCGGGAAGTGACGGGTGCCTCAATCGGACTGCACTACCTCGGACCACGCACCGACGTGTCCCTGTACGCGGCCCAATCGCTCTCGTCCTCGACCCCGCTCGACTCTCTCCGGAAGATCGCCGACGGCACGACGGACGGCAAGGAACTCAAGGTTTCCGCAGCCGAGCCCGTCAAGACGCGGTACGTACTGGTGTGGATGACCGCCGCGCCGTACTCCGAAGGAGACGAGTTCAGCAAGGCCGGGTACAAGCAGGGCGTCACCGAAGTGACGTTCACCGGCTGAGACGTACGGAGGGGAGGGGGAGGGTGGACGAGGGCCTGGACCCCGGCGTCACCGATCAAGAACTCCTGTCCCGCCATGTCGCTGGGGACAGTGAGGCCTTCGGTGAGCTCGTACGGCGCCACCGCGACCGGCTCTGGGCGGTGGCCCTGCGCACCCTCGGGGACCGCGAGGAAGCCGCCGACGCCGTCCAGGACGCCCTGGTCTCCGCCTACCGCGCCGCTCACACCTTCCGTGGCCAGTCCGCGGTGACCACCTGGCTGCACCGCATCACGGTGAACGCCTGCCTCGACCGGGTACGCAAGGCCTCCTCCCGCAAGACGTCCCCCATCGACGACGACGCGCGCCTGGAGCAACTCCTCGAACCGCACGAGTCCGCCGCCGCCCCCGCCGAGCGCAACGACCTGCAGCGCCAACTCGTCGAGGCACTGAGCACGCTGCCCGCCGACCAGCGCGCTGCTCTCGTACTCGTTGATATGCAGGGCTACCCCGTCGCCGAGGCGGCGGGGACGCTCGGAGTGCCGGTCGGCACGGTGAAGAGCCGGTGCGCCCGGGGCAGGGCACGACTCCTTCCTCTGCTCTCCCACCTCCGAAGTGAGGTGGCTTCCGCCACGGGGAAGAAGTCTTCCTCGGGGGAACGGAACCAGGTGGCCGGTTCGTCCGTCCCATCCGCAGACAAGTCTGAGAACGGTGGCCCGGGTGGCCCCGCGGAAGTGAAGGGTGGAGGTGGACGAGCGTGACCGAGGCGGCCGAGCATCCCGATGTCGACGAGATCTCCGATCTCACCGAGACTCTGCTGACACCCGCCCGCAGCGAGGAGATCCGGCGGCATCTGGAGCTCTGCGTCGACTGCCGGGAGGTGTACGAGTCCCTGGAGGAGATCCGCGGGCTCTTGGGCACGCTTCCCCCGTCCACCCCGATGCCGGTCGATGTGGCCGAGCGGATCGACGCGGCCCTCGCCGCGGAGGCACTTCTGGCCGCGACGGCGCCGGAATGTTCGTCCACCGCGTCGGCCTCCAGCTCTTCGGCTTCCCTCACCGAAGCTTCGGCCGAGGACTCAGCCGAGGACGACGCTCCGCACGGCGGTGCGCATGTTTCACGTGAAACGTCGACGGCTCCCCGGACGGACCGCCCGGCGGGACATGCTCGGCGCAGCGCCTCCGGTCCCGGCCGGGGACAGCGGACACGAGGCCGCCGTCGCATGGTCGGTCTCGGCGCCGTCTTCACCCTCGCCGCGCTCGGCCTGGGCGGGATCATCGTCCAGGTGACCGGCGACGGAGGCACGACCGGCAACGGCTCGACGACCGCCGGCGGTGGCGGGGTCAGTCTCTCGGAGAAGAACCTCGAATCGCGCGTCGGTGAGCTCATGGCCCAGCGCAAGGGTCAGCCCTCCACCGAGTCACGTACGGACAAGCCCTCCTTCGACGTGAGGTCGAGCCCCGACGGCTCGGACTCCCAGGCGCCTCTGCGCAAGGAGGACGTCCCGTCCGTGAAGATCCCGTCCTGTATTCAGGAGGGGACCGGCCGGAAGAATCTGCCGCTGGCCGCGGAGAAGGGCACTTTCAACGGCAAGAGCGCCTTCCTCGTCGTGCTGCCGCATGCCACGGACGCGAAGCAGGTCTCGGCGTACGTGGTCGACGCTTCCTGTGCGGAGCAGCGCGGCTCCGACGCGGGCAAGCTCCTCTCGACGCACTCGTACGCGCGCCGCTGAGACCGGGCACAGCACCGGCGGGCACACGCTCCCGGCCGTAAGAGGCTCCGCCTCTGTGCTCGGTCCGTGCGTCCCCTCTACTCCTCTCCGAGGTCCGTCCCGTCCGCGTTCGGATCCCGCTCGGCGTCTCTCTTCCCTAGGCACGTGATGCCTCACCGGTACGGGCTGCCGCGGTAACGGCGTGCGTACGTATGCGTGGCGCTCGGCACAGCTGTCGAGGCACGGAAGTAGAGCGGGGACACGCGGTCCCCTCGGGAATGCACGCCCCTTAGGATCCGTTGGGTGGGGTGGGAGCGCTCAGGGTCCCCCCGGGAGAACGCAGTCGCCGAAGACAAGGAATCAAGCCGTGACCGACGTCCGTAACGTGATCATCATCGGCTCCGGGCCTGCCGGCTACACGGCAGCGCTCTACACCGCGCGCGCGTCGCTCAAGCCGCTGGTGTTCGAGGGCGCCGTCACCGCCGGTGGCGCACTCATGAACACCACCGAGGTGGAGAACTTCCCTGGTTTCCAGGACGGGATCATGGGCCCCGAGCTCATGGAAGGCATGCGTGCCCAGGCCGAGCGCTTCGGTGCCGAGCTGGTCCCGGACGACATCGTCTCGGTCGATCTCTCCGGCGAGATCAAGACCGTCACCGACACGGTGGGCACCGTCCACAAGGCGAAGTCCGTGATCGTGACGACCGGAAGCCAGCACCGCAAGCTCGGGCTGCCGAAGGAGGACGCCCTCTCCGGACGTGGCGTCTCCTGGTGCGCGACCTGTGACGGCTTCTTCTTCCGCGACCAGGACATCGCTGTGATCGGCGGCGGCGACACGGCCATGGAGGAAGCGACGTTCCTCTCGCGCTTCGCGAAGTCGGTGACCGTCGTACACCGCCGCGACTCGCTCCGCGCCTCCAAGGCCATGCAGGAGCGCGCCTTCGCGGACCCGAAGATCTCCTTCGTCTGGGACAGCGAAGTGGCGGAGATCCACGGAGACCAGAAGCTCTCGGGCCTGACCCTCCGCAACGTCAAGAACGGTGAGACCTCCGAGCTTCCCGTGACCGGCCTCTTCATCGCGATCGGCCACGACCCGCGCACCGAGCTCTTCAAGGGCCAGCTCGACCTCGACGACGAGGGCTACCTGATGGTCCAGTCCCCGTCGACGCGCACCAACATCGCCGGTGTCTTCGGTGCCGGTGACGTGGTGGACCACACCTACCGTCAGGCCATCACCGCCGCCGGCACCGGTTGTTCCGCCGCCCTGGACTCGGAGCGTTTCCTCGCCGCCCTCGCCGACGGCGAAGCCGCGGCAGCAGCCGTCTGACCACCCCCTCCCTCCCCCGAGATCAGTAAGGAGCCCGCCGTGGCCCTCAAGAAAGTGACCGACGCTACCTTCGACAAGGACGTGCTCCAGAGCGACAAGCCCGTGCTCGTGGACTTCTGGGCCGAGTGGTGCGGCCCGTGCCGCCAGATCGCTCCGTCCCTCGAAGCCATCGCCGCCGAGCACTCGGAGAAGATCGAGATCGTCAAGCTGAACATTGACGAGAACCCGGAGACCGCCGCCAAGTACGGCGTCATGTCGATCCCGACCCTGAACGTCTACAAGGGCGGAGAGGTCGCGAAGACCATCGTCGGCGCGAAGCCGAAGGTGGCCCTGGAACGCGACCTCGCCGACTTCATCGCCGAGTGACAACGGGGCACTGTTTCACGTGAAACATGCGGCGGGCCGGCCCTTCGGGGCCGGCCCGCCGCATGTTCTCTCTGTGCTGCCCTGGCGTGCCAACGCCCTTATCTCACAACGGCCGTAGCACCGGATCCTTCTGTACGGCTCCCAGGAGGCGGTCGATCGCCAACTCCACGTCCTCCTTCCACGACAGCGTGGAGCGCAACTCCAGCCGCAGCCGCGGGTAGGCGGGGTGGGGGCGGACGGTCTTGAAGCCGACGGCCAGCAGATGATCCGCCGGGAGGAGACAGGCGGGCTCTTTCCAGCGAGCGTCGCCGAACGCCTCGATGGCCTTGAAGCCCCGGCGCAGCAGATCCTTGGCAACGGTCTGCACCATGACCCGTCCCAGCCCCTGCCCTTGGAACTCAGGCGTGATCCAGGCAGTCATCAGCTGTACGGTGTCGGGGGAGACGGGGCTTGTGGGGAAGGCCGTCGCTCGCGGCACATAGGCAGGTGGGGCGTAGAGCACGAACCCCACGGGACAGTCGTCGACGTAGACGACCCGGCCGCAGGAGCCCCAGTCCAGGAGGACGGCGGAGATCCAGGCTTCCTTCTCCAGCTCGGGAGTTCCGGCCTTTACGGCGTCCCGTCCACTGACGGCGTCGAGCTCCCAGAAGACGCAGGCGCGGCATCGGCTGGGCAGGTCCGAGAGGTTGTCCAGTGTGAGCGGTACGAGCCGACGCCCCATGAAGGCTGTTCCTCGCTTCCTTCACCGACCGCGCTCCGTACAGCACTCAGGGCGCCACGCTCCCTGAGCAGGCTGCCGACGAAGCCTCCGACCACCCCCAGGCCCAGGCCCGCGGTCACCAGTCCAGCACGGCTGACGGTGCGCATGGCCCACTCCTCGGGAGATGCCGACGATCGGTTGTGCCATACCTGTCGGCATCGTATCGACGAACGGATTGCCTCGAAACCGTGTGAAAGCAAAGAGCGGGTCGTGTTCCGGTACACACCGGACACGACCCGCTTCCCGTCTCGTCACCTCGGGACCTGGTCCCGGGGATCAGCTCTCGTTCTCGTCCTCAGCTTCGGCTACGACTTCGCCTTCGGCTTCCTCCTGCGGCTCCCCCGACTGCATGACCGGCCCCTCGCCGGGAGCCAGGGTGCCGAGAATGCGCTCCAGATCCTCTATCGAGGCGAACTCGACGACGATCTTGCCCTTCTTCTGACCGAGGTCGACCTTCACCCGGGTCTCGAAGCGGTCGGACAGTCGAGAGGCGAGATTGCTGAGCGCCGGGGAGACTCGGGCACCCGCACGCGGCCCCTTGGCCCGAGGAGCGCTCTGCGGGCGCGAGCCCATCAGCGTCACGATCTCCTCCACCGCCCGTACGGAGAGACCCTCCGCCACGATCCGGTGGGCGAGGCGGTCCTGCTCCTCCGAGTCCTCGACGGAGAGCAGCGCACGCGCATGACCTGCCGAGAGCACCCCTGCGGCCACACGCCGCTGCACGGCGGGCGAGAGCTTCAGCAGACGCAGGGTGTTGGAGACCTGCGGGCGGGAGCGCCCGATGCGGTCGGCCAACTGGTCGTGTGTACAGCTGAAGTCCTTCAGGAGCTGGTCGTAGGCCGCGGCCTCTTCCAGCGGGTTGAGCTGCGCTCGGTGCAGGTTCTCCAGCAGGGCGTCGAGAAGCAGCTTCTCGTCGTCCGTCGCCCGCACGATGGCGGGGATGTTGTCCAGCCCCGCTTCGCGGCAGGCCCGCCAGCGGCGCTCACCCATGATGAGCTCATAGCGCCCCGGGCCCAACTGCCGTACGACAACGGGCTGGAGAAGGCCCACTTCCTGGATGGAGGTGACGAGCTCGGCGAGCGCGTCCTCGTCGAAGACCTCACGCGGCTGGCGCGGGTTCGGCGTGATCGCGTCGAGCGGGATCTCCGCGAAGTGGGCACCCGCCGGGGAGCTCACCTCGTCGGCCTCGGTCACCGGCGGCTCGTCGTTCTCCGGGGAGACCGTGCTCTGGGGGAGCGTGGCCACCTTGGCTGCCGCCACTCCGCGTTCGGCGGTGAGCAGGGGAACACCCCCGGACGACGCCGAGACGCTCTCCTCCTGCGTTGCCGGTACGGACCTCTCCGGAGTCGGGGCCGCGGGAATCAGCGCGCCCAGGCCACGACCCAGCCCTCTCCTACGCTCGCTCATTGGATCCCCTCCGCCGTGTTCTGCTGCTCATTCTGCGGGCCCACATAGCCCTGATGCTCGTCGTACCGGATGCCTACACCGCGCAGAGCGATCTCGCGGGCTGCCTCCAGATAGGAGAGCGCGCCACTGGAGCCCGGATCGTATGTCAGGACCGTCTGCCCGTAGCTGGGCGCCTCGGAGATACGGACCGAGCGCGGAATGCTCGTCCGCAGGACCTCTTCACCGAAGTGGCTGCGCACTTCCTCGGCCACCTGCGAGGCGAGCCGGGTCCGGCCGTCGTACATCGTGAGCAGGATCGTGGAGACATGCAGCGTGGGGTTGAGGTGTCCGCGGACCAACTCGACGTTCCGCAGAAGCTGACCCAGTCCCTCAAGTGCGTAGTACTCGCACTGAATCGGGATGAGGACCTCGGCCCCCGCAACCAAGGCGTTGACGGTCAGCAGTCCGAGGGAAGGCGGGCAGTCGATGAGCACATAGTCCAACGGCTGCTCATAGGCGGCGATCGCCTTCTCAAGACGACTCTCGCGGGCCACCAGCGACACCAGCTCGATCTCCGCACCGGCGAGATCGATCGTGGCGGGGGCACAGAAGAGACCCTCAACATCCGGTACCGGCTGCACCACTTCGGACAGCGGCTTGCTCTCCACCAGGACGTCGTAAATGGAGGGCACTTCAGCGTGGTGGTCGATCCCCAGCGCCGTCGAGGCGTTGCCCTGCGGGTCGAGGTCGATCACCAGCACCCGGCCACCGTGCAGCGCAAGTGAGGCTGCCAGATTGACCGTTGTCGTGGTCTTCCCGACGCCGCCCTTCTGGTTGGCGACCACCATGACCCGGGTCTCTTCCGGGCGAGGGAGTCCTTCGCCCGCCCGCCCCAAGGCCTCCACAGCAACCTGGGCAGCACGACCGATGGGGCTGTCGTCCATCGGGCTCGGTGTTTCACGTGAAACATCCTCCCCCGTCGTCTCGGTACGGGGGCCGGGGACCGGATCGGTCATCGGTCCCGCGAAGTTGGCGTCGGACCGCAAGGATTCACTCTCCTCGGCTACAGGCTCGCAATGAACAGAGCCTCCCATGTCTTCGGGGTCGGGAACCAGCGAGCCCCTGTCTTCTGTGGAGAACTCCACCGTTGTGGAAAACTCCGCACCCCTTTCGGGGGATCTGAGGGCTCCCAGGGGCTTGCGGTCACGTGGATCAGCCGCAGTACGACCGCGACTGATGATGCCATGCAAGAGCGAACGACGTTTCACGTGAAACAGAGTGCCGAGCACCCACGGCCCCTACCCCAGCGACACCCGGGTTCCCGGGACTCAAAGCCTCTCTGGAGTAGGGGGATCGTCAGTACAGACCAGTCCGCGACCTATGCGTATGCCTAACGTACGAACAGCCCAGGATCCTCAGATCGTCACCGCCGACGGCGAGCACGCCCCGTACGGGCCGCCTTCGCACGCTTGGCTGCGAAGCGGACGCCACCCGGGCTCTCGCCCACCTCGACCCGCACGACCGTGGACAACGGATCGACGATGCCATGGCCGACCTGGACGATCGAGACTTCCTTCGCCCCGAGCTTGCTGAGCGCGGCACCGGCGGCCTTGACCTCTTCCTCGGCCGTATCGCCCTTGAGCGCCAGCATCTCGCCGTACGGGCGGAGCAGCGGAACACCCCAGGCGGCCAGCCGGTCCAGGGGCGCCACCGCGCGGGCGGTGACCACATGGACGGGGGTGAGATTGCCGAGGACCTCCTCGGCGCGGCCGCGCACCACGCTCACATGGTCCAGGCCGAGCAGTTCCACGACCTCGGAGAGGAAGTTGGTCCGCCGCAGCAGGGGCTCAAGGAGCGTGATCTTGAGGTCGGGCCGGACGAGGGCGAGCGGGATGCCCGGCAGACCGGCGCCAGAGCCCACATCGCACACCGTCACACCTTCCGGTACGACCTCCGAGAGAACGGCGCAGTTCAGCAGGTGCCGCTCCCACAGGCGGGGGACCTCGCGCGGGCCGATCAGACCTCGCTGTACACCCGCCTCCGCCAGCAGTTCCGCATAGCGGACAGCGTCCTGATACCGCTCACCGAAAACCTCCCGGGCCTCCTGAGGCGCCGGGGGAAGCTCCGCTTCCTCCGTCACGGGACCGTCCTTCCGTACCAAGCCACCGCGCTCTGGCGTGCTGGCTATCAGGCTGACAAAGAGCGGCCCCGCCTGCTGAACAGACGGGGCCGGTTGACGAGGCTGCTCAGGCGGGCAGCACGACAACGAAGCGCTGCGGTTCCTCACCCTCGGACTCGCTGCGCAGTCCGGCGGCCTTGACCGCGTCGTGCACGACCTTCCGCTCGAACGGGGTCATCGGGTTGAGCTTCACGGGCTCGCCGGAGCTCTTCACGTCGGCGGCGGCCTTGGCGCCCAGCTCGGAGAGCTCGCTGCGCTTCTTGGCCCGGAAACCCGCGATGTCGAGCATCAGACGGCTACGGTCACCGGTCTCGCGGTGCACGGCGAGCCGGGTCAGCTCCTGCAGGGCTTCGAGTACCTCGCCGTCGCGGCCGACCAGCTTCTGCAGGTCGCGGCCGCTCGCATCGCTGATGATGGACACGGCGGCGCGATCCGCCTCGACGTCCATGTCGATGTCGCCGTCGAGGTCGGCGATGTCCAGCAGACCCTCGAGGTAGTCCGCCGCGATCTCACCCTCCTGCTCCAGGCGGGTCAGGGTGTCGCCCTCGGCGGGAGAGATGGTTCCTTCCGACACGGATGGACTCCTTCTTACTTCTTGGACGGGTGCTTGGGCCGCTGCGGTCCCTTGCGCTGTCCGGATTTGGCTTTGGCTCGGGCAGTGCCGGAAGCGGACTTGCCGCCTGCGGGCTTGGGCTGTGCCGTGGACCCCTTGGCGGGAGGCTCGTCCTGCGACCCAGCGGTGTCCTCGGCGTTCTCGTCATTCTTGGACAGCGAGGTCTTCTCCCCAGCGGCCTTCGCGGTGCTCTGCGCACCACCGGCATGACGCTGGGCCTTGGACTGCCGCTTGGGCTGCTGGCGCTTCGGGGCACCGGCGCCGGAGCCGCCCTCCGCCGTCTCCGTGGCGACCGCGGCGGTCTCGCTCCGCGCCACCGAGCCGTCGGTCTGAGCCGCGAACCCGGCCTTGCTCAGACCGTTGATGAACTTGCGCTCGAACTCGTTGCGGTCGCGGCCCTTGGCGACGATGGCCTTGATGGCGTTGCGGTTGCCGCGGCCGCTGACCTTGCCGGAGTGCGTGATGTGCTTGAGCTTCCGCTCCAGGTAGGCGGCCTGGGCCTTGCTGCCCGGGGTCGGGTTCTGGCGGATGACGAACATCTGCTGACCCATGGTCCAGACGTTGGTGGTCAGCCAGTAGACGAGCACACCGACGGGGAAGTTGATACCGAAGATGGCGAAGATGACGGGGAAGACGTACATCAGCATCTTCTGCTGCTGCATGAACGGCGTCTTCACCGTGGTGTCGACGTTCTTCGTCATCAGCTGACGCTGCGTGTAGAACTGCGACAGCGACATCAGGACGATCATGATCGCGGTGACGACGCGGACGTCCGTCAGCGAGGAACCGAGCGCCTCGACCTTGTCGGCGCTATCCATGAACTTCGCCGCGATCGGGGCGCCGAAGATGTGTGCCGTCCGCGCACTGTCGACCTGCGACTGGGTGAGAACGCCGACCTCGTCACCCGAGGCGATCTTGCTGAGCACGTGGTACAGGGCGAAGAAGAACGGCGACTGCGCGAGGATCGGAAGGCACGAGGAGAGCGGGTTGGTACCCGTCTCCTTGTACAGCTTCATCATTTCCTCGGACTGGCGCTGCTTGTCGTTCTTGTAGCGCTCCTGGATCTTCTTCATCTCGGGCTGCAGGGTCTGCATGGCCCGCGTCGCCTTGATCTGCTTCACGAAGAGCGGGATCAGGCAGATACGGATCAGGATCACCAGGGAGACGATGGACAGGCCCCAGGCCCAGCCCGAGTCCTCGCCGAAGATCGCACCGAACACGCTGTGGAACTGGACGATGATCCAGGAGACAGGTGTGGTGATGAAGCTGAAGAGACTGGCAATCGTGTCCACTAATCAGGCTCCTTGAGCATGGGACGGGGTCTCGGCGGCGGGACTCGAGAGCTCCTGACGGCTCCCGGAAGGCGCGCCGGCGGCGGATGGCCCGCCCTTGCGTTCGCGCCAGGCATTACGCAGCGTTTCGTGCCACCGCGGTCGCTTGCGCGGCGGTACGTGATCGACACCGCCGGCCGACCACGGATTGCACCGCAGAATGCGCCAGCCGGTGAGCGCCGTGCCCTTGATCGCACCATGCCGGTCGATGGCCTGGTAGCCGTAGTGAGAACACGACGGGTAGTACTTGCACACCGGCCCGAGGAGCGGGCTGATGGTCCACTGATAGATCTTGATCAGTGCCAGCAGTGGGTACTTCATCGCGTGCCCCTTCCCAGTAGCCGCTCCAGAGCGGCGTCCAGGTCTCGGGCCAGTTGTGCGTGATCGGCGTCACCCGCACCGGGAAGCGCTCGTACGACTACCAGGCTACCGGGGGGCAGACGTTCGACTCGGTCCCGCATCAGGTGGCGAAGCCGACGCTTCACCTTGGTGCGTACGACCGCTCCGCCCACGGCCTTGCTCACGACGAAACCCGCACGCGTGGGGGAGGCATCCTCCCCCGGTGCGTGCGGGTCCGTTGTGACACCGCTGCGGTGCTGGGCGATGTGGACGACCAACAGGGGCCGTCCGGCCCGGCGTCCTCGGCGTACCGCGGTCGCGAAGTCTTCGCGCCGCCTCAGCCGATGCTCGGTAGGCAGCACGACGTCATGACCTGGCTGCGATCAGGCGGACAGACGGGCGCGACCCTTGCCACGGCGGGACGCGAGAATCGCGCGGCCGGCACGGGTGCGCATCCGCAGCCGGAAGCCGTGGGTCTTCGCGCGACGACGGTTGTTCGGCTGGAAGGTGCGCTTGCTCACTCGGGGGCTCCAGTAATGAATCGAAGGATCGCGGGAGATCGCTGGCTGTCACCGTGCGCCCACGAGAAGCTCGCTTACGCCCGAGTGCACCGCTTCCCGACCAAGGGATCCCGGGACTGACCAGGGAACTCGGCCTTTTGCCCATCGGAGGCAGGCGGCAGCAGCCATCGACAACTCGACCTGGTTACGGTACGCGGGGCCGCGCCGTCCGGTCAAACCAGCCTGGGGACGACGGCCGGTGGCACGCCGCGAGGGGCCGACGGGGGACACTGTGCACAGGCTGTGGACAACAACTTGAACCGTACCCGTCGCCCTGACTACCGTGGCTGGACTCCGATTCGTTCCCTTCCCCTCGGTTCACCCCTTGCTCAAAGGCGTCCGGCCCGAGTGATCTTCCGACCCCGTCCCATCACCACACCTTCGTGGGACCTGCGAGAGAGCGTGCCCTGTGGCTGACGTACCTGCCGATCTTGCCGCAGTGTGGCCACGAGTTCTCGACCAACTCCTCGGAGCGCAGGACGGCGGCGGTCACGGGATCGAGGCGAAGGACCAGCTCTGGCTGCGGCGTTGCCTCGCCCTGGGACTGGTCGCGGACACCGCGCTGCTCGCCGTTCCGAACGAATTCGCCAAGGGCGTACTGGAGGGCCGCCTGGCCCCGGTCGTCGGCCAGGCGCTGAGCCGCGAGTACAACCGTCGGATCCGTATGGCGATCGTTGTCGACGAGAGCGCGGGCGAGGCCCCGCTGGTTCCCGCACAGGAACAGCGGAGTGCCCAGGGCCGCGCGGCCGAGCCCGAGTTGCTGTCCCTGGGCGGGAACGGCCGCGAGTACGAGGGCTACGGCCGGCGTGAGGAGCACGACGACCAGGGCGGACGGCGCGAGGAGCGCGGGGACGGCTTTCCCGCGCCCCGTGGCGAGGCGCTGCCCACCGCCCGGCCCGCCTACCCCGCCGAGTACCAGCGCCCCGAGCCCGGTGCCTGGCCCCGGCCGGGACAGGAGGAGTACAGCTGGCAGCAGCCGCGGCTCGGCTTCCCGGACCGCGACCCGTACCAGGGCCCCGGCCAGCAGCGCGGCCAGGACTACCGCGGCACCGACCGCAACTCCTACGAGCCCGACCGCAACGGCTACGAATCCGAGCGCCCCGCATACGACTCCGAGCGCCCGGCGTACGAGCAGGAGCGCGCGCCCTACGACCAGTCGCGCCCCTACACCAGCGAACGCGCCCCCCGCGAGGGCGAGCACGGCGGCTACGACACCGAGCGCACGGCCACCTCGTACGAGAAGGACCGTCCCTACGAAGGCGACCGTTCCTACGAGGGCGACCGCGGTTACGAAGGGGCCGGTGAGCGCGCGCCGTACGAGGCGGGCGACCGTTCTCCGTACGAGCGGGAGCGCGCGGGCTTCGACGCAGAGCGGTCCGGCTACCCGGGCGACCGGCTTCCGTACGAGCAGCGCGCCGAGTTCGACCGGGGCGAGCGCGGGGAACGCGGGGAACGCGGCGAGTACGACAAGCCGCGCGGCGACTACGACCGCGGGGACCGGCGCGAGCGGCCCGAGCCCGGTGGTTCGGGTGGGCCCGCCGGACCGGGCGGACCCTCGGGGCCGGGTGGGCACGGTGTGCCGGGGGTGCCCTCCGCGCGTGGGCATGTGCACGCGGGCGGTCCGGTGGGATCCGCGCTCCCCGCGTCCAGCGGAGCGCCCGGGCCACTGGCGGCGAAGCCCGCACCGGCCACCGGGCCGGGGGAGCCCACCGCCCGGCTGAACCCGAAGTACCTGTTCGACACCTTCGTCATCGGTGCCTCGAACCGTTTCGCGCACGCGGCCGCGGTCGCCGTCGCCGAGGCGCCCGCGAAGGCGTACAACCCCCTGTTCATCTATGGGGAGTCGGGCCTCGGGAAGACCCATCTGCTGCACGCGATCGGGCACTACGCGCGCAGTCTGTATCCCGGCACCCGGGTGCGGTACGTGAGCTCGGAGGAGTTCACCAACGAGTTCATCAACTCGATCCGCGACGGCAAGGGCGACAGCTTCCGCAAGCGCTACCGCGAGATGGACATCCTGCTCGTCGACGACATCCAGTTCCTCGCGGACAAGGAGTCGACGCAGGAGGAGTTCTTCCACACCTTCAATACGCTGCACAACGCCAACAAGCAGATCGTGCTGTCCTCGGACCGGCCGCCCAAGCAGCTCGTCACGCTGGAGGACCGGCTGCGCAACCGCTTCGAGTGGGGTCTGATCACCGACGTCCAGCCGCCCGAGCTGGAGACCCGGATCGCGATCCTGCGCAAGAAGGCGGTACAGGAGCAGCTCAACGCCCCGCCGGAGGTACTGGAGTTCATCGCCTCCCGGATCTCGCGCAACATCCGTGAGCTGGAGGGCGCGCTGATCCGGGTGACCGCCTTCGCCTCGCTCAACCGGCAGCCGGTGGACCTCGGTCTGACGGAGATCGTCCTCAAGGACCTCATCCCCGGTGGCGAGGACGCCGCGCCCGAGATCACCGCCCCGGCCATCATGGCGGCGACCGCCGACTACTTCGGGCTGACGGTGGACGACCTGTGCGGATCCTCGCGCAGCCGGGTCCTGGTGACGGCGCGGCAGATCGCCATGTATCTGTGCCGTGAGCTGACCGATCTCTCGCTGCCCAAGATCGGCGCGCAGTTCGGCGGCCGCGACCACACCACCGTGATGCACGCGGACCGCAAGATCCGCGCGCTGATGGCGGAGCGCCGCTCCATCTACAACCAGGTCACCGAGCTGACGAACCGCATCAAGAACGGCTGAGGGCCGCCGCACCGCGGACCGCTGCGCGGGCCGCACCGCAGACACGCCACACCCACGCGGCCGGCCCCGCGTCAAGGTCCGCCACCCGCTCCCGAACCTCCGCAGAAGCGCCAAGGGCATCAAGTCCCGCGGCGCTTCCGTGCGTTGAGAGGCCGTACGGACGGGACGCCCCCGTACGACTCCGCTCCCGGGAGGCGGGATTCAGGCCCTCCGAGGGCCGTTTCCCACCCCCGAAGCCCGTTCCCGGACCGGTTTCCCGGCTTCCGAAACCTCTCGCCGCTCGCCGGTTCGGGAGGCGCCTGTTCGAATACGGGGTCCCCACGGCCCCTTCTCCACAGATTCGGGGACTTCTTCGCGTCCACACCCTGGGGAGGGAAGAGTTGTCCATACCGCGTCCACAAGGGGCCCGGGGATGGGACGATCTCCCCAGCTCAGCTGCCTGTGGATTCGTGGACGATCACTCTCCACAGCTTGTGGACGATTGCTCTGTACACAGGCTGTGGAATCGGTTGTCCACCGCCCGCCCACAAGCGGGCCGCTCTTGTCCCCAGCTTGCGCCCGCTTCTCCACACCGCTGTCCACTGTTCGGCAACGCGGCACGCCCTCTCACCGGTCCGAGTGAAAGGCGTCACACAAAGGTGATCGGTTGAGCTGTGGGGAACGTGGGTAAAGCTGGGGACGGCGTTGGGGAGAACCACCCCTTGCCTGTGCATCGGGTGTGCAGAACTTTCCCCCGTCCACAGATTCGGAGGGTTGTCCACGGCTGCCGCCCACAGGCTCGGTGGACAGAAAACCGATGGTGACCTGCGCAAACGCGGTTATCCACGGTTTCCACAGCCCCTACTACTACCCCCACCTAGTTACCTCGGGGGATTCGTTTCGAAGACGGGGCTGTGCACAACTCGCGGTTCGCGGCCAAGCTGCCGCCCGGCCCGACTTGACCCCGACGGGCAACGACTGTCAGCGAGGTGCGTCAGACTGGTCCCCGTTGCTCCTCGCTGTTCCGGGTGTTCCCTCCCGGAAGCCGGGGACACGGCGTCGGACGACGAGACCAGACAGACAGCAGGGCGAGAGCAGCCAGGCGAACAGCAGGAGGCGGCTTACGGTGAAGATCCGGGTGGAACGCGACGTACTCGCGGAGGCGGTGGCCTGGGCGGCGCGCAGTCTCCCGGCCCGGCCGCCGGCGCCGGTCCTGGCGGGCCTGCTGCTGAAGGCGGAGGACGGGGCCCTGAGCCTGTCCGGCTTCGACTACGAGGTCTCGGCACGGGTCTCGGTGGACGCCGAGATCGAGGAAGAGGGCACGGTCCTCGTCTCCGGCCGCCTGCTCGCAGACATCTGCCGTGCCCTGCCCAACCGCCCGGTGGAGATTTCCACCGACGGTGTACGGGCCACGGTGGTCTGCGGCTCGTCCCGCTTCACGCTCCACACACTGCCTGTGGAGGAGTACCCGGCCCTGCCGCAGATGCCCACCGCCACCGGCACCGTCCCCGGCGAGGTCTTCGCCTCGGCCGCCGCCCAGGTCGCCATCGCCGCCGGACGCGACGACACCCTGCCGGTGCTCACCGGTGTGCGGATCGAGATCGAGGGCGACACCGTCACGCTCGCCTCCACCGACCGCTACCGCTTCGCCGTCCGCGAGTTCCTGTGGAAGCCCGAGGTGCCGGACTCCTCCGCGGTCGCGCTGGTGCCCGCGAAGACGCTGCTCGACACCGCCAAGGCGCTGACCAGCGGCGACAGCGTGACCATCGCACTGTCCGGCTCCGGCGCGGGCGAGGGCCTGATCGGCTTCGAGGGCGCGGGCCGCCGTACCACCACCCGGCTGCTCGAGGGCGACCTGCCCAAGTACCGCACCCTGTTCCCGACCGAGTTCAACTCGGTGGCCGTCATCGAGACCCCCCCGTTCGTCGAGGCGGTCAAGCGTGTGGCCCTGGTCGCCGAGCGGAACACCCCGGTGCGGCTGAGCTTCGAGCAGGGCGTGCTGATCCTGGAGGCCGGTTCCAGCGACGACGCACAGGCTGTGGAAAGGGTCGACGCCCAACTGGAGGGCGACGACATCTCGATCGCCTTCAACCCGACCTTCCTGCTCGACGGCCTGAGCGCCATCGACTCCCCGGTCGCCCAGCTGTCGTTCACCACCTCCACCAAGCCCGCGTTGCTGAGCGGCAAGCCCGCCGTGGACGCGGAGGCGGACGAGGCCTACAAGTACCTGATCATGCCGGTGCGTCTGTCGGGCTGAGCCCGAAGGACAGCGCGTCCCCAGGTCCGTACGCCTGAGCGGCTCAGCCCACAAGTGTGCGTCGGACCTGGGGATTAGGCTCGGAGGCGGGGCACTCCTGTGCCCTGGGAAGGCCTCACCGCAACCTAAGGATCATTGATGGAGCTCGGTCTCGTCGGTCTCGGCAAGATGGGCGGCAACATGCGCGAGCGCATCCGCCGCGCAGGCCACACCGTCATCGGATACGACCGCAACCCGGATGTGGCGGACGTCGGCAGCCTGGAGGAACTGGTCCAGCGGCTGAGCGGCCCGCGTGTGGTGTGGGTGATGGTCCCGGCCGGTGAGGCCACCCAGTCCACCGTCGACGCGCTCGCCGAGCTGCTCGAACCCGGCGACGTGGTGGTGGACGGCGGCAACTCCCGCTGGACCGACGACGAGAAGCACGCCGAGGAACTGGCCGCCCGCGGCATCGGGTTCGTCGACTGCGGCGTCTCCGGCGGCGTCTGGGGCCTGGAGAACGGCTACGCCCTGATGTACGGCGGCGACCCGGAGAACGTGGCCAAGGTGCAGCCCGTCTTCGACGCCCTCAAGCCGGCGGGCGACTTCGGCTCGGTGCACGCCGGAAAGGTGGGCGCCGGCCACTTCGCGAAGATGGTCCACAACGGCATCGAGTACGCCATGATGCAGGCCTATGCCGAGGGCTGGGAGCTGCTGGAGAAGGTCGACTCGGTGACCGACGTGCGCGAGGTCTTCCGCTCCTGGCAGGAGGGCACGGTCATCCGTTCCTGGCTGCTCGACCTCGCCGTGAACGCCCTCGACGACGACGAGCACCTGGACCAGCTGCGCGGTTACGCACAGGACTCCGGCGAGGGCCGGTGGACCGTGGAAGCGGCCATCGACAACGCGGTGCCGCTGCCCGCCATCACCGCCTCGCTCTTCGCGCGCTTCGCCTCCCGCCAGGAGGACTCCCCGCAGATGAAGATGATCGCCGCGCTGCGCAACCAGTTCGGCGGGCACGCGGTGGAGAAGAACAAGCCCGGCGGCGCCTGAGCCGTCGCGTGAGCCGGCGTTCGTCGTCGGCGTTCGCAAGAAGTTGTCCACAGGGATCACGCGTTACGCACAGCCCCCGCCGGGGACTGTCCACACCTTGGGGGAGGTCGGTGCACGGCCGTGCATGTCACTCATCTGTCGCTCGCCGACTTCCGCTCGTACGCCCGGGCCGAGGTGGCGCTCGACCCGGGCGTCACCGCGTTCGTGGGTCCCAACGGGCAGGGCAAGACCAACCTCGTGGAGGCGGTCGGCTATCTCGCCAACCTCTCCAGCCACCGGGTCTCCTCGGACGCCCCGCTGGTGCGCGCCGGTGCCGAACGGGCCGTGATCCGGGGCGCGGTGCGCCAGGGCGAGCGGCAGCAGCTCATCGAGCTTGAGCTGAACCCGGGCCGCGCCAACCGCGCCAGGATCAACCGGTCCTCGCAGGTCAGACCGCGTGACGTACTCGGCATCCTGCGCACCGTGCTGTTCGCGCCGGAGGACCTGGCACTGGTCAAGGGCGACCCGGGCGAGCGGCGCCGGTTCCTGGACGAGCTGGTCACCATGCGCTCACCGCGGATGGCCGGGGTCCGCTCCGACTACGACCGGGTGCTCAAGCAGCGCAACACCCTGCTGAAGTCCGCGGCCCTGGCCCGCCGGCACGCCGGACGCAAGATGGACATGTCCACCCTGGAGGTCTGGGACCAGCACCTCGCCCGCGCGGGCGCCGAACTCCTCGCCCAGCGGCTCTCGCTGATCGCGGCACTGCAACCGCTCGCGGACAAGGCCTACGAGCAACTGGCGCCCGGCGGCGGCCCGTTGGGCCTGGAGTACAAGCCCTCCGCGCCCGGCGAGGGACACAGCCGCGAGGAGCTGTACGAGCAACTGCTCGCCGCGCTCGCCGAGGTGCGCACCCAGGAGGTCGAACGCGGGGTCACCCTCGCCGGACCGCACCGCGACGACCTGCTCCTCAAGCTGGGCCAACTGCCCGCCAAGGGCTACGCGAGCCACGGCGAGTCCTGGTCGTACGCGCTGGCGCTCCGGCTGGCCTCGTACGACCTGTTGCGCGCGGAGAGCCCGTACGCGAGCGAGGAGCCGGTGGCCGAGGGCGGGCGCCGGGAGGGCGAGCCGGTGCTGATCCTGGACGACGTCTTCGCGGAACTCGACGCGCGCCGCCGCGACCGGCTCGCGGAACTGGTCGCCCCCGGCGAGCAGGTCCTGGTGACGGCGGCGGTGGACGAGGACGTGCCCGGGGTGCTGCGCGGGGCGCGGTTCCGGGTCGGCGACGGCGAGGTGAGCCGGGCGTGAGCGAACGGCAGGAGCGCGCACAGGAGCACAACGGGGGCGCGGACAAGAGCGGGCGCCCCGGCGCACCCGCCGATCCCACGGGCGCGCCCGCCGAGCCGAGCGGGGTCGATCTGGCCCGGGTCGCGCTGCGCGCCGCCAAGGAACAGGCGCGCGCCCGCGGGGACGCGGCGAAGCAGAAGAAGCAGGCCCGGCGCGGGGGCGGTCTGCGCTCCGGCGCGCGCGCCGACGGACGCGACCCGCTGCCGCTCGGCGCCGCCATCAACAGGCTGATCTCCGAGCGCGGCTGGGAGACCCCGGCCGCGGTCGGCGGGGTGATGGGCCGCTGGCCGCAGATCGTCGGCCCCGATCTGGCCCGGCACTGCGTCCCGGTGAGCTACTCCGAGGGTCCTGGGGACGCGAGCACACCCGACAAGGACCGCGTCCTGACCGTCCAGTGCGACTCCACCGCCTGGGCGACCCAACTGCGCCTGCTGGCCCCGCAACTGGTCGCGCGCCTCAACGAGGACCTGGGCCACGGCACCGTACGACTGATCTCGGTACGCGGTCCCGGCGGTGGTCCGCGGCGCTACGGAAGCCTTCGCGCGCCCGGCAGCAAGGGCCCGGGCGACACCTACGGATGAGGTCGGAAAGCTCCGTAGCTGGGGGTTGACACCTCGAAGCGCTGAGTGCCGCTGTGAGCCTCTTGGGCCCCCGCTCCGTATATGGGGAGTCGGATGAGGCCGGTTCAGGGCGGCACATGCGTCCTCAGGTACCGGCAAAGCCCCATCAGTGTCGGCGGTACCGGTAGACTGACAGCCAAATCCTCGTCGCCACGCCAGTGGGTCCCGTCGAGTAACGCTGTCCCAGGCTTGATCAGGTTCAAAAACAGGCTAATTACCGCAACACGCCGCAGCCGCTCCGGCCGACGCCGGTACGAGGCTTGTGCTGTGCCAGAAAGGGCGCTTCGTGGCCGATTCCGGCAACCCCAACGAGAACAATCCGTCCCTCCCCGCGGACCTCGCCGACGACCTCGCGGAGGCGGCGGCGGAGTCGGCGTACGACGCGAGTGCCATCACGGTCCTCGAAGGGCTGGACGCGGTCCGCAAGCGCCCCGGCATGTACATCGGCTCCACCGGTGAGCGTGGCCTGCACCACCTCGTCTACGAGGTCGTCGACAACTCGGTCGACGAGGCCCTGGCCGGGCACGCGGACACCATCGACGTGACGATCCTCGCCGACGGCGGCGTGCGCGTCGTCGACAACGGCCGTGGCATCCCGGTGGGCATCGTCCCCTCCGAGGGCAAGCCGGCCGTCGAGGTCGTACTCACCGTGCTGCACGCGGGCGGCAAGTTCGGCGGTGGCGGTTACGCGGTCTCCGGTGGTCTGCACGGCGTGGGCGTCTCCGTGGTCAACGCGCTGTCGACGCGGGTCGCCGTCGAGGTCAGGACGGACGGCCACCGCTGGACGCAGGACTACAAGCTCGGTGTCCCCACCGCGCCCCTGGCCCAGCACGAGGCCATCGAGAAGACCGGAACGTCGGTCACCTTCTGGGCCGACGGCGACATCTTCGACACCACCGAGTACTCCTTCGAGACGCTCTCACGGCGCTTCCAGGAGATGGCGTTCCTCAACAAGGGACTGACCATCAACCTGACCGACGAGCGCGAGTCGGCGAAGGCGACGGCCGGTGCGGACACGGCGGGCGCGGACGCCCCCGAGGACGTCGCGGAGCAGGTGCGCACCGTCTCGTACCACTACGAGGGCGGCATCGTCGACTTCGTGAAGTACCTCAACTCCCGCAAGGGAGACGTGATCCACCCGACCGTCATCGACATCGACGCCGAGGACAAGGAGCGGATGCTCTCGGTCGAGGTCGCGATGCAGTGGAACAGCGGCTACAGCGAGGGTGTGTACTCCTTCGCCAACACCATCCACACCCATGAGGGCGGTACCCACGAGGAGGGCTTCCGCGCCGCGCTGACCTCGCTGATCAACCGGTACGCGCGCGACAAGAAGCTGCTGCGCGAGAAGGACGACAACCTCACCGGTGACGACATCCGCGAGGGTCTGACCGCGATCATCTCGGTCAAGCTGGGCGAGCCGCAGTTCGAGGGCCAGACCAAGACCAAGCTCGGCAACACCGAGGCCAAGACCTTCGTTCAGAAGGTGGTCCACGAGCACCTCACCGACTGGCTGGACCGCAACCCCAACGAGGCCGCGGACATCATCCGCAAGTCCATCCAGGCCGCCACGGCCCGCGTCGCCGCCCGCAAGGCGCGCGACCTGACCCGCCGCAAGGGCCTGCTCGAGACCGCCTCGCTGCCGGGCAAGCTCAGCGACTGCCAGTCCAACGACCCCACCAAGTGCGAGATCTTCATCGTCGAGGGTGACTCCGCCGGTGGCTCCGCCAAGTCCGGCCGCAACCCCGAGTACCAGGCCATCCTGCCGATCCGCGGCAAGATCCTGAACGTCGAGAAGGCCCGGATCGACAAGATCCTGCAGAACCAGGAGATCCAGGCGCTGATCTCGGCCTTCGGCACCGGAGTCCACGAGGACTTCGACATCGAGAAGCTCCGCTATCACAAGATCATCCTGATGGCGGACGCCGACGTCGACGGCCAGCACATCAACACCCTGCTGCTGACCTTCCTGTTCCGCTTCATGCGGCCGCTGGTCGAGGCGGGCCACGTCTTCCTCTCCCGGCCGCCGCTGTACAAGATCAAGTGGACCCGGGACGACTTCCAGTACGCGTACTCGGACCGTGAGCGCGACGCCCTGATCGAGCTCGGCCGCCAGAACGGCAAGCGCATCAAGGAGGACTCGGTCCAGCGCTTCAAGGGTCTCGGCGAGATGAACGCCGAGGAACTGCGGATCACGACCATGGACCAGGACCACCGCGTCCTCGGCCAGGTCACCCTCGACGACGCCGCCCAGGCCGACGACCTGTTCTCGGTCCTGATGGGCGAGGACGTCGAGGCCCGCCGCCAGTTCATCCAGCGCAACGCCAAGGATGTCCGCTTCCTCGACATCTGAGCCGGTCACCGGACGGGTACCCGCTTCAGCACAGTCCGAAAGGATCCAGTACGGCCATGGCCGACGAGAACACCCCCACTGAAGAAACCGGCACGGACGGCGAGGGCACGGCGGTCGAGGCGATGCGCGTCGAGCCCGTCGGGCTCGAGACCGAGATGCAGCGCTCGTATCTCGACTACGCGATGTCCGTCATCGTCTCGCGTGCGCTGCCCGACGTCCGGGACGGCCTCAAGCCGGTGCACCGCCGCGTCCTGTACGCGATGTACGACGGCGGCTACCGGCCCGAGAAGGGCTTCTACAAGTGCGCCCGCGTCGTCGGCGACGTCATGGGCAACTACCACCCGCACGGCGACTCCTCGATCTACGACGCGCTGGTCCGCCTCGCGCAGCACTGGTCGATGCGGATGCCGCTGGTGGACTCCAACGGCAACTTCGGCTCCCCGGGCAACGACCCGGCGGCGGCCATGCGGTACACCGAGTGCAAGATGGCGCCGCTGTCGATGGAGATGGTCCGCGACATCGACGAGGAGACCGTCGACTTCACGGACAACTACGACGGCCGCTCCCAGGAGCCGACCGTCCTGCCCGCGCGCTTCCCGAACCTGCTGATCAACGGCTCGGCCGGCATCGCGGTCGGTATGGCCACCAACATCCCGCCGCACAACCTGCGCGAGGTCGCGGCCGGTGCCCAGTGGTACCTGGAGAACCCGGACGCCTCCCACGAGGAGCTGCTGGACGCGCTGATCGAGCGCATCAAGGGCCCCGACTTCCCGACCGGCGCCCTGGTCGTCGGCCGCAAGGGCATCGAGGAGGCGTACCGCACCGGGCGCGGCTCGATCACCATGCGCGCCGTGGTCGAGGTCGAGGAGATCCAGAACCGCCAGTGCCTGGTGGTCACCGAACTCCCGTACCAGGTCAACCCGGACAACCTTGCGCAGAAGATCGCCGACCTCGTCAAGGACGGCCGGATCGGCGGCATCGCCGACGTACGCGACGAGACCTCCTCGCGTACCGGCCAGCGCCTGGTCATCGTCCTCAAGCGGGACGCGGTCGCCAAGGTCGTCCTGAACAACCTCTACAAGCACACCGACCTGCAGACCAACTTCGGCGCCAACATGCTGGCCCTGGTCGACGGCGTGCCGCGCACCCTCTCCCTGGACGCGTTCATCCGGCACTGGGTGGCGCACCAGATCGAGGTCGTCGTCCGGCGTACGAAGTTCCGGCTGCGCAAGGCCGAGGAGCGCGCGCACATCCTGCGCGGTCTGCTCAAGGCGCTCGACGCCATCGACGAGGTCATCGCGCTGATCCGGCGCAGCGACACCGTCGAGATCGCCCGCGAGGGCCTGATGGGCCTCCTGGAGATCGACGAGATCCAGGCCAACGCGATCCTGGAGATGCAGCTCCGCCGCCTCGCGGCCCTGGAGCGCCAGAAGATCATCCAGGAGCACGACGAGCTCCAGGCGAAGATCACCGAGTACAAGGCGATCCTCGCCTCGCCGGTCCGCCAGCGCGGCATCATCAGCGAGGAACTGACCGCGATCGTCGAGAAGTTCGGCGACGACCGGCGCACCAAGCTGGTGCCCTTCGACGGTGACATGTCCATCGAGGACCTGATCGCCGAAGAGGACATCGTGGTGACGATCACCCGCGGTGGCTACGTCAAGCGCACCAAGACCGACGACTACCGCTCGCAGAAGCGCGGCGGCAAGGGCGTACGGGGCACGAAGCTCAAGGAAGACGACATCGTCGACCACTTCTTCGTCTCCACCACGCACCACTGGCTGCTGTTCTTCACCAACAAGGGCCGCGTCTACCGCGCCAAGGCCTACGAGCTCCCCGACGCCGGACGCGACGCCCGCGGCCAGCACGTGGCCAACCTCCTTGCCTTCCAGCCGGACGAGGCCATCGCGGAGATCCTCGCCATCCGCAACTACGAGGTCGCCCCGTACCTGGTCCTCGCCACCAAGGCGGGCCTGGTCAAGAAGACCTCGCTGAAGGACTACGACTCCCCGCGCTCGGGCGGCGTCATCGCGATCAACCTCCGTGAGATGGAGGACGGCCGCGACGACGAGCTGATCGGCGCCGAGCTGGTCTCGGGCGAGGACGACCTGCTGCTCATCTCCAAGAAGGCCCAGTCGATCCGCTTCACGGCGACCGACGAGGCGCTGCGCCCGATGGGCCGCGCCACCTCCGGCGTCAAGGGCATGAGTTTCCGCGAGGGCGACGAACTCCTGTCGATGAACGTCGTCCGTCCGGGTACGTTCGTCTTCACCGCCACCGACGGCGGCTACGCCAAGCGCACCCCGGTCGACGAGTACCGCGTCCAGGGCCGCGGCGGCCTCGGCATCAAGGCCGCCAAGATCGTCGAGGACCGGGGTTCGCTGGTCGGCGCGCTGGTGGTCGAGAGCACCGACGAGATCCTGGCCATCACGCTGGGGGGCGGTGTCATCCGCACGCGCGTCGATGAGGTGCGTGAGACCGGGCGTGACACCATGGGCGTCCAGCTGATCAACCTGGGCAAGCGCGACGCCGTCGTCGGCATCGCGCGCAACGCCGAGGCGGGCCGCGAGGCCGAGGAGGTCGACGGGGACGCCCCTGACGGGGAGGCCCCCGAAGCGGCCGCCGAGGACGCACCGGCCGCCGTCGCGGACGAGGGCACCGAGGTCTCGTCCGAGTAGGCCCAAGTGCCCGAGCAGTACGAGGAGAGCACCGTCGTGAGCAAGGCCACGGGCGCCGAAACGGATTCGGCACTACCGTCTGGATCCGCGGGTACCGCCCGCGCCCGTGGCCACACGACGGCCGCTGGACCCGTCACCCACGACTCCCATGAGCCCCAGGAGCAGGCCGTGACCGAAACCCGAGGCGCCGAGGGCCAGCAGTACTCGGGCGCGCTGCCCGGCGAACGTCCGCCGCAGGCCCCCGCGGGCCCGTACCACCCGCCGCAGGCCTACCAGTCCCAGCAGGACGGCGCCGTCCGCAAGCCCCGCACTCCGGCCGGGACCCGCACCACTCCCCGCACCCGCAAGGCCCGGCTGCGGGTGGCGAAGGCCGACCCCTGGTCGGTGATGAAGGTGAGCTTCCTGCTCTCCATCGCCCTCGGCATCTGCACCATCGTCGCCTCCGCCGTCCTGTGGATGGTCATGGACGCCATGGGCGTCTTCTCCACCGTCGGCGGCACCATCTCCGAGGCCACCGGCTCCAACGAGTCCAACGGCTTCGACCTCCAGTCCTTCCTCTCCCTGCCGCGCGTCCTCGTCTTCACCTCGGTCATCGCAGCCATCGACGTCGTCCTCGCCACCGCCCTCGCCACCCTCGGCGCCTTCATCTACAACCTCTCCGCGGGCTTCGTGGGCGGCGTTGAGCTGACGTTGGCGGAGGATGAGTAGGGGCAGGAGCGAAGTGGTCGCGGGAGTGGTCGGGACGGCGCTTGCGGGAGCGGCCCGGACAACGCCTGCGGGAGCGTCTCGGACAACGTCCCGGCGAACGGCAGAAGCGCAGGACAGAGCCACGGAAGGCCTCGGGTTCACCGCCCCGACTATCGATTTTGGGACTGCGCAGGTCGTGCGCTAATCTTCTCGAGTCAGCGCGCAGAGCGCGGCGGGGCTATAGCTCAGTTGGTTAGAGCGCATCCCTGATAAGGATGAGGCCACAGGTTCAAATCCTGTTAGCCCCACAGAAGCAGTGCAGCAGAAGAGGGCGTTTCCCCTGGTGGGAGCGCCCTCTTTTTGTTGTGCCGTGGGATCCGGGTGTTGGTCTGCGTTGGTCTGGCGAGGTACGGGGAGGGTTGGGGAGCATGATCGTCTCCAAGATTTCTCCCAATCTCTCCCAGCGCGGGGAAGCCCCCGTAGCGCCCCGCCGAGGGGTTCTCTGGGGCGGACGGACTCAGGTGCCCGTGCGGTCGTTGTCCTGGCGAGCAGAGGGCAGGAGGAGGTCCTGTTCGGGGTGCTGCTCGCCTTTCCCCCCGAACGCCGCACTTATCAAGCCCCCGCTCGATAGGCGGGGGAGGATGGCCCCAGTGGGTTCTACGGCCCGCAGGGTTCGGTAGATGCCTCAGCCGTGGCCCGCTTGGCATGGACAGAACCCCCAGCAACTCACCTCCGCTCGCGCGGAGAACACATCGCCTCCTTTATGGGCGAAACGAAGCGCAACGGCTCACCTCCGCTCGCGCGGAGAACACTGAGTGCTCGCCACTACGCAAAGAGCGCAGTTCGGCTCACCTCCGCTCGCACGGAGAACACATGGCGCCGTTCGGCTGGCTGCTGATGGCCGTCGGCTCACCTCCGCTCGCGCGGAGAACACCGGGAGCGGAAGGGATGGGCGATCCAGGCCCACGGCTCACCTCCGCTCGCGCGGAGAACACCGGCCGACTGGTCCGAGATCCTCCCCAGCCTCCGGCTCACCTCCGCTCGCGCGGAGAACACGCGATCGCTGTGGTCATGCGAGGCGAGGACGTCGGCTCACCTCCGCTCGCGCGGAGAACACTCCGCGAAGTCCTTGTACCGCTCCCCGTGGAACGGCTCACCTCCGCTCGCGCGGAGAACACAGGCCGTTCATCTGCCAGACGCGCCAGAGATCCGGCTCACCTCCGCTCGCGCGGAGAACACATCGCCGACGCTGCCGGACAACTGAAGGCCACCGGCTCACCTCCGCTCGCGCGGAGAACACACTTCCTGACCTGCGACGTCAGACGGGCTTTGCCATTTCATTGCCAGGAGCGGCACTGGGCAGCCGGTGGGCAGTACGCATGATGTGCACTGTAGGCGCCGTGATCCCCCGGAGCGTGGGAATGGCCTGATCGGCTCGCGCTGTCAGTGCGGGCTGATAGGACCTGTGACATGACTGAGCGTCAAGAATCCTTACATTCAGTTGTGTTGCCGGATGGACGACTATGGGGCAAGGAGCACGGGCTGGCTGAGCCATACCCCGTGATGTGCCATCTGCTGGACGTGGCTGCGACGTTCGGCGTGCTGTGGGACGAGCTGCTGGAAACCCGGGCTCGGGAGCGGTTCGCCGAGCAGTTGGGGCTTTCGGAAGTGCAGTGTCGGGCGGTCCTGTCGTTCTGGGCGGGGCTGCACGATCTGGGGAAGGTGTCGCCCGCCTTCCAGGTGCAGGTGCCCGCACTTTTCGCGGCGGTGTGCAGCCTGCCGGAGTACGCGCACGTGCCGGGCGCCGGTATGCGTCACGAGATGGCGACGCACTGGTCGTTGGGCTCGCTGCTCGAAGAGGTGGGTTATCCGAACCGGCGCGTCGCTGCGCAGCGGGGTGGCAGCGGGGCCGCGTTGGCGCAGTGGGTCGGGCAGTTGCTCGGCGGGCATCATGGGCTGTTCGGACGGAAGATGACGACGGGCGAGATGCGGGCGCCCGCCTCGTACGAACCTGGTCTGGGTGCGGGAGGGTGGGCGGTTCAGCGGCGCCGTCACCTGGAGGAGTTGCGGCGGGTCACTGGCGCGGCAGCAGTGCCCGCGGGCGCCTTGTCGGCTGACCTGGCCGTTGTGCTGACCGGACTTGTGGTGTGTGCGGACTGGCTGGCCAGCGACACCGCCGCGATCGACTCGGTACGGGGCGCGAACGGCTGGCGAGGCACTCCGGGGGAGGTGGACGCCCATTTCGCGCGTGCGGTAGCGGCGGCTCCCTCACTGGTCGGCGCGGCACGACTGGGGCGAGCCGAGTTCACCGAAAGCAGCTTCAGCGGGATGTTCCCGTTTGTGCCGAACCCGCTCCAGGCTGACCTCGTCGAGCACCTTCCCGAGTTGGTGCAGACGCACGGCCCGGGCGTGCTGCTGGTGACGGCGCCGACAGGGGACGGGAAGACCGAGGCGGCGCTGTTCGCCTCGTCGGTGCTGGGGCGGGCGGCAGGGGCACGGGGGATGTACGTGGCGCTGCCGACGATGGCGACGGCTGACGCCATGTATGCGAGGGTGCGCTCGTTCGCCGAGTCGGCGTTGTCCGGGCAGCGGGCGTTGACGCTGCTGCACTCGATGGCCTGGCTGAACCCGGACTACACCCCGCCGCCCGACGATCAAGCCGTGCAGCTCTCCCTGGACGCGGCCACCTCGGTAGCTGCCGGGGACTGGGTTCGCGGGAGGTACCGCGGCTTATTGGCGCCGTTGTCGGTGGGCACCGTCGACCAGGTCCTGGCCGGTGTGCTGCCGCTGCGCTACAACATGCTGCGCCTGTTCGGGCTGCACGAGAAGGTGTTCGTGGTCGACGAGGCCCACGCCTACGGCCCGTGGATGCACAAGCTGCTGTTGGTACTGCTGGAGTGGTTGGGCGCGATGCGGGCGCCCGTGGTTCTCCTTTCGGCGACGTTGACGGGCCAGGTGGCGGCCTCGTTGGTGAACGCGTACCGGCGCGGTGCGGGGTTCACCGAGGCGGTGCCGGTCGAGCCGGCGTACCCGGGGTGGCTGTACGCGGGAGCGGTGACCGGTGAGGTCTCGGCGCCCAGGAGTACCGCGACAGGAAGGCCCCGCACCCTCGGTGTCGTCGTGCGACCGGTGGCCTGGGACGTGCGCGACGGTGAACCGGGCGGCTCTGCCGCGACAGATGGGCGCCGCGCTGCCGTGCGCGAGGAACTCCGGCAGGTTGTCGAGGGCGGGGGGACGGCGCTGGTGTGCTGCACGACCGTCGCCGAGGCTCAGGCGACTTTTCGTGACATCCGCGCAGCCTTCCCTGAACTCGCCCGACGCTCGGGCGGGGTGCGGCTGCTGCACTCCCGCTTCCCCGCCCGCGTACGTCAGGAGACCGCCGCCGAGTGCGAGCGCGCCTACGGCAAGCCGGAGCCGGGAGGCGAGCATCCAGTGCGTGAGGCCTCGGTGCTGGTGGCCACGCAGGTGGTGGAGCAGTCCCTCGACCTCGACTTCGACATGGTCATCAGCGACCTGGCTCCGCTGGCCCAACTGCTGCAGCGGGCAGGGCGCTGCCGGCGTCACCATCGAGGCAGCGCAGGCAGACCGGCATGGGCCGCGGTCGAGGACGCTCCGCGAGTAGTTGTGCTGGATCCGTTCGTCGCTCCTGAGGGCCGGATGCGCCCGAGGTCGTGGGGGTCGGTGTACGACACCAGCCTGCTGCTGCGTACATCCCTGCTGTTGAAGGAGCGTGCGGGTGGGGGCATCGCGGTCCCCGGCGGAGTGCAGGAGCTCGTGGACGCTGTCTATGCGCCGGACTTTGTCGACGACTTGGAGGCTGCGGTCGGACGCGAGTTGCGGGATCTGGACGGGGAACGACTTGCGTCCCAGATGGCCAAGACGAGCCTGGCGCAGACAGTGGCCATCGACGGCCCGGGAAACATTCAGGGCAACCTGCACCTCATCAGTCGACAGGTCGAGGGAGTGAGCGAAGAACTGCTCACCACACGCCTAGGTGCGGACACCGGCCGGGTGGTGTGCGTGTACGCGCAGCCGGACGGTGCCTGGACGCTGGACGAGTCCGGCACCGTAGCCCTGCCGGAAGGGCCCCGGCCCTCTCGTCAGGACACCGCCGAGGTGATGGCCCATCTGGTGCCGGTGCCCGGAAGGTGGCTGCGTGACGGCGGCGTCGAGTACCCCGCCGACTGGCGCAAGCAGCCTCTGCTGCGGGAAGTGGGTTTGCTGGTGCTGACTCCTGCCGATGGTGGTTGGCGTTGCCGGCTCGGTGAGCGCACCATCGCCCTCTCCGAGGTGGGAGTCGAGGAACTTTGACTCGATATCCCGAGAATCCTCACAATCTTCTGGCGTCTTCGCTACCTTTCAACTCCGCTGACAGGTACGGGAGTTGCAGCCCGTTCTGTGGTGCGCGACGCAGCGGTAGCGGCACACAAGCAGAGCGCGAAGACCGCGCGGCACTGTCTCGCTCCGCTCCTACGAAATCGTCACTTCCCCCTGCCCTGGGAGAGTCATGCCTCTGACGAACTTGCTCGACGAGCCGCTCTTCCCGGTGCGGTGGAAGCCGGGCAGTGCTCCACCCTTGGGCACTGGCCCGGACGGCGAGGTGGGCCTGAGACTGCTGTTACGGCACGCGCACGAGATCGAGACTCTGACCGTGGCCGTCCCGCCCGCCCACTCTGCGCTCCTGCGGATCCTCTACGCCCTTACGGCTCGGGCGACCGGCCTGGACGAAGCTCCCGACGGCCCTGATGAATGGCTCCTGCGCCGCGACCGCATCCTTGAAGCGGGACGTCTGCCGTCGGAGGGGATCGACACCTACTGCACTCGCCACCACGACAGATTCTTCTTGTTCGACCCCGGTGGCCGACCGTGGATGCAGGACCCCCGACTGACCGAGGAGTGCGACGCCGCAGGCACCGCCGGGGTCAACAAGCTGATCGTGACCCGTCCGGCCGGCAACAACCACTCCTGGTTCACGCACGCGGTCGACGCGCGCCCGGATCTGCCGAGCGCATCGGATGCCGTGCTCAGTCTGCTCACCTGGCTCTTCTACGGTCCGTCCGGAAAATGCAGCGCGCGCACCGTCAATGGCACCAAGACGTCCAATGCGACGGGAGGGCCGCTGCGCGGAACCCTCTCCTACCACCCCGAAGGTGCCACGCTCTTCGAGACGCTTCTCGCGGGACTCGTTCCTCCGCAGCAGCACGTACGCCGTGACCAGGACCTGTGCCCGTGGGAGCAGGAAGCGCTGTCGGATCCTGAAGGGCCGCCCCCCGCCGCCACGGGCCCGTGCTCGAAGCTGACTGGGCAGGGCGTGCACGCCCTGCTCCTTGTACCCGATCCGGACGATGCCTCCCGCGTCGCGGACGCCTACATCACCTGGGGCTACCGCACAGGCCGTACCGCCCGCCCCGACGACGACTACCTGATCTGGCAGATCAGCCAGGCCGGCAACCCCTACCCCCGGCACGCAGTCTCCTCCCGCGCGCTCTGGCGGGACCTCGACGCATTGCTGCTCGCCGATCCGCCCGGCCAGGCCCGGCCCCGCCGTCCCGCCGTCTTCGACTGGGCTCAGGAGATCTCTGAAGACCTTCGTGTCAGAGCCCTCGGGTTCGAGCAGGACAGTCAAGCCAAGGACATCCAGTTCGTCGATGCCGCCACCCCGCCCCTCCTGGGACACCTGGAACGGCGCGCGGCCACGAGCCGCCCCGCGGTCGGTCAGCTCCGCGTCCTCGGTGAACGCTTCGGTCAGCGCTTGGACCGCGCCCTGCGCCGCGCCTGGCGTACCTATGTGAACGATCCCAAGGACTCCGCGGACGCCTGGCCGGAGAGCGGCGCAGCCCGCTACTGGCCCGGAGCCGAGCGGGAGTTCTGGCTTCGCTTCGCCCGGCTGGACCGCACGGGCACCGCCCCGGACGGCGGCTTGGACGTCCCGGCCGCGCGCGCCGCCTTTCTGCGCCTCGCGCTGACCTCTTTCGACGAGGTCACCAGTCAGGTCGCGGGCACGCAGCGCGGCGCAAAGGCGGTGGAGGAAGCCCGTATCGACCTGTTCGGTGACCGTCGTGCTGCGTCCGCCGCGCGTGCATCCAAGACGAAGGAGCCCACACCGTGACCCTCGAAAGCACCGTCACGCAGGCGGCAGTGTCCGCTCCTCGGAGCCCACGTACAGGCCGGCTCACGAGCTACGACCGGTTCGTCGAGGCAGTGAGCCGCCGTTGCCAGACCGACCCGGGAGCCCGCAGTGCGCTGCGCTCAGGTGTCGGCAAGGACTTGGACTCCGTGCCGCGCATGCACCAGGTCATCGCCCACCTCGTGCCGACTGCCGCCAACGACAGCTCGCAGCGTGCCTATTACGCGGTCGCGGCCGTGATCGCCGAGCAAGCGCGCAGGCAGCAGGCGCCCCAGGTCGAGGACACCGGGAGCACCGCCGCCGACGACCCGACCGCGGAGCCTGGAACCGAGGAGAGCGCTGCCGGGGCAGTGCGACCCGACTACGGCACCAGCCTCGGCGCCGCGTTCGCGGCCGCCGTCGTCGCAGGCCCGGGCAGAGAGCGCCAGATGCGCCGAGGTACCGCGGAGAGCCGGTTGAACATTCTGTGCAAGCAGCAGATCACCGGCCTGCATCGCCACCTCCCCGCATCAGTGCGCTACCTGCGGTCCTTGAACGTCCCCATCGACTTCGCACGGCTGCTGCAGGACCTCGTCGACTGGCCTCGTGACTCCGGCCGGATCACTCGACGCTGGCTCCAGGACTTCTACCGGGCTCTGCAGGAAGAGGACCGCCGCCGTGCCGACGGCGCGGACGCCAAGGCCACCGCGGACAGCGCGGACGTGTCGCAGAACGCCGTCTGACAGGACAGAGCAAGACCACGGCTCGGCGACCCCGCTGTCCACCACGAGCCGCAGGAGCGCATCGGGCCTCCCGTGAGGCGACGCCTTCCCACAAACAACCGATCTTGGAGCAGACATGCCGACCACCGCCCTCCCCGCCCGCTTCATCTGCGTCCACTTGCTGCAGACCGTCCCGTTCGCGAACCTCAACCGCGATGACACGAACTCGGTGAAAACCGTCCAGTTCGGTGGCGTTCTGCGCACCCGGGTCTCCAGCCAGTGCTGGAAGCGCGCCGTGCGCCAGGACTTCGAGCTGCGCACCGGGCAGAGCGCGCTGCGCACCCGTCGTATCGCCGAGCGGGTGGCCCGACTGCTGACCGAGGAGCGAGGCTGGGACGCCGATCTCGCTGCCAGGGCGGGGGCGCACCTGGCGGCCGCTGCCGGGATCAAGTTCGAGCTGGAGGAGAAGGACAAGAAGGCCCTTCCGAACGTCGTCCTGCAGAACGCCTTGGTCTACGTGCCAGAGACCGCTGCATCCGAACTCGCCGACATCGCTGAGGAGTTCCGCACGGAGATCGAGAAGGCCAAGGACATCACCAAGTCCACGGACAAGAGTGCCCTCAAGGATCACAGCGATCGTGTGAAGGCTGTCCTGCGCTCCCGCAACGGTGTGATCAACACCTTCGGTCGCATGCTCGCCGAGGTGGACGATGCCGGTGTCGACGGCGCGGTCCAGGTCGCTCACGCCATGACCACCCACCCCACCGACATCGAGATCGACTACTTCTCCGCCGTCGACGACGTCACCGACCAGTGGAAGGACGCCACCGGCAGCGGCCACATGGGCCACGCCGAGTTCAGCGCCGGCACGTTCTACCGCTACGCCACCCTCGACCTGGCCGAACTCGCCGCCAATCTCGGTGGCGACATGGCAGCGGTCCGGGAGTTGGCCGAGGCGTTCGTACAGTCGTTCGTACGCTCCCTGCCGCAGGCGAAGAAGAACTCCACCGCCCCGAACACTCCGCCGGACCTGGTCCACGTCACTGTCCGCGCCGACCGCCCCCTCTCCCTGGCGGCGGCCTTCGAGAAGCCCGTACGCATGGCCGCTGACGGCGGGTTCGCCGCCGCTTCCCGTGATGCCCTCGCCGAGTACGCCGAGGCCGTCAACGAGTTCATGGGCAAGGACGGCATTCTCCTGGCGGGTTGGGCGGGCCTCGACGCCAAGGACCACGCCGGACTCGGCGAGCGGCACACCTCCGTCGACAAGCTGGTCACCGCTGCGGCGAACCGCGCCTTCGAGAAGGAGGCCGCGGCGTGACCCCCTCCTACATCGATGCGGGCGCCGACGCCACGGCTCCCGCTTCGGGCCTGCTGCTTCACTTGGCGGGCCCGCTGCAGTCCTGGGGCAGGCACAGCCACTTCAACCAACGCGACACAGCTCCGCACCCCACCCGCTCCGGCATCGTCGGCCTGCTGGCCGCCGCCCTCGGCCGCGCACGTCAGGAGCCGGTCACCGACCTCGTCACCTTGAGCCTGACCGTTCGCACGGACCGAGGAGGCGTACTCCTACGTGACCTGCACACCGTGGGAGGCGGGCTCCCAGCGGCGAAGACGGTCACCACTGCCCAGGGCAGGAAGCGTCCCGGCGACACCGGCACCCTCCTCTCCCACCGCTACTACCTCGCCGACGCCGCCTTCACCGCCGCCGTCACCCCCGGGCCGGACACCCCGCCCGGTCTCCTCGCCACCTGCGCCGCCGCCCTCGCGTCCCCGCGCTGGCCGCTCTACCTGGGCCGCCGGTCCTGCCCGCCCGCCGGACCCGTCCTGATCGATGTCTTCGACGAACCCCTGCACCACCTGATCCACCTGCCGCTCGCCGCGCCTCCACCACGCGAAGGGGCCCCGGCACCCCAGGTGGAACTCATCGGCGACCGGCCGCTCGACCGACTGCCTCTCCCGGCCGAGTTGAACCCGTCCGACCCTGCGGAGGCCGCACAAGCGACCGGGCAACTCAACGACGAGCCCGCCTCCTTCCACCCTCGGAGCAGGAGCCACCACTCGCGCCCCGTCTTCCGTCGTACGTACACGCCACCGCGTCATCAGTGGGCGGGGCACGGAATCGACCACCTCCACCGCCTCGCGGCATACCGCGCCCTGACCGCCCCCGACGGAGCCCGCCGATGACGTCTCTGTGGTTGACCCGCATCGTGCCTGATCCGCGATCCCGCGAAGCGCGCCGTGACCTCGGCGACGCCGTAGGTCTGCACCGCCGCATCATGAGCCTTTTCCCCGACCACCTCGGGCCCGGCCCCCGCCAGTCCCTCGGCCTTCTGCACCGCATCGACGACGCCCGCTCCGGGCCCGTGATCCTGTTGCAGTCTGCCCACCAGCCCGAACTGGCCAAGCTTCCCGAGGGGTACGGCCAGACCGCCACCCGGCCCCTCGACCCGCTGCTGGGCCTGCTGCGTAGTGGCCTGGAGATCCGCTACCGCTGCACGGCCAGTCCGGTACGCAAGCCCGGTGCCACTACGCGCGCCCTGTACAAACTGCCCGAGGTCGTCGCCCTGCACGGTGCCGACGCCGACGAGTGGTGGCAACGCCAGGCGGACGCAGCCGGGTTGAAGGTGCTCTCGCTGCACTCCCAGCCGCTCGACGCCGCAACCGGCACCAGAGGCGGGCAGGAAGACCGGCAACGCATCAGGCACGCCCGTACCCGCTTCGACGGCGTCGCCGTGATCGTCGACCCCGACCAACTGCGTACCAAGCTCACCGCGGGAATCGGGCGTGGCAAGGCCTACGGCTGCGGCCTGCTCACCCTCGCCCCCCAACGCACCGCGGCGGACGCATGACCACACCCGCGCAGGCGCGCCGCAAACTCGCCGCACCGACCGTCGCCATGCTGCCGCGCGTCGCCGACTCCCTGTCCTTCGTCTACCTCGACATCGTCCGCGTGCTCCAGGACGACACAGGTGTGCTGGCCGAGGTCGGCAGCGAACTCCACGGCCGCCAGACCGTCTACCTGCCCACCGCCGCCCTCTCCTGCGTACTCCTCGGACCCGGTACCTCCATCACCGCCCCAGCGCTCACCACGCTGGCCCGCCACGGCACCACGGTGCTGGTCACCGGCTCCGGGGGAGTGCGCTGCTACGCCGCCACTCAGCCCGCGTCCTTGAGTACGACCTGGCTCGAACGCCAGGCCCGAGCTTGGGCGGACGACACACATCGCCTGCGCATCGCCACGGCCATGTACGAGAAGCGCTTCGGCGCCGGAACCGTCCCGCCCGGCACCACACTCCAGCAATTGCGAGGCATGGAAGGCCAGCGTCTCAAAGCGCTGTACAAGCTACTCGCGCAGCAGTACAAGATCGGCCGCTTCCGGCGCGCCTACAACCCCGCGCAGTGGGACACCCAGGACCCCGTCAACCTGGCGCTGTCCTCCGCCAACACCTGCCTCTACGGCATCGTCCACGCCGCCATCCACTCGCTGGGCATGTCCCCTGCCCTCGGCTTCGTCCACCAGGGCAATCAACAAGCCCTCCTCTACGACGTGGCCGACCTCTACAAGGCCGAACTCACCATCCCGCTCGCCTTTTCCCTCCACGACTCCCCCAACCCCGAAGCTCAGGCTCGCCGGTCCTTCCGCGACGGTCTGCGTCTCTTCCGGCTCCTCCCGCGGATCGTCCACGACATTCAGGACCTCCTGGACCCTGGCAGCGAACGTGAGGCCCCCGACCCGGAAGAGGAACTCGTCGACCTCTGGGACCCGGTCACCGGAGCCGTCCCCGGCGGCACGAACCACTCAACGGACGGCTGAACACCCACCCCGAGAAGGACCCGCCCCATGGCCTCCATGATCGTCATCTCGGCAACCGCCGTCCCGGATCACCTTCGAGGCGCCCTCACCCGCTGGCTCCTCGAAGTCACCCCCGAGCTCTACGTCGGTACCGTCTCGGCCCGAGTGCGCGACGAACTCTGGCAGTCGCTCACGAACTGCGCGGACCAGGGCGCCGCCGTCCTCGCCTATCCGGCCGACAATGAACAGGGCTTCGAGATCCGCACGGCGGGCCCACAACGTCGGACCCCTGTCGACTTCGACGGCCTTACCTTGATCGCCTTCAGCAGACAGAGTCAAGAACTGGCAATGCCGCTCTAACGGTGCAGGTCAGGAAGTGTGGTCTCCGCGCGAGCGGAGGTGAACCGGCCAGATCGTCGACCGCGACAGCGGGCGGGTCGTGGTCTCCGCGCGAGCGGAGGTGAACCGCTGCTGATCACCGCGCTCGCCACCGCAGTAGTGTGGTCTCCGCGCGAGCGGAGGTGAACCGCCGGTGGCGGTGAACGTGCTGCCGGGGCCGAGGTGGTCTCCGCGCGAGCGGAGGTGAACCCCGCACGAGCTTCCGCCACTGGAACTCCGGCGCGTGGTCTCTGCGCGAGTGGAGGTGAGCCGTGGGGCGTCACGGTATAGGAACCCGCCCGGCGGTCTCAGGCCCCCAGAAGCCCAGTAGTTCTCCCGAGATTCTCCCAAACGATCTTTCAGAGAGTCCATTCGTCAGCCTGAGCTGGGCTTTGTGCTCACAAGTGAGCAAGCCACCATCTCTGATAAGGATGAGGCCACAGGTTCAAATCCTGTTAGCCCCACCAGCCAAAAGACCCCCAGGTGATCTTCCCTGGGGGTCTTTGACATCTACGGCTGACATCAACCGATGAGTGGATCTTCCAAAAGCTCGGCGAGCATGCCGACTGCTTCCCGCTCGTTGTCGCCTACCACGTGCGTGTAGACGTCTATCGTCATGCTGATCTGGCTGTACCGGACATCCGCTTCTCGAAGGGTGTGTTGGAAGGGGCGAGGGTCGAGGTCTCCTCCGTCCTACTGGTGAGCAAGGAGCGGAGAGCGTACGCGACGGCGCGGAAGCTGTGGCCGGAAGGGGAGGTGGTCAGTGCATCCACACCGATGACCTTCGCGAAGTACGTCGACTCCCTCCAAGGCGCCCGCCTTGTGATCGACATGCTCGTCGGCGCAACTGCACGGCTCATGATCTATCCGGACCAGGGGTTCATGATCAGCCAGCCATCCCTGACGACGTTCATCAGGCAGACCAGGCCAAGCCCTGTGGCCGACCGAGCTGTTACAGGTCTCTCAACCTCATCAAGGCCCGCGCACGGCACGGGTGCGCGCCGCCGTCGGCGGGGCCGCCGCTGTGTCTTCGCCAGCAGCGGCCCCGCCCGGCGGCGCGCTACGCGCAGCGGGCAGGCAAGAAACGATCTTCCACTCAGTCGAAGCCACGGGCAGGCTTTTCCTATGGGGACCTCCGCAACGCGCACAGCCTTCCGCCTCACGTTCAGCGACTACCACCAGGACCCAAACGACAGCGATATACTCCGCCGAGCAGTGACCATCTACGCTGACCGGCTCACCTTCGCTGACGATCACCTCACGCTCTGGCTCACAGGTACCGAAGTCGGGCACTTCCCGCTCGACATCATCGAGTCTGTACACCCTGAGGCCGACCCCAGCAAGAAGCGTGAATCGCCGGAAGAACTCCGTGCTCGGTACCCCAAGATGGGCCAGTCCTGGACCGGCAACGATGACGCTCAACTCCTCGCCCTCTACCAACAAGGACACCGGGATGTAGAAGCCCTTGGGAAGCAGTTCGGCCGCAAGCCCAGCGCTATCCGGTCACGCCTCGCGAAACTGGGCCTGGAAAGTCTCGGGTGAACCCGACGAGCAGATCGAAGCATCCGCGGGCACAAGCTGATGCCTCCGGCGGGGGCCGGGACGCCGGGATGGACGTGGCTCCGTTGCCGGGTGCCGGTCGTGGAGTGGTTGAGGTGGAGACAGCGTCCTCCCGTGTACCTGAGACCCAGGCAGAGCCGAACAGACGCGGCCCAGGGCTCGTACAGTGGCGCGCTCCACCTGGACGCCCTGAACCACGCCTGTTCCACGGTGTGTGACACGGGACGGAAGCTGTCTTCTGCGATCACTTGCCCCAAAGCAGCTCCAATCCAAAGCCGCTTCGTCGACCTCGGAGAGCCCATAGGGTGCAGGGATGGCTATCCCGCGCGAGCCCAATGGCCGCCCTCTGACCTTCTACAGCTTGAGCCTCGACGCTGCCATCGACTACGCCCGCGAGGCACTCGCTGAGGGGCTGAATGTCGTGATCAAGGACTGGGATCTTCGCGACACGATCACGTACAGCAGCTTCCAGGAGTCGCCGACGTTGGTGAAGTACTGGGCTGTGGAGATATCTGAGAAGGACAGCGCGATGGGCTATCGCTCGACGTCAGCTCACCACGTCATTCAGGCTGTCGATCAGACAACACCCGAGGAGTACGGTGCGCTACATGCGGAGGACCTTGTGACGTTCTGCCGCGACTACTACAGCAAGCTCGGCAAGCAGTCTTCTGACATCAGCGACTGACACCAACAAGCGCGGATGTCGCCGACCAAGGCCGAACAACAGCGGCAGGTCAGTCAGGGCAGCAAGTGGGTTGGACGAGGTCCCGGTCCCCTCTAGATCGACCTGATAAGGATGAGGCCACAGGTTCAATCCTGTTGGCCCCACAGCAGAAGTGCAGTAGAAGAGGGCGTTCCCCCTGGTGGGAGCGCCCTCTTCTTGTTGTGCCGTGAGCCTGGGCCCGAGTCTGGGCGTTGCCCGGTGCCAGCCCGCCGCACCGCCCGCGCTGTATCGCGGGCGTATCGAAAAACGCATACACCCCGGCAACAGTCCCCCGTGTTCATTGGAGCCACGGGCCGCCGCGCAGCGACGGTCGGTTCGGCTGGAACATCGACCGGAATTGGGGACGTGATCATGGACTCGGAATCCGTACGTGGCGTTGACCGGCGGCGCCTGCTCGGGTGGAGCGGGCTGGCGGCGGTCGGTGTGGCCGCGGGCGGTGTGCAGTTGGTGAACGCTCGGCGTGGCAGCGCCGCTGCGACGCCGGACCGTTCCGGTGAGGTTCCGCCGGACGCGCTGCCCGGGGGAGCGTACGACCGGTACGTGGCGAAGCTGGCCGAGGAGGACAGGTTCTCCGGGGTGGTGATGCTGTCGCACCGGGGGCGGACGGTGTTGTCGCGCAGCTATGGGATGGCCGACAAGGAGAGGGGGATCCGTAATCACGAGGGCACCGCGTTCAACCTCTCCTCGGCGGGCAAGCCGTTCGGTGCGGTGGCCATTCTGCAGCTGGCGCAGCGGGGCAGGTTGAGGCTTTCGGACACGGTGGGCACCCATCTGACGGGCTTCGCCAAGGAGATCGCCGACAAGGTGACCCTCCACCACCTGCTCTCCGGCACCTCCGGACTGAACAGCCCGAAGGAGGATCTGGAACGTGTCTTCCAGAGCCGGGATGAAGTGCACGAGTTCTACGAGCGGTGGGCCCGGCAGGCGGAGCCGGTGGCCGCCCCCGGGACTCCCACCGACCACGCCGGTGCCGAGGTCGCCATCCCCGCGCTGATCGTCGAGGCGGTGACCGGCATGACGTACTGGGACTACGTCGAGGAGAACGTCTTCGGGCGGTGCGGCATGACCGGCACGGCGTTCTACACCCGGCCGCAGTGGCTCACCGACGAGCACATCGCCCACTCGTACATGCGGCAGGCCGACGGCAGCCGGGTGGACGCCGTCCGCAACCTGGACAAGGGCAGCCCGGACCCGTACCAGCTGGGCAAGAACCCGGGCCGCAACTTCATCGATCCGCCCGGGGACGGCGGCTTCGCCACCGCGCCGGACCTGATCCGGTTCGCGCAGGCCCTGGGCGACGGCACACTGCTGGACCGGCCCTACGCCGAGCTCTTCACCGGGCCCAAGATCCCCCTCCCCCCGCAGGGAGGCGGTCTGGCCGCCGACCGGTCCGCTCCCGCCGATGCTCCTGCCGACGCGGCGTTCGCGGCCTACACATTGCCGGTCAGCCTCGTCAGCGGCCAGTGGGTGAACGGGCGCGCAGGCGTCAACCCCGGCAGCGTCGCCAGCTGGAACATCTACCCGGACACCGGCTGGGTCGGCGTCGTCCTCGGCAACCACGACGAGGTGCCGTTCCAGGAGATCATCCAGCAAGAGACGCAGGCCATCATCGGCTGAGGCAGGGCCAACATCGGCTGACGCCGACCGGGCGGCCGCCCCCGGCCGGGCGGAGCGGCCCGGACCGACGGAATCCAGCCCTCCGCTTCCGTCGAGGTGCCGGAGGCCACGGTGCCTGGTTATGGTCGCTTCGTGGCTGATGAACCTCAGTACGACGCGGTGGGCGATCTGTACCGCCAGTACAAGACCACCGCCACCGCCCCCATCCCGGAGCTGCGGCTGTTTCTCGACCTGGTCGGTGACATCCGAGGTCAGCGGGTGCTCGACCTCGCCACCGGGTACGGCGCGTACGCGCGGTACGCGCACGGGCTCGGGGCCTCCGAGGTCGTCGGTGTGGACGTCTCGCCGGAGATGGTGGGGCACGCGGAGGCCGCCACCGAGTCGCCCGCGATCGTCTACCGGACGGCGGACGCCCGGGACCTGCCCGACCTCGGCACCTTCGACACGGTCACGGCGGTCTGGCTGTTCAACTATGCCGAGTCGCCCGAGGAGTTGGCGGCGATGCTGGCCGGTGCGCGCAGAGCGCTGCGGCCGGGTGGGCGGCTGGTGGCGGTCACGGTCAATCCCCGGTACGACGTACGGGGGCCGGACTGGACCCGGTACGGCCTGACGGTCCACGCCGCGGACCCGGACACCCGCAGACACCGGCTCCGTATCGCCCTGCTCGCGCCCGGGGCGGAGATTCCCCTGTCCATGTCCCGCTGGGACGCCTCCGTGTACGCCGACGCCCTCGCACAGGTGGGCCTCGGCGACCCCGAGTGGGCCCTGCCGACCGTCCCCGCCGACGAACTGGCCCAGCGCGAGGCCGGGTACTGGGACACGGCCCTCACCAATCCGTTCCCGGCGGGGTTCACCGCCGTGCGGGACGGGTTCTAGGGTCCAGGTTCACAGGTCCACGGCGGGGACCGGGGACGGGCACCGGGGCGATTACCAGGAGCCCGGCCCCGGCATCGGCCCGCTCCCCGGACCGGAGCCCTGCCCTGTCCCTGTTCCTGTTTCTGTTTCTGTTCCTGTCCCTGGCCCTTGTGCAGACCCAGCCCCCGGCCCAGATCCCGGTCCAGCCCCCGGCCCCGGATAGCCGTACCCGTACCCGTATCCGTTCCCGTACCCGTGCGACGGCGGACCGGCCGCCGCCTGCTCTCTCCGCTCCGCACGTGCCGCCGCCCTGCGGGCGACGAGGGTCCACAGCGCGAGGACGGCGACCAGGAGGGTGCCGGTGCCGAGGCCGCCCGCCGCCACCGCCGTGGCCGCGGTGGTGCTGAGTGTCTTGCCGTCATCGGTGGTCCTGCCGTCGGCGCCGGAGTCGGCGGAGCTGCCGTTCGCGGCCTCCTCCTGGTCCTCCGCGGTGACGCCGAAGGTGCCTGCGGGCCGGGGCACACCGGCGTACTCGGGGCCCTCCTGCGGCTGGCCGGTGACCGAGAGACGGAGCGTCAGGTCGAGGGGCTTGCCGCCGGTGAGCCCGGCGACCTCGGAGTTGAGGTGTACGGCGAGGTAGTACCAGCCCGCGAAGCGCGCGCCGGTCATCTCCTCGTTCGCGGCCGCGAAACGGTTCCCGTAGGCCACCGGCGGCAGCGGGGCCAGGCTCGCTTCCTTCGGGGTGCCGTTGTACGAGGTGTCGGTGCGGTCGACGGTGCCGCGTACCGGGTTGTACAGCGCCAGTTCGAGCGCGCTGCTGACGTAGTCGCCGGTCCCTCCCGCACCTCCGGCACCACTCCCCGAAGGGCTGCCCGAGCCCGCCCCGGAACTCGCACCCGTCCCGGACCCCGTCGCCGACCCCGTCCCCGAGCCGGGCTCCTCGTCCGACGGCGCGAGCGAGGCGCCCGCGCCGAGGCGCTGGCCCCATTCGACGGGGACGCGGTAGAAGAGCGTGGCCCCGGGGGTGATGCGGTCGCTCCAGGCGCCGCTTTCCAGGGCGCGGGCGTCGTTGAAGCCGGTGCCGCCCTTGCGGGGGCGGGGTGTTCCGGTGGCGGCGCTGGGACTCGCGGAGGCCTCGGGGCTCGCGGGGGCCGAGGTGGCCGGGGGGCTCGGGGCCTTGCCACGCAGTGCGGGCTCGGAGGCGTACTGGAGCTCCAGGTCCCAGGCCTCCGCCGAGGCGCCGGTGCGCTCGACCATGACGTAGTACGTGCCCGCGCGCTGGCAGGTGCCCTCGTTCGGGCCGATCAGGCGGGAGGCGGTGGCGGCCAGCGGGCGGGGGCTGGACAGCGAGCCGAACCGGGACCTCTCGTACGAGCAGTCGAAGCCCTTGTCGGTCTGGAGGGAGACCCGGATGCCGTCGGCGTAGTCGAGCTCGGTGCCGAGCGGGGGCAGGGCCGTCGCGGATATGTAGGTGCTGGAGGAGGCGTCCAGCTCGACGCGGTAGTAGGCCTTCGCGCCGGGGCCCAGCGAGCTGCGGTAGGTGCCGCCCGCTTCGAGCGGCCGGGCGCCGTCGGGGCCGTCCGCGCCGGGCACGGTGGGTGCGCCCTGGGCGAAGACGTACGGGTTCGGTTCGGCGGCCGTCGCGACCGCCCCGGGCAGCGCGGCGACCAGGAACAACGCCGCGGCGAGCGCGGGCACGGCCCGTACCGCACGCCTTCTCGCGAGCCGCCCGCCCACGTGCATCCCTCCCCTGACCCGCCCGACCGTACGTCGCCGCGTGCACCGCATGAGTATCGGGCCGCCGCTCGGGTCTCACGAGTGCTCGGGTGTCCCGTGCGCGGCCCGCCCGGACTCTTTACCCCGCCCCCGGCCCCTGTGCAACCCCATCAGTCCGCTTGTGGAGAACGGCGGCCGCTGCCACCGCTCGGGGCAGGGCACGGGACGGGCGTGGGACGGGCGCGGTCGGGTCCGCTCAGCACGAAGCCCCGGCCGCGAGGGCGGCCGGGGCCAGGTGTTGTCAGCTGTGGCTGCTCACGAACCCGTGGGCACGGAGTCGGTCGCCTCCGTCCACAGATCCTGCTCGGCGCGATCCGCCTGGATCTGGCGGTACACGAGGAGACCGCCGATGGCAGCCAGAGCGATCAGGAGAAGCTTCTTCACCGCGCGACCTCGTCTTTCCTTGACGTTGGGGACCTCTGGCGCCCGACTATACACACCGGCCGATATCGATCGGTGACCTCCTTGTGCCCTCAACTCCCTTCCCGTTCAGCCGAGTCGGGCGTACGGGCAAGGGGAGCGCGGGCCTCCGGAGCGGGTGCCCGGAGTGATGACGTTCACCACTCTCGATCAGCATTTCGGCCTCTTGGCCCTCTTCCTCCCGTACTCCTTCATTTTCTCAGTACGTGGGTCCATACGAGTGGTGTTGATCGGAAGATAGCCGCTCGCCGGTGTCGGTCCACCACTCGATTCCTCACATACACATCATTGGGAAAGTACGCAAATCGCCCAACCTGAAAGTGAGGAGCCATGGCCGTCACCAAGGTCATGAAGCTGTGGACAGCGCTTATCGCCGCCGTCCTCGCAGCCTTCGCCGCACTCGGACTCTCCAGCACCGCCTCGGCCGCCGTTCCCGCCCAGAAGAGCGAGGAGCAGTGCAACGACCTCGAAACCGCGATGGACGTCATGGAGATGACTCCGGCGCGCTTCGTCCCGCGGCACGCGAGATCGCTGCCGCCGACGATGAAGCAGCGCATCGCGGCGGAGGCGCACGGCTCCTCACCGAGTTGCCGGCGCGCGGCGAGCAGAACCGCGCCGCAGGCACACCGTACGTCCGAGGTGCCACAGCAGGAGGCAGCCCCGGGACGCGTACTGCGTGAACAGGCGATGCCCCTGCCCGATCCGGTCCGCGAAGAGCCACGGCCGAGCGCCCAGGCCGCACCCGCTCCGGCTCCCGCACCCGCACCCGCACCTGTTCCCGAGCACGCACCGCCCGCCGTCACTCCGGCAGGCAGCCCCGCCACCGAACTCGCGGGCGTCGACCCGGTCTCGGACGCCGACGCCGTTCCGGACACCGTCGCACCCGACAACGCCGCCGGACCCTTCCCTTCGCAGCGCCAGGGCACCGGCGAACCCCGTCCGGCCTCCGCCGCGAACAACGCCTCCGGCACGCTCTCGCCGACCGTCGTCCACCAGGCCCGGCCCAACGTCTACGAAGACCCCACGGCCGCCCTTCTCGCCGGTTCCTCCGGCCAGATCCTCTCCTGACGGCCCGGACAGCCATGTCGGCACACACGCACGCACATCGACGCATGTCCACGCCCGCGCGCACGCACGCGGCACCGCATGCGACAGCGGACTCGGCCACAGCACCGGGCACCTGCTCACGCGCCGGCACGCGCACCCACCTCGACACGGGTGCACACGCCAACGCACGTACAGAGAACTGCACTTGCCGTCCCCGAGGCGAGACGCCCCGCGGAGCGGTGCATCGCGGCCGGGCGGCGGGACACCGAGGCCGTACGGGTCCCGGATGCTCCGTGGGCCGGACGGTTCACGCGCCTTCGGTACGTCCTTCGGTACGTCCTTCGGTACGTCCTTCGGTTCGTCACGCGCAGCCGGATCCTCGTACGGCGTGCCCTGCGGGCAGAGTGAGCCGCACCGCGCGCGAGTGCGCACTGGGCACGCGGCTTGTCGAACGGGTCGTCCAGCGGGCCGTGCACCGGGCGGTACATCGGGCGGTACGCGGGTGGCGGCGGCACTGGAGCGCTGTGATCGGTGGTCCGGGCGGCGGCGACCGCGCGCGTACGTGACCACAGCAACGCGTGAGCACAGCAACGCGTCAGTACATGGCTTGTGGGCACGCGAGTACGGAGTACGAAGTACGTGGATGCCGAGTGATGCCGGGCACTTGTGAACCGGTGGAGCTCTGGTACCGATGAACCCTGCTGAACCCTGCTGAACCCTGCTGAACCGAAGACCTCGCCGAACCGGCGAACCCGCATGGGGTTGCCGACCCGGGCGATCAACTCCCGGCTTCAGCACCTGACTTCAGTACCCGACTTCTGAGCACTGGCTTCTCTCAGCGCTGACCTCTCTCAGTACCGACTTCTGAGCGCCTGGCTTCCGAGCCCTCCGGCTTCCGGTTTCCTCAGCGTCGAAGTCCCGTGACGACTCCTCAAGGGCCCCGCTACGTCCGCGTACGGTCCAGCCCCCGTGTGCGCACGCCCAACTCCCCTGTCCCCGCTGCCTCTTCCGGGTCCTCCACCTCCTTCACCCTCCTCCACGCGGACGGCGTATCGCCGGGCCGCGCATCGGCATGTCCGCGTACGGAGGTGGCCTCAGAGGAGCTGAAGCAGGCCCCAGATGCCCACGGCGAAGGAGAGTGCCGCCATGGTGAGCATCGGGACCGCCACCTTCGCGGGCGGACCCGGCTTGCGCTTGCGGCGGGAGGGCGGGGTGCGGCGGATCCCGGTCACGGTGTCCGGGGACTGGTGTGCCGGGAGGGGTGCCGACTGCTGTGTGTGCGGGGGCTGTTGTGCGTGAACGCCCTGGGTGGCCGGGTGGGCCTGTGGGGTGGGGAACTGGTGCGGGGCGGTGTACTGGCGGGTCGGGCCGGTCCGGGGTGTGAGGGGGGCCGTGTTGGTGTGCGGCTGAGGGGTGGGCGTGGGCGTCGGGGTGTTCGTGGTGGGGGGATGTGCGGGCGGGCTCGGGACCATGTCCCGGTGTCCGGCGCTCGGGGTGGGCTGAGCGGGCGGCGGCAAATGGAAGCTGCCGGTGTCCGTAACCGACGAGGGCGACGAGGGCGACGAAGGCGTCGAGGAAGAGCCAGCGGCCGAAGAGGAAGAGGAAGGGGAAGGGGAAGACGCGGCGAAGCCTCCGGTGGACGGAGGGGTCGCGGGCGGGTGCGCTGGAGGGCGGGGCGAGGACGCCGAAGGGAGCGAGGGGGGCGAGGCCGCCGAAGGGAGCGAGGGGGGCGAGGGGGGCGAGGCCGCCGAAGGGAGCGAGGGCGGCGGGGCGGAAGGCTTCTTCGGGGTGGGGCGGCGGCGGAGTGGGCCGTCGGGGCCGAACCCCTCGGGGAGCGGGCCGAGTTGGTCGAAGACCTCGACGACCTCGTCCTCGTCGATGGAGGGTTCCGGCAGGAGTTCGGTGACCGGGGCGAGCGCCTTGCGGGCGCCGATCGCGCTGCGGAAGCGGGCGTCGGGGTCGGGCTGCAGCAGGTTCGCGACGACCTGCCACAGCGGCTCCGGGACGCCGCGCGGTGCGCGCGGGGTGCCGTGCGCGGCGAAGTGCTCGATGAGCGCCTTGGCGTCGGGTTTGGCGCCCTCCAGGAGGTAGAGCGCGACCAGGCCGACCGCGAACAGGTCGGCGGGGAAGTCGGGTTCGGAGCCGAGCATCTGCTCGGGGGCGAAGTAGCCGGGGGTGCCGACGACGTAGTCCGTCTCGGTCAGGCGCGGCTCGCCCTTGCGCATCGCGATGCCGAAGTCGGACAGGCGCAGGTGCGGGCGGCCCGAACCGGTCGCCTCCAGAAGGATGTTGGCCGGTTTGATGTCGCGGTGCACCACGCCCTCGTCGTGCACGGCGGCCAGGCCCGCGAGCAACTGGTCGAGCAGGACGCAGACGAAGCGGGGCGGCAGGGGCCCGTAGTCCCCGATGAGATGGGCGAGCGAGCCGCCGCCGACGAGGTCCATGGTGAACAGGACCTTGTCGTCGTCGGCGGCCCAGCTGGCGGGAGCGAGCACATGCGGATGATCGATCCGCATGGCCTGCTCCCGTACGAAGCGCAGCAGCGTGTGCGCGTCGCTCTGCTGGAGCACCTTCGCGGCGACGTATCTGCGCCGCCGGTGATCCCAGGCGCGCCATACGGCACCGACTCCCCCACGCCCGATCGGGTCGGCCAGTTCGTACCGGCCGGCGAAGACCTCACCCATGGTCTGGCGCGCTCCCCTTCGGTGTGCCCGGGCGAGCCGGTGCCCCGGCTCAGCTCTGGTGTGCCTGGTAGTGGGTCACCGCGTCGGCCGTGCGTCCGGCGCCGTACACCCTCAGGAACTCTGCCAGTTCCGGGTGGGCGAGGGCGAGGGAGTCCGCCGCATCGATGATGTCCCCGGCCGCGGCGACCGACCGCAGCAGCGACTGGATCTCGCGTACCACCCGCTTGACCGTGGGCGCTCCCGAACTGGCCGTGGCCTGACCGGCGTTGCTGAGCACCGAGCCGCCCTGCGATTTCTTGATCTCGTCCATCCGCTCGGTCGCCTCGGCGGCGCTCACGCTGCCGTCCGCGACCTGGCTCGCCAGTGACTGCAGCAGCTGCACCCGCTGCACCACCGCCGGGTTGCCGATCTTCGCCCGCTGCCCGCTCATGAGCTGGGACAGCATCGGCGCCGAGAGTCCGAGGACTCCGGCCAGCCGAGCCTGGTTGAGACCCAGATCATCTATGAGCTTGCGGAAGAGCGTCCCCAGTGGCTCCCCGTACCAGTTGCGCTGCAGTTCGCGTGCTCTTGCCGTGGCATCCTGCTGTGCGGCATCCATTGCGTCTCCCCATCGCTTCCCCAAGTACCGCGGTTCGCTGAAGTGAACCCCGTCGTGCATCTTACGGAGCGTGGTCGTGCACCGGGAGCCCTAATCCTTTTGTGAGATCCGGGGGAAGACCCGCTACTCTGGTCCAGGTGCTCCCCGGAGGCGGGATTCCCGGCCGGGGCGCGCTTCACGAGGGGCCTTAGCTCAGTTGGTAGAGCGCTGTCTTTGCATGGCAGATGTCAGGAGTTCGACTCTCCTAGGCTCCACACTTCGACACCCCCCTGACGTGCGCAAAGCTCGTCAGGGGGGTGTTTTGCCGTCTCTTTTCCCTCCGGCCCTCCGCCGGCCCGGCGGCCCTGACAAAAAGGGCTCGTGACCTGCCGTTCACGGGGTGTGCGGCGGTTCTTGTTCCCGTGGTGGATCCTTTCCGGGGCCGGTGCGCGGCGGGCCGGAGAATCTTGGGTTAGCGCTCAGCCACGGAGGGTTACTCCGTGGCATCCGGGAAGGATTGCTCTGGTTCCTCTGATTCCTGTGGTTCCTGCGGTTCCTGCGGTTCTTGCGGTTCCTGCGGTTCTTGGGATTCCTGTCGTTCCTCCGGCTCCGTCGCGAACCCCGGCAGCCAGCGTGCCGCCTCCGCCCGGAACGGGATCTCGCATTCGAGCTGGCAGAGCACCGCGGTGGCCGCGCCGACCACACGGTTGACCAGGACGTACGACGGCGGCAGGTTGAAGCGGCGCAGCAGTCCGCCCTCGCGCAGGTCGATGGCCTGCACGACCTCTTCGCGGAGCCATTCGCGGGTGAAGCGGTACGTCTCCTCGGCCGAGGGTGTGGCGAAGGGCAGCAGGAACGAGCCGAGCGCCGCGTGGTCCAGGGGTGCCCCCGGCGTGATGATGCCCTCCGCGACGAGGAGTTCCTGGGCGGGCCGCCAGGCGCCGTCCTGGGCCAGCCGGATCAGCGTGCCGAGCGCTGGGGGGAAGCCGTCCGGCAGACGCTTGACGGCGCCGAAGTCGATGACGCCCAGGCGGCCGTCGTCGAGCAGCCGGAAGTTGCCGGGGTGCGGGTCGGCGTGCAGCCTTCCCGCCCGCTCGGGGCCGGAGAACAGGAAGCGGGCGTACTTGAGACCGGCGTCGTCGCGCTCGGCCTGCGAGCCCTCCCGGATGACGGCGGCGAGCGGCGTGCCCTCCATCCACTCGCTGACGAGCACGCGTTCCGTGAAGGCCAGTACGTCCGGGACCAGGATCTCCTTGTCGCCCCGGTAGGCGTCCGCGAAGGCCTGCTGGGCCGCGGCCTCGAGGCGGTAGTCGAGCTCGTCGGCGACCCGCTCGCGCAGTTCCCGCAGCATGGGTTCCACGTCCAGGCCCGGGGTGACCACCGAGAACAGCCTTATCAGGCGCCCGAGTTGGGCGTAGTCGCCGAGCAGGGCCTCCCCGGCGCCGGGGTACTGGATCTTCACCGCCACCGGGCGGCCGTCCTCCCATACAGCCCGGTGGACCTGGCCGATGGAGGCGGCCGCGGCCGGGGTGTCGTCGAACGTGCTGAACCGTTCGCGCCACCGCGGACCCAGCTCCTCCTCCAGTACGGCGTGCACCTGTTCCGCCGGAAGGGCGGGGGCTGCCTCCTGGAGCAGGGTCAGGGCCGCCCGGTAGGGGCCGATGACCTCCGGCGGCAGCGCGGCCTCGAAGACGGACAGCATCTGCCCGAACTTCATCGCGCCGCCCTTGAGTTCGCCGAGCACCCGGAACAGGTGCTGGCTGGTACGGCGCTGGAGTTCGCCCGCGAGCAGGTCGGCGGGCTCGCCGAACAGGCGGCGCCCGAGGTGCAGCGCGCTGCGGCCGACGAAGCCGAGCGGGAGGGAGGCCAGGCGTGCGTTGCGCACGAAGGGCGAGCGGGGGATGGCGCGGGCGGTTCGGTCCTCGGGGTCGGGGTGCCCCCATTCGTCGCCGGGTTCCGGTCGCGTGGGCCGTGCTTTCTCGTCCGGCTTCTCCTGCGCCGGCTTCTCCTGCGCCGCCTTCTCGTCCCGCTCCTCCGGCGTCACCATGGCCCCCTCTTCCTCGTACTGCCTGCGTTTCTCGTATCTCCCGCCCTCCGCAAGGAAGTTGGGCCCCGCGTCCGCCACTGCCTCCGCGTCCCTCCCGCTCACCGGGTCCCGCCCGCAGTCGCGACCCCGGCCGGTACGGGCCGCCCGAGGCCCGCGACGGCGTTGGCGATCAGGCGGTGGCCCGCGCCGTCCGCCGCCGTCATGATCGACTCGGGGTGGAACTGGACGGCCGCGACCGGCAGGGTGCGGTGTTCGATGCCCATGACCGTGCCGTCGGCGGTGCGGGCCGTCACCTTCAGGTCGGCGGGCAGGGTCCGCGGGTCGGCGTACAGGGAGTGGTAGCGCCCGGCGCGGAAGCGGGCGGGCAGGCCGCGGAAGACCGTGCCGCCGCCGTCGACCACCTCGACGGGTGAGGGTTTGCCGTGCACGGGGAGCGGGAGGGTGCCGAGGGTGCCGCCGAAGTACTCCACGATGCCCTGGAGTCCGAGGCAGACGCCGAACACCGGCAGCCCGTGCAGCAGTGCCGTGTCCAGGACGCCGGACAGGCCGAAGTCGGACGGGCGGCCGGGCCCCGGTGAGAGGACGAGCAGATCGGGGTTCTCGTCGTCGAGGAGCGCGGGCGGGAAGCCCGCGCGGTAGGTGACCACCTCGGCGCCCGCCTGGCGCAGATAGTCGGCGAGCATGTGGACGAAGGAGTCCTGGTGGTCCACGAGCAGTACCCGTGGGGGACGGCCGGACTCCGCGGCGCCGTCGCCCGCGCGGAGCCCGCCACCGTGTCCCGCACGGCGCCCCGCACCACCTCGCGCGCCCCGCGCCGGGCCCTCGCGCCCGGCCCCGGCGGAGTCACCCCCGTCACCGCCGACACCACCGTCACCATCGCCACCGCCGACACCTCCGCCCCCGGCGTTCTCCACCGCGTCGAGCAAGGCGGACGCCTTCAGTTCGGTCTCGGCCTCCTCCGCCCGCGGGTCGGAGTCGAACAGCAGCGTCGCGCCCGCCCGTACCGTGGCGACGCCGTCGCGGATCTGGACGGTGCGCAGGGTGAGCGCGGTCTCCAGGGCGCCGTCGAAGCCGATCCGGCCGACCGCGCCGCCGTACCAGCGGCGCGGGCTGCGCTCGTGCTCCTCGACGAAGGCGATGGCGGCCCGTTTGGGAGCGCCGGTGACGGTGACCGCCCACATGTGGGTGAGGAACGCGTCGAGGGCGTCCCGGTCGGGGCGCAGGCGGCCGCGTACGTGGTCGACGGTGTGGATGAGGCGCGAGTACGGCTCTATCTGACGGCGGGCCAGGACCTCGACCGAGCCGGGCACGCACACCCGGGCCTTGTCGTTGCGGTCCACGTCCGTGCACATCGTCAGTTCGGACTCCTCCTTGGCGGAGCCGAGCAGGGTGCGGATCTGCTCGGCGTCCTCCAGCGGGTCGCGGCCGCGGGCGATGGTGCCGCTGATCGGGCAGGACTCGACCGTGCGCGCCTTCGGATCGACGCGGACGAACATCTCCGGCGAGGCCCCCACCAGGTGCTCGCCCTCGGCGAGGTTCATCAGCAGGCCGTACGGCGCCGGGTTGCGGGTGCGCAGCCTGCGGAAGATCTCCGACGGCGGGGCGCCGACGGGGCGGCGGAAGCTCTGGCCGGGCACCACCTCGAACAGGTCGCCGGTGCGGAAGCGCTCCTTGGCGCGGCGGACGAGTTCGGCGTACGCGCCCGGCGGGTGGTCGCGGCGGGACTTCGGTTCGGCCGGGGGCGCGCACGGCGCCGGAGGGGTCCTGCGCGGCAGGCCCGCGGTGAGGTGTCCGGCGTAGGAGAACTCGTAGCTGTGCAGGGCGGCGGTGCCGCGCTGCCGGTCGAGGTGCAGGATGCGGTCCGGCAGGTGCAGTACGAGGGTGCGGTCGTGCGGATCGCGGTCCTGGTGCAGCGGTACGGGGTCGAAGCCGAAGGCGAGGTCGTAGCCGAACGCCCCGTACAGGCCCCAGAGATCGCCGCGCGGTCCGGCCAGGGCGCCGACGAGGGTGCGCAGCAGGGAGAAGACGGAGGGCCGGCGGGTGCGCTTCTCCTCGCTGACCGGCCGCTCGCCGGGGTGCGCGGCGCCGAGGCCGACCGTGACGATGCCCGCGGCCTCGTCCCACACCGCCCCGCCCGGGACCAGGGCGGCGGCGAGCGCGGGCAGCAGGACGCGGCCGCGCTCGTTCAGCGCGCGCACGCGTACGCCGTGCGCGTCGGCGGTCAGTTCGACGGGCGGGTCCGTGTGACCGAGGTCGTGCGGCCGGTAGCGGCCGGGCTGGTCGCAGCGGCCCGAGAGGAGCAGCCCCCGCCGCTTGTCCAAGGTGTCTTCCACCAGGGCCAGTTCGGCCTCGGCGCGCCGCATCGTCAGCGGCTCGGTGTGGCGCGCCACCCGCAGGCCGACCGGGGTCGTCCACCGGTGTGTGGTTGCCGTCGTGATGGGGTCCTCCTGCGTCGGGTCGCCGGTACTGAGGACGCCGATGACGCTGACTTCGGGCTGCCTTTCGCTCACTGGGTATCCGTTTCGCTGAGAAGGGGGGCGCGTAGCTCGCGGGGAGAGCCGGGCGCCGAAGGTGAGGACGTGCCGGATGTGAGGAGGTGCGGGGCGGCCGGGGTCCGACGGGGAGCGGACGGCGGGGCACCATGAGGCGGCGCCGGGCAGGGCGCCGGGCGGTCAGACGCCGAGGTCGCGACCGATGATCTCCTTCATGATCTCGTTCGTACCGCCGTAGATGGGGTGCACGCGGTTGTCGACGAAGGCCTTGGCCACCGGGGTCTCGCGCATGAAGCCGTAGCCGCCGTGCAGTTGGACGCAGCGGTCGAGCACCCTGCGCTGTACGTCGGTGGCCCACCACTTGGCCTTGGCGGCGGCGACGGCGTCCAGGCGCCCCGCGTTGTGCTCGGCGACGGCCCGGTCGACGTAGGTGCGGGCCACGTCCAACTCCGTTGCCATCTCGGCCAGTTCGAAGCGGACGTGCTGGAACGCGCCGATCTTCCGGCCGAAGGCGGTGCGGGTTTTGCAGTAGTCCAGGGTCTGGGCGAAGGCGGTCTCGGCGGCGGCCACCGCGTAGGCGGCGATGCCCAGGCGTTCCTGCGGGAGGTTGGCCGCGAGGTGCAGGAAGGCGCGACCCGGCCTGCCGAGCAGATTGGCGGCCGGGACCCGGACGTCGTCGAAGAACAGCTCGGCGGTGTCCTGCGCGGCCATGCCGATCTTCTCCAGCTTGCGGCCCCGGGTGAAGCCGGGCATCCCGCGCTCGACCACGAGCAGGCTCAGACCGCGCGCGCCCTGCCCCGGCTGGGTCCTGGCCACCACCAGGACCAGGTCGGCGTGGACGCCGTTGGTGATGAACGTCTTGGCGCCCTTGAGTACGTAGTCGTCGCCGTCGCGGAACGCGGTGGTACGGATGGCCTGGAGGTCGCTGCCCGCCTCCGGCTCGGTCATCGCGATGGCGGTGATCAGCTCGCCGGAGCAGAACCCCGGCAGCCAGCGCCGCTTCTGCTCCTCGGTGGCGAGGTCGAGGAGGTAGGGCGCGACCACGTCGTTGTGCAGCGCGAAGCCGATGCCCGTCGCCCCGACGCGCATGATCTCCTCGCTGATCAGGACCTGGTAGCGAAAGTCGCGCACGCCCGCGCCGCCGTACTCCTCGGGTACGTCGATGCCGAGCAGGCCGAGCTTGCCCGCGGTGCGCCACACATCGCGGTCGACCAGTCCGGCGCGCTCCCAGGCGGGGTGGCGCGGCACGATCTCGCGCGCGACGAAATCGCGCACCATGGCCTGGAAGTCCCGGTGTTCCTGGTCGAGTTCGCTGTCACGCACGCGGCTCACCCGCCCCCAGGAGGGCCTGCGCACGCTCGGCGCCAGGTGTCCTGCGGTGGATGATCTGCTCCACGGTTCCGGTGCAGGCGTGGGTCCCGTACTGGACGAAGCGGACCTCGGCCACGGCACGCCGGGTGGTGCAACTGGTCAGCTCCGTCTCGATGGTGACGGGTCCGGGCACCAGTGGGGCGTGGTACTCGACCGAGAGCCCGGCGGTCAGGAAGCCGGAGGGGTCCGGGATCGCGGAGAGCATCACCAGGCCCGCGAAGTGGTCGACCAGGCAGGCGAGCCAGCCGCCGAAGACGACTCCGGGAGTGAGCGTCAGCTCCTGTTCGAACGTGGTCTCGCAGGTGATAAGGCCCGGCAGCCACGAGGTCGCGGGCGGCAGGGTGAGGGTGCGGGCCGCGGGCGGCCCGGGGATCGTGCCGTCGGCCAGACCGGCCAGCACCCGGCGGCCACTGGTGTCGGCTCCGGCCGGTGCGATCCCGCGCAGCCTGGTCGCACGAGCAGGTGGCTGGGTGGTTTCAAGCATGCGTGTCTCTCCCCATGGGCGGAAATGCGGCAGAAGTGCGGCCAAGATGCGGCAGGAATGCGGCAGCAGGTGCGCACGGCCCGCGCGGTACGAGGGCCGGTCCGCACCCTCGTGCGGACCGGCGCACAGGGGCCGCCGCCGCGGCGGGAGCCGGGGGATGCCGCCCCCGCGGCGGCGGCCCGGTTCAGGGGGTGGTGGGCGTCGCGTCGCCGGACTCGGCGGCGGCGCGGCCGAGGTCGACGACCTGTCCGATGTCGCGGCGGCGCAGCTCCATCTCGTGCTGGGTCAGGGCGTCCACGGCCGCCTTGTCGTCCAGCGCGCGCAGCGCCTCCTCGTCGACCTCCTGGAAGCCAAGGACGCCCATCTTGGCCAGCGCCTCCTGCACCCGCGGCCCGAACATCCCGATCTCCTTCAGGCCGGGCACGATCCGCATGAAGACCAGACGCCGGAACTCCCGCTTGGCGGGCGAGCGCCGGGACGCCTTGATGGCCTCCTCGCCGTAGCCCAGGGTGTTCCAGATCTCGTCGTCGACGTACCGGTCGCGCAGCGCCCAGCAGCCCTCGACCACGAAGTCCTCGCGGTCCTTGAGCTCCGCCGCGGACAGCTGCGGGTAGTACGCGCGCAGCAGCAGCCGTCCGAAGGCCACGTGCCGGGCCTCGTCGCGGGCCACGTACGCGCTGAACGCCCGTGCCAGCGGGTCCTTCAGCCGGTCGCGGTGCACGCCGAAGGTGGCCAGGCCCATGTTCTCGACGAGGATGTGCGCGGCCAGCACGCCGAAGTCCCAGCGCGGTTCGCGCATCGCCTGCTCGAACATGGCGGCGATCGACGGGGAGAGCCCGTACCTGAGGCCGATCTTGGTGTGCAGGAAGCGGTTGAAGCCCTCCACGTGCCGGGCCTCGTCCATGAGCTGGGTGGCCGCGTACATCTTGGAGTCGAGGTCCTCGACGGTGAGCAGGATCTTGCCGACGGCGATCAGCGCGGCCTGCTCGGAGTGCAGGAACTGCGAGTACAGCCAGCCGCTGCTGTGGCGGCGCACGACGCTGCGCTCGCTCTCCGGCAGCCGGTCCCACAGCGTGGATCCGGCGATGGAGATGAACTCGTCGGGCAGGCCGAGCGGGTCCTCGGGGTCGGTCTCGTGGTCCCAGTCGAGCCGCTCGTCCATGTCCCACTGGCGCTGCTTGCCCTGCTTGTACAGCCGGACGAGCTTGTCGTTGCGCTGGTCGTAGTCCCACTGGATGACGGCGTTGCCCCGCATCGGGACGGCCCACTGGCCGGCGAGGTCGGTGAGGACCTCGGGGCGGGTGTAGTCGGTGGTGGTCATGCTCACTGCTCCCTGTCGGCGACGAGCGTCTGGTGGGCCCTCTCGCGCAGGCTGGTGCGCAGCGCCTTGCCCGCCGGGTTGCGCGGGATGCGCTCCACGGGCAGGAAGTGGGTGGGGCGCTTGTACGGCGCGAGGCCGTCGATACAGAGCTGGAGCAGCTCGTCGGAGTCGAACTCGCCCTCGGGCGTGGGCTGGACGAAGGCCACCGGCGTCTGGCCCCACAGGTCCGAGGCGAGCGGGACCACCACGACGTCGGCGACGTTCGGGGACTGCCGCAGCACGTGCTCGATCTCGGCGGGGTAGACGTTCTGCCCGCCCCGCAGGATCAGGTCGTTGCGCCGGTCGACGACCCAGACCAGGCGGTTCGCGTCGACGCAGCCGAGGTCGTGGGTGTTGAGCCAGCCCTCGCGCAGGACCCCACCGGTGGCCTCGGCGTTCTTCCAGTAGGTCTGCATCAGGCCGTCGCCGCTGACCTGGATCTCCCCGATGACGCCGGTGGGCACCTCCCGCCCCTCGGAGTCGGTGACGCGCAGCCCGGCGCCGAGCATCGGCACACCGACGCAGACGGCTCCGGGTACCGGGGGTTCACCGGTCTCGGTGCCGGGGCGGAGCGTGAGGACGGGGCCGCCGCCCTCGGTGATCCCGAAGATGGTCTGGAGTTCGACGCCGAGGCGCTCGCTCGCCTCCGCGGCGAGTTCGGCGGGCATCGGGGCGGCGCCGTGCAGCAGCAGCCGCAGCTTGGACAGATCGGTGTCGGCCAGGCCCCTGGTCCGGAGCAGCAGCCGGACCATGGACGGTACGAGGAAGGCGTGCGCCACCTCCCAGCGCTCCAGGGCGGCCAGGCAGCCCTGCGGGGTGAAGCGGTCCAGTACACAGACCGTGCCGCCCGCCGCCAGATGGTCCAGGGCGATCACGACGCTGCCGTGGAAGAGCGGCCCGGCGTTGAGGAACGCGGTGTCCGGCTCCGGGCGGACATCGGCGAGCCAGGACAGGGCGTTGGTCGCCAGCGAGCGCTGGTCGACCACAACTCCCTTGGCCCGCCCGGTCGTTGCCGAGGTGTGCAGGATCAGCACCGGGTCGCCGAGGCCGCTGCCCGTCTTGCCCGCGCACTCCTCGTCCTCGTCGGGCAGGTCGGCCAGGGTCGCGATGTCGGTGACGGGCAGGCCGGGGTACAGGTCGCCGAGCCGCGCCGCGTACGTCTCCTCGGCGATCGCCGCCGACGGCTCGACGGACTCCATGATCGCGGCGATCTCGGGGTCGGTCAGCGCCGGGTTGACGGGCACGGCGACCAGGCCCGCGGCGGCGCAGGCGAGATAGGTCTCCAGGACCTCGACGCGGTTGCCGCTGAGCACCAGGACCCGGCTGCCGGGCAGCGTCTCGTGCCGCAGCCGGCAGGCCAGCGCCCGCATCTCGCGGTGCAGGGTGCGCCAGTCGACGTCACGCCGGGTGTCGCGCAGGGCGAGCGCGGCGGGGTCGCGGTCCAGGCCGCGGCGGATCACATTGTCGAGCCACATCTCAGACGGCCTCCTTCGCGGCGAGCAGTGCGGCGACGGCGTTCACCGAGGAGAGACCGAGCAGCTCCTCGTCGCCGAGCGGCCGGGCGAGCTCCTCCTCCAGGCTCAGCGCGATCCTGATCACCTCGCCCGAGCCGATGCCCGCCTCGGCGAAGTCGTCGTCGTCACCGATGCGGTCGAGCAGGGACGGGTGCTCCAGCCCCTGCTTGATCAGGGCGCGTACGTCCCTCGGGGCATGGGCGGTGGTCATACGGTCCTCCTCGGCCGGGCGCCGACGCCGACCATCGCCCAGTACGGGGCGGGCTCGGCGTCGAAGTACACGAGAGGCTCGGCGCTGTCCGTACGGCACGGCAGCAGCCGGTTGAAGCGGCTGCCGAAGCAGGCGGCGGCGAACTCGGGGGACTTGGCGACGCCGCGCTCGTCGCCGACGGTGGCGACGAAGGCGAACACCGGGTCGAGCGACTTGTGCACGCCGTCCTCGACGACGTCGCACCAGGCGTGGTCGCTGCCGAACAGGCCGAGCAGATAGCCGCGCCGCGCCCTCGCCTCCAAGCCCACCGCGCGCAGCCGGTCGGCGAGCAGCCGGGCGGCGACCACGCAGTCGGCGACGCCGAGTTCCCACGCGCGGTGGTGGTCGGTGCGCAGCGGCTCGGGGACCGTCTGGTAGATGACGCGGTGCGAGGCGAGTTCGGCGACGACCTCGTCCCAGACAAGGTGGATCCGCGGATCGCGCACCGTGTGCTCGGCGCCGGTGAGCCGGACGGCGGCCCGGTAGCCGTTGGTGGCCAGCGGCTCGTCGAACGGTCCGCCCTCCAGCAACTCCACACCGGGCGCGGCGAGATCGGGAACCCGGACGGTCACGTCCAGCCGCTCATCCTCGGCGGCGGGGGCCTCCGCTCCCTCGCCGCCGGGTGTGCGGGAGGGGTGCACGCCGACCTCCCAGTCGCGGGGCGCGAACCAGCTCGCGCGCGGTGAGGCGGCGAACCGCATCAGAAAGCGCAGGCCGAGTTCGGGCACGGTCTGGCCGGTTCCGCAGAACATGCCGATGTTCATCAGGTCGTCGTAGTCGAACAGCGGCCCGCGCGCGCTGTCGACCAGGTGCGGCAGGCCTTCGGCGGCGAGCCGGGCGACCTGCTCGGGTTCGGCGCGCAGGGCGCGCGCGGCCGTCGCGGTGTCGGTGTCGTAGCGGGCCACGTCCGGCGGCGCGACCTTGAACCGGTCGAGCGCGCCGACCAGCGCGTGGGGCGCTGCGGTGTCCGCGGTCATATGGTGCTGCCCTCCCGGATCAACTTCGCCACGAAGTCGGCGAGTTCGCGCACGGTGGCGCTCTCGAAGAGGAAGTCGTCCGGGATGACGACGTCGCACTCGTCCTCGATCTCGGTGATGGCGCGCAGGGCCTTCACGGACTCGATGCCCGGTACGGCCGACAGCGGCTTGTCGGGGTCGATGGACGAGGTGGCGACCGATGCCTGCGTGGCCAGGGCCCCTACAACGATGTCCAGGGTCGCGTTGACGCTCACGAGTGCTGTCCTTCCAAAGTGGTGGTCGAAGAAGAGGCCGAAGCCGAGGCGGACGTGTGCTGCCGGTAGAGGTCGGCCGCGCCGGAGCGCTTGACCTTGCCGGAGCTGGTGAAGGGGAGGGACTGCGGGGAGACCGGAAGGGTCTCCACGGCGGCCAGGCCGAGTTGTTCGGACAGGCGGGTGCGGATGGCCTCGCCGACGGCCCGTGCGGTGTCGGCGTCGAGCTTCGTCTCCCAGATCACGACCATGCGCTCCTCACCGTCGCCCTCCCAGGCGAACGCGGCGCAGTGCCTGCGGTCGACTCCCGGGGTGGACTTGACGATCTCCTCGACGTCCTCGGCGTAGTAGTTCTGGCCGCGCACCACGGCCATCGCCTTCAGACGGCCCATGACGTACAGCTCGCCGTCGTACAGGAAGCCGATGTCGCCGGTGCGCAGCATCCCGTCAGCCGTGAGCGGCTGCTGTGCGGCGGGCAGTCCGAGGTACCCGGAGGTCACCGGCTTGCCGCCGATCAGCACCTCGCCGACGACGCCCTGCTCCAGCGGGGTGCCGTCGGCGTCGCGGATGCGCACCTCGACGCCCGTGACGGGGGCGCCGCAGGAGACGACGGTGCGCGTGGTGGGCCCGGCCCCGGCGGCCTCGGTGACGCGTTCGCCCAGCGACAGGCTGGCGCGCTCGACCTCCAGGCTGCGGTACTCGGACTCGGGCACGCCGGTGCTGACGATCAACGTGGCTTCGGCGAGGCCGTAGTTGGGCTGCACGACCTGGGGACGCAGGCCGTACGGGGCGAAGGTCTTCTGGAACGCCTCCAGGCTGGGGCGGCGCACCGGTTCGGAGCCGTTGCCGCCGTAGCGCCAGGCGGACAGGTCCAGGCCCTCGGGGATGCCCTTGGCGGCGGCCGCGACGAGGTAGTCGTAGAAGAAGTTCGGGGCGGGCTGGATCGAGGAGCGGGACGCGGCGAACTCGGACAGCCACTGCATGGGGCGGCGCACGAAGTCGCCGGGCTGCCACAGGGTGATCGTCGAGCCCATCCGCAGCGCGGCGAGCATCGTGAACAGGCCCATGTCGTGGAAGAGCGGCAGCCATTGGCCGAGCCGGTCCTCGGGCTTCCAGCGGGTACCGGCCTCGATCGCGTCGAGCCCGGCCGAGATGTTGTGGTGGCTGGCCATGACGCCCTTGGGCGCCGACGTGCTGCCGGAGGTGTACTGGATGACCGCGAGGGCGTCGCCGCCGCCGGACGGTGCGGGCAGCGCCGCGCGGGTGGCGGGCGGTTCGGCGATGTCGACGAACGGCAGGCCCGGCAGGGCCTCGGCGACCCGGGCGACGACGCGGCTGCCGAGGCTGCCGTCGACGAGCATCGCGTCCAGCGAGGCGTCCTCGGCGATGCGCCGTACGTGCGCGGCGTAGGCGTCGGCGCCGCCGAAGGCGACCGGCAGTGCGAGCGGCACGGTCGCGGCGTCCAGGCGGAGCGCGGCGAGCAGCCCGCGCACCCACGGTTCGCCGTTGGCCATCAGCAGGCCGACCCGGCGCGGGGCGCGGCCGTCGCAGGCCGTGAGCACGGCGCCCGCGGTGCGCTCGGCGCGGTCGAACAGGGCGGCGCCGGTGACCGGTTCGGCCGACCGGGAGGGCGTGTGCAGCAGGGTGTCCTCACGCAGACCGCGGGCGAGTTCGTGCCAGAGGTGCGTCGTCATGGGATCAGGCGTCCTTCCGTGCGGTGGCCTTGCGCTGGATACGGCGCGAGAGCATGCGGCGCAGCACGGACCGGCGGACCTTGTACGAGCCGGTCAGCGGCATGGCCTCCCACTCCCAGAAGCGGACCTCAAGGCCGGGCAGCCCGGCCTCGGCGGCCGCGGCGCGCAGCCGCTCCGGGTCGGGTGTGGTGCCCGCGCGCGGACAGGCCACGGCGAACACGGAGCTGTCGTCCTCGTCCTTGACCAGGACCAGTTCGACGAGTTCCGGCATGGCTTCGAGCAGGTGGTCCTCTTTTTCCAGGAGGCTGCCGACGCCGTCGACATGCTCGACGGTGCGGTCCAGGAGCTCCAGCGAACCGTCGTCGAGGAGACGGCCGATGTCGCCCATGGGCCACCAGGAGTCCTCCGGCGGCATGGCGTCGCCGCCGACGTACCCGCGCATCCGGCCCGGCGAGCGGGTCTCGATGAGGCCCGGCGTGTTCGGCGGCTGCGGGACCCCGTCGCCGTCGACGATGCGCATCTCCATGCCGCCGCCGACGTGGCCGACGTTGCGCGGCGAGTAGTCGGCCGACTCCTCGCGGGTGACGATGCGCAGGCAGATGGGGCCGGACTCGGTCTGGCCGTACGCCTGGAAGTAGTGCGCGCGCGGGTGTTCGGAGGCGTTCAGGAGGGTGCGTACGGTCCGCGGGTGCATCGCGTCGAAGGTGGAGATGAACCGCTCGATGTGCTGGAAGGGGCGGTCCGGGTCGTGGGCCAGGGACTCCCACTGGATGTAGACGTTCGGGTGGGTCTCGATGGACGTCGGGCGGTGCTGAAGCATCAGGCGCTTGACGTTGGCCGGGTCCGGGTCGGCGATCGCGAGGCCGGGCATGCCGGTCTCCAGCGAGGCGAGTGTCCCGGCGCAGGTGCGGGCGTGCACGAAGGACAGGTGCTTGGCGTTCAGGTCCTGCGGCGAGTACTGGTCGCGGAAGATCATGATCATCGGGGCGACCATGCCGAACAGCGAACGCGTGGAGTGCGCCGCCATCTTGGGCGCGCCGGTGGTGCCCGAGGAGTGCGTGATGACGAACCACTCGTCCTCGTCGCGCGGGTCGGCGCGGTGCGCGAGCCGGTCCTGGAGCGGTACGACCCAGTTCTCGGCGCTCTCCTCCAGGCACAGCACGTTGCGGGTCAGGCGCCGCAGCGCGTGCTGGTGCTCGGTCAGCCGGGACAGACCGAAGGAGTCCACCAGGAGGTAGGGGTTGTCGAGCCGGGCGAAGCACTCCAGGAGCTCGCCGGTCTCCATCGCGGAGGACAGCAGGGCGGGCAGCGCGCCGATCTTGCCGAGGGCGCACATCACGGCCTCGACCTCGATGTGGTTGCGCTGGACGACGGCGACGACGTCCCCGTGGCGGATCCCCCCGGCCCACAGCCGGTCGGCGTAGTCGTCGATGGCCACGGCGAACTCGGCGAAGTTGCGGACCGGCCGGTCGTACGTACGCCAGGGAGTGTCGGAGAGGAACGGCGTATCGGGGTGCTTCTCCGCCGCGATGGTCGGAAGGATCCCGAGCGCGGCGGTCGGCTGGGGGATGTCGTCGAGCTTCAGTGCTGATATGTCGGGCATTCCTGTTCCCTTTGCTCGGCTTGCCTGGCCTGGCGGTGATGTGCGGGCAGCGCAAAGCGCGCCTTGGTGAGGCTGTGCGAATGCGGGGGGAAGGGCCGGGGTCGCTCGCCGTGGTCCGGGAGCGTCCGGCATGAGACAAGAGGGGGCGATGGGGCGATGCACTCCCCACGAATTTGACAAACTTCCGGAGGGTCGTCCTCCGCGCGCCGCCGTGCGCGTCGTCGCCCGCGATGCTTCCCGCGCCTTCGCCCGTACGGCCGCGCCAGGACACCACCGCCGAGACACCACGGCCCGCGTACGTTCCCCAAGGGGCGTACGCGGGCCGGGAGTTGAGCCGCCGGATGCCGGTGCCGGTTGCCCGGCGCCGGGTCAGCGCGGGTCGGCGAAGAGGGCCGTCGCCGCTTCGGCCACGACGTCGGGGCGCTCCTCGTGGAGGTAGTGGCCGCAGCCGGGTACGACCTGGACGCGCAGTGCGTCGGCGTGCTTGCCCGCCTCGGTGATCACGCTCGGCGGCAGCATGAAGTCCCGCTCACCGGCGAGGACGACGGTCGGGGTGGTGAGCCGCAGCTTCTTGTACCGGCCGAGGACCAGCTTGGCGATGTCGCGCAGCGCGAAGGCGCGGTGCAGCGCTTCGCCCGCCCTGGCCCGCTCGGGCTCCTGACTGGAGCTCACGAACCCGTCCATCGCCTCCGGCGTCCACACCGCCTGGTCGACGACACCCTTGCGCATCAGATACCGAGTGAAGCCGGGCCGGCTGCGCAGCATCCAGCGCCCCAGCAGCGGCTGTTCGAGCAGTGCCGTGTACCAGAACCGCCAGGACTGCGGCATCAGCCGGTGGTGCAGCGGCCAGGGATGCATCATGTTCAGCGCCAGGTACTGCCGGACCCGCTCCGGTGCCTTCAGGCACAGGTGGAACCCGGTCCACGCGCCCCAGTCGTGCCCGATGAGCCGGACCCGGTCCAGGCCGAGCGCGTCGAGCAGACCGAGCACGTCGGCCACCCTGGTGTCGGTGTCGTAGCCCGTGCGCGGCGCGTCGGACCAGCCGAAGCCGCGCTGGTCGACGCAGATCAGCCGGTAGTGCCCGGAGAGCAGCGGCACCAGCTTCCGCCAGGCGTACCAGTGCTGCGGGAAGCCGTGCAGCAGTACCACCGGCTCTCCTTGGCCCACCTCCGCGACGTGCAGGCGGATGCCCCGCACGTCCACGTAGTGGTGGCGGACGCCGTCCAGTTCGGGCAGGGGCGGGATGTGTTCCACGGTCTCCACGGGGGCTCCAGGCGGTGTTCGGTGTAGTGGTCGGACTGTCAGGAGGCGCCGTGTGCGCCAAAGGTTCCGCCGAGGTGCCAACTCGCTCGAACTTGTCTCCCGAACTTGTCCCCTGCCGGGCCCAGTTGAAGTCGCACGGAACGTTCGCGGGACCCGCCTCCTCCTGACCCAGCGCGGCTCGACTCGGAGCCGACTGGCCCTCAACGGAGGAGAACACCGTGACAAGAAGGCGAGGCCTCGCTCAGGCCGCCGGGCGCTGGAGCGCCGAGCACCGATGGGCGGCCGTACTGCTCTGGCTGGCGTTCGTCGTCGTGGCCACCGTGCTCGGCGGCTCGGTCGGCCAGCAGGAGCCGACCCCCGCCGAGCTCACCAACGGGGAGGCCCGGCACGCCGAGAAGATCCTGGACGACGCCGGTCTGACGCTTCCCGCGCACGAGGTCGTGTACGTCCACAGCGACCGCGAGACGGCCGACTCCGCGGCGTTCCGCTCGGTCGTCGGCGAAGTGGTGCGGCGGATCGAGGCGACCGGCCGGGTGCGCGACGTGGTGTCGCCGCTCGATGCGGCCGGTGCCGGGGCGATCTCGGCCGACCGGCACGGTGCGCTGGTGCAGTTCGACATGGCGGGCGACAGCGTCGACGCCAAGAAGAAGGTGCAGCCGGTCCTGGACGCGGTGGCGAAGGCCGACAAGGCCCAACCCGGCATCCGCGCCGAGCAGTTCGGTGAGGCGTCCTTCGCCCACAAGTACGACGACAAGCTGCACACCGACTACACCAACGCCGAGCTGATCTCCTTCCCGGTGACCCTGGGCATCCTGCTGGTGGCCTTCGGCGCCCTGGTCGCCGCGCTGCTGCCGGTCGTCCTCGCCCTCACCGCGGTGGTCGCGGCCGGCGGACTGCTCACCCTGAGCAGCCACTTGGTGCACGTCGACCAGAACGGCAGCTCCGTGATGTCCCTGATCGGCATCGCGGTCGGCGTCGACTACTCGCTCTTCTACATCCGCAGGGTGCGCGAGGAACGGGCGCGCGGAAACAGCACACAGGCCGCAGTGAACGCGGCCGCCGCCACCTCCGGCCGCTCCGTCATCGTCTCGGGCCTGACCGTCATCGTCTCCCTGGCCGGTCTCTTCCTCTCCAACAACGGCATCTTCTACGGGATGGCGACGGCGACGATCATCGTGGTGGCGGTCGCCGTGCTCGGCTCGGTGACCGTGCTGCCCGCCATGCTCTCGCTGCTCGCCCACCGGATCGACAAGGGCCGGGTGCCGCTGCTGCCGCGGACGCGCGCAGAGAACACCGAGGGCGCACCCGGCCGGCGCGGGATGTGGGGATCGGTGCTCGGCGCGGTGCTGCGCCGTCCGGCCGTCTCCCTCGTCCTGTGCGGCGGCGCGCTTGCCGCCCTGGTCGTTCCGGCCTTCTCGCTGCACACCTCGGACCCGGGCGTCAGCGACCTGCCCACCGAGAGCATGCCGGTCCTGCAGACCTACGAGCGGATCCAGAAGGCGTTCCCCGGCTCCTCGACCCCGGCCAAGGTCGTGGTGAAGGCGGACGGCCTGAAGGGCGCGGCGGGCGAGGAGGCGCGCAGCCGCTTCACCAAGGCCGCCGACTCCACGCCGGGACTGAGCGGCCCGGTGACCTACCGCCTCTCGGACGACGGCCGGGTCGCCGTCGCGACCGTGGGCCTGGCGGGCAGCGGTACGAACGAGAAGTCCGTACGCGCTCTTGAGACCCTGCGCGACAAGGTCGTACCGCAGACCTTCGGCGCGATGCCCGGCGCCGACGTCGCGGTCGGCGGCACCACCGCGGCCTCCGTTGACACCAACGCCAACCTCTCGGACCGGGCCCCGTGGGTGGCGGGCTTCGTGCTGTTCTTCACCTTCGCGGTCATGCTGGTCTCGTTCCGGTCCGTGGTGATCGCGGGCTTCACCCTGGTCCTCAACCTCCTTTCGGTGGGCGCCGCCTACGGCATCGTGGTGCTGGTCTTCCAGCACGGCTGGGGCGAGGGCCTGCTCGACTTCACCAGCACCGGAGGCATCGCCTCGTGGGTGCCGCTCTTCCTGTTCGTGTTCCTCTTCGGCCTGTCGATGGACTACCACGTCTTCGTCGTCAGCCGGATCCGTGAGGGCCACGACCGCGGGCTGCCCACCACCCAGGCCATCGAGCAGGGCATCCGCGGCTCGGCCTCGGCGGTCACCGGCGCCGCCGTGGTGATGGTGGCCGTCGCGGGCGTCTTCGGCATGCTGCCGCAACTGTCCATGAAGGAGTCCGGCGTCGGCATGGCCACCGCGGTCCTGATCGACGCGACCCTGATCCGGATCGTGCTGCTGCCCGCCACCATGCGGCTGTTGGGCGAGGCCAACTGGTACCTGCCCAAGTGGCTGGAGTGGCTGCCCGCCGGTCTCGCCGAGCCGTCCGCCGCCGACGCTCCGGCGGGTGCGGGGGGCGCGCGTCCGGACCGGGACTCAGACCGGGACGCGGACCGGGACTCGGTGCCGACGGGGTCCTGACCGTACGGTTCACACATACCGATGCCGCCGGACTCCGGGTCCGGCGGCATCGGTATGTGCGGGTGGGTGTCTGTGTCTGTGTGGGGGGGGGTCCGGAGCCGTACGTCTCGGCCCGTACGTATCGGTCCGTACGTCTCGGCCGTATGTGCCCGCGCTCAGTACCCCCGGCCTGCCGTCCCCGCGCACAACTCGGCCGTCAGCGCGCCGATTTCGGTGGTCTGGGAGCCGTTGAGGCGCGGGTCGCAGGCGGTCTCGTAGCGGCGCGGGAGATCCTGCTCGGTGAGGCCGGCAGCGCCGCCGACGCACTCGGTGACCGCCGCCGGGGTGGCCTCCAGGTGGAGACCGCCGGGGGTGCCGCCGACCGAGCGGACGGCCTCGAAGAAGCCGCGGATCTCGGCGCCCACGGTGGCGACGTTCCGCGTCTTGTGCCCGGTCGCGCCGGTGTACGTGTTGCCGTGCACCGGATCGCACAGCCACACCACCGGGTGGCCGAGCCGCGCGGCCTCGGTCACCAGCGGCGGCAGCGTCTCGCGTACCCGCTCGGCCCCCATCCGCGAGATCAGTACGAGACGGCCGGGCTCGCGGTCCGGGTCCAGGCGGCCGCAGAGCGCGGCGAGGGTCCCCAGGTCGGTGGCGGGGCCGATCTTCACGCCGACCGGGCCCGCGACCCCGGACAGGAACCGCACGTGCGCCCCGTCGGGATCGCAGGTGCGCGCACCGATCCAGGGCAGGTGGGTGGAGGTCAGGAACAGCAGGCCGGTGCCCGGGTCGCGGCGTACCTGCGGCTCCTCGTAGTCGAGTACGAGCGCCTCGTGGCTCGTCCACACCGCGGGCGCGCCGTCCGCCGGGGCGCCGGGCATCGCCATGCCGGACGCGGCCACCTCCCGCAGCAGGCCGAGCACCGCCCGCGCGTGCGTGTGGCCCCGCAACAGCCGCATCGCGTCCGGGACCCGGGCGGCGAGGTCCGGTGCCGGGTCGTTCACCAGGTGTCCCCGGTACGAGGGCAGCAGCAGCTCGCCGACCCGCTCGGTCGGCGAGGAGCGGGGCTTGGCGTACTGGCCCGCCAGCCGCCCGATGGGGATCACCGGCCGGTCCAGGGCGGAGCCGATGGTCTTGGCGAGGTCGTGCAGCAGGCCGGCCCGGGCGGCGACGTCGGCGAAGGCGGGCTCGTCGAACGTCTCGGCGCAGTCGCCCAGTTGGACCACGAAGGCCTCCCCGCGCGCGGCCGCCGCGAGCGAGCGGCGCAGCGCGAGGATCTCGTGCGGGCGCACCAGCGGCATCGCACCGGCCAACTGCGCGCGGATCCGCCGCAGCAGCCCCGGGTCGGGCCAGTCGGGCTGCTGGGCGGCCGGGTGGTCACGCCAGTCGGACGGACTCCACCGCGAGGACGGCGGGGAGACGAGCGCGGGGGACATGGCCATGGTGAATCGACCTCCGTCGATCGAGGGGAAGGAGAGCAACGAGGGGAACGAGGGGAACGAGGGGAAGGGGTGAAGGAAGGGAGGGGAAGGGGCGGGGATGGGGTGGGGAGAAATACAGAGAGGCGGAAGGGAAACCGAGAAGGAGGACTTCCGGCCGAGATCGTTCGGCAGAAAACGTCCGACGGGGAACGTTCGACGGCGAACGTTCGGGAACGCGGGACAAAACGCAGGACAAAAAGCCGCTTCAGTCCTCCGGCAGCGCCCAGCACAGGACCCCGCCCCCGGCCAGGTGCCGCACGGTCACCCGCACCCGGGGCCCCGGGCACACGAGGGCCCGCGCCAGGAATCCGTCCCCGTCCGGTGTCAGCCGTAGGTCGCGCAGTCCGCGCAACTCGGGTCCCAGGAGCGGGCTGAGCGCCTTGAAGGCGGCCTCCTTGGCGGAGTAGAGGGCGAGCAGCCGCTTGGGCGCGGTGCGGGCCGGGCCGAGCAGCGCGTGCTCGGGCTCGCGCAGTACCAGGTGGGCGGCGCGTACGGGCAGGTCCGTGAGCTCCAGGTCGACACCGAGGGCCGGGAACCTGTCGGCCGCCCCGGCGAGGGCGACGGCGACCCCCCGGGAGTGGCTGATCGACGCCGCGAGCCCCTCGGGCAGCCGGGGCCGGGGCCCGTCGCGCAGTACGGCGCCCGCGGTGAGCCCGGCCGCCCGCACGGCACGGTGCAGCGCGCTGCGTCCGATCAGGAAGTCGCCCCTGCGCGGCTGCGGCATCGTCCGGGCCAGGCGCCGCTCCTCGTCGGTGACGGTGACCGGCGGGCCCTCGTGGACCGAGGCCACCGCGAATCCCATTCCCGGAATACGCGGACCCTGCCTCGAAAAGGCGCGGGGAAGAATGGGGAGTATCCCGGGAAGTGGTTCGAGAAGCGTCTCGGGAAGCGTGTCACTGGAATGCACGATGCTCTTTTTCCCGTCCGTCGCTGGTGATATGGAAAAGGAACGGCGCTCGAATTACCGGCCGGTACCCGGAGAATGCCCTGCCCGGTTCGCCGGATTCCGCCGGATCGTACGAGGGTGCGGCGGCAAGCGCGCATATGCCTCGCCGAACATGTCCGGCGGGGCGGGGGGCAGTGGCAATCCCCGCCCCTCGGATACCAAGAGGCGGCGCGGCGGCGATGTACTCCCCGCGAGGCGAATCTCGCCCCCGGCCCGCACCGCGTACGCGGCCGTGGGCGGGGCCCGGCGCGGGCGTTCCGTCCGTCACCCGGGCCCCCGACACCCTGCCCTTTGCCGGGCCTTGACCATCCCGGTGGACGGTGCGACGCTCCATTCCAGTAGGACGTAGAGGGAGTTGCCGCCATGACCGGTTCGGTGCAGGACAGTTGGCCGACGGCCAAACTCGACTCGGTGCGCAGACTGAAGGTCATGGCGTCCGTCGCCAAACACGCCGCGTACGCCGAGCGCCGCTTCGAGGTGCCCTTCGAGCAGCTGTGGGCCGTCGCCTCGGACCTGGAGAACGAACTCCCGCGCATCGTCGGCGGGTTGCGCTCCTTCGCGGTGACGTCCTCCTCCGGCGAGCGGCTGTCGGGCCGGGCGGCGGGCCCCCTCGGCTACCGGGAGCACTTCGACGTCGTGCTGCGCCCCGGCTGGTGTCTGATGCAGAGCGATCGGCTGACCAGCGGCATGGCCGCCACGGCGGACGGCGACGGCTGCCGGTTCGCCTTCTACACCAGCCTGCGCGTGCCCGGCGGCGAGCTGCTCGACCGGATGCGTGCCCCGTTGTCCGCGCGGCGGGCCGAGCGGATGCTCGACCGCCTCGGCGACCTGGCCGCGGCCCGGTCAGCCCCAGGCCGAACGGAATGACTGCCGGGCACGGAACAGCCGCGATCTGACCGTGCCCACCGGGATGTCGAGCAAGGCGGAGACCTCCTGTTCGCTGAGCCCCTCGACATGGCGGAGCATCAGGACGGCCCGGTGCTCGGGCGCCAGGCGGTGCAGGGCGTCGGCGATGTCGGAGGCAAGCTGGAGGTCCCCGGAGACGGGCGCCTCCTCCCACTCCATGGGCACCGTGGGCCGGTTGCGGCGCTGCCCGGCGAACTTCAGTGCCTCGCGCAGCGCGATCGCCCGCACCCAGCCGAACAAGGCGGTGGGCTCCTTGAGTTGGCGAATGCTGCGGAAGACCGCGATGAGCGCCTCCTGTGCCGCGTCCGCCCCGTCCTGGAGCGCCACCGGCCCGCAGATCCGCCCCACGTACGGGGTCAGCAGCCCCAGCAACTCGTCCATCGCCAGGGCGTCACCGCGCTGTGCCCCGTGCACCAGGCGGGCCAGCAGATCCGGATCGACCCAGGTACATGTACTGCCGGCCCCCGTCACCGGTCAGATTCCTTGCCGCAATGACGCGATTTCAGATGCGGCCCACAACTTCGGACGTTTCTGGAAGAACGCAAAATCACGAACAGCCCCCGTCGATGGCGAATTCAAAAAGCACACGCACACCGTCGGCGAGCCTAGCACCGGTCTCAGAAATCCGGGAGGTCTGAGAACGGAGGCACCGATTCCCTAAAACCCGCGGGTAAGGAAAAGGTCAACAACCTGCGCCTTCCTCGGTGCCGGTTTCGTGCGACCGCACCGAACTCCCCGCGGGCGCCCATGGATTCCTACACCCCGGGTGCCAGATCCAGAACTCCGAAGACTGATCCTTTCCACATTTCGCGGGACGCCCGAAGCGGATCCACGGCCAGCCCGTCGCTCCGGTCGAAGACCTTCGTCCGTCGATCCCGCACTCCGTACGCGGGCCAGCCCGGATCCCCGGTGTCGGCGAACCGTACCCAGGCGCCGCGCATCCGGCGGGACAACTCCCTTGTCTCCGGGCCGGGTTCGGGGCCGAGCAGCTGCCGTGCGACGGGGGAGTCCAGGGTGCCGAGGACCAGCGGGACGTCGAGTCCATGGCAGGCGCCGAGCGCACCGCCCGCCACCGGCGCGGGCCAGCGCAGTTCGTAGCCGAAGGTCCGTCCGTCCGCCTGTGCGCGGGCCTCCAGCAGGTCGAGCGTGGGGACGCGGCACATCCAGTCCGAGCACACCCGCTCGTACAGTTCCTCCGCGCCGAGCCCGGGATAGGCCTCCCGGTAGGCGCGTTCGCCGCCCGCCGACCGGCCGAAGACGCTCAGCGCCCGCGTCGCCAGGGCCGCGTCCACTGTGCCGAACTCGCCCCGCTTGGCCATGAACAGCCGGTACTCCTCGCGGTTCCAGCCGAGCATCACGTCGACCCCCGAGGCGGCGCCGCGCGCGAGAGCCTCCCACGGGGTGCGGGCGGGCAGCGAACCGTCCACGACCGGCGCGAGCACGGTCTCCGCGTGGGCCAGCACACCCCAGCGGTCCGCCTGTTCGGCCCGCTTCGCGAAGGCCTCCTCCCCGGCCCGTACCAACTCCGCCGGATCCGCTGCCCGCAGTGCTTCCGCCGTCGCGGGCAGCCCCAGCCGCGCCGCCACCACGGCGGCCACATCGGCCCCGAGCGCGGGCGTGAAGTACAGCCCCGGCACGCTCTGCAGCACCGCACGGCGCAGCAGTCCCGCCACCTGCTCCGAGGCAAGGAGCGCCGCGATCGATCCGGCCCCCGCGGACTCGCCGAACACGGTCACCCGCTCCGGATCGCCGCCGAACTTCGCGATGTTCCGCCGGACCCAGCGCAGCGCCGCGACCTGGTCGAGCAGGCCCCGGTTGGCGGGCGCTCCGGCGAGATACCCGAACCCCTCCATGCCGACGCGGTAGTTGAACGTCACCATGACCACGCCCTCCGCGGCCATCGGACCCCCGTCGTACACCGGGTCGCCCGCGTGCCCGAAGACATAGGAGCCGCCGTGGAACCACACCATCACCGGCAGCCCCGTCGCGCCGACTTCCGGCGACCACACATTGACGGTCAGGCAGTCCGGCGCCGGATCCGCCGTACCCGCCGGTGAGTTCGCCGGGTTCATCCGGTCGCAACTCGGCACCGGCGGCCCGAAGTCCACGGCCGGGCGGACGCCGTCCCAGGCCCCGGCCGGTTCCGGCGCGGCGAACCGCAGGGCACCGAAGGGCGGCTCGGCGTAGGGGATCCCGCGGAAGACGGCCACCAGCCGATCGCCGACGGACTCGATCCGGCCGGACACCCGTCCCCGATCGGTGCGCACTTCAACGTTCAAATTTTCCGCCACGTCCCTGGCCTCCTTTGCGGGCGGTGCCACGCGTTCCGGGGCCGGACCACGCGGCGGTCACCTGCGACGTCCATGTAGAGGCGGATTCCGGCCGGTGCACTCCCGGCTCTTCCACATCACTTCAGGCCAGTTCGCGAACTGCTGGGAGTACCGGGCCGCTGGGGGCCCTCTTTCCACCGAAGCTCCCACACCGACGCCGCCTTGGTGCCGCCGGAGCGTCGACGAGCAAGGGAGGACAACGGCAGATGAAAACCGCCCAAGCGGGCGCCCTGCGACAGGTCGCCGCCCCCCGACAGGCCCCAGCTACCCCGGTCCCAGACACCCCCCGACCGGTCCCAGCCGTCCCGCGACGGGACCCAGCCCCGGCCCAGCAGGCCGCGGCGGAGGATTCCCCGTGGGCCGCGGCGGCACCCCTGGTGAAGGCCGCCCAGTCCGGAGACGCGATCGCGCTCAACGACCTCCTCGGCCTGCTCACCCCCTACGTGAGCCGCCTGTGCAGGCCGATCGCGCTCGACCACAGCGCGGATGCCGTACAGGAGGCACTGATCGCCGTGTTCCAGGGCCTGCCCCGGCTCCGGGACCCCCAGGCCCTGTACGCCTGGGTGCGGACGATCACCGTACGGGAGGCCGTACGGGTAGCCCGCCGGACCGAACGCGAGACTCCGGTGTGCGAGTTCGACGACATCGCCTGGCCGCGCAGTCCCGAACTGGCCGTGGATGTGCACGACGTCCTGCGGCGCATGTCCAGCGAGCACCGCGCGGTCCTGGTCCTGCGCGAGCTGGAGGGTCTGGACGAGCGATCGGCGAGCACCGTCCTCAACATCACCTCGGGCACGATGAAGTCCCGGCTGCACCGGGCCCGCCACAGCTTCCGAAAGGCATGGCCGCGATGAACACCAACTGGCCGTCGGCCGGACTCGATGCGGTCCGGCGTCTGCGCGTCATGGCAGCGGGACTGCATGCGGGTATGTACGCGGAAGCCCATCTGGACCTGCCGGTATCCGAGGTCTGGGCCATCGCCGGCGACCTGGAGGGCGAACTCCCGCACCTGATCCCGACCTTGCGCGCCTTCCACTGCCACCCGAGCGTCACCGGCCGCCAACTGGGCATGGCCTACGGCCCGTTCGGGCACTCCGCCCGCTTCGACGTCCTGCTCCAGCCGGGCTGGTGCCTGATGCAGAGCCGCTACGTGGTCGGCGGTATGGCGGCGGTCCCCGAGGGCTCCGGCACCCGCTTCGCGGTACTCGGCGCCCTCCGCCAGCCCTGGGCGGCCTCGGCCCAGCAGGCGCTGCGCCCGCTCGGCCGGTCCCGTGGCCTCAGGATGATCGACCGTACGGCCCGGCGCGCGCTGATCCGCCGGAGAACCGAGCGGTCGGGCGCCGGGGCCGATGGTTCCACGTGAAACAGCGCGGGGGGCCGGTGTGGCCTCCCGCGCTGTTCGGTGCTACGTCCTGCACAACTGCTGTGCCGGTGCCGGGCGTTCACGGTCTTCGCGTTCACGACCCTCTGTGTGGAGGCGAGTTCACGACCCCCTACGTGGAGGCGAGTTCGCGAGACCGCGGGCCCGGACGAGTCCGACGGCGATGAATGCGGCCGCCGTCGGCCCCTTCCGTGGCCGCCCGGCCGGTGCGCCCTGCCCTACTCCGGCTTCTCGCGACGGGACGACCCGGAGCGGTCGGTGTGACCGGCCTGGTCCTCGGCGTCTTGTTCGGCCTGCTTGGCCTGGACCTCGGGGTCCAGGCCCGAGCCCCGGCTGCCGTCGACCGCGGTGAGCGGAGCGCCCGGGTCACGGACCTCGGTGGCGGCGGGCGGCTCGACCAGCCAGTCGGGGTTGGCCTGCTTGTCCCACCACTTCCAGGCGGCGAAGGCGCCGCCCGCGAGCAGCCCGACCATCGTGAAGCCCTTGAGGGCTCCGGACATCCGGCCCCGGCGGCGCTTCCTGCGCGCCAGCCGCTCGATGTCCTTGGCCGAGACCTGTCCGCGCAGTGCGGCGACCGCGGCCACGCTACGGGCGGCGGCCTCCTCGCGCACGGGCTGGGCCGCGGCCCGCGCGTGCTCGATGTGCGGACGGGAGGCGATCGCCGCCTCCCGGGCCGCCTTGCGGGTACGAGCCGCGGCTTCGTGGGCCGCGGCGTCGACCTTCGGCGGTACATGCTGTTTGGCCTGCTCCAGACGCGGAGCGACGTGGGCGTCGTACTGGACACGGGCCTGGTCCGCGGCGAGCGCGACCCTGGGGGCGAGCCGTACGCGTGCTTCCTGGGCGTAGTGGGCTGCCCGGTCCTTGGCCGTGTCGGCGTAGGGCGCCACCACTTCCGCGGCGTGCAGCACGCTGCCCTTCGCCGAACCGGTAGCGGCGCGCACGCTGTCCATGCGGTTCACGAGAACCTCCTCCTCGGTGGCGTACCTTTTCGCCTTTCCATCCCCTTGGGGATCATGCCTGTCCGGCGCCGGGGCGGCATGCGCGCACGGGCATCCGGGTCACGGCGGAACCGGTACGGCAGGCGGGGCGGAAGGCGCCAAGGCAGTAAGGGGCGAATGGGGGTGAGTGTCCCGGTTCCGGTTCCGACGATGCCACTAAATCGCCTCCCGGACGGGGTGTTCCGGCTCGGCAGGCGGGCGTATTCCTCGCGGCCGCGGGCCATGCGGGCGGCCGCGAGGTGGTGGCCAGGCATCCCGGTGCGCGGTCCGTGCGAGGATCAGGGGGTCACAAAGGACAACGGAAGGCAGATCGTGGCCGAGAAGCTTTACGCCACCCTGAAGACCAATCACGGCGACATCGAAGTCGAGCTGTACGCGAACCACGCGCCGAAGACGGTCAAGAACTTCGTCGAGCTGGCCCAGGGTCAGCGTGAGTGGACCAACCCGGAGACCGGTGCCAAGACCACCGAGAAGCTGTACGACGGGACGGTCTTCCACCGTGTGATCAGCGGCTTCATGATCCAGGGCGGCGACCCGCTGGGCAACGGCACCGGCGGCCCCGGCTACGAGTTCGAGGACGAGTTCCACCCGGACCTGTCCTTCTCCGAGCCGTACCTGCTGGCGATGGCCAACGCGGGCCCGGGCACCAACGGCTCGCAGTTCTTCGTCACGGTCAGCGCCACCACCTGGCTGAACCGCAAGCACACCATCTTCGGCAAGGTCACCGGCGACGCGGGCCGCAAGGTCGTGGACGAGATCGCGGCCGTGCAGACCAACCCGCGCACCGACCGTCCGGTCAAGGACGTCGTCATCGAGTCGGTCGTCATCGAGAGCCGCTGAGCCGGACGCCGACACGGGCCGCCCGGATCGCCGGCGGCCGGAGCACCGCGGTTCCCGACGTGTCGGGGCCGCCGAGGCTCGTGGCTTTCCGGGGCCCAGGAGGGCACCCGGGAACCTTGTGCCCCGCCCGTCCGTCAGGAAGGGCGGGGCGGTTTCTTTTTCCGGGGCCGCGCCGTGAGCACGTAGTAGGGATCGAGGCTGCCGAGATGGATCAGACGCCGGGCCGGGGGCAGGGCCAGTGGCCGGACGAGGGGCAGTCGGTGCCCGGCTGCTACCGCCACCCGGACCGCGAGACCGGGATCCGCTGTGTGCGCTGCGAGCGGCCCATCTGTCCGGAGTGCATGATCGACGCCTCGGTCGGGTTCCAGTGCCCGGACTGTGTGCGGCAGGGCAGCAGCGGCCGTTCGGCGAGCGCGGTCCGGCCGCGCAATCTGGCGGGCGGCGTCCTCACCGCCGATCCGCGCCTGCTCACCAAGCTGCTGATCGCGGTCAACCTCGCGATGTTCCTGGCCGTGCACGCGGGCGGTTCCGTCTACGAGCACACCGTCCTGGTCGGCGGCTGGCCCGGGACCGATCAGTTCCCCTCCGGCGCCTACGACCCCATCGAGGGCGTGGCCGCGGGCGAGTGGTACCGCCTGTTCACGGCGAACTTCGTGCACGAGGCGCCCTGGCACCTCGCCTTCAACATGCTCAGCTTGTGGTGGCTCGGCGGCCCCCTGGAGGAAGCCCTCGGCCGGATCCGCTACCTGAGCCTCTACCTGCTCTCGGGCCTCGCGGGCAGCGCGCTCTCCTACCTGCTCATGGCCCCGCAGGACGTCTCGCTCGGCGCCTCGGGCGCGGTGTTCGGGCTGCTGGGGGCGACGGCGGTACTGATGCGGCGGCTGCGCTACGACATGCGGCCGGTCCTCATCCTGCTCGCGATCAACCTGGTCTTCACCTTCGCCGTCCCCAACATCGCCTGGCAGGCCCACGTCGGCGGACTGGTCGCGGGCGCGGCCCTCGCGTACGGGATGGTGCACGCCCCGGCCGGGCGGCGGACGCTGGTGCAGTCGGCGACCTGCGCCGCGGTACTGGCCGTCAGTGTGCTGGTCGTGGTGCTGCGTACGGCCGCGCTCGTCTGAGCCCGGTCCGTCTCTTCCGCGGGCGTTCCGCTTGGCTCGACGAGGGCCGGGCGAAGAGCCGCTCGCGCAGAGAATCGAGCAGGTGTTCGATCCACTGGTCTGCCCAGGTCTTCGCAAGTTGTCCACAGCGTGTGGCCGTGCTTGTGCATGTGGTGGGGGCGCTGTCGCGGACCCGGCTCTGACCTGCGTTTTCCCAGGAGAGGCAAGGGTCGAACAGGGATCCGGATGCCGGTAGGTCTGTCACACCGGCGTCAACCGCTCAGTGGTTATCCACAGATCTTCAGACCTTTTCCCCATGTGGACAGCCTTGTGGATAACTTCTCGGCAACCTGGGGGAGAAACGGCGTCCACACGAGGGCCGGACGGGATACACGCGTCCGGATGAGCCCCGCGTCGTCGGGGACGCGCTCACTTGAGGGAGGTACAACCTTACCCGCTCCGCGGAGCGGGACGGACCGAATCGAACGAATCGGTGCATCGGCGCACGGGTACTGCGGTCGGGGCGGTCGGGGCCGGTCCGGGGAGGACAGAGCGGTCAGGGAGCCGCGGAAGCCGTGGGGGCCGCACTGGTGGCGGGGCACGGCTGAGAGGCGCACCCGGTTCCGGGTACGCCTCTCGATGCGCCGGAGTCCGGCGCTACTTCCACTGAGTGGAGACGCCGAACCCCGCGGCGATGAACGCGAAGCCTACGAGGATGTTGAAGTTGCCCAGCGACTCGATCGGGAGCTTGGTGTCGGTCACGTAGAAGACGACGATCCAGGCCAGGCCGATGAGGAAGAGGGCAAGCATCACCGGCGCCACCCAACTGCGGTTGGTCAGCTTGATGCTCGTCGGCTGCTTCGCCTGCTTCGCCGGGGGCGGCGTGTAATCGTCCTTCTTGCGGATGCGTGACTTCGGCACGAGGGTCTCTCCTGTCGATGCGCTGCCGTGATGCCCGTGCACGGGACCGTGGCCGGGGCTGAAGAGGCAGCGTACAAGCGGACACTGAGGGGACACTGAGTGCTCCCCCGAGCGTCCGTTAGCGTAGTGCTTCCTCGGCGCCGTTAGGAGTAAGGGTCCGTTGAGCCATTCTGCCGACTCCACCGGCCCGGGCACCAGCCCCGGCCACAGCGGGAACGAGAACGCACACGCACAGCGAGGGCCGGGCCGCCGAAAGTGGCTGGGCGGACACCCTGTGCGCCTGCTCACCGCCGCCGTCTTCGCCCTCGCCGGGCTGCTCTTCTTCACCAGCTTCAACACGGCCAAGGGCACCAACATCCGTACCGACGCCTCGCTCCTGAAGCTGTCCGACCTGATCCAGGAGCGCAGCCGCAAGAACGGCCAGCTCGACGAGAGCAACGCGGGGCTGCGCGAGGACGTGGACTCGCTCGCGGACCGCGACGACGGCAGCACCGACGCCGAGGAACGGAAACTGGCCGGTCTGGAGAAGGCCGCCGGCACCAGCGCACTGCGCGGCAGGGCCGTCACCGTGACCCTCGACGACGCCCCGCCGGACGCCACCGCGAAGCTCCCCGGCTACCCGGACCCGCAGCCCAACGACCTCGTGATCCACCAGCAGGACCTCCAGGCCGTGGTGAACGCCCTCTGGCAGGGCGGCGCCCGCGGCATCAAGGTCATGGACCAGCGGCTGATCTCGACCAGCGCCGTCCGCTGCGTCGGCAACACCCTGATCCTCCAGGGCCGCGTCTACTCGCCGCCGTACAAGGTCACCGCCGTCGGCGACCCGGACAAACTGAAGCAGGCGCTCTCCGACTCCCCCGAGATCCAGAACTACATGCTCTACGTCAACGCCTACGGCCTCGGCTGGGACGTCCAGGACGACGGCACCGTGAAACTGCCCGGCTACGCGGGAACGGTCGACCTCCACCACGCCGAGCCCACCGACTGACGCGAGGCGACGGGGGCAGGGACGGTTCGGCCACCCGGCCGCCCCCTCGGGCCGTCCCGACGGACGTTTCACGTGGAACATGTGCCCGAACAAGTCTCCAGCCCCGAACAAGCCCTCGCGTGAACGGCCTTCAGTGCGCCCCGTGCGCCCCTCGAACGAGGGACTGGTGTGACGAGAGGCATGGAGATGGGGTTTGTCCAGGCGGCAACCTAGTGCTGTCGCGTCCCCGTAGTCTGGTCCTGAACGACTTGGCGCTCGGGGTGGGACTGACGGAGCGCAGCGCGCACGACGAAGAGCGAGCACACAGCGGACGCAGAGCGGACGGTCGAGGGCCCGGGGGGTCCTGTGGCGCCGGGCTCGGACAGGACAAGTGGGGACGGCATGTACGGCTGGATCTGGCGGCATCTGCCGGGCAACGCGTGGGTGAAGGCCCTGTTGTCGCTGCTCCTGGTATTCCTCGTCATTTACCTGCTGTTCCAGCACATCTTCCCGTGGGCGGAACCGCTGCTGCCCTTCAACGACGTCACTGTCGACGAGGGGATGGTTCCCACCGGAAGGGCGGCCCTGTGATGGCGGAGATCGGGAACGTACGGAGCGAAGGCGCCGGCGGAACAGGCGGCGCGGACGGCGCCGGGTCCGGCCGGAGGATCGAGAACCGGCCCGCCCGCATTCTCGTCGTGGACAACTACGACAGCTTCGTCTTCAACCTCGTGCAGTACCTGTACCAGTTGGGCGCCGAGTGCGAAGTGGTGCGCAACGACGAGGTGACCACGGCACACGCGGTAGCGCGCGCGTCGGGCGGGGCCGGGAGCGAGGCGGGCTTCGACGGCGTACTGCTGTCGCCGGGCCCGGGCACCCCCGAGCACGCCGGCGTCTGTATCGACATGGTCCGGCACTGCGCCGCGACCGCCCTCCCCGTCTTCGGCGTCTGCCTCGGCATGCAGTCGATGATGGTCGCCTACGGCGGTGTCGTGGACCGCGCGCCGGAGCTGCTGCACGGCAAGACCTCGCCGGTACGGCACGAAGGGCGCGGCGTCTTCGCCGGACTGCCCTCGCCCTTCACGGCCACCCGCTATCACTCGCTGGCCGCCGAGCCGGACACCCTCCCCGCCGAGCTGGAGGTCACCGCGCGTACCGAGGACGGGATCATCATGGGCCTGCGGCACCGTGAACTGGCCGTCGAGGGCGTGCAGTTCCACCCCGAGTCGGTACTCACCGAACACGGCCACCGGATGCTCGCCAACTGGCTGAACGAGTGCGGCGACGGGCGGGCGGTGGCACGCTCGGCCGGGCTCGCGCCCGTGGTGGGCAGGGCCTCGGCGTGACCGCGCCGCGTCCCGGGCGTGACGAGGAGGGCTCGGGCCCCGGCTCGCCCCGCGACGAACGGGCCTCGTACGGGCAGCCGTACGAGGGTGCCGGTACGTACGAGGGCGCCGGTGCGCACGAGGACCCGGGAGCCCTCCGGGACCCCGGCGCCTTCCAGGACACCGGCTCCTTCGCGGCCGCCGTGGAGCGACTCGACGACCCCCTCAACGACCCGCTGCCGGGCGGCAGTCACCCCTCGCCGTGGTTCCGCAGCTCGGCGGGCGGGCAGGCGGGCGCGGGCGGGTCCGGGGGTGCGCAAGCGGGCGCGGGCGAAGGTGCGGGCGCCGCTCAAGGTCCGGCCGCGGGCCCCGCGCAAGGCCCGGGTGCGGGTGCTACCGGAGGAGCCGTCCCGCCGGACGGCCGTACGACCAGCGGCAGGGGACGGCGCAGGAAGCCGCCCCAGGCGCCCGGGACGGGGGCGACGGATGTCCCGGTGCCGTCGGACGATGTGCGCCCCACAGGACGCCGTAGAGCGCCCGCACGGGACGACGAGACGGTGGGCCTGCGCGTCGCCCCGCACGGCATCTTCCTGAACGAGGACCCCGACGACCCCGACGGCCCGGCGGTGACCGGGGCCGGGCGCGCCGCACCGCCCGCCGTACCGCAGCCACGGCACGACGAGACCATGGCGCTGCGGACCGGCGAGGTCCGGCGACGCGTCTCGGCGATCTCCGACGCGGTGGGCGGCCGGGCCGCACGGCGCAAGGCGGCCAAGCAGCGCGGCGGGGGCTCCGCGGCGGAGGACGAAGGCACCGGCACGGCAGAGGAGTCGGAGAACGGCGGGGCGCCGCTCAGCAGGGTGGCCGCCCGGCGCGCGGCGAAGGCGCGTAAGCCCAGCCCCTCGGTGGTCGCGAGCCGGGCGATCGGCGAGTTCTTCATCACGCTGGGCGTGGTGATGCTGCTCTTCGTCACGTACCAGCTCTGGTGGACGAACATAAGGGCCCAGGCACAGGCGCGGGGCGAGCGCGAGGACCTCAAGGAGGGCTGGGCCGAGGGCAAGCGGCGCCCGGACACCTTCGAGCCCGGCCAGGGCTTCGCGATCATGTACATCCCGAAGCTCGACGTCGAGGTGCCCATCGCCGAGGGCATCAGCAAGAAGAAGGTGCTCGACCGGGGCATGGTCGGCCACTACGGCGGCGAGGGCACCATCCAGACGGCCATGCCCGAGGACGCCAAGGGCAACTTCTCGGTGGCCGGTCACCGCAATACGCACGGCGAACCGTTCCGCTACATCAACCGCCTCGAACCGGGCGACCCGATCGTCGTCGAGACCCAGGACAAGTACTTCGTCTACAAGATGGCGAGCATCCTGCGGCAGACCCCGCCGAGCAACACCTCGGTGATCGCACCTGTCCCGAACGGGTCGGGTTTCACCAAGCCCGGCCGGTACATCACACTGACGACCTGTACTCCGGAATTCACCAGTACGTATCGGATGATCGTCTGGGGGAAGATGGTCGAGGAGCGGCCGCGCAGCAAGGGCAAGCCCGACGCGCTCGTCGGCTGACGACCGGGGTACCGGGGCCCCACGGGGTGGCCCCAACGGACGTGCACGGCCGAGGCAGTTGAGACGACGGGCAGAGGCAGATCAGTGGCAGCCAGCAGTGGTGACGAGGAGCGGCCCCGGCCGGACCAGGAGCACGAGCGGAACTCCGGGCAAGACCGTGAGCAAGCCGGCCGGCAGGAGCAGGACCCCGGGCAGGGCGACGCGGAACGGCCTGTCGAGGCAGCCGACGGCGAAGCGGCCGACGCCGAAATAGCGGACGGCGAAACGGCGGCAGACGGCGAAACGGCGGCGGACGGCCCTCACGAACCCGCCCGTCACGAGTCCGCCCGTCAGGAACCCGCCCGTCAGGAACCCGGCCGTCACGCTCCCAACCGCCGTGACCGCCGTGACCGCCGTGACCGCCGTGATCGCCGCAACCGCCCCCGCTCCAGGACCGGTTCGAGCCCCCGCCGTGGCGCCTTCGCCACAGCCGTCGGCGTCTTCGGCGAACTCCTCATCACCGCGGGTGTGGTGCTCGGCCTGTTCGTCGTCTACTCGCTGTGGTGGACGAACGTCATCGCCAACAAGGAGGCCGCGCGCCAGAGCGACAAGGTGCGCGACCAATGGGCCGAACAGAAGGACACCGGCCCCGGCAGCCTGGACACGGAGGGCGGCATCGGCTTCCTGCACGTCCCGGCGATGAGTGGCAGCGAGATCCTGGTGAAGAAGGGCACCTCCAACAAGATGCTCAACGACGGCGTCGCGGGCTACTACACGGACCCCGTGAAGTCGGCCCTCCCCCAGGACGCCAAGGGCAACTTCTCCCTCGCCGCCCACCGCGACGGCCACGGCGCCAAGTTCCACAAGATCGACAAGATCGACAAGGGCGACCCGATCGTCTTCGAGTCCAGGGACCTCTGGTACATCTACAAGGTCTACGCCGTCCTCCCGGAGACCTCGAAGTTCAACGTCCAGGTACTCGACCCCGTCCCCAAGGAATCCGGCAAGAAGAAGCCCGGCCGCTACATCACCCTGACCACCTGCACACCGGTCTTCACCTCCCAGTACCGGTACGTGGTCTGGGGCGAACTGGTCCGTACGGAAAAGGTGGACGCGGAGCGGACGGAGCCGAAGGAGCTCCGCTGAGGGCCCGCGAGGGACTTCCCGCACAGCCTCCCAGGGCCTTCCGCCCGCCCCCCGAGCGCTTCCCACCCGAAATTCCGAAGGCTTCTCGCTGCCCGAAAGCCTCCCCCGGGCAAAGCCCCAACCCGTCCCGCTACCGGAAAGCCTCACCAAGCACAGGCCCCCGTACCTCCCCAAACAGAAGTCCCCGGCGCCCTCTCAGGGCACCGGGGACTTCCCCGTTCTCGTCTCGGCGCTCTCCACTCAGCGGCGCGGTCGCGGCGCGGACTCGGAGTCGCGGCTAGAAGTCGCCGTCGCCTCCGCCGATGAAGCCGCCGTCACCACCGCCGTCGCCGCCGCCTCCGCCGACCGTGATCAGGGTGACCGTGTCGCCCTTGTTCAGCTGCGTCCCGCCGGGCGGGTTGCTGGCCATGACCACAGCGTTGGGGTTGTCCGGGCCCTGGAAGGCCGGGACCAGGCCCAGGTCGGTGAGCTGCTTCGAGGCGTCCTTGACGCTCTTGCCCGCGAGGTCGGCCGGGACGGCGATCTGCGCGGCCGCCTTGGCGACCTTGAGGGTGATCACGGAGCCGGGGTCGGCCGGGCTGTTGGCCGGCAGGCTCTGGGCGAAGACCTTGCCCACGGCGACGGCCGCGTTCTCCTCCTCGACGCACTCCGCCACCAGGTCGTTGGCCTCCAACTGCTTGGTGGCCTGCGCGCAGTCCAGGCTCTGGGTGCTGCTCACGTCCGGGACGGTGCTCTGCTTCTTCTCCTCGGCGACGGTCAGCGTGATGGTGCTGCCCGCTTCCTTCTCGGTGCCGGGAGTGGGGTCCTGGTCCAGCACCTCGCCCGGAGTCTGGCTCGATTCCTTCTTCTCGACGCTGACGCGGAACTTCTTGCCTTCGAGCTTTGTCGAGGCATCCTCGATGTCATCGCCTATGACGTTGGGCACAGCCACCTTCGGCGCCCCCGTAGACACCGTGACCGAGATCCGGTCGCCCTTGTTGACCTTGCTGCCGACCCCGGGGTCCTGTGCGCAGACGAAGCCCTTGGGCTGCTCCTTGCAAGGCTTCCTGACGGGGTCCAGAGTCAGCTCGCGGTTCTTGGCGAGCTTCTGGGCGTCCTCGTACGACTCATCCACGAACACCGGCACCTCGAACGAGCCCCCCGTGTTGTTCGCGTCGCTGAACGCCCACTTGCCGATCAGGATCGCGCCGACCAGGACGAGCAGCCCCGCGACCACGAGCAGCACAGTGGAGGTGCTGCCGCGGCGCTGGCGGCGGCGGTCGTGGCGGTCGTCGTAGCCGTAGCCGCCGTCGTCCGGGTTTATCGGGGGCAGCATCGAGGTCTGCGGGCCGCCGTTCTGCGGGCGCAGCATCTGGGTCTGCTGGTCGTCGGGGTGACCGCCCGCGTATCCGGCGGCGCCGAGGCCCGCGGCGGCCGCCACCGGCTGGCCGTCCAGGCACGCCTCGATGTCGATGCGCATGTCGTCGGCCGACTGGTAGCGGTAGTCGGGGTCCTTGACCAGGGCCTTGAGGACGATGGCGTCCATCTCGGGCGTGATCTCGGGGTCGTACACGCTCGGCGGCTGCGCCTCTTCGCGTACGTGCTGATAGGCGACCGCGACCGGGGAGTCGCCGACGAACGGCGGCCGGACGGTCAGCAGCTCGTAGAGCAGGCAGCCGGTGGAGTACAGGTCGCTGCGCGCGTCGACGGTCTCGCCCTTGGCCTGCTCCGGGGAGAGGTACTGGGCGGTGCCGATCACCGCGGCGGTCTGGGTCATCGTCATCCCGGCGTCGCCCATGGCGCGGGCGATACCGAAGTCCATGACCTTGACCTGGCCGGTGCGCGTCAGCATGACGTTGGCCGGTTTGATGTCGCGGTGCACGATGCCGTTGCGGTGCGAGTACTCCAGGGCCTGGAGGATGCCGATCGTCATCTCCATGGCGCGCTCGGGCAGCAGCTTGCGGCCCGAGTGAAGAAGCTCACGCAGCGTGGAGCCGTCGACGTACTCCATCACGATGTACGGGATGGAGACCTGGTCGATGTAGTCCTCGCCCGTGTCGTACACCGCCACGATCGCGGGGTGGTTGAGCGAGGCGGCCGACTGGGCCTCCCGGCGGAACCGGGCCTGGAACGACGGGTCGCGGGCGAGGTCCGCACGCAGCGTCTTCACCGCCACGGTGCGGCCGAGCCGGGTGTCGTGGGCGAGGTGGACCTCGGCCATGCCACCACGGCCGAGCACCTGGCCCAGCTCGTACCGGCCGCCGAGGCGACGCGGCTCTTCCATAGCTAATCCAGCCCTCTCCGTCGGTCCCGGCCGCACGCTCTGCGCGGCCCGGCGGTGTGCTGCCCGCGCATACCGTACCCGGCGTGCGCTACCTGCCCCGACCGGTTGCCGAGACCTGATACCGGACCGGTACAGGAGTTGCCGTCCCGGCGCGCGAGGCCGTGACGACTCTCACTCCTTGCTGTCGAGCACCGCCTGCATGACGTCCTTGGCGATGGGCGCCGCCAGACAGCCACCACAGGTGTCCTCGCGCTCCGCGTTGGAGTCCTCGACCACCACGGCGACGGCGACCGGGGAGCCGTTGTCCGTCTTGGCGTACGAGATGAACCAGGCGTACGGCTTTTCCTTGTTGTTGAGGCCGTGCTGTGCGGTACCCGTCTTGCCGCCGACGGTGACGCCGTCGATCTGCGCCGCCCGGCCGGTGCCGTTCTCGACGACGTTCTCCATCATCGACTGCAGCTTCTGGGCGTTGGGCTCGGACAGCGGCTGGCTCAGCACCTCGGTGTCGGTCTTCTCGACCACATCGAGGTTGGGCGCCTGCAGATCACTGACCATGTACGGCTTCATCAGCTTGCCGTCGTTGGCGACCGCGGAGGCCACCATCGCCATCTGCAGCGGGGTCGCCGCCGTGTTGAACTGGCCGATCGACGACAGCGCTACCTGCGAGTCGTTCATGCCGTCCGAGAAGTGCGAGGCATTGGACCGCACCGGGACGAACTGCTCCTCGTTGAAGCCGAACTTCTCCGAGGTCTCCAGCATCTTGTCGTTGCCGAGGTTGTAGCCGACCTTGCCGAAGACGGTGTTGCAGGACACTTCGAGCGCCTTCATCAGCGTCGCGTCCTTGCAGGGCAGGTTGCCCTCGTTCTTCAGCGGGCGCGTGGTGCCGGGCATGATCCACGGCAGCGGCGTCTTCGTCTTCTCGTCCGGGTCGGTGTACAGACCGTGTTCGAGGGCCGCGGCGGCGGTGACCACCTTGAAGGTCGAGCCGGGCGGGTAGGTCTCGCGCAGGGCCCGGTTCAGCATCGGCTTGTTCGGGTCCTTGGTGAGCCGCTTCCAGGCGTCGGCGTCGTCCTTGGAGCCCCCGGCGAAGTCGGACGGGTCGTAGGAGGGCGTGGAGGCGAGCGCCAGGATCGCGCCGGTCTCCGGGTCGATCGCGGCGACCGCGCCCTTCTTGTCGCCGAGCCCCTCGAAGGCCTTCTTCTGGGCCTCCGCGTTGAGGGTGGTGACGACGTTGCCGCCTTCCTTCTTCTTGCCGGTGATCATGTCGAGCGTGCGGCGGAAGAAGAGCCGGTCGTCGTTTCCGGTGAGGATGCCGTCCTCGATGCTCTCCAGCTGGGTTGCGCCGTAGGCCTGCGAGGCGTAGCCGGTGACCGGCGCCCACATCGCGCCGTCCTGGTAGGTGCGCTTGTAGTCGAGGTCGCCCGCGGAGGTCTTGGCGGAACCGGTGATCGCCTTGCCGTCGACCACGATGTTGCCGCGCGGCGCGGCATACCGCTCGATCGCGACCCGGCGGTTCTTCTCGTGCGTACGCAGCTCCTCGGCGGAGACGTACTGCAGCCAGTTGTCCCTGACCAGCAGGGCGAGGATGAGCAGACCGCAGAAGATCGCGATCCGGCGCAGAGGCTTGTTCACGGTCGCACCACCTGGGTCATCTCGGCGTCGGGGTTGGGGGCGGGCGACGGCGCCGGGCGCCGTGCCGTGTCGCTGATCCGGATCAGGATCCCGATCAGGGCCCAGTTGGCGATGACCGAGGAACCTCCGTACGCGAGGAACGGCATGGTCATACCGGTCAGCGGGATCAGGCCCATGACGCCGCCCGCGACGACGAAGACCTGGAGGGCGAAGGCGCCGGACAGGCCGACGGCGAGCAGCTTGCCGAACGGGTCGCGGGCGGCGAGCGCGGTACGGATGCCGCGTTCCACGATCAGCGCGTAGAGCAGCAGGATCGCCATCACTCCGGCGAGCCCGAGTTCCTCGCCGAAGGTGGCCAGGATGAAGTCGGAGTTCGCGGCGAACCGGATCAGCTCGGAGTGGCCCTGGCCCCAGCCGGAGCCGAGGGTGCCGCCGCTGCCGAAGGCCCACAGCGCCTGCATGGCCTGCTCGGAGTGACCGGGGACGCCTTCCTGGCTCAGCGTGTACTCGCGCATCGGGTCGAGCCAGGCGTCCACGCGCTGCTGGATGTGCGGCTCGAAGGAGGCCACACCGACGGCGCCGACCGCGGACATCAGCAGACCGAACACGATCCAGCTGGTCCGCTCGGTGGCGACGTACAGCATGATCACGAACATGCCGAAGAACAGCAGCGAGGTACCGAGGTCGGTCTCGAAGATCAGGATGAGGATCGACATGCCCCAGACCACCAGGATCGGTCCGAGGTCGCGGCCGCGCGGCAGGTAGAGGCCCATCAGACGGCGGCTGGCCAGCGCGAGCGCGTCCCGCTTGACCATCAGATAGCCCGCGAAGAACACCGCGAGCGCGATCTTCGCGAACTCACCGGGCTGGATGGAGAACCCGGCCACCGAGATCCAGATCTTGGCGCCGTAGATGTTCTGCCCGAGACCCGGCACCAGCGGCAGCAGCAGCAGGAACAGCGCGGCCAGCATCGAGATGTACGTGTAGCGCTGCAGAACGCGGTGGTCCTTGAGGAACAGCAGCACCGCGATGAACAGCGCGATACCCATCGCCGTGTACATCAGCTGCCGGGGCGTGGCGGTGCCCGCCTGCTTGATGTCCTGCAGCAGCTCGGACTGGTCCAGGCGCCAGATGGCCACCAGACCCAGCCCGTTCAGCAGGGTCGCCAGCGGCAGCAGCAGCGGATCGGCATACGGCGCGAAGCGGCGCACGACCAGGTGCGCGACGCCCGCGAGCGCGGCGAAGCCGAACCCGTAGGCGACCAGACCCGGCGGCACCTTGTCGTTCACGGCGAGGCCGGTGTTGATGAACGCGAACACCGGGATGACGACGGCGAACACCAGGAGCGCGAGCTCGGTGTTACGGCGGCTCGGCGTACCGATCGCGCCGATCGTCGACGTGTTGGTGGTGCTCGAGTTGGAGGTCGAACTGCTCATGGTGTGCCCAGGGCCCCTCAGCTGCTCACTTCTTGCCGCACCGCTCTACCAGGGACTTCTCTTCCTCGGAGAGAGTGGGCCCCGGCTTGGGCGTGGGCGAGGGCGAATCGGTGGGCTTGTCCGTCGGCTTGTCGCCCGGCTTCGTGGTCGACTTCGGCGGCGCGGTGGGGTTGCCCTCCTCGCTGTTCGGGGGCTTCTGCTCCTGCTGCTCCCGCTCGGCGGCGCGCCGCTCCTCGTCCTTGCGGCAGGCCGTGGCCTGCCTCGCCAGCTCGTCGATCTTGTCGTTGGCCTGGTCGAGGCCGTCCTCCGTGATCGTCTCCTCGACCAGCTTCTGCTGGTACGGCGGGAGGTACTTGAGTTCGATCTCGGGGTGGTCCTTCTGGACCTCCGACAGGCTCACCCAGGCCAGATCCTGGCTGATGCCCTGGTACAGGGCGACGTGCCCGTCCTTGGCGCCGACGTAGTACTGCGTCTGCGTCCAGTGGTAGCCGCCGTACAGAGCGCCCGCCACGACGGCGAGCGCGAGACCCGTGTACAGCGAGGGCTTGAGCCAGCGTCTGCGGGCGCGGCCCTTGTCGGGAGAGTCGGCCGCGAGCGCGCCGAAGCCCCCCTCTGGTGCGTACCCCGGTCCCCCTTCGCCGCTGCCCGGCGGTCCGAACTCGCCGCCCGCGGGCGGGGGTTCGGGTGCCCGGCCGAGGCCGGAGGCGCGGCCCGCGGGGGTCTGCATGGCGCCGTTGTCGTGCGCCTGGTGCTGGTTCTCGGCGACCGCGCCGACCACCACGGGGGTGTCGCTGAGCTGCGCGGCCAGGGTGTCGCCGCTGTCGATGTCGAGGACGTCGGCGACGATCACGGTGATGTTGTCGGGGCCGCCGCCGCGCAGCGCGAGCTGGATCAGCTCCTGCACGGTCTCCTGCGGGCCCTGGTAGCTGGCGAGGGTGTCCTCCATCGTCTGATGGCTGACCACACCCGACAGACCGTCGGAACAGATCAGGTACCGGTCACCGGCGCGCACCTCGCGGATCGACAGGTCCGGCTCCACGTGGTCGCCGCTGCCGAGCGCACGCATCAGCAGCGAGCGCTGCGGGTGCGTGGTGGCCTCCTCCTCGGTGATCCGGCCCTCGTCGACGAGCCGCTGCACCCAGGTGTGGTCCTGGGTGATCTGGGTCAGCACACCGTCGCGCAGCAGATACGCCCGGGAGTCGCCGACGTGCACCAGGCCGAGCCGCTGGCCCGTCCACAGCAGCGCGGTGAGCGTGGTGCCCATGCCCTCCAGCTGCGGGTCCTCGTCGACCATCAGGCGCAACTGGTCGTTGGCCCGCTGCACCGCGGTGCCCAGCGAGGTCAGGATGTCCGAGCCCGGCACGTCGTCGTCCAGCGTGACCAGCGTCGAGATCACCTCGGAAGAGGCCACCTCGCCCGCGGCCTGGCCGCCCATGCCGTCGGCGATCGCGAGCAGCCGCGGCCCGGCGTAGCCGGAGTCCTCGTTGCCCTCGCGGATCATTCCCTTGTGCGATCCGGCGGCGAAGCGCAGTGACAGACTCATGTCCACCTCGCCCGTCGGCTCGGACTGCAGCGGTTCTCCTCGAGCCACACTGCCCACCCTCCGGTCGAAAGTACGCCGCCCCGCCATGTTCCGGCCCGGCCCGCGTCCCTTCGCTCGCTCCGCTCGTTCATTGGCGTATTACTTCCGCAGCTCGATGACGGTCTTGCCGATGCGGATCGGCGCCCCCAGCGGGACCGGTGTCGGCGTCGTCAGCCGCGACCGGTCCAGATAGGTGCCGTTCGTCGAACCGAGGTCCTCCACGATCCACTGCCCGCTCTGGTCCGGGTAGATCCTGGCATGCCTGCTGGACGCGTAGTCGTCGTCCAGCACGATCGTCGAATCGTGGGCCCGGCCCAGAGTGATCGTCTGCCCCTGGAGCGCGACCGTGGTGCCCGTCAGCGATCCCTCCGAGACGACCAGCTTGGTCGGCGCCCCGCGCCGCTGGCGGCCGCCGCTCTGCTGGCGCGGCTGCTGCTGTTGCGCGGGCATCGGCTGGCGCGGGGCCTGCTGCGGCCGCGCCTCCCGGCGGGCGGACCCGCGCTGGGTGACGCGCGTGCCGAACAGGTCGCTGCGGATGACCTGTACGGCCACGATCACGAACAGCCACAGTACGGCCAGGAAACCCAGCCGCATGACCGTCAGGGTCAGCTCTGACATTGCCCCCGCTTCACCCTTCGGCTTGCCGGTAAATGATGGTGGTGCTCCCCACGACGATCCGGGAGCCGTCGCGGAGCGTAGCGCGGGTGGTGTGCTGTCCGTCCACCACGATGCCGTTCGTGGAACCGAGATCCTGGACAGTGGGGGGCGTTCCGGTCCGGATCTCACAGTGCCGACGCGATACGCCGGGGTCGTCGATCCGCACGTCGGCCTCGGTGCTGCGCCCGAGGACGAGCGTGGGTCGGACGATCTGGTGGCGGCTGCCGTTGATCTCGATCCATCGTCGTACGGGTCCGCCCTGCCCACCGCCGGCACCTGCGCCCGGACGCATCGGCGCGGCCGCGGGCCGTCCGCCCGGCGGCGGGGCCGGGGGCATCGGCGGCGCACCGGCCGGGGCCTGCGGCGGGTAGCCGTACCCGGGGCGGCCCTGCGGCGGATGGGCGGGCGCGGGCGCGGAGGCCGGCGCGGCACCGCCCGGTGCCTGCGAGGTGCTGGCCGCGAGCGTACGGCTGCGCACTCGGTACAGCCCGGTGTCCAGGTCCTCGGCCTTCTCCAGGTGGACCTTGATCGGCCCCATGAAGGTGTACCGCTGCTGCTTGGCGTAGTCGCGCACCATGCCCGCGAGCTCGTCGCCGAGTTGCCCGGCGTACGGGCTGAGCCGGTCGAAGTCGGGCGCGCTCAGCTCGACGATGAAGTCATTGGGGACGACGGTCCGGTCCCGGTTCCAGATCGTCGCGTTGTTGTCGCACTCCCGCTGCAGCGCTCCGGCGATCTCCACCGGCTGGACCTCGGACTTGAACACCTTGGCGAAGGTGCCGTTGACCAGACCCTCGAGCCGCTGCTCGAATTTCTTCAGGACTCCCACGGGGCACCTCCTCCTTCGATCCGCCCTGGCCGCGCCTGCTGTCGTGCCGTACCTGTTCTCGTGCCGTACCGCCAGTGTGCCCGGCCGCTGCCGGTCCTCGCGGTACCGCTCGTGCCTCGCTTCCCGCCGGGCTGCCCGCCCGCGCCGGTCGCGATGGCTCGTCCTGCTCACTGATCCTGCTTACTGATCGTATCCACGCGCCGGGAAAACAGGTGGTTCCCCTTGTGACCCCCGGCAAGGAGTGTCGACCCTCACAGGTCCTGCCCGCTTCCCGTGCCGGTGATCCACTCCCGGCGCATCCGATTCCGGATCCGCCCGGTCCCGGCGTGGTCCCGGTCCGGAACGCACGCGGTACGGGTGGCGCTTGTGGCCCCCGCCCCGTCAGAGTCCCTGCTCAGCCGCCCGGTTCCGTCCTGTCCGCCCGAGCCGGCGGTCAGGTTCCCCAGGCGTCCGTTCCCCGCCCTCATGTCCGTTTGTCCCTGTGCCCCTTGTCCGTTTCTCCGCTGTCCCTCTCACCGTTCTCCGCATTCGTCCGCTTCCTTACTTTCCGTACCCGGTTTCGGCACGGAAAGTGCCCGCGGGCGGAGAGAACGCACGCGTGAACCGTACGTACGTTCGGCTCCGCTGTCCGCTCCCGGCCGTTGCCGCGCGACAGGAACGACCCGTTCCCAGTGTCCCGTACCGGGCCCCGGCGGCGGGACAACTCCGGGTGGCGAGCGCCGGACTGGTGCGAGGTTGTTGCGTGGCTTGTTACGCGGCCCGCTCAACCATCCGCCGCCCGAATCCGTCGCAGGCCCCGTCGTGCGCCGTGCCTCGCGGGCGGCGGGGTGGTGGCGCGGCGGGTGGCGCGGGGGGTCCGACGAGCGGGTTTGCCCCGGCCGGTGCACGGCCGCAGGGAGCGGCTGCCCCGCGAATACGGAGGTGAATCCACCCTCGACTGCGTGCTAATCTTCTGGATGTCGGCAGGCGCTCGCACCCACAGTGAGAGACACCAACGACAACACCTATGCGCGGGTGGCGGAATAGGCAGACGCGCTGGATTCAGGTTCCAGTGCCCGCAAGGGCGTGGGGGTTCAACTCCCCCCTCGCGCACCATCAGAAAGAACCCCAGTTCGTCTGGGGTTCTTCTGCTTTTCCGGCTGTTTTCAGGCCGCAGGGCTTCCGCTCCAGGCGGTCAGCCTTCAGAGACTTCCGGCTCCAGGACTTCCCGGCTTCCGGGGCTGCCCGTTCCCGCCCCGCGCGCCCGCTCCCGGTGTGAAGTGCCTCTCAGTCGGCGAGTTGGTGATCCGTATCCCTTCCCGGATCCGTGACGAACCCTCTCCGCGCCCCTGCTTCCCCCTGCCTCCCGACAGTGACCCGGGCCACGCCCCCGTAGTTGGCACTGTGCCGCGGCGCCGTCCGGCGCCGGGCCGGGGAGCGGTCGTGGCGCCCCGTCGGTGCGAGGTGGCCCGGTGCGAGTGGCCGGGCGGGGAAGGTGTGCGCGATGGAGCGTGGGCGGTGGGTGCCCGGGCGGACCGTGGTCGTGGGGGCCGGGGTGGTGGGGGCCTCGGTCGCGTATCACCTGGCGCGGCTCGGGCACGACGAGGTGCTGGTGGTCGATTCACGGGGGCGTACGGAAATGCCCGGGTCGACCGGTCTGGCGCCGGGGTTCGTGGGGCGGCTCAGTGCGACGCCGGAACTCACCGCGCTGGCGGTGGACAGCGTGGCCACATACGGCTCCCTGGTCCCGGACGGTGGCGGCGACTCGCCTTTCCGGGAGGTCGGTTGTCTCGAAGTCGCCACCAGCGAGGGCCGGTTGGAGCGGGCGCACCGGGATGTCGAGCACGGGCGGGGCCTCGGGGTGGCGGCGCGGGTGGTCGGGCCCGAGGAGGCGGTGGCGCTGGCGCCCGCGCTGGTGGATCCGCAGCGGGCGTGCGGTGCGCTGTACGTGCCGGGCGACGGTGCCGTCGATCCCGTACTGCTGACGCGTCTGCTGGTGGACGCCGCCGAGCGGGACGGGGTCCGGTTCCGTTTCAAGACTCCCGTGGTGGCGCTGGAGCACGCGGGGGACCGGGTCACGGGGGTGCGGGTCGGCGCGGACGGGGAGGTGGTCGCGGCCGAGCGGGTCGTGCTGGCCGCCGGGATCTGGGGGCCGGTGCTCGCGGCGCAGGTGGGGGTCCGGCTGCCGATGACGGCGGTGCGGCATCCGTACCTGTACACCCGTGAACTGCCGGAGCCGGCCGACGCGTTGGGCGACGGGCCGATCGTCCGCTACCCCGAGCACTGCGTCTACACCCGCCGTCACGGACGCCGCTACGGCCTGGGGAGTTACGCCCACACGCCGCTGCCGCTGACCCCGACGTCCTCCCTGACCTCGGCCGAAGTCCCCTTCCACGAAGCCGACTTCGGTACGGCCCTGGCCGAGGCCACCGCCCTCGTCCCGGCCTTCCGCGCGGCCCCGCTCGGCCGTCGGCTGAGCGGGGTGTTCGCCATGACCCCCGACGAACTGCCGCTGGTCGGCCCCGCGCCCGGGGTGGCCGGGCTGTGGTGCGCGGAGGCCTCCTGGGTCACCCACGCCGGCGGCGTCGGCCGTCAGCTCGCCGCGATGCTGCTCCAGGTCGGCGAACTCCTCGTGGATCCGGACCGGTTGGCACCCGGACGGTTCACGTCCTGGAGCGAGAACCGGATCCACGAGGCCGCGCTCGCCCACTACCAGGGCATTTACGAGGCGCACTGAGCGGAGGAAGCGGCCCGAAGCGGCGGGAGGGACCGGAGCAGCTGTCCCTCCCGGTGGTGTCCGGCTCCGGAGGTGCTCGGCTCAGATGCGGGTTCGGTGTCCGCTCAGGCCAGCCACCACGTCGCGCCCGCGTCCGGGGCGGCCCGTTCGGCGCGGAGGCGGGCGATCAGGACGGCGGCGGCGACGTCCTGGGCGGCGAGGCCGAGGGAGAGGTAGACGAGGCGTTCCCGGTCGTTGTCGCGGCCGGGGACGCGGCCGTCCAGGACGGCGCCGAGTTCGCCGCGCGCGTGGTCGGGTCCGATCAGGCCTTCCTGGACCGGGACGAGGAGTTCGGAGGCCTCCTTGGCCGCCGCTTCGGCGCTGTCCAGGATCACCGTGGAGCGGGCCACCAGGCGCGAGGACAGTTCGCGGGCGCCGGGCTGGCAGGCGCCCACGGCGCAGACCAGGGCGCCGGGGGCCACGTCCGCGTCGTGCAGCAGGGGTTCGCGGGCGGCGGTGGTCGTACAGATCAGTCCGGCTTCGCGGGTGGCCTCGGCGAGGGTGTCGTACACCTCGGTGTCGAGGCCGTGTGCGGAGCGGACCCAGTCGGCGAGTTTGTGCGCGCTGCCCGGGTTGCGGCTCCACAGGCGCACGCCGCGCAGGGGCCGTACCGCCGCCATGGCCGTGATGTGGGCCCGCGCCTGGGCGCCCGCTCCGGCGATCGCGAGGGTGGTGGGGCCGGGCAGGGCGAGCGCGTCGGCGGCGACCGCGGAGACGGCGGCGGTGCGCAGCTCGGTGACCGTGTCGGCGGGGAGCACCGCCACCGGCAGTCCGGTGTCCGGGGCGAAGACGGTGACGGTGCCGACGTGGGAGGGCAGGCCGCGGGCCGCGTTGTCCTCGCGTACGACGACGGACTTGATGCCGAACCAGTGCCGGCCCTCGAAGGGCACGTGCGCGGGCATCGAGCCGAACAGGCCCGGTTCCAGGCCCCCGCGCGCGGGCGGGCGCAGTACGGTGCGGACCGGCTGGGTCACCTCGCCCGCCGAGAAGGCGCGCATGACCTCCCGCATGGCGGGGACGGCGCGGGCTGCGGGGAAGAGTTCGCGGACCTCGGCGCTGTCGACGAAGACGGGGGCGGGGCTCACCATGTCAGGCTCCTGGCGGTGTGGGCGCGGCGGGGCGCGGGGCGGTCCTCGCCGAGGAGGCCGGGGCGGGTGAACACCGACCACACCATGCGGATGGGGCGGGTGCGGGAGAGGAATTCGAGGCCGTGCAGACGGGCGGCCGGGGCGGTGGTCAGCGCCAGCGGCACCTCGCCCCTGACCACGGTCTCGGCCGCCGCGCTCGTCGAGGAGGCGAACACGATCTCGGTGAGGTCGAATCGCTCGGGCAGCAGTTCCTCGACCAGCGCGCGGGGCGCGGGGTGGGTGACGACGGCGGCCTTGCGGCCCGGGTCGCTGCCGGGGAGCCCGGCGATGCCGTAGTGCGGGGTGTCCTTGACGAAGACGGCGGCCAGGCACAGCGCCGGGTCCATGTAGAAACGTTCGACGCCGGAGTAGGCGTTGGCGACCACCACGAGGTCACTGGCGCCGGAGAGTAATTTCTCCCCGGCCTCCTCGTACTCGTCGCACAGGTCGATCTCGGCGCCTTCCTGGCCGCGCCGCAGCAGGTGCCCGCGCAGGGTGCGGCAGGCCTGTTCGCTGCTGGTTCCGGTGGGGCCGAGCGAGGAGATCCGCAGGGACGCGGTCACCGGGAGGCGGAAGAGAGCGACGTCGGTCATCTCCTGGTCGTCGGGCGCACCAGGACGGTACTGGCTGATCACGGTTCCCCCAGAGGTGGCACGAGTGCACGGACGCGACAGCGCGCCGGTGCGTGAATGACTGCACGAAGGGCCAGGAACGCGGGAGTTGCGGCACGGGAGTACGAATTCCGGCGCCACACTGCAGAGTTGGAGTACGGAAGTTGCAGTTCGCGGGCGCGGTCGGGCCCGAGTGGGAACGGCGGGCCGCTCAGGCGGGTGCCGAACTCCGGTCGGTGGTCGGGTCGGTGAGGCCGACGGGGGTGTTCCAGTGCCGGTAGCGCGGGTCGGCGCCGCGTACCGCTCGCTGGTACACCTCGCGTACCAGGGTGGTGAGCGGGCCGGGTGTGCCGTCGCCGACGGGGCGGCCGTCGATCTCCACCACGGGCACGATCTGACAGCCGGTGCCGGTCAGGAACACCTCGTCGGCGGTGAGCAGTTCGGAGCGCTGGACGGTGCGTTCGGCGACGGTGAGAGCGGCCTCGTCGGCGAGGATACGGATTACCGCGGCGCGGGTGAGGCCGGGCAGGATGTCCGCGTCCGGGCCGGGGGTCGCGACCTTTCCGGCGTGCACGACGAACACGTTGGCGGTGCTCGCCTCGGCGACGGCGCCCCGCTGGTCGAGCAGGATCGCCTCGTCGTATCCGGCGGCCGTCGCCTCGTCCACGGCCAGGGCGTTGTTGGCGTACGCGCCGGTGATCTTCGCCCGGGCGGGCAGCGCGGAGTCGGGGACGCGGCGCCAGGAGCTGATGCCGCAGCGGATGCCCTCGGCCCTGCTGTAGTCGCCCATCGGCAGGGCCAGGACGGTCACCGCGGTCGACACTCCGCTGAGCCGGACGCCGAAGGGGGTGCCCGGTTCGAGGGCGAGTTTGTAGACCAGGGGACGGATGTAGGTGTCCCCGGTCAGGTCGTTGCGGCGGATCAACTCCCGGGTGATGTCGATCAGTTCGTCGACCGTGTGCGGCAGGTTCAGGCGGAGCAGGCGGCAGGAGGCGTGCAGGCGCGTGTAGTGCTCGCGCGCCTTGAACAGGAGCGAGTCGCCGCCGTCGTGGGCGGCGTAGGCGCGGATTCCCTCGAAGACGCCGGTGCCGTAGTGCAGTGCCTGGGTGCCCGGTCCGAGTCCGGCCCGCGAGGCCCGGACGAACTCGCCCCGGTGGAAGACCCAGCGGTCCTGCGGCGCGGGGCTCACCGGCCGCGCCTCCGTCCGGCCATGGCCAGCGCCGTTTGCCGTTCGGCGTCGGGGGCGGTGCGCCGGTCGTGCACCCGGGCGGCCTTCCAGCTCACCATCGCGCCGGTGGTGGTGACCCCGCCGAGCTGGCCGTAGGTGATCTCCAGCGGGCAGCCCCAGGAGTCGAGTGCGGCGCGCTTCAGCTCCTCGACGTTCCGCGCGGACAGCGGTGCGTTGCCGCGGGTCTCGGCCTCCACGGTGAGGACGTCGGTGTCCTCGATGCGGTCGATGACGAGCTGGTAGTCCAGCGCCCCGCCGAGCCGGGACAGGATCACCGACTCCAGTTCGTACGCGGTGACTTGGCGCCCGTTGAGGTCGATGACGTCCCGGACACGGCCGAGCGGCAGCAGCACCTCGGACGGATAGTCGCCCCCGCCGACCGCGGGCGACAGCCGTACCAGGTCGCCGGTGCGGTAGCGGACCAGCGGCTTGCTGCCCTGGTAGAGGTGGGTGACGACGAGTTCGCCCTGCCGGTCGCCGTTCGCCTGGCGCGGCACCGGGCGGCCGGTGGCCGGGTCGATCAGCTCGTAGTGGACGTTGAGCGGGACGGTGCGCAGCCGGCCGTCGCCGTGCACCGCGCCGAGGATGGACGCCTCCTGCGAGGCGTACAGGCAGTTGTAGGCGGTGGCGCCCCATACCTCGCCGATGTTCCGCAGCAGGCCGGGGGTGGCCAGTTCGCCGGTGAACATGAAGAAGCGGATGCCGAGGTCCTTCGGCTCCAGGCCCGCGTGCACCGCTTCCTTGGCCATCGACATGGCCACGTTGGGGGTGCAGAAGACGCCGGTGATCCCGATCTCGCGGACGACTTCGAGTGCCCGCTCGAAGCCGACGACCGGCGAGTGCGGCCACATCTTGGCGTGTGCGTGGCCCAGGTTGCGGCATACGTCGCCGAACGTGTCGCCGGTGGAGTGCAGTTCGTTCGGGCCCATCACGCCGATGACGTGGTTCTCGCCGTGTGTGCGGAAGACATGGTCGTAACAGACCGACAGGGCCATGTTGTTGACCAGCGAGTCGATGTTGTCGCGAGGGCAGGGCGTGGCCCGGCCGGTGGTGCCGGTGGTCTCGTAGAAGACCCAGCCCTCGTGCACGGGCTTGGACAGCACGTCCAGCAGCCGCCCGCGCAGATCGTCCTTGGTGGTGAAGGGCAGCTCGGCGAAGGAGTCGAAGTCGAGCTCCGCCAGGGCCGATTCGTCTAGAGAGCCCAGGAGTTCGGCGTAGAAGGGCGAGCGCTTCACGACATAGCGGAGGGTCTCGCGCAGCGCGCCGAGCTGGTGCGCCGCGAGCTCCTCCGGCTGCCACCCGCCCGCGTCGAAGCGCCGGTGATCGGAGAGGGTACGACGCGCGAAGGCGTCGAGTCGGTCGTCGAATACAGTGAACATCGTCCCAGCCTGTGCGTTGGCTTTGAGGGCTACGGGGCTTGGGTGCCCGCGGGGTAGGAGCCGCGGGCGCCCGCTTTTTACGGCGCGACGTGGTGCGGTGTGACGTGGTGCGGAGTGACGGGTCGCGCCGTAGGCGTGGTGCGTAACTGGCTGTTCGTTGGCGGTTGTTCGTGGTTCCGGTGATACGGGGCCGTCAGCGCAGCAGGGCCAGGCTGCCGGTCCATTTGTTGAGCTGCTTGCGCGGTCCGAACAGGCCGACGGAGGAGTAGGCGAGGGCCGCCGACTCGCTCGCGCCCAGGCGCTCGATGTACTCGTCGTAGGTACGGCACGACTGCGCCAGATCGCTGAAGCCGACCACGACCACCTCGGGGTCCTCGGTGGCGGCGGCGTGGATCTCGGCGACCTTCTCGGCGGGCGCCTTGAGGATCGGTACGGGGATGAGGGTGATGCCCAGGTGCACGGCGCCGTCGGCGTCCTTCACGTCCTGGCCGATGAGTTCGGGGACGCTGCGGCCGAGGGTCAGCGAGACCACGGAGGCCGCGTTCACGGTGAGGCCCACCGGCAGGTCGTCGTTGACGACGATCACGCACTTGCTGTTCTTGACGTCGAGGCTCATTTTTTCGTTTCCAACTCGTGGTTCTTCAGGGGCTGTTCGGTGGATTCGTGGGCCGGGGCCGGGGCCGGGGCCGGGGCCGGGGCCGGGGAGGGGGCGCGGTCGGAGTCGGCGTCCGGGTCGGCGTCGGCGTCCGGGTCGGCGTCGGCGTCCGCGGCGGGTGCGGCCTTCGCCGGGCGGTTGCCCGCTCCCGCGCCGAGCACCACTCCGGTGATGACGACCAGACAGCCGATGCCCTCGGTCGCGCCGACCTCCTCGCCGGTGACGACGACGGCGGAGACCAGGCCGAAGACCGGGACGAGGTTGAGTACGTTGACGGCGGTGCTCGAAGTGACGTCGCGCAGGCCGTAGTTGTAGAGGACGAACGCGGCGATGGAGCACATGCCGGCCAGGAAGGCGAGCAGGCCGAGGTCCGCGGCGGTTGGCCGCTGCCAGTCGCCGAACTCCAGCGGGGTGAGCACGACGAAGCCGAGCGCGCCCGCCACGGTCTGGTAGTAGGTGCTGGTCAGCGGGGAGTGGCCGGGGCTGGTGCGGCGGGCGACGACGTTGTACGCGGCCCAGGCGACACCCGCGATGAGCAGGATGACGTCGCCGATCAGCCGGTCGCTGCCGCCCGCACTCGCGCTCTGCCGGACGATCAGCCACACCCCGGCGACTGCCAGGGCCATGCCGAGCACCCGGGACAGCGAGGGCTTCTCACGGTGCAGGGCGACTTCGAGGACCACGGTGATGATGGGGAACGCCGCGACGATGATGGCCGCGTCGGCCGCGGTCGCCAGGTCGACACCGACGTTCTCCAGGCCGAAATAGGCGGTGATGCCGAGCAGTCCGGCCCCGCCCATTGCCAGCGCCGACCTGCGCTCGACCGGCCGCCAGCCTTTCTGGAACCGTACGAGTACCGCGAGAATGAGGGCTGCCGCGGAGAATCTGATCGCGCCGATGGTCATCGGCGGAATATTTTTCAGGAGCACCTTGGTGACGGCGAAAGAGGTGCTCCAGATCAACGCCGCGGCGACGATGGCAAGGAGCGCCGCCAAAGGTGAACCCGAGCTTAACCGGGGCGACGACTCGGCGTCGTTCTTCATGAATTCTCCCGTCGATGCCGTGATTTCGGTTACTCGGCGGGATTCGGGTCGACCTCGAAGTCCACCACCGACCAGTCGGCGATCGCCCGCCACAGCTCCACCCCGCGTACGTGGTCGGGGTGGACGAGATAGCGGGCCACGGCATCCCGGTCGGCGAAGTCGCCGGTCAGTGCGAAGTCATGGGCGATGGCGCGCTGTGCCACGTTCCTGCCGCACTGCCAGTGGCCGATCTCGGGAATGTGGCGCGGGTGTTCCCGGGTCGCGGCCTCCGCCGCCTTTGCCCGCGGATCCGCCCAGGTGACACCGTCTTTGAACTTGAACAGCACGACATGACGAATCCCCACGTGCTCCCCCGTGTTCAACGCTCAAGACTCAAGGTTCAAGACGCAGGGCTTAAAGCTCAAGACTCAAGGCTCAATGGAATCGTGCTCAGTGAAATCGTACTCAGCGAAATGTCGCGTGGATTCAACTATCAATGATCCAAGCAGCATCGCCGCGCCGTAATCAACTCCGGTCCACTATTCGAGATCTGTGGTCAAATTCCGAATTGGCTGAAAGGGGGCTTGTTTTCGGTGTGCTGCACAGGTGTGCAAGCGGAGGAAATTGTTTCGTTTGTGGGGCGGCCCGGAAGCGGGCGGGTACGGGCACGGGAACGGGTACGGGCACAGGTACGGGAGGTCGCACGCGAAGGGCGGCCCCGTGAGGTGGTCACGGGGCCGCCCGGTTCGGCCGGTCTGGTCAGGCGGTCTGGTCAGCCGGTCTGGTCAGCCGGTCTGTTCGGCCGGTCGGCGGGTGCCTCAACGCCCTTTCAGTACGGGTTAGTTCAGTACGGGGTCGTTCGGCGTCTCACCGTCCGAGGGCCGACGAGAACGCCGCGCGTACGTCCGACTTGGCGGTGCTGACGTACTGCTGCTCGTCGGGCCCGGTGTCGTACATGTAGTACTCGTAGTCCAGCGTGCGTGGGCAACTGCCGCCGCTGATCTGGACGTCACGCTTGCTGACGAGCTTGCCGGTGCGCAGCTCGTAGACCTTCACCGGGATCTTGACCTTGTGGAAGGAGACCTCCTGGAGGTTGGCGGGCGAGCTGGTCTCCGGATAGACCGGGATCGGCTTCACGATGCCGGAGCCCTCGTACTCGTAGCTGCACGTGTCGACGGTGTCGCCGTAGTCCGCCTCGCCCGCGCAGGCCACCATCGCGGCCTTCGTCGGGTCGTCGGTGCGCCAGTCGCCCGGCAGTTGCTTCGTGTACGCGTCGTCGCCGAGGAACAGCGTGCGGCCGCCCTTGCGGGAGGGCGCGTCGCTGTACTTGGTGGGGTGGGCGCAGTAGCCGGAGGTGTTGTCGGTGGCCTGGTCGACGAGTTCGTCGACCTTCTCCAGTTCCCCGGACACGATCGCCTTGCGCAGCCCCTTGCGGGCCCGGTCGACGCGCGAGTCCTGGGGGAACTCCTCGACGAGCCGCTGGTAGCGGCCCTTGGCGCGGTCCCAGGACGAGGTGTCCATCAGGGAGTCGGCGCAGCCGAGCAGCGCGGCGGGCGCGGCGTTCTCGGCGGCGTCCGCGGAGGAGTCGAGCAGGTTGCGGGTGGGCTTCCTGTCCTCGCGGATCCAGTCGGTGGCCGTGACGGTCTCGCAGGTGCCGGAGCCGTCCAGCCTGCCCAGGAACTCGTTCAGTACGGTCCTGGCCGTGGCGGTGTTCCCGGAGTCGGCGAGCACCTCGTCGAGCAGGGTGAAGCCCCGGGCCAGGCTGCGGGTGTCGCCGGTGCGACGCAGCGCGGACCGTGCCTCGTAGAGCAGTTCGCAGGCGTCGGCCGTCGCATCCCCCTCGGCCACCACGGTGGCCCCGGTGAGCCGGTGCCGCAGCCCCACCCGGTCCTGCGCCTCAAGAGCCTTCGCGCAGTCGCCGTCCTCGCGGGCCGCGCTGACGTCCGACTCGATGGCGTGCGCGTCGAGCCGCAGCAGCCCGGCGGTCAGCGCCACCACCGCCGTGACCGAGGCCGCCGCCACCCGCTGCCGGGTCCGGTTGCCGCCCTGCCCGGCCGCGCCGCGCGCCAGATACCAGCCGTGCGCGACGACGGCCACCCACCACAGCAGCAGCACGACCTCGCACCACCGCTCCGCCTGCGACCGGTACAGATTGACCAGCACGACGCCGACCACCACCGCGGCGAGTGCGAACTTCCTCCGCCCGAGGAAGAGGTAACCCAGCCCCAGCAGCGAGGCGTTGCCGAGCGCCACCGCCAACGGATCCTGCGCCGCGGCGGGTTGGCGCTCCGGCGGGCGCTCGGGCGGTGCGGGCTCCGGGGAGCCCCCCTCGTACGTCGGGGTGTCCATGTCCGGTGTCCTCCTTCGTGAACGAACGGTTCGATCGGGGCGAACGGATGAGCGGGGTGCACGGGGTGTGCGGGGTGTGCGGGGTGTGCGGGATGAACAGGTCTTCGGCGAGGGCCTGTTGCGGTGGGGGTGGGGGCGGTTTGGTGACGGACAGGTACAGCAGTACCGCTCGCGGGGTGGCCGCGCCCATGGAAAGGAGATGGAATACGGATTACGGGCGGCCTCTGGCGGGTGCTGCCCCGAGTCCATCGGCTCCCTCGGCTCCCTCTGCTCCATGGGCTCCATCGGTTTCAGCCGATCCCTCTGCTACCTCCGCTGCTCCCTCTGCTCCGTCTGTTCCATCGGCCTCGTCCGGGGCGTACACGCGTGCCCAGTCCACCTCGTAGACCGCGCTCTGCAGTCCGCTGCCGTGGAAGTTGTCGAGCTGGATGGTCTGGTGCAGCGCGGGGGCGCACTGGATGCAGTCGCGGCTGTCGTTGGCGCCGCCGGAGAACCGGAACCACTCGACACCGTCGACGAATCCGCGTACGTGATCAGGGGTCCACTCGACGGCGATGTTGTGCCACTCGCGCAGGTCGACGCCGCACTTGCGCGCGAACTCCTGTTGTACGGGCACGTCTTCGGGGTGCGGGTAGTGCAGGAACGCCTCGGCGCACTGTTCGCCGGGCGCGCCGTTCTCCAGGTAGTCGTACTCGCCGTCCTCGGGCCAGGCATCGGAGTCAGGCCAGAGGATGAGCAGCGGGTGGTACTGCTTCGCGTTGTCCTCGCCGGTCGCCCGGGAACGCACCCGCGCCTCCCACCGCCCGTACCGTTGCCCGTACGGCGAGGCCAGCCAGCCCGTGTCGCCGTCCGCCTCACCCGTCATCCGCAACTTGCCGCCGACCACCCGGGTGTTGGCGTCGCAGCGGCGCCCGTTGCCCGCGTGCCCGGGCCAGCACGCTCCTGGCTCGCCGCCCGCCAGCCGCCACTTGTCGCGGTCCGGTACGGCGGGCTCGGCCTCGGAACCGTAGGCGAACTCGTCCGACCAGGCGGGCAACGGCTGCCCCCAGCCGTGGACTTGGGCGGCGGTGCCGGCCTGCGGGGCGCCCGGTTCGCCTTGGGTGCGCCGCGCGTCCTGCGTGCCCTTGGTGTTCCGCGCGTCCTGCTTGCCGTGAGTGTGCCGGGCGTCTTGTGGCGCCTCGGCACCCAGCAGTGCGGCCGTGAGCACCGCGGCCGTGGCGGCGAAGCCGAGCCGCTGGAGCCTGCGGAGGCGCCGGAGCGCGCGGAGCTGGCGGGGTCGCGGGGGCCGCCCGGATCGGGGTCGTCGGTGCATGACTCTCCTTGGATACGAACGTCCGGCTGTGCGCGGGCCGCCCCCCTCCTGCGGCCCGCGGTCCAATGGGAGCCCCTGGGCGGCTTGTTCAGCAGCCCGGTGGCGGGGACTGAACATCGCGCGTGGAGGCCGTCCGCACTTCGCGAGTGGACGCTGTCCGCCCCTCGCGAGTGGAGACCGCCTGCGTGCCGCCTGCGCGTACGGAGGTGCGTGGGGGCATGGGGTTGCGCGGGAGCGGAGGGGCCGAACATCGCGCGGACGCCGTGAAGTTCCCGTGAACTGCGCTGCGGGACAGGGTGGTTGGGCGGGATCTTCGGTGGCAGGCCCTGCCGGAAGTGTGGGGGCGGGTGCCCGCGCGGAGACGGTGCGGACGGTGCGGTGGGCGGGAAGGCGGGGCGGCCGGGGTGGCGGGGCAGGGCACGGGACGCAAGGAGAAGGAACTCGACCCCGGGGCCGGGCCGGTGCAGCGGTTCGCCGCCCAGTTGCGGGCCCTGCGCGAGTCGGCGGGACGGCCGACGTACCGGACGATGGCGCAGGACGTCCCCTTCGGCGTGACCGCTCTGTCGCAGGCGGCCGCCGGGGACCGGATGCCCTCCCTCGCGGTGACCCTGGCGTATGTGAGGGCCTGCGACGGCGACGCACAGGAGTGGGAGCGGCGCTGGCACGAGGCAGCAGCGCGGGTCACTCGTGCTGCCGCCGACGAGGGCGAGTCCCCGTATCGCGGCCTGACCAGGTTCGAACCGGACGACGCCGACCTGTTCTTCGGGCGTGAACGTCTGGTGGAGAAGCTCACGCGGCTGGCCGCCGCACACCGGTTCACCGCCGTCTTCGGACCGTCCGGCAGCGGCAAGTCCTCGCTGCTGCGCGCCGGTCTGGTCCCCTGGCTGCGCACGCCCCCGCCCGGCACCCCCGCCCCGGCGGCCGTCCGCATCCTCACGCCGGGACCCGCCCCGCTCACCACCCACGGGCCGCGCCTGACTCCGGTACCGGACACCGAAGCGGGCAAGGGTGCCGACAAGCGTGCCGATAAACATGCAGACAGGCAGGCCGACAGGCATGCCGACACCTGGCTGCTCGTCGACCAGTTCGAGGAGTTGTACAGCCTCGGCGTCGACCCGGCCGAGCGGGACGCCTTCATCGACCGTCTCGTGGCGGCGACCGAGGAGGACAGCCGGTTGCGCGTCGTCGTCGCGGTACGCGCCGACTTCCTCGGCCGCTGCGCCGAACACCACGGCCTGGCCGTCGCCCTCCAGGACGCCACCCTGCTCGCCGCGCCGATGAGCCCCGAGGAACTGCGGGAGGTCATCGTCCGCCCGGCCGCCAAGTCCGGGCTGACCGTGGAACGTTCACTGACCGCACGGCTCCTCGAAGAGGTGGCGGGCGCCCCCGGCGCGCTGCCCCTCCTCTCGCACGCCCTCCTGGAAACCTGGCGCCACCGATGCGGCCGCTCCCTCACCGAGTCCGCCTACGAGGCGGCGGGCGGCCTGCGCGGCGCCGTGGTCCGCACCGCCGAGCAGGTCTACGGCGAACTCACCTCATCCCAAGCCGAGTTGGCGCGCCGTATCTTCCTGCGCCTGGTCGCGCCCGGCGACGGCACCCCCGACACCCGGCGCCCCGCCGAACACACCGAACTCGACTTCGGCGACCCCGAGGACAGCCGTCTCGTACGGGACCGCCTGGTCCGCGCCCGCCTGCTCACCTTCGACGACGACACCGTCAACCTCGCCCACGAGGCCCTCATCAGCGCCTGGCCCCGGCTGCGCGAGTGGATCGACACCGAACGCGACCGTCTGCGCCTGCACCGCTCCCTCTCCGAAGCGGCCCGCACCTGGCGCGAACTGGGCCGCGAGAACGCCGCTCTGTACGCGGGGTCCCGGCTGTCGGCGGCGTGGGAGGCGTTCGGGATTCAGCGGGAGACGTTCGGGGTTCACCGGGAGGCGTTCGGGGTTCACCGGGAGGCGTTCGGGGTTCAGCGGAAGTCATTCGGGATTCAGGTGCGGCGGGGGCGGGATCTTCCACTCCGGCGGCGGGAGCGTGGTGGGCGGGAGCGTGGTGAGCGGCGCACCGCTCTCCGGCGGCCAGAGCGCGGTGAGCGGGAGCGCGGTGACCAGCGCACCGCACGCTGGGACGAACTCACCCCACTGGAGGGCGAGTTCCTCGCCGCCTCGCTCAACCGGCGGCGGCGTGCGGTGCTGCGGCGCCGTACGGTGGTCGCGCTGCTCGCCGTGCTCGCGCTGCTGACCTCGGGCACCGCCGTACTCGCCCTGCACGCCCGCACCGACGCCCAGGCGGAGCGGGACGCGGCGGTGCACGGCCGGATCACCGCCGAGGCGGACCGGCTGCGCGACACCAGGGCATCGCTGGCCGCCCGCCTCGACGTCGCCGCCGAGCGCCTGCGCCACACCCCCGACCTGCGCACCCGCCTGGCCGGCGACGCGGGCCGGGTGCTGTCCGCGCGCCTGTCCGGACACCGCGGCATCGGCACCTCCGTCGCCTACGCGCCGGACGGCCGCACCCTGGCCAGCGGCGCCCACGACGGCACCGTACGCCTCTGGGACACCGCGACCCGGGGCCGCGATCCGGGCCCGCTCGGCAAGCCGCTGCGCGGCGGCACCGGCGAGGTCGGCGCCCTCGCCTTCGCGCCCGACGGCCGCAGCCTGGTGAGTACCGGGGAGCGGGGCGCCGTCCATGTATGGGACGTGCGCGACCGCACGCACCCGCGCCGCCTCGGCCGCCCCCTGCACGGCCACCACGGCGAGAACATCGTCGCCGCCGCCTTCGCCCCGCACGGCGACCTGCTGGCCACCGCGGGCGACGACGGCACCGCCCAGCTCTGGGACCTCTCAACTCCCGCGACGCCACGCCCCGTTGGCGATCCCCTCCGGGCCGGAGGCCGCAGCGCCCGCGCGGTCGCCTTCGCCCCCGACGGCCGTACCCTCGCCACCGCCGGATACGACGGCACCGTACGCACCTGGAAGGTCACCCACGACGGGGCCACCCCGCTCGGCGAGCCGCTGCGCGCCCACGCGGACCCCGCCTGGTCACTCGCCTTCTCCCCGGACGGCACTACTCTCGCCACCGCCGGATTCGACGAGACCGTACGCCTGTGGGACGCCTCAAGTCCCGGCCGCCTCAAGCCACTTGGCGACCCGCTCACCACCCACGACGCCCCCGTGCTGTCGGTGGCCTTCAGCCCGGACGGCCGTACGCTGGCCACCGCCGGACGCGACGACACCGTGGTCCTGTGGAACGTGCGCAACCCCGCCTACCCGCACCAGATCGGCGAGCCCCTCACCGGCCACACCGCGGAGGTCTGGGAGGTGACCTTCGCCCCCGACGGCCGCACCCTCGCCAGCACCGGCTCCGACCGCACCGTCCGGCTCTGGCACCGCCCGCCCACGGTCCTCGACGACTTCACCAACCCACTGACCTCCGTCGCCCACCGCCCCGACGGCCGCCTGCTCGCCGTGGCCAGTACCGACGACGCCCTCGTCCGCCTGTGGGACCTCCGCCGCCCCGACCATCCGCGCCGCCTCCCTCGCTCCCTCACGGGCAACGAATCCGCCGTCCGCGCAGTCGCCTTCTCCCCGGACGGCCACCTGGTGGCCACCGCTGCCGAGGACGGCACGGTACGCCTCTGGGACGTATCAACTCCTGCTCGGCCCAAGGTGGTTGGGGGCGGACCGGTGTCCGCTCATCGGGGCGGTGCGCTGACGGTCGCGTTCTCCCCGGACGGCCGCACGCTCGCGAGTGCGGGGGTGGATCGGAGGGTGCGGCTTTGGGATGTGCGGGGAGTACGAGAGAAGAGCGGGGGCGGGAGTAGGGCCGAGAGGTGGATGCGGCCCGTGGGTAACGCCCTTGTGGGGCACGGTGATTGGGTGCGGTCGGTGGTGTACGCGCCGGATGGGCAGACCTTGGCCAGTGCGGGGGAGGACGGGGTCGTGCGGTTGTGGGATGTGGGCGCGTGGGTGGGCTCGGGTGGGGATAGGGACGCGGGCGGGGGTGCGGGTAAGGACGCGGGCTCGGGTGCGGACGCGGGTGCGGGTGCCGATGTGGAGGGTGCGGAAGGGGAGGCGGGGGACGGGGTCGCGTTGGCCGAACTCACCGCGCACGACGGGCCGGTGGCGTCAGTGGCCTTCAGCACGGACGGCCGTACCCTCGCCACCGCCGGGCAGGACCGCACGGTCCGCCTGTGGGACGTACGCGACCCCGCGCGCACCCACCCTCTCGACACCCTGACCGGACACCGCGGCGAGGTCACCTCGGTCGCGTTCGGCGGGGACGACCGGATGCTGGCCAGCGGCGGCGAGGACGGCACGGTACGCCTCTGGGACCTGACCGACCCGTCCCACGCCACGCCCTACGGCGGCGAACTCACTGGCCACCTCGGCACCGTCACCTCGGTCTCCTTCCACCCCGACGGCACCACCCTCGCCTCCACCAGCTACGACCTCACCGCTCGCATCTGGGACCTCGACACGGACCGCGCGGTGGACTACGTCTGCGCCCACACGTCCGGCGTTCTCACGAAGGCCGAATGGCGAGAGCAGCTACCGCAGTTGGGGGTTCGGGAGGGGTGCTAGGGCTCACACCGCTTTGAAGTTCAGTACGGCGCCGTCACCGCTCCGGCCGACCATCGTGACCTGGGCGCCTCGGCCGTCGGCGAGCCCGAAGGTGGCCTGCCCACCCCCGCCACCGAGGCTGGCCTGACCGCCCGACCACAGCATGGTGACCCCGCCCTTGTGCACGGTCACGTGAATGTCGATCCCGTCGATCGTCACATCGGTGGGCGCAGCGATCAGAAGCTCACAACTCCCGTCCGCACAGGCGCTCTTGTTCGTCCCGTCGGCGGCTTTGGGCGGGGCCGACTCGGTACGGGACGGAGTGGGCGAGGCGGCGGCCGAGGGCGAGTCCGAGTCCGAGGCCGGGCCTGTCGGTTCCCCGCCCGGTGCGTGGTCGCCGGACGAGGGTGCCTTGCTTGCCGCCGCGCCGTTCGTCTTGTCCGCTGCGGCGGAGTTGTCGTCCTCCGAGCCCCCGGATCCGCAGGCGCCGACGGTCAGCAGCAGGGCGGCGGCCACGATCCCGGCACGTAGCGCGGACTTGGCGGTACGTACGTTCCCGGTGGCAGTACGAGGTGCTCGGGCACCGAGGCTCTCCGTCTCCCTTGTGGGCATCCGGCGGTCCCTTCACTTTCGGGGTGGGGCTGATGTGTGGCATGCGGTGTGCGGCGTGCGCTGTGGGGCGTGCGGGTGTGGTGGCGCGGGTGTGGTGTTGGTGTGCTGCGGTCTCTCACCGTGCTGAAGTCAGTCCATCCCGTACGGGGTTGTTCAGCGACCCGTTCCGGGGACCGAACAACCCGATGCGGTTACGGCGGTGACGGAGGCGAGGCGGTTCCCTGCCGACTTCTCTGTGTGTGGCGGTTATCCACAGCCATGCAGTTGTCCACAGCTATGGAGTTGTCCACAGGCCCGAACGACTTCCCCGAACCCCGGGTAGCGTCATGCCCGATTCACCAGAACTTCGCTGCCCGGTCCACCGGCGACCACCCTTCAGGGCAGCCCTGTACGAAGACGGGGGAGGAGTCCGGCATGGCAGAAAACCCTGCACCGGCAGAGGGCGCAGTGTCGCCGGAAGCACACGCGACACAGGCAGAAGCGGCACAGCCAGAAGAAGCTGCATCGGCGAGAGCGGCATCCGAGCCGTCATCCGCGTCGTCCGGAACGTCCGGGAGCGCGTCGCCGCGTCGGCCGGTGGTGCCCGGCTTCGCCAAGTGGCCCACGGACTCGTCCCCGAAGGCCGAGGGCAAGACACTACGGGAACGTGTCCCGCGATCCGCCCACGCGGACTTCACCGTGGACCCGTCACGGCCGGACGCGGTGCGCGCGGTGGAGGAATCCAACGCGGGCCGCCTGCCCGAGCTCACACCGATACGGGTGGGCAGGATGGCGGCCACCCCGTTCGCCTTCCTCCGGGGCTCGGCCGGACTGATGGCCCACGACCTGGCCCGCACACCCCACAGCGGCATCGGCACACAGATCTGCGGCGACGCCCACGCGGCCAACTTCGGCCTCTACGGAGACGCGCGCGGCGGCCTCGTCATCGATCTCAACGACTTCGACGAGACGGCGCACGGCCCGTGGGAGTGGGACGTCAAACGCCTCGCCACCTCCCTGGTCCTGGCAGGCCGCGAGTGCGGGGCCACGGAGGACACATGCCGCCGGGCCGCCCACGACGCCGTCGGCGCGTACCGCCGCACGATGCGTCTGCTGGCACGCATGCCGGCCCTGGAAGCCTGGAACGCGATCGCGGACGAGGAGCTCGTCTCCCACACCGACGCCCACGACCTCCTCGGCACCCTGGAACGCGTCTCGGAGAAGGCGCGCAACAACACCAGCGGCAGATTCGCGGCCAGGTCGACCGAGCACACCGAGGACGGCGGCCGCCGCTTCGTGGACGCGCCGCCCGTGCTGCGCCGCGTTCCCGACGTCGAGGCCGCGGCCGTGGCCACATCGCTCGGCGCCTACCTGGACACGGTCTCGGAGGACAGACTCCCGCTGCTGGCCCGCTACGCCCTCCACGACGTCGCCTTCCGCGTCGTCGGCACCGGCAGCGTGGGCACCCGCTCCTACGTGGTCCTGCTCCTGGACCACCGGGGCGAGCCCCTCGTCCTCCAGGTCAAGGAGGCAAGACCCTCCGCGCTGGTCCCCCATCTGCGTACGGCCGGTTTCACTCCCGAGCCCGTCGCACACGAGGGACGGCGCGTGGTCCTCGGCCAGAAGCGGATGCAGGTCGTCAGCGACATCCTGCTCGGCTGGACGACGGTGGGCGGACTCCCTTACCAGGTAAGGCAGTTCCGCAACCGCAAGGGCAGCGTGGACCCGGCAGCCCTGGCCACCGACCAGCTCGACGACTACGGCCGCATGACCGGCGCCCTCCTCGCCCGAGCCCACGCCCACAGCGCCGACCCCCGCCTGATCGCGGGCTACTGCGGCAAGAACGAAGAACTCGACGAAGCGATGGCCACCTTCGCCGTCACCTACGCCGACCAAACCGAGGCAGACCACACCGCCCTCCTCACCGCCGTACGCACGGGCAAGGTGGCGGCGGAGATGGGGGTGTGAGAGCGGACAGAGGGCGCCCGACGCGTGGAGACGAGATGTCGTGAGCTTGGCGGGGCCGTCGGAGCCGTCAGCGTTGTCGGAGGTGCGGGAGTCGTCCGAGTTGTCGAAGCCATTGGGGCCGCGCTGAGAGTTCGACGTGGCGAGCGGGACTGAGGTTCGGGAGGGGATCCCCGAGGGACTTCTGGTCCTGGCGTGAACTGCCGTAGGGCGGGTGGGGGTGGGCGGGCGTCCGGCCTGGCGCTGAGTTGCTCTCGGCCAGGGGCTGCGGTGAGTGGTCCGAGGACCGACCCGAAGGTGGTCGGCGGCCGACCAAGACTCGGTCCGGGCGAGACACGGGCGAGGCGGAGAGGAGTGGGGGCGGGGCAGAGGGCGGGGTGGGGCGGGAGGGGGAGGGGGGAGGGAGGGGGCCCCAGAGGCACACCGAACCCACGATCCCGAGCCACCCCCACCCCCCACCCCGTGCCCTAGGCTGGTCGGGTGACCACCCCGGAAGCCGAGCGCCCCCAGTCCAAACGCCCTGACGAGGCTGCTCCCCGGACGGCCGCCTCGGCCGAGCCAGGGCCCACCGCGGGAGACACGTCGGCCACCGGAGAGGCACCGGCCATCGGAGAGGTATCGCCCGAGGAACGGCCAGAGGAACGGCCGGAGGAACGGCCGGAGGAGCGGCTCGAGCGTGCGGTCCGGGCTGCCGAGCAGGCGCTCATCGAGTACGAGATCGCCGTCGAGAGCTTCCGGATCGAGGTCGAGAACTTCTCGCGCCTGCACCACCAGCGCCTCGGCCCGATGTACACCCGTCTCGACGAGCTCGACGCCCAGATCGCCGAGGCCAAGGCCGCCAGGACCGGTGACCCGGAGGACCTGCGCAAGGCGCAGGAGGCCCGGGCGCGCGTACTGCCGATGCCCTCCGTCGAGGAGCTCTTCCACGGCTGGATGGACAGCGACGGGCTGTACCCCGAGGCCAGCGCGATGCTGACCGAACAGCCGGTGCGTCCCCCGCAGCGGGTACGCCCCAGTGACGAGGCCCGGCGCCTGTACCGGGAACTGGCGCGCAAGTCCCACCCGGATCTCGCCCAGGACGAGCCGGAACGGCGCCGTCGTGACGAATTCATCACCCGCGTCAACGCCGCCTACGCACGCGGCGACGAGCCCATGCTGCGTGAACTGTCCGACGAGTGGGACGCGGGCCCGGCGCCGAAAGAACAGCGTCTGAGCGAGAGCGAGGAGCTGTACGCGCGTCTGGAGTGGCTGGCGCAGCGCAAGGAACTCCTCTCCGTCGTCGCCAAGGACCTGGAGGAGGGGGCGATCGGATCCATGCTGCGTATGGCACCCGACGACCCCGACCGTCTCCTCGAAGAGGTGGCCGAGCAGCTCTTGGCCCAAGTGGCCGAGCGCGAGGAAGAGTTGGCGCTGCTCCTCGCCTGACGCGCGAACCCCGCTGCGGCAGATGAGCGGTCGCCCGGCCTGACCCCGGCGGGCCCGGCCTGACCCCGGAGGAGGCCGCTACCGCACGCACCTTGCGCTGTGCCCCCGGCCCCGCCCCTCCACTCAGGAGGTGCTGCCCGGAAAGCCTCGGCTGTCCGGTAGCGTCGCGGGTATGCAGTTCGGAACTGGTGTGCCCACGGTCCTGGTCGACGACGTGACCGACAGCGACTTCCTGCTGGACGTCCGGGAGCACAATGAATGGGAGGCAGGGCATGCCCACGGCGCCCTGCACATCCCGATGAGCGAGTTCGTCGCACGCTTCGGCGAGCTGACCGAGGCCGCCCCCGAGGACGGCCGCGTCAAGGTGATCTGCCGCTCCGGCGGACGTTCGGCCCAGGTGACGATGTACCTGGTCCAGCAGGGCATCGACGCGGTGAACGTCGACGGCGGCATGCAGGCCTGGGAGGCCCTCGGCCGCCCGGTCGTCGACAACCAGGGCCAGCCGGGCGCCGTCGTCTGACGACGGCCCGCAGCGGCAGGGGCCTCGCGGTGAGAGAGACCCCGCAGTGACGGCCCAACCTCACTGACGTCGGCCGCGTGCCCAAGCTCGGAGCAGCCCCGGACCGCCGGAGCCCCAGGCCCCTGGGGCTCCGGGACTCTGTCCTCACCTGTCGAAGTCCACCTCCACCTTCTCCGTGGCCGGGTGGGACTGGCAGGCGAGGATGTATCCGGCCTCCGTCTCCTCCGGTTCCAGGGCGAAGTTGCGGTCCATCCGTACGTCGCCGGAGACGAGGAAGGCGCGGCAGGTTCCGCAGACGCCGCCCTTGCACGCGTAGGGCGCGTCGGAGCGGTTGCGCAGCACCGTCTCCAGGACTGTTTCGCCGTCCTGCACGGACCAGCTGCCGGAACGGCCGTCGAGCTGGGCTGTGACAGTGCTGTGCTCCGGGCCCACGGTGTCCGCCGGGCGCGGGGGCGCCGGGTCGACGTGGAAGATCTCCTGGTGGACACGGGTGCGTTCCACACCGAGCTCCCGCAGCGCGTTCTCCGCGGACTGCACGAGTCCGTACGGGCCGCACAGGAACCAGCCCTCGACCTCCTGCACCGGGAGCAGTGCGGGCAGGAGGGTGCCGAGGCGTTCCTGGTCCAGCCGTCCGGAGGGGAGTCCGGCCTGCTGCTCCTCCCGGGAGAGGGCGGTGGCCAGCTGGAACCGGTCGGGGTAGCGGTCCTTCAGATCGGCCACTTCGTCGAGGAACATCGTGGACGCCGCTGTCCGGTCGGTGCGCAGCAGGCAGAACCGCGCGGTGGGTTCCTGCGCCAGGAGCGTCGCGGCGATGGAGAGCACGGGGGTGATTCCGCTGCCGCCGACGACCGCCGCGTACAGTCCCGGGGCCGGTTCCAGGATGAAGCGTCCGGCAGGTGTCATGACCTCGACGTCGTCGCCGGGGGCGAGCTCTTTGAGTGCGTACGTGGAGAAGTTGCCGCCCTCGATGAACCGCACACCGACGCGCAGCCGGTCCGGTCCGGCGGAGTGGGGTGCGGGGGAGCAGATCGAGTAGGTGCGGCGGATCTCCTCGCCGTCGACGATGCGCCGCAGTGCGAGGTGCTGTCCGGGCGCGTGCCGGTACTCCTCGCGCAGCTGGGGCGGTACGTCGAAGGTGATCGCCACGGAGTCGTCGGTGAGACGGTCGACCGCCGCAACCCTGAGGGGGTGGAAGCGGGCCATCACAACTCCTTGAAGTGGTCGAAGGGTTCGCGGCAGTCCAGGCAGCGGCGCAGTGCCTTGCACGCGGTGGAGGAGAACCGGCTGAGCAGTTCGGTGCGCGACGAGTCGCAGTGCGGGCAGCGCACGGGTTCCTCTTCGGTGACCGCTTGCGGTGCCGTACCGCGGGTGGGGCCGAGGGCGACGCTGACCGGGCCCGCGTTCCGTGTCGTGCGCGGCGGGGCGATGCCGTATTCCCGGAGTTTGCGCCGGCCCTCTTCGGAGATGTCGTCCGTGCTCCATGGCGGCGCGAGGACGGATCGCACGGTGACGTCCGGTATGCCGTGTGCGTGCAGGACCCGTTCGATGTCGGCCGACATGGTGTCGATGGCGGGGCAGCCGGTGTAGGTGGGGGTGAGTTCCACTTCCACGCTGCCGGGGCCGGTGAGGTGCACTTCGCGCAGGACGCCGAGTTCGGCCAGGGTCAGTGCGGGCAGCTCGGGGTCGGGTACGGCGCCCGCGAGTTGGCGCAGTTCGGCTTCGAGACGGGTGTCGGTCACCATGTTGCCCCCGGGTGGCTGCGATGCAGGTGCTGCATCTCGGCGATCATCCGGCCGAAGGGCTCGGTGTGCAGGCCCTGACGTCCGGCCCCGGCGGCCAAGGCGCGGGAGCGGGTGCCTTCGGGCGGCGTCAGGGTGGCGGTGGTGAGCACGGTGGTGACGGACTCCAGCCAGTCGCGTTCCATCTGCTGCCAGTCGACGGGTACGCCGTCCACGGGCTGGAACATCTCGCCGGTGTACTGCCACAGTTCGTCGGCCGCGGCCTGCATCCGCCGGTGGCTCTCCTCGGTGCCGTCGCCCAGGCGCCGGGTCCACTGCTCGGCGTGGTCCTGGTGGTACGTGACCTCGTGTACGGCCTTGGCGGCGAGCGGCGCGAACTCGTTGTCCGTGGAGGCGAGTTGGCCGTAGAGGAGTTTCTGGTACGTCGAGAAGTAGAGCTGGCGGGCGAGGGTGTGGGCGAAGTCGCCGTTGGGCTGTTCGACGAGCTGGAGGTTGCGGAAGTCGCGTTCCTCGCGGAGGTAGGCGAGTTCGTCCTCGTCCCCGGCCAGGGAGAGCAGGACCCGGGCCTGGCCCAGCAGGTCCAGGGCGATGTTGGCGAGGGCGACTTCTTCTTCGAGCACCGGGGCGTGACCGGCCCACTCCCCCAGTCGGTGCGAGAGCACCAGGGCGTCGTCGCCGAGGGCGAGGGCCGCGGTGCGGTTGGGCGTGGTCACAGGTGCTTCACTCCGTCCGGGATTTCGTAGAACGTCGGGTGCCGGTAGGGCTTGTCGGCGGTGGGTTCGAAGAAGGGGTCGCGTTCGTCGGGGGAGGAGGCGGTGATCTCGCCGGAGGGGACGACCCAGATCGACACGCCTTCGCCACGACGGGTGTACAGGTCACGGGCGTTGCGCAGGGCGAGTTCGGCGTCGGGTGCGTGCACGCTCCCGGCGTGGGTGTGGGAGAGGCCGCGGCGTGAGCGGACGAAGACCTCCCACAGGGGCCAGCTGGCAGGGGTGCTCATACCGTTGCCTTTCGTGTTTCGGCGCCCGCTGCGGTGGGCGTGCTGTGGTGCTTGCGGGCGTAGGCCTCGGCGGCCTCGCGTACCCAGCTGCCGTTCTCGTGGGCGGTGCGTCGCTGGGTGATGCGCTGTGCGTTGCACGGGCCGTTGCCCTTGAGGACTTCCTGGAACTCGGTCCAGTCGATGACCCCGAAGTCCCAGTGCCCGCTCTCCTCGTTCCAGCGCAGGTCGGGGTCCGGCAGGGTGAGGCCGAGGGATTCGGCCTGGGGCACACAGATGTCCACGAAGCGCTGGCGCAGTTCGTCGTTGGAGAACCGCTTGATCTTCCATGCCATGGACTGGGCGGAGTGCGCGGACTCGTTGTCCGGCGGGCCGAACATCATCAGCGAGGGCCACCACCAGCGGTTGACGGCGTCCTGCGCCATCTCGTGCTGGGCCGCGGTGCCGCGGCTGAGGGCCAGCAGCAGCTCGTAGCCCTGGCGCTGGTGGAAGGACTCCTCCTTGCAGACGCGGACCATGGCGCGTGCATAGGGGCCGTAGGAGCACCGGCACAGGGGGACCTGGTTGGTGATGGCGGCGCCGTCCACGAGCCAGCCGATGGCGCCGACGTCGGCCCAGGTGAGCGTGGGGTAGTTGAAGATCGACGAGTACTTCTGGCGGCCGGAGTGGAGCTTGTCGAGCAGCTCGTCACGGCTGGTGCCGAGGGTTTCGGCGGCGCCGTAGAGGTAGAGGCCGTGTCCCGCCTCGTCCTGGACCTTGGCCATCAGGATGGCCTTGCGCCGGAGCGAGGGCGCGCGCGTGATCCAGTTGGCTTCCGGCTGCATGCCGATGATCTCGGAGTGCGCGTGCTGCGCGATCTGGCGCACGAGTGACGCGCGGTAGGCGTCGGGCATCCAGTCGCGTGGCTCGATGCGCTCGTCCGCTGCCACCGCGGCCTCGAACGCCGCCTCGTATGCCTCTGCGGACATGCCCCCGTCCGCGCTGCCGGGCGCAGGATGCGCCGCTGCTGTCGCCATGCCGGTCCCCTTCGACTCCGTACACAGCCGACCGATCGTTCGGTTGTGTCGATCTCCATGGTGGGACCGGCTGCGTAAGGTGTCAACCCTGTGGATAACCTCGGGCGGATTGGTCCGGGTGGGTGTCCACTGTTTACGGTTCGCCTGCGGGTGGATCGGCAGGGACGCGGCGGTGAGAGAGCGGCTCGGCCGCTGCTTCAGCCCCGGATGTTCGCGGGGCCGCGAGCACGCGGAACGACGCGGCCGGCCCGCAGGAACCGGGGAAACCCGGCCGGGGACGGTCCGGCGCGGTGGGGTGAGGGAACCCGATCGGGCCGAGCGGTGTCCATGCTTCGGGCGAGCAGAACAGGTCCGCTGCGGAGGTCTCGCGGCAGGGCGCAGTTGAACGCCGCAGAGAGTGCGGCGCGGGACACGAGTGGGAGATCGGGGGAACGATGGACGCGGACGACCGGAACATCGGCGGCCCCGCCCCAGGGCGCCCGGGCCCGGACGAATGGCGCGTGCGCGGGGCGCACGACAGCGCGTACGCCGATGCGCCCTCCTCGGCCATGTCCCCGCCCCGTCCGCCGGGCATCGCGGGCCTCTCGATGCGCTACCAGATCGTGGCCGCACTGGCCCTGGCCGCCGTGGTGGTCGTCGCAGGCGTGCACGTCCTGATGGTGTTCCTGCACGTGTCCCCTCCGAACACCATGACCAAGGAACACGGTCAGGCGGTGGACGAGTGGGTGTACCCGGAGTTCGAACAGAACTGGAAGCTCTTCGCGCCCAACCCGCTGCAGCAGAACATCTCGGTGCAGGCCCGCGCCCAGGTCCGCCGGGACGACGGCGGAATCGCCACCACACGCTGGTACGACCTGTCCGCCATGGACGGCGCCGCGATCGACGGCAACCTTCTGCCGAGCCATACCGAGCAGAACGAACTGCGTCGCGCCTGGGACTTCTACGTCGCCTCGCACGACAACCGGAACCAGCCCACGGGAACCCGGGGCGAACTCTCCGAGCAGTACATCCGCCGTATCGCGCTGCTGCGCCTGGACCGTGAGCAGGCGGGCGGCCCCGGCTGCGCGGTGCATCGGCTGCAGCTGCGCTCGCGTACCACGCAGGTCCGCCCGCCGGACTGGAGCGACGAGAAGGCGGTCGCCAAGCCGCTCGTACGAGAACTGCCCTGGTGGTCGGTGAGCCCGCAGGACGTGCCGCTCGGCGGCGCCGACGACGCGAAGCCGGGCCGCTGCGACCCCGCCCCGGCCCTGGAGGCGGAGCAACGGTGAGCCAGGTACCTGCCGAGAACCCCGACGAGCGTGCCGTGGACGGCGGCGCGGCGGAGATACAGGGACCGTCGGTGGACGGATCGCCCATCGACGAACTGCCCACCGATGAACTGCACACCGGCGAGGTGTCCACCGACGGATCGCCCACCGACGAACTGCCGGTCGAAGGATCGGCGGTCGAAGGATCCTCGATCCGCCGATCCCTGATCCCCGGACCAACGGTCCCGTTCCCTGGCCAGCCGGTCCAAGGATCCCCGATCCAGGGACCGGCACTCCCTCCCACACTGGCACTCCCGCCGACACCCCCGCCCCCGCCCCGATCCCACGTACCTCCCGTATCTCCCGCACCGCCCAAAGCCCCCGCAGGCGTTCTGCACGCCCTTTCCCGAGGCGTCACCCGGATCACCGGCTTCGCGCTCGGCCCGTACCAGACCGCGATCATCCGGATCGGCTTCGCGCTCACCTGGCTGCTGTACCTGCTGCGCGAATTCCCGCACCGCCACGAGCTGTACGGGCCGGACGGGCCGTGGAGCTGGGACCTCGCACAGCGGCTCATCGAGCGCAATGACGCATTCACGGCGCTGATGTGGTCCGACAGCGGACTGTGGTTCGAGAGCGTCTACGGGCTCGGCATGCTGTCGAGCGTGCTGCTGCTGCTCGGCTGGCGCACGCGGACGATGTCCGTGCTGTTCATGATCGGTGTGCTGTCCCTGCAGAACCGCAGCGTGTTCATCGGCGACGGCGGGGACAACGTCCTGCACCTGATGGCGATCTACCTCGTCTTCACCCGCTGCGGCCAGGTCTGGTCCCTGGACGAGCGGCGCGCACGCAGGGCCCGGGAACGTGGCGTCGCGGGGGACCGGTCCGGGATCGTCCTGTGGTGGCTGCTGGGGGCGGCCCTGCTCACGCTCTCGCTGCTCGGCAAGCTCAGTACGGGCTGGCTGCTGCTCTTCTACGGGCTCTGGCTGGTCCAGGGCATCTGGTGGGTTCTCGGTCGCCGCGCGCCCCACGGCGAGCCGCGCGCGCTGTGCGACGTGGTGGCGAACCTCGTCCACAACGCGGCCCTGTTCGTGATCATGGCCGAGGCCTGCCTCATCTACGCGACCGCGGGCTGGTACAAGGTCCAGGGCAGCCGCTGGCAGGACGGCACCGCCGTCTACTACCCGCTGCACCTCGACTACTTCTCGCCCTGGCCCGCCCTCTCCGACCTGATGACTTCCTACGGCCTGCCGGTCATGCTGATGACGTACGGCACGGTCATGGTGCAGGTGGCGTTCCCGTTCACCCTGATCAACCGGCGGGTCAAGAACGTCCTGCTCGGCGTGATGATCGTCGAGCACGCCGTGATCGCCGTCGTGCTCGGACTGCCGTTCTTCTCCCTCGCGATGATCGCGGCCGACGCGGTCTTCCTGCCGACCTCCTTCCTGCGCCGCCTCGGCCGTGCGGCCGGACGGGTCCGCGACCGGCTCCTGCCCGGCCGGTCCGTCGCCGGTGCGCCCTACCGGGCCGTCCTCGACGGCGTCCCGCACACGCCCTCCCCGGCGAACACCCCCTCGTAGGCTTCGGACCATGAACGACTCGGCCGCCGACACCACGAGCGGGAGCGGATCCGGCCCCGCCGCCCCGGACCCGCGGGAGCCCCGGCCCGCACCGATGGCCGGGCCACGACGGTCCACCGGCCCGGAAGACGCCCTGGGCACGTGGCGGGAACTGACGGCCTCGGCCTCGCGATCGACTGCCGCCGGAGCAGCGGAAGGTGCGGAAGTTGAGGCGGCGGCAGGAGCGCCGCCCGCCCAACTCGTGCTCCTGGACGGCTTTCACGCACTGAAGCACGCCGTGCGGTTCGGGGCGCACGTGCCGGTGGCGCTCACCGCCGACCGGGAGTCCGCGCTCGCGCTCGCGGCCGAGCTCGCGCCCGACGTCCTCGGCCCGCTCAACGCGCTGCTCGTGGAGGTGCCGGAGGACGCACTGCGCGGCTTGGTCCCGAGGCTGCATCCCACGGCCGTCGCCGCGCTCGCGGTGCGGCCCCGCCGTACGGAGAACCTCGCGGCGCTCGCGCGGCTGCCGCGCCGGGCGCCCGTCGTCCTGCTCGACGACCCGAGAAACCTCGGCAACGCGGGGGCCGTGATCCGTCTCGCGGCGGGCTTCGGCGTCACCGGGGTCGTCACCACCGGCACCGTCGACCCCTGGCACCCTACGGTCGTACGGGGCGGTGCCGGGCTCCACTTCGCCACCGCCGTCGAACGCGTCGACGTGGCCGCCCTGCCGCCCGGTCCCCTCTTCGCCCTCGACCCCGAGGGCCGCGACATCCGGCGCATGCACCTGCCGGACGACGCCGTACTGGCCTTCGGCTCCGAACGCAGCGGCCTCTCCGCCGAGGTGCGCGAGCGCGCCACCCACCTCGTCTCCCTGCCGATGCGCCCCCAGGTCTCCAGCTACAACCTCGCCACGAGCGTGGCCATGACCCTCTTCCACTGGTCCACCGGTTCCGCCTCCGCTCCGCCCGCCACCGGGTGATCACAGCGCCGAACGAGCGCCGAACGAGCGCCGAAAAAACTACGGCCATATGTGTGACCTTCGTACGTCTGTCTCGTTGTGCCGGGTGCGCGGAGACAACTGGAGCAACGGGCGTCGAGGGTTTGAGTGGTGGTTGCCGGTACGCGTGAGCGCGGCCGGTCGTGCAGTACGTGGGAAATGGTGAGCCGATCTCCGCTCCTAGGGCCGGGAAAAGGTCCGCCTTTTCTGCCCCCGGGCGTCCATAGGGGGTTGTCCCTTCCTGCCCTCGTCCTTCCGGGGGCGGCGGTCTCCAAGGAGACTCACCGCGATGTACACAGAGGAGTCCTTGCTGGACTCGGCCCGGCTCCGGGCCACACTCGCCGACCGGACCCACGTCCTGGACGACATCAAGACCCTGCCGTTGCTCGCCGACGGCACCCACCTCACGGCGGCGACGCTCGCCGACTACCTCGAAATCGACGCCGTCGTACTGCGCCGGGTCGTCCGCAAGTACGCGGACGAGCTGAGGAAACACGGCTACCGGCAACTCCAAGGGCGCCAACTCGCCGAGTTCCTCGCCCGGAACATGCCCGAACGCCGTCAAGGCGCCCGCACCATCTCGGTGTTCACACGGCGTACGGCACTGGTGCTCGCCATGATCGTGCGGCACAGTCCGGTCGGCGAGGTGGTTCGGCGTGCGCTGTTGGACTCGGTGTCCGAGGCGCCGCCAGGGGAAGCGAGTTCGGTACTCGTGCACAGGAAGTTCCCGCAGACCGGTGAGCCGATCCGGTTCGTCCTCATCAACGGTGAGCCTTGGTTCGCCACCGTGGACCTTTGCAGGATTCTCGGCCGAGGGAACCCCACCATGGCGAGTCGCCTAGTGGGTCGCGTGAACACGAGGACTGTTGATCTGAGGAGGGTGGCCCTCATTCCGAATGAGGGGGGTGACGTATCCGCAGGTCAGGAAAGTCATGTTCGGAACCCACGGACCCTGAACCTCGTCAGCGAAGCCGGTCTCTACATCCTGCTCATGCGCTCCGACAAACCCGCCGCCAAGGCCTTCCAGGAGTGGGTCACCGCCGAACTCCTCCCCTCCGTACGCCGTGGCGACGCCGACCTCGGATGGCACCGGGAACGGATGGCCGAGACGCTCGTCGAAGCGGTCGGCACCGGCGGCCTGCACCCTGTCGCCGACATCAGCGGCACGCTGGACACGGAGCTGACGGTCATGTCCGACGGCACCGTGCACTGCCCGCACGGCGAGATGGAGATCAGGGTTCCCGACGGAAGCGAGAACAGCGGACCGCCCTTCGGCCCTTACTACCGCTGTCCCGCCCTGGAGAACGTGGGGATCAACGGAAGCCGGGTGCTGCGAACCTGCGCCGCGGTCAAGTTCGTCGACGTCGTACGCCATGTCACGCGAAGCGGCGTCCAGCGACCGCGCCCCACCCCGGGCGCCACCCGAACCACCGCACCGGAGGAACCCGCCCCCCAACCCCCCACGCGGACCGAGCCCACAGACTCTCCTGCCGAAGCCGAAGCCGAAGCCGAAGCCGAAGCCGAAGCCGGGCTCGTGCTGAGCATCGGTCCGGCCCGAGTACGAGGCCGCGCCCCCGAAATCGCCGCGGTGCTGCGGCACTTGGGGCTTCTCTCCTTGCCCTGCTGAGCAAGGGCCGGGTGCGCAGGTCCGGATGAACGAACCGGGCCCACCCGGCTGCCGCTCCCCTCAGTCGTCTCCCCCGCCCCCTCCACACGGATGAGGACAGGGGAGACGCACTGTGGAAGGCGGCGCTGGGGCGAAACTCTCCACGGGGGCCTCGGCCGGGACTCTCTGTGGATCCCCAACCGCTTCCCCGCTTTGTCCAGTTATCCAGTTATCCAGCCTCCCGGCTGCGAACTCAGCCCTCCCGGCGGATCTCCACCACGCGGAACCGGTTCGACACGAAGGCGCCGTCGCACAGGGCCGCGTTGGCCGCCGGGTTGCCGCCGGAGCCGTGGAAGTCGGAGAAGGCGGCGGTCTGGTTGACGTACACCCCGCCGGTCAGGTTCAGCGAGAGCTGGGCGCACTCCTCCAGGCAGACGTCCTGTACGGAGGTGGTGACCTCGGCGGAGGTGGTGTAGGCGCCGACCGTCATGGCGCCCTTCTCGCGCACCGTACGACGCAGCAGGTCCAGGGCGGCCTCGGTGGAGTCGACCGCCACCGCGAAGGAGACCGGGCCGAAGCACTCGCTGAAGTAGGCGGCCTCGGCGTCCGGCTTGGTGCCGTCCAGCTTCACCATGACCGGCGTACGCACGACAGCGTCGGGGAACTCCGGGTTGCTGATCTCCCGTGAGGCCAGGGCGACTTCGCCGAGACCGGGCGCGGCGTCCAGGCGCTGCTTGACGCCCGGGTTCACCAGCGCGCCGAGCAGGGCGTTGGCGCGGGCGTCGTCGCCGAGGAGTCCGTCGACCGCCGCCGCGAGGTCGGTCACGACCTCGTCGTAGGACTTGGGGCCCGCGTCGGTGTCGATTCCCGCGCGCGGGATGAGCAGGTTCTGCGGGGTGGTGCACATCTGGCCGCTGTACAGGGACAGCGAGAAGGCCAGGTTGGCGAGCATGCCCTTGTAGTTGTCGGTGGAGTCGACGACGACGGTGTTGACGCCCGCCTTCTCCGTGTAGACCTGCGCCTGGCGGGCGTTGGCCTCCAGCCAGTCGCCGAACTCGGTGGAGCCGGTGTAGTCGATGAGGCGGACCTCGGGGCGCAGCGCGAGGGTCTTGGCGATGCCCTCACCGGCGCCCTCGGCGGCGAGCGCGACCAGGTTCGGGTCGAAGCCGGATTCGGCGAGGACCTCGCGGCAGATCTGCACGGTCAGCGCGAGCGGCAGCACCGCGCGCGGGTGCGGCTTGACGAGGACCGGGTTGGCGGTGGCCAGGGAGGCGAACAGGCCCGGGTAGCCGTTCCAGGTGGGGAAGGTGTTGCAGCCGATGAGCAGGGAGACGCCGCGGCCGACCGGGACGAAGGCCTTGTGCAGCTCCAGCGGGTCGCGCTTGCCCTGCGGCTTGGACCAGCCGGCCTCGTCCGGGGTGCGCACCTGCTCGGCGTAGGCGTAGGCGACCGCTTCCAGACCGCGGTCCTGGGCGTGCGGGCCGCCGGCCTGGAAGGCCATCATGTAGGCCTGTCCGCTGGTGTGCATGACGGCGTGCGCGAACTCGTGCGTGCGCGCGTTGATACGGGCCAGGATCTCCAGGCAGACCGCCGCCCGGGCCTCGGCGCCCGCGTCCCGCCAGGCGCCCATGCCCGCCCGCATCGCGGGCAGCAGGACATCCGGGTCGGCGTGCGGGTAGGTGACGTTCAACTTGGGGCCGTAGGGGGAGACCTCGCCGCCCACCCAGTCGTCGGTCCCGGGCTGGTCGAGCTCCACGCGGCCGCCGAGGAGCGCGTCGAAGGCCGCCTTGCCCTCGGGCAGGGAGAGGCTGCCGTTCTCGCCGTACGCCTTGGGGTGTTCCGGATACGGGGACCAGTAGGCGCGGCTGCGGATCGTTTCCAGGGCCTGGTCGAGAACGGGCCGGTGCTTCTCGATCAGCTCGTGCACGGACTGTGCGGCGGCGGTCATGCGGGACCAACTCCTCCTTCGACCGGCTTCATGGCGAACCCGGCGGGCTGGGCAGGAACGGGCGGACAGAGTTAGAGTAACCGAACGATCGGTCGGGACAAGAGGGTCCGCCGAACCTGTGGAAAACCCGGTGCGGGAGGATCGCGAGCATGACAGCACTCGACCCCAGCAGGCCCGCCGGTGCCGTAGGCGTGGTCGGCACCGGAACCATGGGCCAGGGCATAGCCCAGGTCGCGCTAGTGGCCGGACATCCCGTACGTCTCTACGACGCCGCGCCGGGCAGGGCGAAGGCCGCGGCGGAGGCGATCACGGCGCGGCTCGCGCGGCTCGTGGACAAGGGGCGGATGAGCCCCGAGGACCGGGACACAGCGCTCGGCCGTCTGTCGCCCGCCGAGGAACTGTCCGAGTTCGCCGACGCGATCCTGGTCGTGGAAGCGGTCCTGGAGGACCTTGACGTCAAACAGCGGCTGTTCACCGCTCTCGAGGAGATCGTCTCCGCGGACTGTCTGCTCGCCACCAACACCTCCTCCCTCTCGGTCACCGCCATCGGTGGCCCGCTGCGCCGTCCCGGCCGGTTCGTCGGGCTGCACTTCTTCAATCCGGCGCCCCTGTTGCCGCTGGTCGAGGTGGTTTCGGGCTTCGCCACCGACGTCACCTCGGCGACCCGTGCGTACGAGATGGCGCGCGCCTGGGGCAAGCGGCCCGTGGCCTGCGCGGACACCCCCGGCTTCATCGTCAACCGCATCGCGCGCCCCTTCTACGCGGAGGCCTTCGCGGTCTTCGAGGGCCAGGGCGCGGACCCGGCCACCATCGACGCCGTGCTCCGTGAGTGCGGCGGCTTCAAGATGGGCGCGTTCGAACTCACCGACCTGATCGGGCAGGACGTCAACGAATCGGTGACGCGCTCGGTCTGGGAGTCCTTCTTCAACGATGTGAAGTTCACGCCGTCCCTCGCCCAGCGCCGTCTCGTCGAGTCGGGACGTCTCGGGCGCAAGTCGGGGCACGGCTGGTACGGATACGGCGACGACCAGGGAGAACAGCCCGAGCCGCACACCGCGGAAGCGGCCGAACCGCCCGCCTTTGTGGTCGCCGAGGGCGAACTCGGTCCGGCCGCGGAGCTGCTCACGCTGATCCGTGAGGCGGGCATCCCGGTCCGCGAGGAGGACGAGGACCACGGCACCCGCCTGGTCCTGCCGGGCGGTGGCCAGCTCGCGCTCGCGGACGGCCAGACCTCCGTGGAGTATCGCGACGTCGTCTACTTCGACCTCGCCCTCGACTACCGCGCGGCCACCCGGATCGCCCTGTCCGCCTCCCAGGACACCGGCCAGCGCACCCTCAGGGAGGCCATCGGCCTGTTCCAGGCGCTCGGCAAGAAGGTCAGCGTCATCGGCGACGTGCCGGGCATGATCGTCGCGCGTACCGTCGCCCGGCTGATCGACCTCTCGCACGACGCGGTGGCCAAGGGCGTCGCCACCGAGGAGGACATCGACACGGCCATGCGGATGGGCGTCAACTACCCGCTGGGCCCCTTCGAATGGAGCCGCAGGCTCGGCCGGACCTGGGCCCACTCGCTCCTGGACGACCTGCATCTGCGCGACCCCGGCGGCCGCTACGCTCCCTCCCTCGCGCTGTACCGGCACGCGTACGCCTCCGAGAACCGGGAGTCCGCACCATGACCACGCCTCGGCGCGACACCTACACCCCGGAGTCGCTGCTCGCCGTCGCGGTCACCGTCTTCAACGAGCGCGGCTACGACGGCACGTCGATGGAGCACCTGTCCAAGGCGGCGGGCATCTCCAAGTCGTCCATCTATCACCACGTCTCGGGCAAGGAAGAGCTGCTGCGCCGGGCCGTGAGCCGGGCCCTGGACGGCCTGTTCGCGATCCTCGACGAGGAACCCGCGCGCAGCGGCCCCTCGGCCCGCCGCCTGGAGTACGTCACCCGGCGCATGGTCGAGGTCCTGACCGCCGAACTGCCCTATGTGACCCTGCTGCTGCGGGTGCGCGGCAACACCGACACCGAACGCTGGGCGCTGGAGCGGCGCCGCGAGTTCGACCACCGGGTGGCCGACCTGCTGCGGGCGGCGGCCCAGGAGGGCGAGGTCCGCAGGGACATCGACGTACGGCTCGCCACCCGGCTGGTGTTCGGAATGATCAACTCGATCGTCGAGTGGTACCGGCCGGACGGCGGCAGCATCATCCCCCGGGACATCGCCGACGCGGTGGCGCGGCTGACGTTCGCCGGACTGCGTGCCGAGGACGAGAGCTGAACGGGCGCCCTGCCGGGACCCGTTGACGCGACGGTACGGGCCGGACTCCGCGGGCGACCGCAGGGGTCCGGCCCGTTCCGGTTAGGCCGCCGCCGACCCGCGGCCTGCGCTCAGGGCCCGGCGTCCGGGCTCGGCTGCCGGGCTCAGGGCTCGGCTCCCGGGCGCAGCTGCTGGGCTCAGCTGCCGGGCTCCCGGGCGCAGCTGCTGGGCTCAGCTGCCGGGCTCCAGGTCCTCCTCCTCGAAGACGAGCAGCGTGCGGGTGCTCAGAATCTCCGGGATGGCCTGGAGGCGGGTCAGGACGAGTTCGCGCAGCGTGCGGTTGTCCGGGGCGTGCACCATCAGCAGCACGTCGAAGTCGCCGCTGACCAGGGCGATGTGTGAGGCGCCGGGCAGTTCGCGCAGTTGCTCGCTCACGGTGCGCCAGGTGTTCTGCACGATCTTCAGGGTGATGTACGCCGAGGTGCCCTGACCTGCGCGTTCGTGGTCCACGCGCGCCGCGAAACCGCGTATCACGCCGTCGGCGACCATGCGGTTGATACGGGCGTAGGCGTTCGCGCGCGAGACGTGGACCTGTTCGGCCACGGAACGTATCGAGGCCCGGCCGTCGGCGCGGAGGATGTCGAGGATCGCGCGGTCCACGGAGTCGAGCGGGCGCGGCGGCGTCCAGGGAATGCCCTGGGGCGGAGGCAGTGACAGCTCCTCGCGCTCGGCGTCACCCTCGGCCATTCGTTCAGATGCCATGCGCCCCCGCCTCCATACCATGGACGTACTGCTTCCATACGACGCTGTGGAGAACCGATTGTCCACAGACTGAAGGTGCCTGTAGCCAAAATGTGCCGCTGACCGAACAATCGGTTGGTGAGGCGCATCACACGTGCGCTCCGAGCCACTCCCCACGAACCGCCCACGAGGAGGTGCACGCGGTGAAGAGGAACAGCCCGACGGTTCTGGACGAGCAGCGGGGCGCTTACCGGCCCACCCCGCCGCCCGCCTGGAAACCGCGCACGGATCCCGGCCCGCTTCTTCCCGACCCCGAGCCGTACCGGGTCCTCGGCACCGAGGGTGCCCTGAAGGCGGACCCGGCGCTGCTGCGGCGCCTGTACGCCCAGCTGGTACGCGGCCGCCGCTACAACGCGCAGGCCACCGCCCTCACCAAGCAGGGCAGGCTTGCCGTGTACCCGTCGACCACCGGCCAGGAGGCCTGTGAGATAGCCGCGGCCGACGTCCTGCGGGAGCAGGACTGGCTGTTCCCCAGCTACCGCGACACCCTCGCGGCGGTCGCCCGCGGCCTCGACCCGGTCCAGGCGCTGACCCTGCTCCGCGGCGACTGGCACACCGGCTACGACCCGCGCGAACACCGCATCGCCCCGCTGTGCACCCCGCTCGCCACCCAACTGCCGCACGCGGTCGGCCTCGCCCACGCGGCCCGGCTGCGCGGCGACGACGTCGTCGCGCTCGCCCTGGTCGGCGACGGCGGCACCAGCGAGGGCGACTTCCACGAGGCGCTGAACTTCGCCGCCGTCTGGCAGGCACCGGTCGTCTTCCTGGTGCAGAACAACGGCTTCGCGATCTCCGTGCCGCTCGACAAGCAGACCGCCGCCCCGTCCCTGGCCCACAAGGCCGTCGGGTACGGAATGCCGGGCCGCCTGGTCGACGGCAACGACGTGGTGGCCGTGCACGAGGTGCTCACCGAGGCCATCCAGCGGGCACGCACCGGCGGCGGACCCACCCTGGTCGAGGCCATCACCTACCGCATCGACGCGCACACCAACGCCGACGACGCCACCCGCTATCGCGAGGACAAGGAAGTCGAGGTCTGGCGCGGACACGACCCCATCGCCCTGCTGGAGCGGGAGTTGACCGAACGCGGACTGCTGGACGACGACGGCAAACAGGCGGCCAAGGACGAGGCCGAGACGATGGCGGCCGACCTGCGGGCCCGGATGAACGCCGACCCGGTGCTCGACCCGATGGACCTGTTCAGCCATGTCTTCGCCGAACAGACCTCCCAACTGCGGGAACAGGCGGCCCAGTTGCGGGCCGAGCTGGACGCGGAGGCGGAGAACGACACGCACAACGAGCCGGGAGGGACCGGGCGATGACCACCGCTGCCGTCAAACCGGCGACCATGGCGCAGGCCCTCGGGCGCGCGCTCAGGGACGCCCTGGCAGAGGACCCCACCGTCCATGTGATGGGTGAGGACGTCGGCACACTCGGCGGCGTCTTCCGTATCACCGACGGCCTCGCCAAGGAGTTCGGCGAGGACCGCTGCACCGACACCCCGCTCGCCGAGGCGGGCATCCTCGGCGCCGCCGTCGGCATGGCCATGTACGGGCTGCGGCCGGTCGTGGAGATGCAGTTCGACGCCTTCGCCTACCCGGCCTTCGAGCAACTCGTCTCGCATGTGTCGCGCTGGCGCAACCGCACCCGCGGCGCCATGCCGCTGCCGATCACCATCCGCGTCCCCTACGGCGGCGGAATCGGCGGCGTCGAGCACCACAGCGACTCCTCCGAGGCGTACTACATCGCCACCCCCGGCCTGCACGTGGTCACCCCCGCGACGGTCGACGACGCCTACGGCCTGCTGCGGGCGTCCATCGCCTCCGACGACCCGGTCGTCTTCATGGAGCCGAAGCGGCTGTACTGGTCCAAGTCCCAGTGGAACCCGCAGACGCCGACGGCCGTGGAGCCCCTCGGCCGCGCGGTGGTCCGCCGCCCCGGCCGCAGCGCCACCCTGCTCACCTACGGCCCCTCCCTGCCGGTCTGTCTGGAGGCCGCCGAGGCGGCCACGGCCGAGGGCTGGGACCTCGAAGTCGTCGACCTGCGTTCGCTGGTGCCCTTCGACGACGAGACCGTCTGCGCCTCGGTGCGCCGCACCGGCCGCGCGCTGGTGGTGCACGAGGCGACCGGCTTCGGCGGCCCCGGCGGCGAGATCGCCGCCCGGGTCACCGAGCGCTGCTTCCACCACCTGGAGGCACCCGTGCTGCGGGTCACCGGCTTCGACATCCCGTACCCGCCGCCGATGCTGGAGCGGCACCATCTGCCCGGCGTGGACCGCATCCTCGACGCCGTGGCACGGCTGCAGTGGGAGGCGGAGAGCTGATGGCCCAGGTTCTCGAATTCGCCCTGCCCGACCTCGGCGAGGGACTGACCGAGGCGGAGATCGTCCGCTGGCTGGTGCAGGTCGGCGACGTGGTCGCCATCGACCAGCCCGTCGTCGAGGTCGAAACGGCCAAGGCCATGGTCGAGGTGCCCTGCCCCTACGGCGGCGTGGTCACCGCGCGCTTCGGCGAGGAGGGCACCGAACTCCCCGTCGGTGCCCCGCTGTTGACCGTCGCCGTCGGCGCGACCGAGGCCGGACAGGTGAACGGCCACTCCGGCACGGATGGCGGATCCCCCGCCGCGAGTGCCGCCCGTGGCGCCGACGACACCGGCACGGGCTCCGGCGCGACGTCCGGCTCCTCGGGGGCCGCGGGGTCTTCGGGGTCGGCCGGGTCCGGTGCCGCGGAGTCGTCCGGCAACGTCCTCGTCGGCTACGGCACGGGCGCCGCGCCCGCCCGCCGCCGCCGGGTACGCCAGACACCGGCCGCGACATCGGCACCTGCTGCGGCTTCGGCCGCCGCACCCGCCGCGGCCCCGGCACCGACCCCCGTACCGGCCCCTGCACCGACCCCCGCACCGGCCCCTGCACCGGCTCCGGCAGCTGCCCGGACTTCGCGGACCGTGGGGCAGGCAGTGGACGGGTCCCCGTCGCCGCACGGCGAGGGCCCGATTCCGGTGATCTCGCCGCTGGTGCGACGGCTGGCCCGTGAACACGGCATCGATCTGCGGGAGTTGCCCGGCTCAGGACCGGACGGGCTCATCCTGCGGGGCGATGTCGAGAACGCGATCACGGCCGCGGGCCTGCGCGAAACCCTCGCCGGGGGCTCGCGGCAGCCGGAGCCCGTCGCGGCCGGGACGGCACCGGCACGCCCGGCCACCGCAACGGCACGCCCGGCCACGGCACCGGTCCGGACGGGCACGTCGTCGGCGGCGGCCGGGGCGAGCAGCCGGGTTCCGCTGAGAGGAGTGCGCGGCGCGGTCGCGGACAAGCTCTCGCGCAGCCGCCGGGAGATCCCGGACGCGACCTGCTGGGTCGATGCCGATGCCACGCTGCTCATGCGGGCACGTGCCGACATGAACGCGGCGGGTGGCCCGAAGATCTCCGTGATCGCCCTGCTGGCCCGGATCTGCACGGCGGCGCTGGCCCGCTTCCCGGAGCTCAACTCGACCGTCGACACCGAGGCCCGGGAGGTCGTACGGCTCGATCGGGTGCACCTGGGATTCGCCGCCCAGACCGAGCGTGGCCTGGTGGTGCCGGTGGTACGGGACGCCCAGGAGCGCGACGCGGAATCGCTGACCGCCGAGTTCGCCCGGCTCACCGAGTCGGCGCGGGCCGGAAGTCTCACGCCCGCCGATCTCACCGGCGGCACCTTCACCCTGAACAACTACGGGGTGTTCGGGGTCGACGGTTCCACGCCGATCATCAACCACCCCGAGGCCGCGATGCTCGGCGTCGGCCGGATCGTCCCCAAGCCCTGGGTGCACGAGGGCGAACTGGCGGTACGGCAGGTCGTACAACTCTCGCTCACCTTCGACCACCGGGTCTGCGACGGCGGAACGGCGGGCGGCTTCCTGCGGTACGTGGCCGACTGCGTGGAACAGCCCGCGGTGTTGCTGCGGACGGTGTGAGACGCGGGACGCGGGACGCCGGGCGTGAGGCGCGAGCCGTGAGATACGTGCACGTGCCCTGCGCTGCTCACACCGTGAGCCCACGAGGTGAGCAGGCGGTGTGAGCAGGCGGCGTGAGGTCTGAGCTGTGAGGCAGGCGGCGTAAGGCCACGAGCCGTAGGCAGTCGACGGTTGACCGGGCGGCGGGCGGTACTGCGCCGCCCGCCGACCGGTCAACTCACCAGTGCGTCAACTCTCCAGTGCGTCAACTCGCCAACCCATCGACCCGCCAGCCCGTCAACTCGCGCCCGCCCGGGACCGGGTGAGGCGCGTGCGGCGGGTCACGGTGCTGCCGGGGGCTCCAGTACGACGCGGATCTCGGTCACCTCGTAGCCGCCGCGGTCGAAGGCCGCGGCCATCGGGACGTTCGTGGTGTCGGTCGTCGCGGTGATGCGCTCGGCGCCCTCGGCGGCGTGGAAGCGGGTGATCTCGGCGAGGATCTCGTCGATCAGTCCCTTGCCGCGCTGCTCGGGCACCACACCGAGGTAGCCGACGTTGCGGTGGTACGGGGTCGCCGAGGGTATGGCCAGACCGGCGAGGGTGCCGTCGGGGAGGTACGCGAGCCGCCACCAGGAACGCTCGCCCGGGCAGTCGAGGTAGAACTGCATGTCCTCCTCGGCCAGTTGACGGGTGTCCTTGGTGCGCAGCTCGTCACGGGTGTTCTCGTCGAGGCTGCCCTCCGACACCCGGGCGAAGGCCTCCCGGAACTCCTCGTCACCGGCCTCGCGGAAGGTCAGCCGGTTGCCGGTCCCGGGCAGTCCCGCCGCCGGAGTCCACTCGTAGCGCAGGCGCCGGATCTCCCGGCTCAGTCCCGTACGCGAGGCGGCTTCGCGGCGCCAGGCGACCGCCTCGACCATGTCCGGCCGGGTGTGCCGGTCGGCGGGGAGGGAGAGGTTGTACAGCGGGAGCGTGCCGAAGGCGGTATGCCCGGCGTCGAGGAGTCCGGTGGCGAGGGCGGCCGGATCGGCGACCGTGGACCGTACCTGGAGGCAGTCGAGAGCGATGGGCCGCTCACTGTCGGCACGGCCCCACCACAGTGCGCGGGCCAGGGTCTGTCCGTCCTCGTCCTCCGCGATCCAGATCCACTCCGGGCGGAACCGGTTGGCGTCGAGCTCCTCGCGGATCCGCTCGGGGGTGAGGGCGGCTAGCGGACCGTCGGCCGGGTAGGCGGCGGCACGGTCCAGAACTGTGGGGTCCGCGGTGGCGGAAATGAATCGCATTTGGCTCATGATCAGGGCTGATGTGTTCTGGAGCGAGGCATTTATTGCCTGCCTGCCCGCCGCTCGACCGCTTGCCCGTCGGCCGGTCGCCCGCCCGCCTTGCCTCGCGCCGCTTGTCTCGCCTGCCTCCGCGCCCACCGCCACCCGGACCCGTACCGCCAGCGCTCATACTCGGGGCATGAGCGATTCCGAGCCGGACTCAGGGGCCGGGCCCGTGGTCTTCGATGCCGTCGTGCTGGCCGGGGGCCGGGCCCGGCGGCTCGGGGGTGCGGACAAGCCGGGGCTCCGGGTGGGCGGGCGGCGCCTGCTCGACCGGGTGCTTTCGGCCTCGGCTGCCGCACGCGAAACCGTGGTCGTCGCGGAACCGCGTGCCACCTCCCGACCGGTGCGCTGGGCCCGGGAGGAACCGGCGGGCGGCGGACCCGTCGCCGCGTTGGAGGCCGGGGTGCGGGCGCTGGCCGCCCAGCCGTCGGCCCCGTACGTACTCGTCCTCTCCGCCGACTTGCCGTTCCTGGACGGGGAATCGGTGGAGCGGCTGCTGAGCGCACTGCTCACAGAACAGGCACCGGCACAGGCACCGACACGGCAGCCCATGGCGGCACAGGCACAGGCACATGCAGCGACGAAGGCACCGGCGCAGGTACCGGATCGGGCATCAACTCCGCCCGGAGAGGGGACAGTTCCGGCACCCGCCGCAGACCCCTCCGACGGTGTGATGTTCGTGGACGCCGACGGGCGTGACCAGCCCTTGGTCGCCGTCTACCGGGGTGCGGCACTGCGCCGTAGGCTCGCCGTGCTCAGGGACGAGTACGGCGGTCTTGAGGGCTTGCCGTTGCGAAGGCTGACCGAGGGCCTCCGACTGGGCCGGATCGCGGACCGACCGGAAGCCGCGGCCTCCTTCGACTGCGACACCTGGGCGGATCTCGCCGCCGCACGCGCACGTATCAGGGAGCATGGTCAGGTGCTGGACGAATGGATCTCCGCGGTCAAGGACGAACTCGGTGTGGAACTCGACGTCGACACCGGCGTCCTGCTCGACCTGGCCCGTGACGCCGCGCATTCCGTGGCGCGCCCGGCGGCGCCGTTGACCACCTTCCTCGTCGGCTACGCGGTGGGCCAGGCCAAGGGCGGCCCGCAGGCCGTGGCCGAAGCCGCGCGCAAGGCCGCCGAACTCGCCCTCCGCTGGAACGAGGAAGAGCCGCCCACGGCTTCCGCCGACTCCGCGCGGAGCGCCGGGCCCGCCTCCTCGGACTCCGCCACCGATTCGGCCGCGGACTCCGCCACCGGCCCCACCTCCGCCGACCCGGCCGACGAAGCCTGACTCCCCGTGAACGGCGCCTCCTCCTCCGGGTCCGAACGGAACACCCCGCCTCCGCCCCCGTCGCACAGCACCCACGACGAGGACATCGGCGCGGACGAGGCCCTCTCCCTCGTCAGGCATGACACGCCCCCGGCCACCGACGCGCCGGACGGCCCCGGCATCCCGGGCGCCACCAACGCCGCCGAGGCCACCAACACCGCCAACGCCGCCCACGCCACCAACACCCCACCCCCCAAAGCGCGTTCCACCCGCACCTCATACGGTCCCTACGACCCGTTCGGGCAAGACCCCTTCAGCGACGACGAGGCCAGGGACGACGAGGTGAGGGGCGACGAGGCCAAGGACAACGAGGCGAAGGACGACACCCCCGTACCAACCACCGGCCACGCGCCAGAGGACAAAGACCTGCCCGTGGAACCGCCCCAGCCCCACCCCACCGAACACACCCACCCCCACCCCAGCGCACACCCTCGCCCCACCAACCGCCCCACCTCCCCGACCCCTTGGCCCAAAGCCCGCCGTATCGCCGTACAAGCCGCCGTCCGTGCCTCCTCGCCGGACGGGCTGCCGCCGGTGCGGGTGCCGTTGGACGATCGGGCGTTGGGGTTGGTGCTGGCGGCGCCGTTGGCGGCGCTCACGGATCTGCCGCCGTTCGACACCTCGGCGATGGACGGCTGGGCGGTGGCCGGGCCGGGGCCCTGGGAGGTGCGGGGCGAGGACGCGCTCGCGGGGCGGGCGGAGCCGGAGGCGCTGGCGGACGGTGAGGCGGTGCGGATCGCGACCGGTGCCCGGGTCCCGCACGGGGCGACCTCGGTGCTGCGCAGGGAGCACGGACGTACGGAGGCGGGCGGCGGACGGCTGCACGCGACGCGGAACAACGGACAGGGCCAGGACATCAGGCCGCGCGGGCAGGAGTGCCGGTCCGGGGATCAACTGCTGCCGCGGGCGACCGTGGTGACACCGGCGGTGCTGGGGCTCGCCGCCGCGGCCGGGTACGACGAGCTGACCGTGGTGCCGCGTCCGCGCGCCGAAGTCCTCGTACTGGGCGATGAGTTGCTGGCCTCCGGGCTGCCGCGGGACGGGCTGATCCGCGATGCGCTCGGCCCCATGCTGCCTTCGTGGCTGCGGTCGCTGGGGGCGGAGGTGGTCTCGGTGCGCAGGCTCGGGGACGATGCGGAGGCGCTGCGGGCGGCGATGGAGCAGTCCACGGCGGAGGTGCTCGTGACGACGGGCGGTACCGCCTCCGGCCCCGTCGACCATGTCCACCCCACCCTGCGTGCCCTCGATGCCCAACTCCTCGTGGACGGCGTGGAGGTGCGGCCCGGGCACCCGATGCTCCTGGCACGGCTCGGGGAGCGGCGACATCTGGTGGGCCTGCCCGGCAATCCGCTGGCGGCGGTGTCGGGGCTGCTGACCCTGGCCGAGCCGTTGCTGCGTACGCTCTCGGGCCGTCTGGAGCCGGAGCCGTACACCGCTCCGCTGCGCGAGGCGGCGCAGGGCCACCCGCACGACACCCGGCTGATCCCGGTCGCGCTGCGGGCGGGGGAGGCGGTGCCGCTGCACTTCAGCGGACCCGCCATGCTGAGAGGCATCGCGGGAGCGGATGCCATGGCGGTTGTGCTGCCGGGGGGCGGCCGCGCCGGTGAGGAAGTCCAGACCCTCGACCTGCCTTGGCCGGTCCTCACGGACGGAGCATGTTTCACGTGAAACTCCCCCGCACGGATGCCATAGCGAGATCGGCGGAGGACGGCCCCGCCCTCGAAACAGGTGCGGACTCCCGGCGAATTCGCTTGCCGCGCCGGGCAGTTGAGCGGCCGTTGCGCCAGGTCAGCAAGCGGCTGATGATGGCGTTGACGGTGCTCGTGGGCACCGCGCTGCTCGTCTGGGTGGACCGGGACGGCTACAGCGACAACTCCGATCGCCACGTCGATCTGCTCGACGCCTTCTACTACGCGACCGTCACGCTCTCCACGACCGGCTACGGCGATGTCGCCCCGGTCAGCGATGCCGCGCGCCTGACCAATATTCTCGTGGTCACGCCACTGCGTGTGGTCTTTCTGATCATCCTTGTCGGCACGACTCTCGAGGTCCTCACCGAACGGACCCGGGAGGAATGGCGGTTGAATCGCTGGAGGTCCACGGTGCGTGATCACACTGTCGTCATCGGCTTCGGCACCAAGGGGCGCTCGGCGATCACCACGGTGTGTACGACGGGTACGAAGAAGGACCAGATCGTGGTCGTCGACCCCAGCAGCAAGGTGATCGAGGCGGCCAACGCCGAGGGGTACGTGGGTGTGCTGGGCGACGGCACACGTAGCGACGTACTGCGCCGGGCCGAGGCGCACAAGGCGCGGCAGATCATCATCGCCACCCAGCGCGACGACACCGCGGTCCTCGCCTCGCTCACGGCACGCCAGTTGAACCGCGGCGCGAAGATCGTGGCCGCGGTGCGCGAGGAGGAGAACGCCCCGCTGCTGCGGCAGTCGGGCGCCGACTCCGTCATCACCAGCGCGAGCGCCGCCGGACGTCTGCTCGGGCTCTCGGTGCTCAGCCCGAGCGCGGGCCGGGTGATGGAGGACCTGATCCAGCAGGGCAGTGGGCTCGATCTGCTCGAACGCCCGGTGGTCAAGGCCGAGGTGGGGCTGGGCCCGCGCGAGACGGACGACCTGGTGGTCAGTGTCGTACGCGGTCACCGCCTGCTCGGCTACGACGATCCGGCCATCGGCACCCTCCAGTTGACCGACCGGCTCATCACGATCGTGCGCGCGCCGCTGCCCCATCACCAGGAAGCCCCCAGGTCCATGGGCGACGTGGACTGAGGCCTGAGGCCCGGTCCACGCGAGGCGAGGAAGTGCTCCCCGCTCCCGCCCGCGCGGGAGCGGCACGAGTAGCCTCGCGCCCATGCATGCGATCACGATCCCGGAACCTGGTGGACCCGAGGCACTCGTCTGGGCCGAGGTGCCCGATCCCGTACCCGGCGAGGGCGAGGTACTGATCGAGGTGGCCGCCGCCGCCGTCAACCGCGCCGATCTCCTGCAACGGCAGGGCTTCTACGACCCGCCGCCCGGCGCCTCCCCCTACCCCGGCCTGGAGTGCTCGGGCCGTATCGCCGCGCTCGGCACCGGGGTCTCCGGCTGGTCGGTCGGCGACGAGGTGTGCGCACTGCTCGCCGGCGGCGGCTATGCGGAGCAGGTCGTGGTGCCCGCGAGCCAGGTGCTTCCGGTCCCGGACGGAGTGGACCTCGTCCAAGCCGCCGCGCTCCCCGAAGTGGTGTGCACCGTCTGGTCGAACGTGTTCATGGTGGCCCATCTGCGCCCCGGCGAGACGCTGCTCGTACACGGCGGCGCGAGCGGCATCGGCACCATGGCGATCCAGCTCGGCAAGGCCGTGGGCGCCAAGGTGGCGGTCACGGCGGGCAGCAAGGAGAAGCTCGACCAGTGCGCCGAACTGGGCGCCGACATCCTCATCAGCTACCGCGAGCAGGACTTCGTCGACGAGCTCAAGGCCGCCACCGACGGCGCTGGGGCGGACGTCATCCTCGACATCATGGGCGCCAAGTACCTGGACCGTAACGTCAAGGCGCTCGCACTCGGCGGCCGACTGGCGATCATCGGCCTGCAGGGCGGAGTCAAGGGCGAACTCAACCTGGGCGCCCTCCTCGCCAAGCGCGGCGCGGTCACGGCCACCTCGCTGCGCTCGCGCCCCGTCACGGAGAAGGCGTCGATCGTCGCCGCCGTACACGAACACGTCTGGCCGCTCGTCTCCGCCGGCCAGATCCGCCCCGTCATCGACCGCAGCATCCCGCTCAGCCGCGCGGGCGAGGGTCACCGGGTCCTGGAGGAGAGCAGCCACGTCGGGAAGGTGCTGCTCACTCGGTGAGGTGAGGCGACTCGGGCGCTGGGTGCCGGGGGCCGGGCGTCGGGGACGGGCCGGGGCGCGTGGGTGAGGCGTTCGCGTACGGAAGTGCCTGGAAGTGCCCATCAGCCCAGCCGCCGTGTGGCCCGTGTGGAGCAGGACGAGCGGAGTGTGTGCTCCGCACGGCCCACAGCGGGTGCCCGGGGCCGGGGTGCGTGTGAGGCTTGCCGTGCTGATCTTGGCGATTTCGTACGAGCCCTAGGGGGCCGTCGTCGTGACTCAACGGCACACCGTGCTCCGCTCCGCGGGAGCCCCTCTCACCCTGGCCACGCTGCTCCTGCTGCCTGCCCCCGCGCAGGCGGCGACGGAAGGGACGGCGCCCCTCACGGCCACTGAACGAGCCGCCGCCCCTGGCTCCCTCCGAGCCCCGGACCGTGCCGACCGCCCGGGCGGCGACGAGGGCGATGCCTCCCCCTGGGACGCCGACAGCCGGTGGAATCCGTTCGCGGGCTGGGAGGGCGCCATGTCCTGGGGCCGCGAATTCCCCTGGGGAGAGGCCGAGCCGTGGAGCGGGTCAGGTGCCCGCGGTGCGCGGCCGGACACCCGGGGTGAACCAGGGTCCTGGCGTGAATCGGGGGCCCGGCGGGAACCGGGGTCCCGGCGTGAAGCGGGAACCCGCGGCGAACCCGGACCCGGTCCGGCCGAAGGGCCCGGCGCACGGTCGGCCGTACCGCACGCTCCCCCACGTACGGATCCGTCCGCGTGGGAGGACCCACGAGCGGAGGGCCCGCTCGCCTCGGGACCGTTCTCCTCCGGTCCTTTCTCCTCCGGTCCATTCGCCTCCAATCCGTTCACCTCGGGACCGTTCTCCGTAGGCGCCCTGATGGGTCAGACGGCCGAGGAGCCGCGCCCCGGGCGCTCGCGTTCCGGCGAATCGCGGGCGGGCAGCCGTCCCGGCGAGGGGCGCGAACGCCCCGGGCGACCGGCCGCGCCCTCGCCCTCCACCTCGGCGTCGGCCTCGTCCGCGCCCTCCCGGGCGCCCTCCGCCTCGCCGACCGGGAGCCGTACCCGGCAGGGCGAACGGCACCCCGAGGCGGGCCGCCCCTGGGCGCCGCACCGGTCCGCCCCAGGTCACGAGCCGACCGCCGGATGGTCCGCGCACCCCGAATCTGCCTCCCCCGACAGGGCTGCCCGGGGCCGGGCCCAGCCCGCCACGAACACCGTGGAACCGCTCATCGACGTACTGCCCCTCGGCGTCGGCATGGTCCTCATCGGCCTGGGGCTCGGCTTCCTCGGAGTGCGACTGCGCCGGGGCTGAGGGCCGGGGAGGGGCCGAAGGAGGGGCCGAGGGTGAGGGAACGGTGAGGGATTACGGCGCGAAGAGGGGAGGATCGCGCGGCCGGTACGGGGCGGAGGACCGGTTGCGCGCGCATGGGCCGGGGTGCGTTCCGGGGCGGCGGGATGCCGAGTGGAGGTCGTGCGCGACAATGGCCGCATGGAGATGCCGAGGAACGAACGGTCGCAGGAGAGCCCCCAGGTCCTTGTGGTCGGACAGGACGGTATGGCGCTCGGCGGCACCGGGGACGAGGGTCGTGAGGCCCCGGTGACGGAGATGGTGGAGCAGCCCGCGAAGGTCATGCGCATCGGCAGCATGATCAAGCAGCTGCTCGAAGAGGTACGGGCGGCACCTCTGGACGAGGCGAGCAGGCAGCGCCTCAAGGAGATCCACGCCAGCTCGGTCAAGGAACTCGAGGACGGACTCGCGCCGGAACTCGTCGAGGAACTGGAGCGGCTCTCGCTGCCCTTCACCGACGAGGGGACGCCGAGCGATGCCGAACTGCGCATCGCCCAGGCCCAGTTGGTGGGCTGGCTGGAAGGCCTGTTCCACGGGATCCAGACCACCCTCTTCGCCCAGCAGATGGCCGCACGCGCCCAGTTGGAGCAGATGCGCCGCGCGCTGCCGCCCGGCATGGGCGGCGACCACGAGGAGGACCCGCACGGCCCGACGGCGGGTCGCACCGGGGGCCCGTACCTGTAGAACCCCCGCCCGCGGAGCCCGAGATCCCGGGCCTGCCGGATCCGCCCGGCCCACGTAGACGTACGTACACGCAGTAGACGAAGACGACGGGGCGGGGAGCCACCAACGGCTCCCCGCCCCGTCGCCGCATCCGGCTCCCCCGCCGCACCGGAACCCTGCACCCGGCACCGGCACCGGCACCCGGCACCGGCACCCAACCCTGCTGCCATCCGGCGAACCCCTGCCCTGCCACCAACTGGGCGCCCCACAAAGCCTTCTGAGCCGCTGCCTCCCGCTTACCTGTCAGGTAATCGCCCCCACCCAGTGCGTCAGTGAGACTGGGCACCGTCGCGCCGAGCAGGAGCGTCGCCCGTACCCATCAATTCACTTACCGCCGTACCGGATCCGACCGATCCGAGGCACGCGCCCACCCAGGGAGTCAGCCATGTCCGCATCCGAGACCACCCCCGCAGCGACGGCCGCGCCCACGCCCGCGCCCGCGTCCGCCCCGGCCCCCGACTCCGCGGCGACCCGTGCCCTCGTCCAGGAATTCCTCGGGCGGTTCGGTACGGGTGACACCAAGGGTGCCGCCGCCTTGTTCGCGGAGAAGGTGGACTGGAAGATCAACTGGCCGGAGGCCGAGCACGGCCGGGCGGCGGACACGCCGTGGATCATCCACCGGACCACGGGTGCCGAAGCGGCGGGCCTCTTCGAGGAGTTGGGTCGGCACCACGTGCCCGAGGAGACGGACACACAGATCGAGCGCATCCTCGTGGACGGCGCCGACGCGGTGGTCCTCGGCGAACTCCGGCAGACCGCCCGCCCCACCGGCCGCGCCTATCGGGCACGGTTCGCCCTGCACCTCACGGTCGAGAACGGCCGCTTCACGCGCTACCACATCTACGAGGACAGCCTGGCCGTCGCTCAGGCCTTCGACACCGGTGGCGGGCACACGGCGAGCTGAACCAAGGAGTCGACGGGCGGGCCGAGGCCCAACCCCCGCCCGCCGCAACGGACTTCAGGGACAGGCCCCTCAGGCCCCCCAACTCCCGCCCTACGCCGCAGGCTTACCCGTCGACAGAGTGAAACTGATCTTGAAGGTCTCGTCGTCGGGATCGATCTCGGTGTCGGGGGCGGGGTGCTGGAAGATGACCGTGTCCTTGCCCCAGGTGTTCTCGTCGGTGCGGTTCTTGTTGTCGTAACCCCAGCCCGCGGCGCTGATGCACTTCTGCACCGAGGTCCACGTCTTGTTGCGGAAGTCGGGGAGCTGGATCTTGTCCTCGTCGTTGACCCCGGGCGTGGCCTCGGTGCACTGGGTCTCGTTGATCCGCAGTGCCAGGTCGGGGCCCTTGAAGCCGGACGGAGTCGCCGAGGCGTCGCCACCGGCCTTCGGGTCGCCGCCGTCGTCCTTCGTGGCGATCACGGTGATCAGGCCGCCGATCGCGATCAGCGCGACCACGATCGAGCCGACGATCACCGGCATGTTCTTCTTCTTGCCGGCGGAGGCGCCGGTCGTGGTCGCCGGGGCGACGTTGTACGGCGCCGGGGTGCTCGGGTTGTACGGGCCCGGCGCGGGGGTGTTCGGGTTGTACGCGGAGGGGGCCGGGGTCTGGTAGCCGCCCTGCTGCGGGTAGCCGTAGCCCGGGGTCGGCGCCGGGGTGTAGCCGCCCGACTGGTACGGCTGCTGGACCTGGCCGCTCGGGTTGGCGGTGTTGCCGTCCAGCGGCGGGAAGACGGCGGAGCCGACGCCCGAGCCGCTGCCCGTGTGCGCGCCCGGCACGATGCTCGGCGCGGCGGGCTGGAGGGACTGTGCGATGCGCAGGCACTCGTCGCGCATCGCCTCGGCGCTCGGGAAGCGCTCGTTGGGGTTCTTGCGCAGGGCGCGGGCGACGATCGCGTCCACGGCCGGGGGCAGCGCGCGGTTGATGGAGGACGGGGCGACCGGCTCCTCCTGGACGTGCGCGTACGCGATGGCCAGCGGCGAGTCCGCCTCGAACGGCAGGCGGCCGGTGACCAGTTGGAACAGCATGATGCCGACCGAGTACAGGTCGCTGCGCGCGTCGACGCCGCGGCCGAGGGCCTGCTCGGGGGAGAGGTACTGCGGGGTGCCGACGACCATGCCGGTCTGGGTCATGGAGGTCACGCCGGACTGCATGGCGCGCGCGATGCCGAAGTCCATGACCTTGACGACGTTGCGCTTGGTCATCATCACGTTGCCGGGCTTGATGTCGCGGTGGACAAGGCCCATCTCGTGGCTGATTTCGAGCGCCGCGAGCACATCCGCGGTGATCTTCAGGGCGCGGTCGGCGGGCATCGCGCCGTACTGCTGGATGTCCGAGTCGAGCACCGAACCGAGCGGGCGGCCCTCGATGTACTCCATGACGATGTACGGCGTGGTGGCACCGTCGAGGGTGTCCTCGCCGGTGTCGAACACCGAGACGATGTTGGCGTGTGTGAGCCGCGCCACGGACTGCGCCTCGCGCCGGAAACGCTCGCGGAACGCGGGTTCGCGGCCCAGCTCCGTGTGCAGCGTCTTGATCGCGACGTGGCGGTCGAGCACGGAGTCGTAGGCGAGGTGGACCGAGGCCATGCCGCCTTCGCCGAGCAGATCACGCAGCTGGTAACGGCCACCGGCGACCGAACTGCCCGCGTAGCGGCCGTGTGCGCCGTCACTCATGTCGTGCGTCCCCCATCGGCGCGAGGCGGTGGCTCCTGCCCCGCGGTTGGTGTCCCGATACCGCGTCGGTACCTCTGATCCCGGCCAAGTCTGCCCCAGGCCCCTGCCACGTCAAGCTCGGTGCCCGTTCCGTGACCGTACGGGCAAGAAGAGTCGCGCAAGCGTTACAGCCGTGGCGGGGGCGGGACACCTCGGGGAACCGGCGGCGGGCGAACGGGAGGTGAGCGGGAGGCGACAGGAAAGGGGCGGGCCGGACGGCTCGGGCGGCCGTGGCGGGAGGGCGGGAAGTTCAACGCGGAACGGCCTGTCGTGCGGAGGCTGTAGCGTGGGCGTGGCTTGGATCCCGACACAACGACCGCGCGGACCGCGGATGATGACGACGGCGAGGACTGATGGCACAGACGCAGCGCTCTCAGGGCTCGCCCGACCCCGAGGCGACTGGCGGCATGTCCGATTCGCCTGAACTGTGGGGAAATGGCGGACTGGTTGGTGACGGCCGGTACCGGCTGACCCGCAGACTCGGCCGCGGCGGCATGGCGGAGGTCTTCGCCGCCGAGGACGTACGCCTCGGCCGCACCGTCGCCGTCAAACTGCTCCGCGCCGACCTCGCCGAGGACCCCGTCTCCAAGGCCCGGTTCACCCGCGAGGCACAGTCGGTGGCCGGACTGAACCACCACGCGGTGGTCGCCGTGTACGACTCCGGCGAGGACGTCGTCGCGGGCAACACCGTGCCGTACATCGTGATGGAGCTGGTCGAGGGCCGCACCATCCGCGACCTGCTGATCAACGCCGAGGCGCCCGGCGCCGAGCAGGCCCTGATCATCGTCTCCGGGGTCCTGGAGGCGCTCGCCTACTCGCACCAGCACGGCATCGTGCACCGTGACATCAAACCGGCCAACGTGATCATCACGAACACCGGCGCGGTCAAGGTCATGGACTTCGGCATCGCCCGCGCGCTGCACGGCGCGCAGTCGACGATGACCCAGACCGGCATGGTCATGGGCACCCCGCAGTACCTCTCCCCGGAGCAGGCGCTCGGCAAGGCCGTCGACCACCGCAGCGACCTGTACGCCACCGGCTGTCTGCTCTACGAACTCCTCGCGCTGCGCCCGCCGTTCGTCGGCGAGACCCCGCTCTCGGTGGTCTACCAGCACGTTCAGGACATGCCGGTGCCGCCCTCCGGCTACGACGAGGACTGCCCGCCGGAGCTGGACGGCCTGGTCATGCGCTCGCTCGCCAAGGACCCGGACGACCGGTTCCAGACGGCGGAGGAGATGCGCGGCACGGTCCAGTACGGGCTGCAGATGCTCTACGACAAGGGCAGCCACAACGGCACCTGGAACACCGGCCCGGTCGATGTGCACGACGGCCGCAACACCCCGGCCATGGGCGTCGGCGGCACCGCGGCGATGGGCCACCCGGAGTACGGGAGCACCCGGCCCGTGCAGCAGCCGATGGTGCGGCCGGTCGGCGGGGACGACGACGGCGGGTTCGACGGCGGCGGCAGCTACCGCGACAACGGCGGCGGTCGGCGGCGCGGACGTGGCTGGATCTGGTTCCTGATCCTGCTCGCCCTGATCGGTCTGGGCGTCGGCCTCGGCCTGGCGCTGAGCAACGACGGCGGCGGAAACTCGCCCGACCCCGGAACCTCCAGCAGCACCCCCGCGGAGGAGACCTCGGAGCCCACCGAGGAACCGACCGGCGAGACCACGGAAGAGACGACGGACCCCGGCGGCAACACCGACGGCGGCACCGGCGAGGAGCCCACCGAGGAGACTCCCACCGAGGAGCCCACGGACGAGACCCCGACCGAGGAACCGACCGAGGAGACTCCCACCGAGGAGCCCACGGACGAGACCCCGACCGAGGAACCGACGGACGAGACTCCCACCGAGGAGCCCACCGAGACCGACGGCGGCACGGAGGGCGGCGGCCCGGGCATCCCGACGGGCGAGACGCCGGACGACCCCGACGGGGTCTGAAGCTCGGGCCTGCCCCGCGAGGGGCTGAGCCGAGCGGCCGGGAGCGGCTGAGCAGGAAGGCCGGGAGGAGCCCGGCGAGTAGCTCACCGGACAGGCGCCGACCAGCGCCCGCCCGTCAGGCCACTCCGTCCGCCGGTCCGTTCTCCGGCGAGGGACGGGGCCCCGGCAGGTGCGGTCCGCGGCGTTCCAGGCGGGCGAAATCGCGCTCCAGGCCGTTGTCGGTGGAGTGCGTGGTCACGAACTGCGGGGTCAGCCGGATGTACACCGGCTCGAAGGGGTCGCCGTCGACGGTGCCCGGCTCCGGACCGAAGAGGCCGATCTGCTCGGGCGAGGGGTCCGCCCACTCACCGGTGCCGATGACCTGGACGGTCCACTGACCGGCGTCGGGGGCGCTGGTGGCGGCGTTGTCGGTGCCGTAGGCGACCACGGAGCCGATACAGGCCTCGTGGTAGCCGTGGCCCTTGTGCATCCGGAGCATGAGATGGCCGTCCGCCACGATGTGCCGGGCAGCGGCCACAAAGGGCATGGCCCTCCTGCTCGCGGCCAGTCGACCGTGGGCGGTGCGGCTGAGCAGCTGGATGGCGCGCTGTTCGTGGCTGGGCATGCACACCAATGTCCCCGCTCGCGCCGCCCGGCTGAAGAGGCCCCGGCCTCTGCTTCACGGGGCCGTAAGTCCCGAAACCCCCCAACCCGGCCAAGCCGGAAATCCCAGGTCGGACCGGTCCTCGCGACCTCACCCGCCCGGCCGGGGCCCAGCTGTCCCGCCGCCCCTGCCCGGCGCCGTCCCGTCGCCCTTGCCGACATTCCGCTTCTACGTGGCACTGCCCCGCCCAAGCCCCGTGTACGTGAGGCTGCCCCGCCTGTACGTGAGACCCTCCCGCCCGTACGTGAGGCTCCCTCGCCCGCATTCCGCTCGTACGCACCCGCCGCATGCCCGTGAAAGCCCCAGCTCGTCCGCCGAAGCCCCCGCCGTACCGCTATCCCAGCCCCGACTCCCCGCCGCCCCCCGCACCACCGGTCCCGCCACCCCCACCAGGGCCGACCGAGCCACCCCCGCCGAAACTCCCGCCCCCACCGGACCCTCCGCTTCCGCCCGAGCCGCCGGAGCCGCCGCCCTTCTCCGCCTCCATCCGGGCCACGAAGGCCGCGGCCTGGGAGCGGCGCTGCATGCCGAGCTTGGACAGCAGGCTGGAGACGTAGTTCTTGATGGTCTTCTCGGCCAGGTGGAGCTGCTCGCCGATGGCGCGGTTGGTCATGCCCTCGCCGATCAGGGCGAGGATCCGGCGCTCCTGGTCGGTCAGATCGGCGAGCTGGTCCTCGGTGCCGCCGGTCTTGCCCTCGCGCAGGCGCTCCAGTACCCGGGAGGTGGCCACCGGGTCGAGCAGCGACTTTCCGGCGGCGACGTCCCGTACCGCCGAGAGCAGTTCCTCGCCGCGGATCGCCTTGAGCACATAGCCGGAGGCGCCGGCCATGATCGCGTCGAACAGTGCCTCGTCGTCGGAGTACGAGGTGAGCATCAGGCACTTGATGTTCTCGTCGGCGGAGCGGATCTCGCGGCAGACCTCGACACCGCTGCCGTCCGGGAGGCGTACGTCGAGTACCGCGACGTCGGGCCGGGCGGCCGGGATACGGGCCCGGGCGTCGGCGGCGGTACCGGCCTCGCCGATCACCTCGATGTCGTCCTCGCCCGCGAGGAGCTCGTGCACGCCCCGCCGGACGACCTCGTGATCATCGACGAGGAAGACCCTGATCGTGCCGCCGGTGCCATCGGCTCCGCCGCTTCCGCCGGGTCCGCTGTATCCGTTATGTCCGTTCTCAGGCACGCTGTAAGTGTCACACAGTGGTCCGCGCCCAGCTTCCCGGCCGGTCGGCGGCGCCCGCCGGGCCGGGTGGTCGGTCCGCGGAACTGTTGTGGGACACCCCGTGAACTGCGGCGGACGGACAGTGGCGGGTGTACGGGGGTGCACCCCTGAGAGAAAGGTCGACTCTTCCCGAGCCCGGGGTGCCCGGGTTAACGTTCGCGTGTTCCGGCTCACTGTGGAGCTGTGACCAGCGGCGATCCCCTCCCCGCGAGTTTACTTGGAAATCCAAGTAAAAGCGCAGGTCAGAGGGGTTTCGCGGATGCTTGGAGCACTGGGTAACGTGCCTCTTGCAGGGCTCGCCGGGACAACGCCCAAACCTGTTGTCCGGCCGAGTCGTACCCACCCCGTGCGCGGGACGGACTGCAGGCGAGCCGCCCTTTCCCGGCTTCTCAAGGCCGGGAAAGACACCGGTTCCCGGCAGATCCCGGGGACCGGACCGACGGAGGAGCACACGTGACCGTGGAGAGCACTGCCGAGCGGAAACCACGCCGCAGCGGCGGCACCAAGCGCGCGAGCGCCAAGAAAGCAGCGTCCGCCCAGGAGACGACGGGGACGGAGCCGGAGCTGATCCAGCTTCTGACCCCCGAGGGCAAGCGTGTCGAGCCGACGAAGAACGCCGCGGACGCCGACTTCGCCTCGTACGTCGACGCCATCACCCCCGAGGAGCTGCGCGGCCTGTACCGCGACATGGTCCTCACGCGCCGCTTCGACGCGGAGGCCACCTCGCTGCAGCGCCAGGGCGAGCTGGGCCTGTGGGCCTCGCTGCTCGGCCAGGAGGCCGCCCAGATCGGCTCCGGCCGCGCCACCCGCGAGGACGACTACGTCTTCCCGACCTACCGCGAGCACGGCGTCGCCTGGTGCCGCGGGGTCGACCCGACCAATCTGCTCGGCATGTTCCGCGGCGTGAACAACGGCGGCTGGGACCCGAACAGCAACAACTTCCACCTGTACACGATCGTGATCGGCTCGCAGGCGCTGCACGCCACGGGCTACGCGATGGGCGTCGCCAAGGACGGCTCCGACGGCGCGGTGATCGCGTACTTCGGTGACGGTGCCTCCAGCCAGGGCGACGTCGCCGAGGCGTTCACCTTCTCCGCGGTCTACAACGCCCCGGTGGTCTTCTTCTGCCAGAACAACCAGTGGGCGATCTCGGAGCCGACCGAGCGCCAGACCCGGGTGCCGCTCTACCAGCGCGCCCAGGGCTTCGGCTTCCCCGGCGTCCGCGTGGACGGCAACGACGTACTGGCCTGCCTCGCCGTGACCCGGTGGGCGCTGGAGCGTGCCCGTCGCGGCGAAGGACCCACCCTGGTCGAGGCGTTCACGTACCGCATGGGCGCGCACACCACCTCCGACGACCCCACCCGCTACCGGCACGACGAGGAGCGGCAGGCCTGGGAGGCCAAGGACCCGATCCTGCGGCTGCGCGCGTACCTGGAGTCCGAGAAGTTCGCCGACGAGGCCTTCTTCACGGAACTCGACGCGGAGAGCGAGGCGTTGGGCAAGCGAGTACGTGAGGTGGTACGGGCCATGCCGGACCCGGACAACCTCGCCATCTTCGAGAACGTTTACGCCGACGGGCACGCGCTCGTCGACGAGGAGCGCGCCCAGTTCGCCGCCTACCAGGCGTCGTTCGCGGACGCCCCGGCCGAGGGTGAGGGCAAGTGACCATGGCAGTCGAGAAGTTGGCACTCGCCAAAGCGATCAACGAATCCCTGCGCGCCGCGATGGAGGCCGACCCGAAGGTCCTCGTCATGGGCGAGGACGTCGGCAAGCTCGGCGGCGTCTTCCGGGTGACCGACGGTCTGCAGAAGGACTTCGGCGAGGACCGGGTCATCGACACCCCGCTCGCCGAGTCCGGCATCGTCGGCACCGCGATCGGCCTGGCCCTGCGCGGCTACCGCCCGGTCGTGGAGATCCAGTTCGACGGCTTCGTCTTCCCCGCGTACGACCAGATCGTCACGCAGCTCGCCAAGATGCACGCCCGCGCGCTCGGCAAGGTCAAGCTGCCCGTCGTCATCCGTATCCCCTACGGCGGCGGCATCGGCGCGGTCGAGCACCACTCCGAGTCGCCCGAGGCCCTGTTCGCGCACGTCGCGGGCCTCAAGGTGGTCTCGCCCTCGAACGCCTCGGACGCGTACTGGATGATGCAGCAGGCCATCCAGTCCGACGACCCGGTGATCTTCTTCGAGCCCAAGCGGCGCTACTGGGACCGCACCGAGGTCGACACCGAGGCGATCCCCGCCCCGCTGCACGGCGCCCAGGTGGTCCGCGAGGGCACCCACGCCACGCTGGTCGGCTACGGCCCGATGGTGAAGGTCTGCCTGGAGGCCGCTCAGGCCGCCCAGGAGGAGGGCCGCTCCCTGGAGGTCGTGGACCTGCGTTCGCTCTCGCCGATCGACTTCGACACCGTGCAGAAGTCGGTGGAGAAGACCGGCCGCCTGATCGTGGTCCACGAGGCCCCGGTCTTCCTCGGCTCCGGCGCGGAGATCGCCGCCCGGATCACCGAGCGGTGCTTCTACCACCTGGAGGCCCCGGTGCTGAGGGTCGGCGGCTACCACGCCCCCTACCCGCCGGCCCGCCTCGAAGAGGAATACCTGCCAGGCCTTGACCGAGTGCTCGACGCCGTCGACCGCTCGCTGGCGTACTGAGGAGAGGCGTGACCAGCATGACGCAGTCCCAGTTGCGCGAGTTCAAGATGCCCGACGTCGGCGAGGGACTCACCGAGGCGGAAATCCTCAAGTGGTACGTCCAGCCCGGTGACGAGGTCACCGACGGCCAGGCGGTGTGCGAGGTGGAGACCGCCAAGGCCGCGGTCGAACTGCCCATCCCGTTCACCGGTGTGGTCCGTGAACTGCGCTACGCCGAGGGCACCACGGTCGACGTCGGCCAGGTGATCATCGCGGTCGAGGTCGGCGGCTCCGGCGAGGCCCCGGCCCCCGAGGCCCCCGCCGCGCAGCCCGCCGCCGAGTCCGGCGAGGAAGCCCCCAAGGGCCGCCAGCCGGTCCTGGTCGGCTACGGCGTCGCCGAGTCCTCCACCAAGCGCCGCCCGCGCAAGGCCCCGGCGAGCCGGCCGGAACCGGCCGCGGCGGCGGTACAGGCGGAACTCAACGGCAGCGCCGCGCCCGCGGCTCCGGCCGCCCCGGCCCCCGTGGTCCCGGCCCCGGCGGCTCCCGCCGGTGCCCGCCCGCTGGCCAAGCCGCCGGTGCGCAAGCTCGCCAAGGACCTCGGGGTCGACCTGGCTACGGTCACCCCGACCGGCCCGGACGGGATCATCACCCGCGAGGACGTCCACGCGGCGGCGGCCCCGGCCGCGGCCCCGCAGGCTCCCGCGGCCCCCGCCGCCCCGGCTCCGGTCCCCGCGCCCGCACAGGCTCCGGCCGCCCCGGTCGCGGCTCCGGCTCCCGGTGCCCGCGAGACCCGGATCCCGGTCAAGGGCGTACGCAAGATGACCGCGCAGGCCATGGTCGGCTCGGCCTTCACCGCGCCGCACGTCACCGAGTTCGTGACGGTCGACGTGACCCGCACCATGCGCCTGGTCGAGGAACTCAAGGCCAACCCCGACGAGTACGGCCTCCCGGCGGGCATGCGGGTCAACCCGCTGCTGCTCATCGCCAAGGCCGTGCTGGTGGCGATCCGCCGCAACCCGGACGTCAACGCCGCCTGGGACGAGGCCAACCAGGAGATCGTCCTCAAGCACTACGTGAACCTGGGCATCGCCGCGGCCACCCCGCGCGGTCTGATCGTGCCGAACATCAAGGACGCGCACGACAAGACCCTGCCCGAACTCTCTGCCTCCCTGGCCGAGTTGGTCTCCACCGCCCGCGAGGGCAAGACCTCCCCGGGCGACATGCAGGGCGGCACGATCACCATCACCAACGTCGGCGTCTTCGGCGTCGACACCGGTACGCCCATCCTGAACCCGGGCGAATCCGCCATCCTCGCCCTCGGCGCGATCAAGCTCCAGCCCTGGGTCCACAAGGGCAAGGTCAAGCCCCGCCAGGTCACCACCCTGGCGCTGTCCTTCGACCACCGCCTGATCGACGGCGAACTCGGCTCCAAGTTCCTGGCCGACATCGCGTCGATCCTGGAGCAGCCGAAGCGGCTCATTACGTGGAACTGAGCTGATCCGGGGGGTTGTTGACCCCGGTGGTTGTGACTCGCGGGCCCGATGGGAGGTAACTCCTGTCGGGCCCGCGGGGGTTGGGGGCCGGAGGAGGTACGGGCATATCTCAGCGGGAGGGGTCCCCATGCCCCGCCGGTAGACAGGCGCTGTCCGCATCTCGGCGCCCCACCACGGGAGTTGGTATGAGCCCCCTCGCCGTCTCATCGGTACGTCCGCGCACGTTCGGGCCGATCGCCGGAGCAGCACTCCTCGCCCTGCTCCTGTCCGCCTGCGGCTCCTCCGACGGCGACGGCGACAGTGACGACGTGGGGGCCGGGGGCGACGCGAAGGGCAAGACAGGAGCCAGTTCCGCGCCCGCCGAACCCTCCGCCCGCCCCAGCGCCTCGGCGAGTAGCGCGGTGCCCAGTCCGAGCCCCACCCGTACGAGCCCGGCCCCCGCGCCCGCCGTGAAGGCCTCCGACGGATCCCGCTACGGGGCCTGCGCGGACGGCACGTGCGAGGTGGCCATCGACGGGCCGACGAGCTTCGCGGTGGGCGGCGGCAGTTTCGCGGTGCAGAAACTGAAGAAGAAGCAGAGCGTCGACTTCGATCTGACCCTCGCCAGTGGCAGCGGCGGCAACGGCACCCTGAAGGGCACCTGCGGCCCCATCTTCACCTTCTTCGACGGCGGTGGCGGCGGCATGCTCGGCTGCACCGACGCGGACGCCGCTCCCAAGCGCCCTGATCCCGAACCGGGCGTGTTCAAGCTTCAGTTGGCGGGCTGGGACACGCAGGGCGCGGCGGTGATCCGGCTCGTGTCGGGGTGAGCCGGGCTGAGACGGGGTGAGACGGGGTGAGCCGGGCTGAGCCGGGCTGAGACGGGGTGAGCCGGGCGGTACGGCTCAGAAAGTGTTGGGTAATTGATCAACTTCGGGTGGTGATCTTCGTGGGTGGTGTCCACGAAGATCACTTCGCGTGTGTGTCTGTGTGTGCAAGCCGGTCTATGACACGTCGTTGACGGATGCTCAGTGGGCGGTGATCGAGCCGTTGTTGCCGGTGCGGGATGTGTCTCGTGGTGGGCGCCCGTTGAAGTTCGGGCGCCGGTTGATCATCGATACGGTCCTGTATGTGCTGGGCAGTGGGTGTGCCTGGCGGCTGGTTCCGCGTGACCTTGCGCCCTGGGATGCCGCTTACCGATGGTTTCGTCTGTGGAGTGCGGACGGGACGTGGGATCGGCTCCACGACGCTTTGCGGGATCGGGTGCGTGTCGCGGACGGTCGGGATCCGCAGCCGTCTGCCGGGGTGCTGGACTCGCAGTCGGTGCGCAGTCACCAGGGTGGTGAGGCGATCGGATACGACGCGGGCAAGCGGGTGCGGGGCCGCAAGCGGCACATCCTCGTCGACACCTGCGGTCTGCTGTTGCGGACGGTGGTCCACTCGGCCTCGGTGCAGGACCGGTCCGGAGCCAGAATCGTGCTGAGCGGGCTGCACACGCTGTTCCCGCAGGTCGGGTTGGTATGGGTGGATGGCGGCTACGTCAACCAGGTCGACCGTGCTCTCGTGGGCTGGGCCAAGCGGACGGAGAACATCGAGATCGTCGCCGTCCCGCGCAACGCGGATGTGAAAGGGTTCCAGGTACTGCCCCGCAGATGGGTGGTGGAACGGACTTTCTCCTGGCTGGGGCGGTGTCGACGGTTGGCCCGGGACTATGAACGCAAGACGGCCCACGCCGAAGCGATGATCAAAGTGGCCATGATCCGGCTCATGGCCGCCCGCCTCGCCGGCGAGACAGTCACACCCCACGGCCCCATCGAGACCGAAGCCGCACGCCGCCTCGCCGACGACCTCAAGAACGAGTAACTACTCAGTTACCCAACACTTTCTCAGGCGCCGTCGCCGGTCCACCCGGGGAGGGTCGGCAACACGGTCTCGGCGACGTGCAGCAGCGTCGCGTCGTCGGGCACGCCACCGTCCTCGCGCCAGATGCTCAGCTCGTACGAGCCGCCGCTGTCCCCGGCGTCCTGGGCAACGGAGAGCACACGTGCCGGTACACCCGGGCCGCTCTCGGCATCGCTCCCGTCGAGGCGGAAGCGAATGCTGAGCGTACGGCTGGAGTAGAGCACCGCGGGCCGGTCGAGGAAGGTGCGCGGGCGGGCATCGCTCCCGAGCAGCGAGGCGGACCCGGCGACCGGAAGCCGGTCGTAGGTCGCCTCCAGATTCACGGTGTAGGTCGGCAGCTCGACCTTGGCCGAGGGCGTGGCGATCTCCTTGCCGCTGCCGGTGCGCACCGAACTGTCACTGCCGTTCGCCGACTTCACCAACTCCCCCGGGGTGCCGAGCAGTTCGGCCAGATCGGAACGGTTCAGCACCTCGCACAGCTGCTGTCCGAGGACCGGCGTCCGGCCCGCCTTCCCGGGCGTCGGGGTCGCGGTGCGGGACTCGCCTTCCGAGCAGGTGGCCGGCGAGGAGGAGGCGGTGGTGGACGACGAGTCCTGCTCCCCGGCCGTCCACAGCCCGACACCGAGCGCGGACACCACCGCAACAGCCGCGACCGCCTGCCCCCACGCCCCGGCCGCCGTGAGTCCGCCACTTTCCTCCGCCATGTCCCCCACCTGCTGTGATTCCCTGATTCGTGCAGGTCGGGACGCTATACGGTGGTCAACTCATGCACAAGAAAGGCGTAGTTCCTGCACAAGCGGAATGATCTGTACCGCCAATGTCGGGGGCCGGACGCATGACGTACGTGCCCCAGTGCGACGTACGTGCCCTAGCGGGGGGCGTGCGACGCCGTTGCGGCCCGTGTGTCGACCTCCGGGGCGGGCAACGGCTCGATCTCGCGAGCGAAGAACTGCCCGAACTCTTCCGCCTGTTCGTAGAGAGCGGCGAACCCGTCCGAGGTCTCCCGGATGAGCGCCGGATCCGTGAACTTGCGTGCCCCGTCGGCGTTTCCGTCCTCGTCGTAGACGACTTCGTACATCACGCGGTCCCCGAGGAGTACGACTTCGGGAACCTTGTGAGTTCGCTCGAGGTGGGAGATTTCGCGGGCATCCATGATCCGGATGTCCTCGCCCACCTCCAGCCGCACTCGCAACACGTGCATTTCCCACTGCACGTAGGGCGTGACGGGGAATTCGACCACGCGCAGACGCCGATGCGGAATGTCCAACTGCTTTGCTTTGCGGGATTGTTCCTCGTAGGCTTCCCGTCTTTCCTCGACGAGTGAGAGTGCCGTGGGCCAATCGCCGACGGAGAAGGCTTCCCAGCTCGCGAACCCGCGCTCCTTGAAATGCTGGCCTCGCTCCAGCTTGTTCAGGGAATGGATTCCGCTTTCGAAGAATGCCCAGAAGTCCTGGTGGTACTCGGGCCGTAGCAGGCGTTCGGAGTGTGCTCCAGGGAATGAGTCAAACATTTGGGATATCCGGTTTCGCCGCAACCATCATGTTCCGCGGGATCACTACGAGCCTTTCGTCCGCTCCGATGCTCACCCCGTGCGGGAGTCCAGCACGCATCGCCTCGGTCAAGTCCCGCCCGATGACGGCGACATCACCATTTTCCAGTTCCCAGATGTCCGGGCAGTCCGGGCTGTCGGTGGTATTGCCTAACTCTTGAGGTGATTTACCGAGGCGCCGTTTGAATTTCGACGTCGGGTCTGCCTCCCAAGGGCGGGCCATGGGTCCTCCTGTCGGCCATGCGATGAGATGAAAAGGATTCGATCGCTACAGGTGTGCGTTACGTACGGCTATGCACGCATACGGGCATGCGCGTGAGTGGACCGTAGCAAAGGGTGGCAGTAGTTCGTAGTGCAGTGAGAATGATTGGCTGAATGTGTGCGACAGGATGCGCCTGGAGAATCGTTCTCTCGCAAGCCCAAAGAGATGGCGGGGTAACAGCAGGCCTCAGTTGCCCCATTGAGTAAATACTGTAACCATCCAATGTGCGGTAGTAGTGCAAAGCCGCCGGGAATCAGTACGGGGAAGCGGTACAGGAAACGCGGGCTTACGAGTCGGGTCGCGAGCAGCACACCACCGGAGGTTGAGCCGCACGATGGGCGGAGGAATGGACGGCCGCGCGCACGAGTCCGGCCGCATCTACCAGACGACAGGGGATCAGCACATCACCGAGTACCACCACCACGGGGACACGCCCCCAGGGCCGGGCGGACCCGACTCGGTGCGCCGTCCCGCCGTGGGCCGGGGCCCCGTGGTGCTGCGTGACCGTACGGAGGTGCTGGAGCGACTGCGCGAGGGTGTCGCCGAGAGCGAGGGGCGGCTCTACGTCCTGCACGGCATGGGCGGCAGCGGCAAGACCGCCGTGGCACATGCCTTCTTTCAGTCCGTCGTCCGGGACGACGAGCGGATCGGCCTGTGGGTGAACGCCGCCGACCGGGCGTCCCTGCGTGCCGGGATGCTCGCGGTGGCCGCGGACCGGGGCGCAGGTGACGGCGAACTGCTGGCCGCCCGCAACGGCCTGCGTCCCGCGGCCGATCTGGTGTGGGGCTACCTCGAACGGTCGGCCGAACCGTGGCTTCTCGTCCTGGACAACGCCGACGATCCCGAAATCCTCCGGGACGGGGGCTGGTTGCGTACCAGCCCCCGTGGCACGGTCCTGGTCACCAGCCGCCGGGCGGCGCCGCGCTGGTGGCCCGGTGCCCAGTTGCAGCACATCGGGGTGCTGCCCCGCGAGGACGCGGCCCGGGTGCTGTGCGACCTCGCCCCGCACAGCGGCAGCATGGCGGAGGCGGGAGAGATCGCGGACCGGCTCGGCCGACTGCCGCTGGCGCTCGTCCTCGCGGGTGGTTTCCTGTCCCACCAGGTGCTCGACCCGTGGACCATGGAACTCTACGGACGGCACCTCGACACCGAGCACGGCGTGCGCCTGCTCGACCGGGGCGCCGAAACCCTCGCGCCCCAGGAGCCGCGCCAACTCGTCGGCAGAACCTGGCAGTTGACGCTCGACGCATTTGCCGCGCACGGCCTGCCGGAGGCTGCCTCCCTGCTGCGTCTGCTGTCCCGCTTCGCCCCCGAGCCGCTGCCGTTGCCCCTGCTGAACAGTGAACGGATCAGCGCCGCGCTGCCCCGGGAACGCTGCGAAACGGCGCTGCGTGCCCTGCTCGACCAGTCCCTGACCGAGCTGGTCGACCTCGGGGTGCGGTGTGCGCAGACCCACGGGATCCTGCTCGACAGCGTTGCGGCCGCCATCGGCCCCGAGGACCTGCGCGTACTGAACGAGACCGCGGTACTCCTGCTCGACGCCGCGATCCCCCAAGTGCCGGACCTGGGCCCGGAGGAGCCGATGCTGCGGCTGATCGCGCCGCACGCGCTCGCCCTGATCCGGCGCACCACCGACCCCGAGACCGCGGCGGACGCGCTGCGGGTCGCCACCCGGCTGTCGGTCGCCCTGCACCGGCAGGGCGACTACCTGTCCGGCTGGGAGACCGTCCGTACGGCGGCGGCGTACGCGGAGCCCCTCCTCGGCGACGAGCACCGTGCCGTCCTCGCCGCGCACTCACGCGTGGGCCGGTCACTCTTCCGGCTGGGCAGGTACGAGGAGGCGGAGCAGCAGCTGAGCCGGGTCCACACCACGCAGCAGGAACTGTTCGGATCCGGGGACGAGGACGCCCTGGACACCGCGCACGGGCTCCAGTTGGTACTGGCCAACCTCGGCAGGCGAGAGGAGTCGCTGATTCTCCTGCGGTCCGTGGTGGCCGGAAGGCGGGCGCTCTTCGGCCCTCGGCACGCACTGACCCTGCGTTCCCGCTCCAGCCTGCTGACCCGGCTGACGGCGGACGAACTCGCCATTGAGCAGAGCGCCGTCGAGCAAGGTGCCGGTGAACAGGCCACGAGCGACGACTCTGGCCTCTTCTCCCTCCCCGCCGACTGCGCGCAGGCTCTCGGCCCGGAGCACACGGTCACGCTCGGGGCCCGGCACAACCACGCCTGGGCGCTCTTCCTCCTCGGCCGTCACGAGGAGGCGGACACGGCGATCCGCGAGGTCCACGGCAGCTACGTACGCCGCTTCGGCCCGGACTTCCCCCTGACCCTCGCGGCCCAGCAACTCCACGCCCGCACGCGCTACGCGCTCGGCCGACCGGACGCGGCCACCGCCTTGCTGGCCGACGTCGTCGCACGGCGCGCACAAGGGCTGGGTCCCGCCCATCCGTTCACCGAGGCGAGCAGGGAACTGCTGGCACGGTTCGAGGCGGGGGAGTGAGGCCGGTACTCACACACGCCTCAAGTCCTGTTCCCTGATTACGGGTTCGGGGGCGCCTGGTCCTCAGCCCTCGGCCCTCAGCTCATGGGCCATGGCTCATGGGCCACGAGTCGTCAGGAACGGTCCCGCGACAGAAGAGGTGTCCCGCACCTGTTCGGTTGCCTTGCCCGGACTGTCAGAAGTATCCCGGAAACGGAAAAGAGAGCCCCACCCCCTCCGGGGCGGCAGCTCCCTTTCCCGCTGTCCGTCGTGGTCGTGGTCGCGGTCGCGCTCGGTTCACCCGAGCCCGGACGACCGCGGCCCGCTCAGTCCCGCTGCGCCCCCTTGGGCAACTTCCGCACCGTCATGTCCTTCGCCGTCTTGGTCCCGAAGGCGTGGTCCATGAGCTTGGCGGCGTCCTTGAAGCGGTCGCCGGTGTCGTTGAGCAGGACGCCGACCACGGTCTTCGAGCCGCGTGTACCGGCGAAGACCAGGCAGGGCCCGGCGGGGGTGTTGGTGCCGGTCTTGACGCCGATGGTGCCCTTGTAGGAGCCGAGCAGCTTGTTGGTGTTGTACCAGGTGTAGGTACGGGTGCCGCCGTTGCTCGCGGGCGCCTTCTGGACCGTCTTCGTGGACTTCACGACGGTACGGAAGTCGTTCTTGCGCATCACGTGACGGGTCAGGTTGGCCAGGTCGCGCGGGCTCGTATAGGTCTTCTTGCCGGGCGAGTTGCCGTCGAAGGAGTCGAACGAGGTGTTCTTCAGGCCGAGTTCCTTGGCCTTGGCGTTCATCTTGGAGATGAAGGACTTCGTCCGGGCGGCGGAGGTCGAGCCCGAACCGAAGCTGTCCGCGAGGGCCATGGCGGCGTCGCAGCCGGAGGGCAGCATCGTCGCGTAGAGGAGCTGGCGCACCGTGAGCTTGTCACCCGCGCGCAGGTCGGCGGTGCTGGCGCCGACCTTGGTGACGTAGTCGCGGTACTCCTTCTTGATGGTGATCTTGCGGTTGAGGTCGACGTTCTTGGTGTCGAGGACGACCGCCGCCGTCATGATCTTGGTGGTGCTGGCCATCGGGCGCCGGGTGTCGGCGGCCTTGCTGTACAGGCTCTTGCCGTTGGCGTTGTCGAGCAGGTAGGCGCCCTTGGCGCCGACCGTCGGTGCCGCGGCGGCGTGGGCCGGCGCCGCGAGGGCACCTCCGGCCAGCACGAGCCCGGTGCCGAGGGCGACGGCCGCGCTCGCGCGCCGGGCCCCGTTGGTGCGAAGACGTGCGCTCACTGCACGTACCCCCATGGTTCGCTGTCCGCTGTGCGCGGTGTCCGTATACGTCGTCGTGCGTCGTCGCCCACTGAGCACCCGCCGCCCGCGTCGCGCGCTGCGTGGCATGCGCGGATCGGTGGCATTCACGGTTTTTGCCGTCAAAGCGTTGTTCGCCGTCAAAGGTGTGTTTGTCCCGTGGCGGAGGTGCCGGTGATGGTCGTGGGGTGGTGGGCGGTGGATCAACTCTCAGGAGAACCCCGTGTATTGCGCGCGTGGAAAACCGCGCGAGGCGTGGGGAGCGGGGTCCTCAGGAGAATACGCGTTCGCCGGGCTCCTTGGTTCCCGGCATGCGGTACTTGGCCGGGATGTCCGCATGCCGGAACGTCCCGCCTCATGCGTACGTGTTGCATCTAAGCTGTGCGCATGCCTTCCGCCCCCGCGTCGCTCACCGCCGACGCCGCCCCCGGCACGCCCGCCACTCCCGCCGCCAACAAGCAGCCGCCCGCCGCCGAACGCGTATACCAGCACGTCAAACAGGCCGTACTGGAACGCCGTTACGAGGGCGGCACCCTGCTCACCGAGGGCGAGCTGGCCGAGGCGGTCGGGGTCTCGCGCACCCCCGTACGCGAGGCGCTGCTCAAGCTGGAGGTCGAGGGGCTGCTCAAGCTCTATCCGAAGAAGGGCGCGATGGTGCTGCCGGTCTCCGCGCAGGAGATCGCCGACGTCGTCGAGACACGGCAGCTGGTGGAGACGCACGCCGTACGCAAGGCGGTGCCCGCGCCGCCCGCGCTCCTCGCGCGCCTGGAGGAACTCCTGGAGCGGCAGAAGGCGCAGGCCGCGGCCGGGGACCTGGCGGCCACCGCCGTCACCGACCGCTGCTTCCACGCCGAGATCGTCAGGCACGGTGGCAACGCGATCCTCTCCCGCCTCTACGACCAGTTGCGCGACCGGCAGTTGAGGATGGGCGTGGCCGTCATGCACTCGCATCCCGACCGGATCGCCAAGAACATCGCCGAGCACGCCGAGATCCTCCAGGCGCTGCGCGACGGCGATGTCGAGGACGCGGTCGCCCTCGTCCACGGCCATGTGAGCTGGTTCTCGCACCTGGCCCGGGGCGAGACCCGATGAGCGCGTCAGGGGCCGCGAAGCCTGTCGCCGCGCTGCCGGGCGATCCGCCCGGGGGCCGTCGCGCGATAGCCGTCTGGTCCATAGGCGTCGCCGTCTACTTCGTCGCGGTCACCTTCCGCACCTCGCTCGGCGTCGCGGGCCTGGACGCCGCCGACCGCTTCGACGTCAACGCCTCGGCCCTGTCCACCTTCTCGATCCTCCAGCTCCTGGTCTACGCGGGCATGCAGATACCCGTCGGACTGCTCATCGACCGGCTCGGCACCAAGCGGGTCCTGGCCACGGGCGCGCTGCTGTTCACCGTCGGACAGCTCGGCTTCGCGCTCTCCACCTCGTTCACCCTGGCGCTCGTCTCGCGCGCCCTGCTCGGCTGCGGCGACGCGATGACCTTCATCAGCGTGCTGCGGCTCGGCACCCGCTGGTTCCCCGCCCGGCGCGGACCGATGATCGCCCAACTCGCCGGTCTGGTCGGCATGGCGGGCAACCTGATCTCCACCCTGGTCCTCGCCCGGCTGCTGCACGACCTCGGCTGGACGGCCGCCTTCGCGGGCAGCGCCCTGTGCGGTGTCGTCGTCCTGGTCCTGGTGCTGCTGTTCCTGCGCGACCACCCGGAGGGCCAGGAGCCGCAGCCCGCCGCGCACCACGGCGCCGCCTTCGTACGCCGCCAGATCGCCGCCTCCTGGCAGGAGCCCGGCACCCGGCTCGGCCTGTGGGTGCACTTCACCACCCAGTTCTCGGCGATGTTCTTCCTGCTGCTGTGGGGACTGCCGTTCCTCGTCGAGGCGCAGGGCCTGTCGCACGCTACGGCCGGACTGCTGCTCACCGTGGTGGTGCTCTCCAGCATGGTCGTCGGCCCGGTCTTCGGGCACGTCATCGCCCGGCATCAGGAGGCACGCGCGCCGATCGCGCTCGGCTCCGTCGCCGCCAGCGCCTGCGCGTGGGCCCTCACGCTCGCCTGGCCGGGCGCCCACGCACCGATGTGGCTGCTCGTGGTGCTGTGCATCGTGCTCGGCGGCTGCGGCCCCGCCTCGATGATCGGCTTCGACTTCTCCCGCCCCGCGAACCCGCCGGAACGTCAGGGCACCGCCTCCGGAATCGTCAACATGGGTGGTTTTACCGCCTCGATGACGACACTCCTCGCGGTCGGCGTCCTCCTGGACCTCACCGACGACAACTACCGCCTGGCCTTCTGCGCCCTCTTCGTCCTCCAGGCCGTCGGTCTCGTCCAGATCCTGCGCCTGCGCCCGAAGGTGATCCGCAGGGAACGCGAACGGCTGGTGGCGAGCAGGGTGGAGACGGTGCACGTACCGGCGTAGCGGTGCGCTTGCTGGCGTGCGCAAGTGAGGCACGTACCGGCGTACGGAGGTCGTGCACGCGCGGACGCCCGTACCCGAGGACCACGATGGACCTCGCGTACGGGCGCCGGTACGCCGTACTACACGTCACTCACGGCGTGACGACGAACTCCCGCAGGATCGCCTCCGCGAGGGCCTGGTCGCCGTCCGCCTTGATGTCACCGGCGGCGGCCTCGGGCGTCACCCGGCCGCAGGCCAGCTTGTAGAAGGTCTCCCAGCCGAGGGCCAGCGTGAGCGTGGGGCCGAGCGAGGGCGAACCGTCGATGGAGCCGCGGCCGTCCGCGCTGACCCGGACGGTGCGCAGGAACTCCAGCGGCCCGCTCACGTCGAAGACGATCGCCGACTTCGGCGGCGCGCCCGCGTCCTTGGCGATCACCTTGGGCAGCGAGGTGAGCAGCATGTCCCGGACCACCTGGGCACCGGGGGAGTCGAGGTTGCCCGGCGTGCCCAGCGCCGCCCGCAGGTCCTGTTCGTGCACCCAGACGTCGAAGGCGCGGTTCATCAGCGAGACCTGGAGCGACTGCTCCTTGCCGCCGAGACCGCGGATCACGGCGTCCGGCTCACGGGACTCGTTGCGCAGCTGCCGCGACCGCCGGATGATCGTGTACTCCAGCTCCGCGGTCATCTCCGGCGCGGTGTGGTGGCGCCGCGCGTCGACCTGGATCTCCATGTAGCGCTGGGCGTCGGTCCGTACGTGGAAGAGGTCGCGCGGCAGGCTGTGGATCGGACGCGGGTCGCCCAACGCCTCGCAGTCCAGGCCGATCACATGGGAGACGATGTCCCGCACCGACCAGCCCGGGCACGGAGTCGCCCGGTTCCACTCCCCCTCCGGAAGCGGCTGCACGAGCTGGGATATCGCTTCCACGGAGTGGGTCCAGGCATCGGCATAGGTCTGAAGGCTGGGATGGAGACTCACAAGACCCCTCGGGCGTGGCGAACGTACGACGGACAGCGGTTTTCGCCGGTCTGCGGCAGCAGCGGACGGCTGTTTCGGGCGTGGAAGACCGGGGGCTCCCCCGCTACAGACAGTACGCTGCCGGAAGGCACCTCGGCAGTGCTTTCGGGTGACGATCGTAGGCTGAGTTGACGGTGAATGACGTTATCCACACCAGGACGGTGGTAGTGTGCGCGCCTCTCTGATCCAGATCGGTCCGGACGACAACGAACCTATCGACTCCCGCCGTGAGCGGGCCAGTTCACTGGTCAGGGAACAGGCGGGCGCCGATCTGGTCGTCCTGCCCGAGCTGTGGAAGACCGGAGCCTTCGCCTTCCAGCGTTTCGCGGACGAGGCCGAACCCCTCGAAGGGCCCACGTACGAGGCCATGGCCAAGGCCGCCCGCGACACCGGCGTCTGGCTGCACGCGGGCTCGATCCCCGAGCGCGACACCGACGGCACCCTCTACAACACCTCCCTCGTCTTCACCCCCGAGGGCGAACTCGCCGCCACCTACCGGAAGATCCACCGCTTCGGCTTCGACCGCGGCGAGGCGGTCCTGATGGGCGCGGGCAAGGACCTCGTCACGGTCCCCGTCCCCGGCACCACCCTCGGCCTCGCCACCTGCTACGACCTCCGCTTCCCCGAACTCTTCCGCGGCCTGGTCGACCTCGGCGCCGAAGTCCTCGTCATCTGCGCGGGCTGGCCCGAACGCCGCGCCGCCCACTGGTCCCTCCTCGCCCGCGCCCGCGCCGTCGAGAACCAGTCCTACGTCCTCGCCTGCGGCTCGGCGGGCACGCACGCGGGGGTACTTCAGGCGGGGCACAGCCTGGTCGTCGACCCGTGGGGGGAAGTCCTCGGGGAGGCGGGGCCCGGCGAGGAGGTCCTGACGGTCGACATCGACGTGAGCCGCGTGGCCACGGTTCGGGAGGACTTTCCGGCGTTGAAGGATCGGGTGTTGGGGCGGGAAGGCTGAGCGGAGCCCGTCCCGGACCCGATTCGTCCTCGTCCTCACAGATACCTGAGGTATTTGGGTACCATGGATCACAGCGACGGGTGAAGGAGGCAAAGCGATGAGCACGGCCGCGAAACCGACCAGACAAGCGCCGCTGAAAGTCGATCCGGACACGGACAAGATGATCACCCAGGGTGCGCACTTCCTCGGGCTGACCAAGAAGGATCTCGTCGCCGAAGCGGTACATCTGTACCTGGAGCAGCGCCGGGACGATCTGCGCTCCGGCATGGTGGAGGCGCTGAGTGTGCTGGACGGTTCACTGAAGGCGGACGTCATGCTGCTCACGGGGCTCACCGCCGAGGAGCTGGACTCCGTCGGCGGAATCGACGAGTAGGCCCAAAGGCACTGATTCATGCGACCAGTACGACCGACGTTGCGCTGTCTGCGGGAGGACCTCGCCCTCGCGCTGCCGCCCGTCACCGTTCCCCTGGACGAGATCGACCACCCGTTACTGGCGAAGGCGGCAGAACAGTTCGCCCACGACGAGGCGAAGCACGAACGTATCCGCGCGGTCGACGACCGGGTGCTGCTGAAGGTCAAGGTGCAACGGTGGCGCGGCGCGGTGTGGGTCGACGCGGACCTGCCGTGGGTGGTGGCGGCCGGCCATCGTGAGAACGGCTCGGCGGACGACTTCTACGCCTCACTCGAGACCGAGGCCAAAGCCGCTCGTGCGCGCTACAACGCAGGGCACGCCCAAGGCCTGAGAACGGCCACGCACACCGCACACCTCCTTCCCGGCCGCGACGACCACGTCAGATACCGAGCCGAGGCCGGTGTCCGCTTCGTCAAGGAGCTGCGCGCGACGCTGTGGGACCTCACGTACGCGACGCTCCGCGACGGTCAGGAGCACGCGGTCGACTTCGACACGTTCACCCTCGGCCTACAGGTACGCGCGGACGACGGGCACGAGACCTATGTGGCCGTACGGATCACCGGCTCGGTACCTGCCAACCTGTCGACCCTGGTACTGAGCAATGTCCCCGGGTGCGAAGCGGAGGGCTGGTACCCGGAGTACGCCCTCCCCGAGCGGGATCTCCTCCCGGCCGAGCAGGCCTGGTCCAACCTGATGGATCCCCGCGCGGCAGCCCGAGTGCTGGACGCCTGACCGGACGGAAGCCCAAGGGCGACGGCGTGGCCTATTCGCCTCCGTCGCCCTCCCCGCGCCGCTCCCTCTCCCGCTTGTCCCGCTCCAGATCCGCGAGATGGATCACGCACACCGCGATCGCGATGAGCAGGGCCGGATCGGCATCCTCCCGGAGGATCTCCACCCCGTACGTCTCCCGTACGCGCAGCCAGCGCCGCGAGACGACGGCGAGCAGTTCGCCGTCGTACTCGACGACGAACTCGCGGTCGAAGATCCGCCCGCTGACGTCGAGTTCGGTGCCGTCGACGAGCCGTACGCGGTAGTGGTTGCGCAGCAGCGAGAGGCGTTTGCGTTTGATGGTGGCGAGGTCGGAGCCTTCGCGTTCGATCACCATCGTGTCGCGCAGGGCGAACATCTTCTTGTGGATGTCGACGAGGACCCGCCCCCGGGTGTCCTTCAGCTCGAAGGTGTCCCGCAGCCGCATGGCCTTCCCGTCGACGAGGAACACCTTGGTGCCGTGCGCGTCCTCGATCCAATAGTCCTCGCCGATGCCGAGGAGGCGGTCGCGGACCAGGTAGGTGCCGGAGCGTGCGGAGGGGGCGGGGTGTCCGGGGTGCGAAGTGCGGCCTTCGGGGGAGTTCATCATGATGTGACTGCTTCCCCGTCAGGGGGCGGGAAACTCGGGGGGTAGGCCGAGGGGCGGAGTCCGGCGCCGAGCCCGACTCCGTCGTGACGCCGTCCGGCAGGGTCCCTCTTTGGCACCGCTGATCCATAAATACGTTGTCATTCCGCGGCCACCCGCTTACGTTCCCCGCCCATGGCCTCTGACCCCCTTGGCACCGCTGACGTCACTGACACCCCGACGCACCAGGCCTCGCCGGAACTTCGCACCGGCCGCCTGCTCCTGGAGCCCTACGAACCGGCCGACGAGGACGACTTCCGCGCGCTGTTCGGGCGGGCCGAGGTGGTGCGGTGGATGGGCGACGGGCAGTACGCCGACGAGGAGATCAGGGCGATCTTCGGCCGGATCTTCAGCAAGGTGTACGCGGGAGGACTGTTCGACGTCTGGGCCGTGCGGCGGGGCGGGGTCTACGTCGGGCACGCGGAGATCAAGCCCTCCGAGGTCGTCGAGCAGGGGTACGAGATCGTCTACGCCCTGGCCCCGTCGGCCTGGGGTCAGGGCCTCGGTACCGAACTGGCCTCGGCGCTGACCGCCTACGGCTTCGACGCCCTCGGCCTGGCCGAGGTCCACGCCACGGTCGCCGCACCGAACTCCGCCTCCCTCGCCCTGCTCACCCGCGTCGGCTACCGCCATGTCCGGGACGTGGCCGAGGAGGACGGTCAGGTCACACGGCTGCTGAGCTGCCTGAGGCCCGCGTAAGGGTCGGGCCGCCGCGCTTGACCCGCCGTTCGCACCCGGATGGCAAGCTTGAAGCATGAACGATGCCGCCCCGGCGCCCACTCCCGCGCCCGCCCCCCGCCGTGCCCGTGTCCGCGCCCCCGAGCTGATCGGCAAGGGCGGCTGGCTCAACACCGGAGGTGAGGAGCTGAGCCTGGCCGGGCTGCGGGGGCGGATCGTGGTGCTCGACTTCTGGACCTTCTGTTGCATCAACTGCCTGCACGTCCTGGACGAGTTGCGCGAGCTGGAGGAGCGGCACCGGGACACGCTGGTGATCGTCGGGGTGCACTCGCCGAAGTTCGTGCACGAGGCGGAGCACCAGGCGGTGGTGGACGCGGTCGAGCGGTACGGGGTGGAGCATCCGGTGCTCGACGATCCGGAGCTGGCGACCTGGAAGCAGTACGCGGTGCGGGCCTGGCCGACGCTGGTGGTGATCGATCCGGAGGGGTACATCGTCGCCCAGCACGCGGGCGAGGGACATGCGCACGCGATCGCCGCGCTGGTCGCGGAGCTGGAGGCCGAGCACGAGGCGAAGGGCACCCTGCGCCGCGGCGAGGGCCCTTTCGTACCGCCGGAGCCGGAGCCGACGACCCTTCGCTTCCCGGGCAAGGCGTTGCTGCTGCCGTCGGGGAATCTGCTGGTCTCCGACACCACTCGGCACCAGCTGGTGGAGCTGGCGGCGGACGGGGAGAGCGTCGTACGGCGGATCGGGTCCGGTGTGCGCGGGTTCCACGACGGGGACGAGCTGGACGCCACCTTCAGTGAGCCGCAGGGGCTCGCGCTGCTCGACTCCTCGACCGTGGTCGTCGCGGACACCGTGAACCACGCGCTGCGCACCCTCGACCTGGCGACCGGGCGGGTGGGCACCCTCGCGGGCACCGGAAAGCAGTGGTGGCAGGGCTCGCCGACCGAGGGCCCGGCGCGGGAGGTCGACCTGTCCTCGCCGTGGGACGTGGCGCTGTTCGGCGGCAAGATGTGGGTCGCGATGGCGGGCGTGCACCAGCTGTGGACGTACGACCCCGTCACGGACCGGGTCGAGGTGGCCGCGGGCACCACGAACGAGGGGCTGGTGGACGGCCCCGGCGACCAGGCGTGGTTCGCGCAGCCCTCGGGGCTCGCCGAGGCGGGTGACCGGCTGTGGCTGGCCGATTCCGAGACCTCGGCGCTGCGCTGGGTGGACACGGAGGGCGAGGTGCACACGGCGGTCGGCACCGGTCTGTTCGACTTCGGTCACCGCGACGGCGCGGCCGGCCAGGCGCTGCTCCAGCATCCGCTCGGGGTGACCGCGCTGCCCGACGGCTCGGTGGCGGTCTGCGACACGTACAACCACGCGCTGCGCCGGTTCGATCCGGCGAGCGGTGAAGTGACCACGCTGGCAACGGACTTGAGGGAACCCTCCGATGCCGTCCTGTCCCCCAGTCTTCGACCGGGAGGTGCCCCCAGTGTCGACATCGTGGTGGTCGAGTCGGCGCGGCACCGGCTGACCCGGCTGCGGCTGCCGGAGGAGGCCGTACGCGTCGAGTCGGTCGCGCACCGCACCCAGCGCGCGGCGACCGAGGTGGCGCCCGGCAAGCTCGCACTCGACGTGATCTTCCAGGCCCCGGCCGGTCAGAAGCTCGACACGCGGTACGGGCCGTCCACCCGGCTGCTCGTCTCCGCCACTCCGCCGGAGCTGCTCATCGACGGCGAGGGTGCGGGCACCGCGCTCAGCCGGACGCTGGACCTCAACCCCCAGACGGAGGAAGGGGTGTTGCACGTCTCGGCGATGGCCGCCTCCTGCGACGACGATCCGGAGAACGAGTACCCGGCCTGCCATGTGCACCAGCAGGACTGGGGAGTTCCGGTCGTCGTGGCCGAAGGGGGCGCCACCCGGCTGCCGTTGGTGCTCGCGGGGATGGACGCGCAGAGTACGGACTGAGGTGAGGTGAGGTGAGGCGGGGTGAGGTTGGGCGGGCGTCCGTCCGGCCTCAAGTGCGCAGGTAGGACGCCCCGTTGAAGTCCAGCACCGTGCCCGCGGACCACTCGGACTCGGGGGAGGCCAGCCACAGTACGGCTGCCGCTACCTCCTCGGCGGAGGCCACCCTCCCGTACGGGGACTGGGTACGGATGGCTTCGCCCTCGGCGCCGGAGAGGCGGTGGGCGACGCGCTCGGTCGTGAAGAAGCCGGGCGCGAGGGAGGCCACGCCGATCCCGTGCGGGGCGAGGGCCACCGCGAGGGACTGGCCGAGTGCGTGTACGGCGGCCTTGGTGGCGCCGTAGGCGGGGTGGTCGGGCTCGCCGCGGAAGGCGCCCCGGGAGCCGATGTTGACGATGCGGCCGCCGGTGCCCTGCTCGATCATGCGGTGCGCGGCGAGGTGGCTGAGGTGCGCCGTGGCGAGCAGGTTGACGTCCACGTGCTGCCGCCAGGCGGCGACCCACTCCTCGTAGGCCGTGGTGGCGGGCGGGTGCGGGGTGTTCACGGCGGCGTTGTTGACCAGGACGTCGATTCCGCCGAGCCGTTCGGCCGCCTGAGACGCGACGATGGCGGCGCCGTCGGGGGTGGAGAGGTCGCCGCCCACCAGGGTGTGGCCGTCGCCGGGGAGGGCGGCCAGTGTGGCCGTGGCCTCCTCGGCGCGGCTGCCGTAGTGGACGGCGACCTTGTCCCCGTTCGTGGCGAAGGCATGGGCGAGAGCACGTCCGAGTCCGCGGGAGGCCCCGCTGACGAGGACCCGGCGGCCGGTGCGGGGCAGGGACATGGGCGGGAGTCACCTCGTGGTCGTGCGCCCGGCGCCGCCGGGCTCGGTCTGCGGTGGCGCCGGCGACGGCCGGGCGCTGCTCCCATGATCGCGTCCCTGCGGGCCCGTGCCCGCTCAGGGGACCGGCCGGGCGGGCCGGTCAGAGCAGTCGGTCAGTGCAGCCGGTCCGGGTGTCGGTCCTCGACCACCGTGGTCGGGGGCACGATTGCCCTGCGGCGCTTGTAGATGCTGGTGAACGCGGTGGTGCCCAGCAGGCCGACCGCCATCAGGATGACGCCGATCAGATTGACGTTGGCGCCGTCGAGGTCCCAGCTCGTTGCGAACGCGAGAATGGCCCCCACGGCGATCAGCAGGATGCTTCCGCCCAGGCCCATGGAACTCACTCCTCAAGTGATGGACTGTTGTTCCGGTTCCTGGGCGGCTACCCGGAAGCAAGCCTTCCATTCGGGTTCGGCCCCGACCCGTACATGAGCCGTCACCCTGCGGGCGTGACCGTGAACCCGACGCCGACGGCCATCAATTCGGCATACGTGGTCGTCAATTCGGCGTCCGCTGCCGTCGATTCGACGTCTTCCGCTGTCAACCCGCCGCCGTATCAGGGCAGTTGCGCAGAGACGAGTACTGGAGGCGGCCGTGCTCCAGGCGGATGCCGGGCAGCCAGAGGTTCTTGCCGTCCTTGTCGACCCGGTACCAGATGCTGCTGTGGCCGCCCTTCTCGTCGGTGACCGTGACCCCGTTGGCGATCCGGCAGTCGGCGGTGAGCCGGTCGCCGTGCCAGACGTAGCCGCCGATGTTGGAGGGCCGGTAGGGCTGGTACGGGTCCTCGGCCAGGCCCATGCGGCACAGGCGGGTACGCGGCTTGGTGCATGTCGTGTCGACGTTGTTGACGGTGACCTGCTCCGTCTTGACGCCCTTGCCCGGGTCGGAGGAGTCCGCGGAGACGGACGAGTCGTCGTCGCCGAGGCTCAGAGCCAGGGCGGTGGCGCCGCCGATGACGGCGAGGACACAGACGACCGCGAGCACGACGCCACGGCGACGGGCACGGGAACGGGGAGGTCCGCTGCTGTGCGGCTCCCGTGGGGTCACATCGGGGCCGCTGTGCGGTGAATCCCCGGCCCCCGCAGGGGAGTTGGCGGCGGAGTGGGCAACGGGAGACACCTCGGCACCGTCCGCACCCTCGGCGTCTCCGCCATCCCCGGCGTCCCCACCGTCTCCGAACTCACCCGTCCCGCCAGCCTCGTTGGCGAGATGCAGCAGCCGTACGAGCTCCGGCAGCCGGTCCTCGGCCGTGAAGGAGAGCTTGCCCCACTGCACCAACAGGCGTTCGTCGGGCAGGGATTGGCCGCGCAGGTAGCGGGAGAGGGAGGAGCGGCTGGCGGGCAGCCTGCTCTCCAGGTCCGTCAGGCTCAGCCCGAGCTCGCCGTGCATATGGCGCAGAGCGGACGCGAAGTCGCGTACCGGACCGGTGAGTTGCTCGGGCAATGGCGCCAGTGGTTTGCGGCGCGGGTTGTTGGGGCGGTTCTGATTCCCATGCACGGAGGGCATTTGAGCACAGCCGGGCCGTACATGCGAGGCGGCACCTCCGCTCCCCTGTGGCGGAGGTGCCGCTCGTGACACGATCCGGAAATCGTCCGGATGGGCCGGTGAATTTCGTGACGGAATCCGGTCGGGGACTTCGGGACGGGTGGTGAAGACCCGACCGGATTCGCAAGTGGAACTTACCGGTCACTCGTACTTTTTCGTCTGTCGTGCCTCATTGGCCTCGTGCGCCCCACGAGTGGGCCGGGGCTCAGTCGTTGAACTTCAGCGGCCGGTACGCCTTGTAGACGTTGTTGTTGAGGCCGTAGGTCAGCGAGCGGTGGTCGGTGCCGTGGCCGCCGCGCTGCTCGAAGGCGGTGTAGGAGGTGTGGGCGGGGTTGTCCCACTTCTCGAACATCACGACGTGACGGGTGTTGCTGTTGCCGTCGGCGTCGATGAGCAGGTCGCCGGGGCGCAGGTCGTTCACCGGGATGGGCTTGGTGATCGCGGGGCTGGTGAGGCCGACCGTGTTGGTGCCGGGTGCGCCGAGGCCGAGGGCCATCGAGACATAGCCGGAGCAGTCCTGGCGGTAGCCGTCCTTCCACACCTTGCCCTGGCTGTACGGGACTTGGGCGCCGCCGTTGGCGGTGAGCCAGCCCGCCGCACGCTTCAGGGCCTCCTCGCGGCTGCCGCCGGGCTGTCCGGGCGGCGGGCCGCCGTCGCCCTGGACCGGGACGCCGGGCAGCGAGTCCTGCGGGATGTCGACGGCGACGACGCTGAGGTAGCCGCTGACCGGGCCGGTGATGTGGGCCATGTAGGTCGAGCAGGCGTTGCCCTCACAGACCTTGCGGCCGGTGTTGACCTGGTGGTCGGCGATGATGCGGTCCTGGCCGGGCGCACCCTTGTTGATCATGCCGACGGACGCCGAGTTGATGTCCGGAGTGGCGTGGACGACCCAGCGGGTGCCCCAGGTCGGGAACTCCGCCCCGGCCGCGGTCTTGACGATGTCGCCCGCGGGCTTCGCATCCGCTTTGGTGTTACGGGACTTGGCGTCGTCGGAGCTCGCGACCTTGTCCGAACCCGCCTTCCCTGCCTTCCCGGCCTTGTCCCCGCCGTCGTCGCCCGAGCAGGCGGTCAGACCCGCGATTCCGATACCGGTCGCGACGGCGACCGGCAGCACCTTGCGTGCCAGAACGCTCCTGCGGAACGCGCCCCCGTTGGTCCTCATGACGAACTCCCCTCGTTGACGGGGCGGTTGCCCGACCGGTACAGCGCGGTGCTGCGCTGTACCGGTGGGGCGGCCCCGTGTTGACGGGATTCATCCTGTGGCGGTGGGGTGCCGTTCTCCGGCCGGTCCGCCACTGTTGGGACGTCCCGTCCGGCCGCACCGCTGTGACCTGCTGGGACATGGCTGTGGGACGCCGTGGACGGGACGTGATGGGGGTCCGTGCGGGACATGTCGGGACGGCGGGGTGCGGTCCCGCGGTCCCGGACGGGGGCAACTGCCGCGTCACGGCTACGGGTTGGGCGTTACGCGTAGCCAGTAGCCAATAGCCCGTAGCCCGTAGCCCGTAGCCCGTAGCCCGTAGCCCGTAGCCCGTAGCCCGTAACGCGTTACGAGTCGAGGAAGGCGACCAGCGCGTTGGCGAGCAGGTACGGGTCCTTCGCCGCGCACAGTTCGCGGGCGCTGTGCATGGAGAGGATGGCCACGCCGATGTCGACCGTCTTGATGCCGTGCCTGGCCGCGGTGATCGGTCCGATGGTGGTGCCGCAGGGCATCGAGTTGTTGGAGACGAAGGACTGGAAGGGCACTCCGGCGCGCTCGCAGGCGGCGGCGAAGACGGCCCGGCCGCTGCCGTCGGTGGCGTACCGGTTGTTGACGTTGACCTTGAGGATCGGTCCGCCGCCCGCGCGCGGGTGGTGCGTGGGGTCGTGCCGCTCCGCGTAGTTGGGGTGTACGGCGTGGCCGGTGTCCGAGGAGAGGCAGACGGTCCCGGCGAAGGCGCGGGAGCGGTCCTCGAAGCTGCCGCCGCGGGCGAAGACACCGCGTTCGAGTACCGAGCCGAGCAGCGGGCCGTCGGCGCCGGTGTCGGACTGGGAGCCGTTCTCCTCGTGGTCGAAGGCGGCGAGGACCGGGATGTGCGGGAGGTTCCCGGCGGCCGAGGCGGCGATCAGGGCGGCGGTACCGGCGTGCACGGAAAGGAGGTTGTCCATCCGCGGGCCCGCGACGAGCTCCTTGTCGCGGCCGAGGTAGGCGGGCGCCTCGACGGAGTGCACCATCAGGTCCCAGCCGGTGACCTCGCCCCGCGCGAGCCCGTACTCGTCCTCCAGGAAGGCGATCAGGTCACCGTCGTGCCCCTCGCCGAGTCCCCAGACGGGCTGGACGTGGCGCTGCTTGTCGAGCTTGAGGCCGTCGGTGGAGACGCTGCGGTCGAGGTGGATGGCGAGCTGCGGCACCCGCAGCAGCGGCCGGTCGATGCTGACCAGGCGGGTGGCACCGTCCCGCAGCGAGAGCCGCCCCGCGAGCCCGAGGTCGCGGTCCAGCCAGGAGTTGAGCAGCGGGCCTCCGTAGACCTCGACGGCCACCTGGCGCCAGCCGTGCGCGGAGCTGTCCGGCAGCGGCTTGACCCGCAGGTTGGGCGAGTCGGTGTGCGCGCCGACGATCCGGAACGGGGTGTGCGCCGCGGCGCCCTCCGGCACGTACCAGGCGACGATCGCGCCGCCGCGCAGTACGTACTTGCCACCGGTCGAGCCGTCCCAGGCGTCGGTCTCGGCGACCTGCCGGAATCCGGCCTTCTCCAGCCGCTCCGCGGCGTTCGCCACGGCGTGGTACGGCGTGGGGCTCGCCGCCAGGAAGGACATCAGGTCGTCGGTGTGCTCCCGGCCGAAGGGAGCGGTGGGGGAATCCGTGCCTGTTTCCGGGGAGGTGCGGGGCGACGGGTGGGAGGGTGCGCTCATGGTGTTCACCTTAGCTACGTGCGACGTCCTGGTAGAGGGGAAGTCGTGCGAGGTGGCCGGAGGTGGCCGTACACGGACCCGGAGGCAGCCGTACACGGACGAGGGCCCGTCCCCGGGCAAGCGGGAACGGGCCCTCGTACGAAGGGAGTTGGCGGCCGCGTGCGGCGGCGCCGGGTGGATCAGAAGGCGGCTTCGTCCAGCTCCATGACGTCCAGGTCGACGGCCTCGGAGAGCTGGCGGGCCAGGGCCACGCCGGGCAGCACGTTGGCGGCGAAGAACTTGGCCGCGGCCACCTTGCCCTCGTAGAAGGCCTTGTCCTTGGCGGAGGCGGTGGGCAGCTTCTCCAGGGCGACGGCCGCGCCGCGAAGCAGCAGGTAGCCGATCACGACGTCACCGGAGGCGAGCAGCAGGCGGGTGGAGTTGAGGCCCACCTTGTAGATGGACTTGACGTCCTTCTCGGTGCCCGCGAGGTCGGTCAGCATGGTGCCGACGACGGCCTCCAGGTCGGCCGCGGCCTTGGCGAGCTTCTCGCGGGAGCCCGCGAGGGCCTCGCCGCCCGCACCCTCGGCGAGGAACTTCTTGATGTCCTCGGCGAGCGAGTTCAGCGCGGCGCCCTGGTTGCGGACGATCTTCCGGAAGAAGTAGTCCATGCCCTGGATCGCGGTGGTGCCCTCGTAGAGGGTGTCGATCTTGGCGTCGCGGATGTACTGCTCGATCGGGTACTCCTGCAGGAAGCCGGAGCCGCCGAAGGTCTGCAGCGACTGGGCGAGCTGCTCGTAGCCCTTCTCGGAGCCGTAGCCCTTGACGATCGGCAGGAGCAGGTCGTTCAGCGCCTCCGCCTCGGAGACGTCGTCGCCGTTGGCCTCACCGATGGCGATGGTGTCCTGGACGGTGGAGGTGTAGAGCACCAGCGAGCGCATGCCCTCGGCGTAGGCCTTCTGCGTCATCAGCGAGCGGCGCACGTCGGGGTGGTGGGCGATGGTGACCTTCGGCGCGGTCTTGTCCATGAACTGCGCGAGGTCGGGACCCTGCACACGCTCCTTGGCGTACTCCAGGGCGTTGAGGTAGCCGGTGGAGAGGGTGGAGATCGCCTTCGTGCCGACCATCATGCGGGCGAACTCGATGATGCGGAACATCTGGCGGATGCCGTCGTGCTTGTCGCCGATGAGCCAGCCCTTGGCGGGGTGCTTGTCGCCGAAGGTCATCTCACAGGTGTTGGAGACCTTCAGGCCCATCTTGTGCTCGACGTTGGTGGCGTAGGCGCCGTTGCGGGCACCGAGCTCACCGGTCTCGAAGTCGAACTCGTACTTCGGCACCAGGAAGAGGGACAGGCCCTTGGTGCCGGGGCCGGCGCCCTCGGGGCGGGCGAGGACGTAGTGGAGGATGTTCTCCTCCATGTCGTGCTCACCGGAGGTGATGAAGCGCTTCACACCGGTGATGTGCCAGGAGCCGTCCTCCTGCTGGATCGCCTTGGTGCGGCCGGCGCCGACGTCCGAACCGGCGTCCGGCTCGGTCAGGACCATGGTGGAGCCCCAGGTCTTCTCGACCGCGATGGCGGCGATCTTCTTCTGGACCTCGTTGCCCTCCTCGAAGAGGATGCGCGCGAAGCCGGGGCCGGAGGAGTACATCCACAGGGCCGGGTTCGAGCCGAGCAGGAACTCCGCGAGCGCCCAGATCACCGACGGCGGCGTGGTGGTGCCGCCGATCTCCTCGGGCAGGCCCAGACGCCAGTACTCGGCGTCCATGTAGGCCTTGTAGCTCTTCTTGAAGGACTCGGGGATCGGCGCGGTGTTGGTCTCCGGGTCGAAGACCGGCGGGTTGCGGTCCGCGTCGGCGAAGGACTCGGCGAGGTCGTTCTCGGCCAGGCGCTTGATCTCGCCCAGGATGTCCTTGACCGTTTCCGTGTCCATCTCGGCGTACGGGCCGCTGCCGTACACCTTGTCGCGGCCGAGCACCTCGAAGAGGTTGAACTCGATGTCACGGAGATTCGACTTGTAGTGCCCCATGGCGTAAAGCTCCGAATTCAATTGCAGTGGCGCTCAGCGCCCGGGGGTCCGGGTGCCTGGCCGCGGTAGGCGGATTCCTGCTGTCTCTACCAGCTGGTAGCTAGATGATGCTACCCGCCGGTAATAAGGCGCAAGCCTCCTCGCCCAAGTGTGAGCAGGGTCTACGCCCGCCCGTCTCCCCGCCCGCCACCCCCGGTGGGCGCCCGAGCCTCCAGAGTGCCCTACAAACACGGGGGTGACGCCTGGACGGACGGGTTCCGGAAGTGGAAGCGGAGTCGGGGCGCCGGGGGCCGATGGAGTGGCGCGCCGCACACCGCGGCCGTGGCTCACAACCGCTGCCTCGTGGGGCATCCCCGCCCTGCGGGCGCGCGCCGCTCGGTACGCTGTGCGGCATGTACGGCTACGACCAGCACGCGGGGGGCACGGCCCAGGGGCAGCAGTACGCACCGCCCCAGCCGCCGCCCCAGCATGCCCCCGGCGGGTACGCCCAGCAGCAGGCCCCGCTCTACCCGGAGCCGTCGCCGCCCTCGCTGGCCGACGCGGTGCGCGCCTTCACCACCGGGTCCATGGCCGCCGAGGACTTCCAGCAGATCTTCGCCACCGCCAAGGTCTACTGCCCGCGCGGGGACAACCCCGGCTTCCTGGCCCTGCACAACACCCAGCAGCCGGTCATCCCGATGTTCACCTCCCTCAAGGAGCTGCGCAGTTACGCGGGCAAGGACTCCAAGTACTTCGTGATCACCGGCGCCGAGGTGATCGACCTCCTGCCGACCGGCTACGGCTTCGTCCTCGACCTGGAGGGCGAGCACCGGATGGTCTTTGACGCCAAGGCGGTCGAGCAGATGGTCGACTTCGCGATGCGGCGGATGTACGGCTGAGGCCCGCGCCCCCGCCCGGGAGCCGTGCGTGGTTCCCGTTTCCCGCCGTTTCCCGCCGCGCGGTTGCCGTCAACTGCCTTCTGTGCGGCGCCCATTGAATACGTATACGTAAAAACGCGCCTGTCTCTGGGCAGCGCGGTCGCGGGCTCCTAGCTTTCTGCCACCGGCTGGGCCTGAGGTGTGGTCCGGCGGTCGGCCGGTCGCCTCGTTCCGGCCGGGTGCGTGCGTGTGCGGCCTTCAGGGCCGTCCGGCGCCGCGCGCCTTCCCCCCACCGCAGAGGAGGTCTGCCATGCCCAGATTTGTCATGCCCGCGCGGATTCTCGCCGTCGCCGGTGTCACCGGCGCCTCGGTCGTCGCCGCCCTGGCGCTGGCGGTCCCCGCCTCCGCCGCCTCGGCCGAGGACGGCGTGGCCGCGACGGCGACCACGCGGAGCGCGGCCGCCATGACGCCCGCCGCCTCGTCCGTCGACAAGGCCGCCGCCTGGGGTTACGTCATCGACGGTTCGTGCGGCGGCCGAGAGGGCCAGATCCGCGGCGGCGCCAACTACTGGGGCGGCGCCACCGAGGGCTCGGGCACCCCGGTCGACTGCGTGAGCGGCTACGTCGAGGGCTGTGGCGCCAAGGGTTCCGAGCCGGTCTACCAGGCGGGCGGCGTCATCGGCTGCAACTGGGGCGCCGGCCAGAAGATCACCCTGTCCACCCTCGCCAGCGACTTCGAACTCCTTGCCGCCCACGAGTTCGGCCACAACTGGTACGGCCACTCCGGCTACCAGTGCATGAGCTGGAACAGCCCCGACGAGGTCATGGCGCCCACCATGTGCTGACCCGGGGGAGCCCGGGGGAGGCGCCCCACCGCACCCCCGCACCCGTGACGAGCCCGGAGGGAATTCCCTCCGGGCTTCTCGCGTTCGGACTGAAGAAGTTCATCGTTCAACTAAAGTCGACCCGGACGCACACAAGGAGGTACGGACATGCCCGCCGTGACCGTGGAGAACCCGTTGACCCTGCCCCGTGTCGCCGCGCCAGCGGACGCGACCGCGCGCAAGGTGCTGGCCGTGAGCACCGCGCCGAGCGGATTCGAGGGCGAGGGTTTCCCGGTGCGCCGTGCCTTCGCGGGCATCGCCTACAAGCACCTCGATCCGTTCATCATGATGGACCAGATGGGCGAGGTGGAGTACGCGCCCGGCGAGCCCAAGGGCACCCCCTGGCACCCGCACCGCGGCTTCGAGACCGTCACGTACCTCATCGACGGCACCTTCGTGCACCAGGACTCCAACGGAGGCGGTGGCACGCTCCACAACGGCGACACCCAGTGGATGACCGCGGGCTCCGGCCTGCTGCACATCGAGGCGCCGCCGGAGGAACTGGTGGCCTCGGGCGGCCTGTTCCACGGTCTCCAGCTGTGGGTCAACCTGCCCGCCAAGGACAAGATGATGAACCCGCGCTACCAGGACATCCGCGGCGGCCAGGTCCAGCTGCTCAGCTCGCCCGACGGCGGTGCGCTGATGCGCGTCATCGCGGGCGAACTCGACGGACACGAGGGCCCCGGCATCACGCACACGCCGATCACCATGGTCCACGCGACGGTACGTCCCGGCGCCGAGGTGACCCTGCCCTGGCGCGAGGACTTCAACGGCCTCGGGTACGTCCTGGCCGGGCGCGGCACCGCGGGCAGCGAACACCGCCCCGTCCACATGGGCCAGACCGCGGTCTTCGGCCCCGGCTCCTCGCTCACCATTCGCGCCGACGAGAAGCAGGACGGCCACACCCCCGACCTGGAGGTCATCCTCCTCGGCGGCCGGCCGATCCGCGAACCCATGGCCCACTACGGCCCGTTCGTGATGAACACCCGCGCCGAACTCCAGGAGGCCTTCGAGGACTTCCAGAAGGGACGGCTGGGGACCGTTCCGGCGGTGCACGGGATGTAAGGCCGGACGTACGGCACGGTCGGCGACCGCGACGGCCGTCGCGGGTCGGCGGCCGTCGTGGGTTCGGGGCGGCGGCGCGTTACCCGTCCCGCGCCCCCCATCCCCCATCCGCCCCACCCCCGGCCCCGCCTGCCCTCGCACCCCCCTCCGCCGTGCTGAGCTGACCCAATGGCACAGGTACCGGCGTCGGCGTCGTCTTCACTGCTTCCCGAGCCCGCACGGCGGATCGGCGCCTGGTGTGTGCTGTTCCTGCTGGTGACCGGTGTCGTGGTGGTGGTCGTCAGGCTGGCCGTGTACTTCAGGGCGGCCGTGGTGCCGGTACTGCTCGCGTTGCTCGGGGCGGCGTTGCTCGGGCCCCTTTACCGGTGGCTGCTGCGGCGGGGGATCAACGCCTCACTGGCGGCGGGGCTGACCTGCCTGGCCGTGGTGGCCGTGGTCGGCGGGGCGGTGTACATCGTGGTGGCCGCGCTGATCGACAGCGGGGACCAGATCGTCGATTCGCTCCGGGACGCGGCCGACTCGGTGAGCAAGCACTTCGGCGCGGCCGGGACCTCGGTGGACGATCTCGCCTCCAACGCCCGTGAACTGGGCGGGAAGTTCGGGGCCACCGCCGCCTCCGGAGTGCTCAGCGGGATCAGCCTGGTCGGCGAGATGATCACGGCGGCCGTACTGGCCCTGCTGCTGATCTTCTTCTTCCTGCGGGACTCCGACCGGGCGATGAGCGCGCTGCACGCACTGGCGCCCGCCGACTCCGGGCACCTCCTCGAGGCGATGGCCCGCCGCGCCTTCCGCGCGGTCGAGGGCTTCATGCACGGCACCACCCTCATCGCCCTGATCGACGCCCTCTTCATCACCGTCGGGCTGCTGATCTGCCAGGTCCCGGGCGCCGTCGGACTCGGCGCTCTGGTCTTCGTCGGCGCCTACATCCCCTACCTCGGCGCCTTCCTCTCGGGCGCCGTCGCCATCCTGGTCGCGCTCGCAGACCGGGGCGTGGTCATCGCCCTGTGGGTGCTCGGCGTCGTCCTCGCGGTCCAGGTGATCGAGGGGCATCTGCTCCAGCCGATGATCCAGTCCCGCACCGTCCAGATGCACCCCGCGACCGTCATGCTGACCATCGCCGCCGGAGCCTCGGTCGCCGGAATCCTCGGCATGCTGCTCGCCGTACCGATGACCGCCGCCGGGTTCGGTGTCTACGCCGAACTGCGCAGCCGCTACTCCGAGGCCGTCGCCGCGTCCCGCGCCCGCGAGGCCGGAGAGGGCGGGGCGGACGGGGCGGACGGACCCTCCGGCGCCTCGGCGAGCCCGCCCCCGTCCGACGGGTCCTGAACCGGGTCGCGAACAGCGTCCTGAACCGGGTCCCGAACAGCGTCCCGAGCAGCGTCCTGAACCGAGTCCTGCACCGAGTCCCGAACCGGCCCCCGAAAGGCCACCGGCCCTCCGTCGGCTTCGGCGCCGCCGTGATGCCCCGCCCGCCCCGCCTCGTTCAACTCGAACCAGATCGACTTCCCGTCCCCCTGCGGGTCCACCCCCCAGGCATCGGCCAGTACGTCCATCAGGACCAGACCCCGTCCCGAGGAGGCCAGTTCGCCGGGGCGGCGCAGATGCGGCAGGTCGTCGCTGCCGTCGCCGGCCGAGACCCGCAGCCGCCGCCGGCCCCGCTCCCCGCTCACCACCACGACGAGCAGCGCGTCCCCGTCGGTGTGCACCAGGACGTTGGTGAGCATCTCGGAGACGAGCAGTACGGCCGAGTCCACCTGCTCCGGATCGGACCAGTCGTGCAGCACCTCGCGCACCTGCTGCCGGGCCGCGGCCACCCGTTCCGGCTCCGCCTGCGCGAGGGTGAGCGCGAACCTGCGGTCGGGGGTGAGCTGTTGCGGGCGCTTGTTGCGGCGTACGAGGAGCATGGCGATGTCGTCCTCGCGGCGGTCGGCGAGCGGGCCCGTCGTGTAATGCGAGGGCGGCCCGTGCACCGCCTGGACCAGGGCCTCGGCCAGGCCTTCGAGCCGTTCGCCGCTGTGCTCCTCCATGATCGTGCGGATCCGGGCCCAGCCCGAGTCCAGGTCGTGGCCGCCGGTCTCGATGAGTCCGTCGGTGCACAGCAGCATCGTCTCGCCGGGCTCCAGGGCGAGCTGGGTGGTCGGATAGTCCGCGTCCGGGTCGATGCCCAGCGGCAGCCCGCCCGCCGTCGGCCGCAGCACCACCGTCCCGTCGTCCATCCGGATCGCCGGGTCCGGATGCCCGGCCCGGGCGATCTCCAGGACCCCGGTCCCCGGCTCGGCCTCCACGTACAGGCAGGTCGCGAAGCGCGGTTCCGGGTCGGACTCCTGTTGCGGTCCGCGCCCGTGTGCCACCGAGTTGGTGATCCCGTAGAGGAAACGGCTCGCCCTGGCCAGTACGGCGTCGGGGCGGTGGCCCTCGGAGGCGTACGCGCGCAGGGCGATCCTGAGCTGGCCCATCAGACCGGCCGCCCGTACGTCGTGCCCCTGCACATCGCCGACGACCAGGGCGATCCGGCCGGTCGGCAGCGCGATCATGTCGAACCAGTCGCCGCCCACCTGGAGGCCGCCGCCGGTGGGCACGTACCGCGCGGCGACCTGGAGTTCGGGTACCTGCGGGCCGAGCCGCGGCAGCATCGCCCGTTGCAGTCCCTCGGTCAGTTCCCGCTCGGTCTCGGCGGTGTTCGCGCGGGTCAGCGCGCCCGCGAGCATCCGGGCCACGGTGGTCAGCACGGACCGCTCGTCGGGCGTGAACGACACCCGGTAGGAGAACGCCGCCATCCACGCGCCGATAGTGCGCCCGGCCACGATCAGTGGCAGGAAGGCCCAGGACTCGCGGCCGAAGGGCTCGGCGAGCGGCCAGGTCACCGGGTAGCGGCGCCGGTACTCCGCGGGCGAGGCGAGATACACGGCCCGGCCGGTGCGCACCACGTCGGCGGCCGGGTAGTCGGTGTCCACCGGCATCGCCGTGAACGGGTTCTCGTCGCCCTCCGAGTGCCCGTGGTGCCCGATGATCGTCAGCCGGTCGGCCTCGGCTCCGAAGACCGCGAGCCCGTCGGGGGTGAAGCCGGGCATCGACAGATTGGCCGCGACCCGCAGCACCTCCTCCGTGGAGCGGGCCTCGGCCAGCGCGCGCCCCGCGTCGAGCAGGAACGCCTCGCGGGCGCGGCGCCAGTCCCCGATCACCGGTGCCCGGTCGGTCCCGCCGGGCACCGCGTCGCTGATCTCCTGGAGGGTGCCGATCAGCAGGTAGTGGCCGGTCTCGGGGTCCTTGCGGGGCTTGGAGCGGCTGCGTACCGACCGCAGTACGCGGCCCTCCTCGTCCATCACCCGCAGCCGTACCTCGGTCAGCGTGTTCTCGGCGACCGCGAGCCGCACCACGCCCTCGATCTCGTTCCAGTCCACCGGGTGGAACCGGGCACGCGCTCCGGCCTCGGTGAGCGTCACCGGCCGCGCGGGCAGCCCCATCAGCCGGGCCGCCTCGGCGTCCAGCCGTACCGCGCCCGCCTCGGTGTCCCAGTGCCACAGCCCCGTGGCCAGGGTCACCAGCACGTCCCCCACCGGCTGGAGGGGGTCATGGGTGCTCATTTCCTCACTCTAAGAAGAGGGGACAAGGCGCCGCGACTCCAGTGAGGCCGCTCGGAGCGGTGCGGGCGGGGATCGGAGCGGGTTCACCGGGGTTGTCCACACTCCGGCAGGTGATCTTGGCGCGGACGGTAACCTTGACGGGGCTCATCCGTCGCGAGCGAGGCCCGGGCACCCCCCGGCCGTGGACGGCGAGCACCGCTCAGGCACCAGAAGCCCGGCAAAGCACACCCCACTGACGCGAAGACTGGATGAACGACGATGCACCGGTACAGGTCACACACCTGCGGCGAGCTCCGCGCCTCTGACGTCGGCTCCGACGTCCGGCTGAGCGGCTGGCTGCACAATCGCCGAGACCTGGGCGGCATCCTCTTCATCGATCTGCGGGACCACTACGGCATCACCCAGCTCGTGGCCCGTCCCGGCACCGCCGCCGCGGAGGCGCTCGACAAGCTCTCCAAGGAGACCGTCGTCCGCGTCGACGGCAAGGTCGTCTCGCGCGGCGCGGACAACATCAACCCCGAACTGCCCACCGGCGAGATCGAGATCGAGAGCGCCGAGGTCGAGGTGCTCGGCGCCGCCGGGCCGCTGCCGTTCACCATCAACACCGAGGACGGCGTCAACGAGGAGCGCCGCCTTGAGTACCGCTTCCTCGACCTGCGCCGCGAGCGCATGCACCGCAACATCATGCTGCGCTCCGCCGTCATCGCCGCGATCCGCGCCAAGATGACCACCCTCGGCTTCAACGAGATGGCGACCCCGATCCTCACCGCGACCTCCCCCGAGGGCGCCCGTGACTTCGTGGTCCCCTCCCGCCTGAACCCCGGCAAGTTCTACGCCCTGCCGCAGGCTCCGCAGCAGTTCAAGCAGCTGTTCATGATCTCCGGCTTCGACCGGTACTTCCAGATCGCGCCCTGCTTCCGCGACGAGGACGCCCGCGCCGACCGCTCGCCCGGCGAGTTCTACCAGCTCGACGTCGAGATGAGCTTCGTCGAGCAGGAGGACGTCTTCCAGCCGATCGAGAAGCTGATGACCGAGCTCTTCGAGGAGTTCGGCGGCGGCCGCCACGTCACCTCGCCGTTCCCGCGGATCCCGTTCCGCGAGGCGATGGAGAAGTACGGCTCCGACAAGCCCGACCTGCGCGCACAGCTCGAACTCGTCGACATCACCGACGTCTTCGAGAACTCCGAGTTCAAGGCCTTCGCGGGCAAGCACGTCCGCGCCCTGCCGGTGCCCGCCGTGCAGGACCAGCCGCGCAAGTTCTTCGACCAGCTCGGCGACTACGCCGTCGAGCAGGGCGCCAAGGGCCTCGCCTGGGTGCGCGTGGCGGAGGACGGATCGCTGTCCGGCCCGATCGCCAAGTTCCTCACCGAGGAGAACATCAAGGTCCTCACCGAGCGCCTCGGCCTGGCCGCCGGCCACGCGATCTTCTTCGGCGCGGGCGAGTACGACGAGGTCTCCAAGATCATGGGCGCGGTCCGCGTCGAGGCGGCCCGGCGCTCCGGCCACTTCGAGGAGAACGTCTTCCGCTTCTGCTGGATCGTCGACTTCCCGATGTACGAGAAGGACGAGGAAACCGGCAAGATCGACTTCTCCCACAACCCCTTCTCGATGCCCCAGGGCGGCATGAACGACCTTCAGGAGAAGGACCCGCTGGACATCCTGGCCTGGCAGTACGACATCGTCTGCAACGGCGTCGAGCTCTCCTCCGGCGCCATCCGGAACCACGAGCCCGACATCATGATCAAGGCCTTCGAGATCGCGGGCTACGACCGCGACACCGTGGAGCGCGAGTTCGCGGGCATGCTCCGCGCCCTGCGCTTCGGCGCCCCGCCGCACGGCGGCATCGCCCCCGGCGTCGACCGCATCGTGATGCTCCTCGCCGACGAGCCCAACATCCGCGAGACCATCTCCTTCCCCCTCAACGGCAACGCCCAGGACCTGATGATGGGCGCCCCGACCGAGCTGGAGGAGTCCCGCCTGCGGGAGCTGAACATCTCGCTGCGCAAGCCGCAGCCCAAGTAGGCGACGGGGCGGGGTGGTTCGCCGCCCGCTCGTTAGTACGCAGTGTGTGGGGCCTCGGATCCGTCCGGGGCTCCATGCGTTTGTGCGCAGGGCCGCCGTTCACGGGCATCCACCGTCGTTCACCGCCGTTCACTTCCTTTCACGGCTGTTCACAGCATTGCGGGATCCAGGTCCCGTCGGTGAAGTGAGGGAACCGGGTGCTGTAGCGCTGATTCAGCGCTACTCTGCATGCATGGCTACGGTGCAGATCAGAAATCTCGATGACGCCGCATACGACATACTGCGCCGGCGCGCGGCCGCTTCCGGGCGGTCGTTGCAGGAATACCTGCGCGTTCAGTTGGAGGAACAGGCCGCACGGCCGACCGTCTCCGAGGCCATTGCCCGGGTGCGCGCGCGAGTGGAGGGCGATGTGCCGATGGCTGACATCGTCGAACTGCAACGCCAGGAGCGCGGCGAGTGATCGTCGTCGACAACTCCGTGCTGGTCTCGCTGTTCACGGACAAAGGGCCGCTCGGCCAAGCCTGCGCGGACCGGCTCGACAGGCAGCAGCTCTTTGCCCCGGCCCTCGTCGATGTCGAGGCACTCAATGCCGTGAAGGGTCTCTTGAGGGGCGGCAAGATCAGCGAGGACCTCGCGGACGAGGTCGTCCGTGGGCTGCCCTTCTTCCCGATGAAGCGAGTCCCGCACGAAGGCCTGGTGCCCAGGATCTGGGAACTGCGCCACAACTTCAGCCCCTACGACGCCACCTACGTGGCGCTCGCGGAGCAACTCGACGCCGTCCTCGTCACCGGTGACGAGAGGCTGCAGCGGGCGACCGGCAAGAAGTGCGTGGTCGAAGTGATCCGTTGACTCGGCGGCGTGCCTGTCGTGGGACGGGGCCGGGCTTCCCGCCCCACTGACCTTTACGCCCCCTCGCCCCCGAACCGCTCCTTGTACGACGCCAGGTCCTCGTCCGCGATCTTGGCGAAGAGGACCGGCGGGACGGTGAACGCGGTGCCCGCCGGGACCGAGTCGAGGGACTTGGCCTCGTCGGGGGTGACCCAGGTGGCCGTGTCGTCGGTCAGGGTGAAGGCTGCGCGCATGGCGGCGGCGCTGGTCGGGATGAAGGGCTCGGAGACGACCGCGTAGAGGTGGATGAGGTTCATCGCGGTGCGCAGGGTGAGGGCGGCGCCGTCCTGGTCGGTCTTGATCTCCAGCCAGGGGGCCTTCTCCTCCAGGTAGGAGTTGCCCGCCGACCACAGTGCCCGCAGCGCCGAGGCCGCCTTGCGGAACTGCAGCGCCTCCATCTGCTCCTCGTACTCGGCGAGCAGCCGGGCGATCTCCTCGCCGAGCCGCGCCTCGGCCTCGCCGGCCTCGCGGCCCGCCGGGACCTCGTCGCCGAAGCGCTTGCGCGAGAAGGACAGGACCCGGTTGACGAAGTTGCCGAGGGTGTCGGCAAGGTCCTTGTTGACCGTGGCCGTGAAGTGCTCCCAGGTGAACGAGGAGTCGTCCGACTCGGGGGCGTTGGCGATCAGGAAGTACCGCCAGTAGTCCGCCGGGAGGATCTCCAGGGCCTGGTCGGTGAAGACGCCGCGGCGCTGCGAGGTGGAGAACTTACCGCCGTAGTAGGTCAGCCAGTTGAAGCCCTTGACGTAGTCGACCATCTTCCAGGGCTCGCGTACGCCGAGTTCGGTGGCCGGGAACATCACCGTGTGGAACGGGACGTTGTCCTTGGCCATGAACTGGGTGTAGCGGACGTCCTCGGCCTCGTACCACCAGGACTTCCAGTCGTGCTCCGGGCTCTCGCCCGCCGCGTCCGACCACTCCTTGGTGGCACCGATGTACTCGATGGGCGCGTCGAACCAGACGTAGAAGACCTTGCCCTCGGCGGCCAGTTCCGGCCAGGTGTCGGCCGGGACCGGGACGCCCCAGTCCAGGTCGCGGGTGATCGCGCGGTCGTGCAGGCCCTCGGTCAGCCACTTGCGGGCGATGGACGAGGAGAGCTGCGGCCACTGCGGGAAGGCCTCCGCGGTGCGGTCCACCCACTGCTCGACCTCCTTCTGCAGCTTCGACTGCAGCAGGAAGAGGTGCTTGGTCTCGCGGACCTCCAGGTCCGTGGAGCCGCTGATCGCCGAGCGGGGCGCGATCAGGTCGGTGGGGTCCAGGACGCGGGTGCAGTTCTCGCACTGGTCGCCGCGCGCCTTGTCGTAGCCGCAGTGCGGGCAGACGCCTTCGACGTAGCGGTCCGGCAGGAAGCGGCCGTCCGCGGGCGAGTACACCTGGCGGATGGAGCGTTCCTCGATGAAGCCGTTCTCGTGCAGACGGCGCGCGAAGTGCTGGGTGATCTCGACGTTCTGCGTGCTGGAGCTGCGGCCGAAGTAGTCGAAGGCGAGCGCGAAGCCGTCGTAGACCGCCTTCTGCGCGTCGTGCGCCTGCGCGCAGAACTCGTCGACCGGTACGCCCCGCTCCTTCGCGGCGAGCTCGGCGGGGGTGCCGTGCTCGTCGGTGGCGCAGATGTAAAGCACGTCGTGGCCGCGCTGGCGCAGGTAGCGGGAGTACACGTCGGCCGGCAGCATCGACCCCACCATGTTGCCCAGGTGCTTGATCCCGTTGATGTACGGAAGGGCGCTGGTGATGAGGTGTCGAGCCATCGGGGGCTGCTCCCAGGTCGCTACGTGGCGTGACGAGCGGCGGTACCGGAATCTCGTCGTACGAACCTTCAAATCGTAGCCGACCGGGTGGGGCCGCCCGCCTCTCGTTTTGCGGTGCGGACGGCCCCCGGGGTGCCGGTGTCACGTACGGTGCGCGCGAGCCGTGACTCTCGTGAGCCGTGACTCTCGCGTCGGCTCAGCCCTGCTGCGGGCTCCAAGTCGACAGCAGGCCCTCGTACAGCTCGGCGTCCGTCAGCTCGCGCGGCGCGGGGCCCGCGTGGAAGAAGGACGCGTTCGGCGCCTTGAGCTTGCGCAGGTAGTCAAAGCCCTTGGCGTCGTGCTCGCCGAACGCCACGAACTGGAAGAACAGCGGCAGCCGCTCCGCCTCCTTCAGGGCCGCGGTCGCCGGGCCCTTGGTGTCCGGCGGCCCGTCCGTCTGGAAGACCACGAGCGCCGGGCCCTTCGCGCCCGACTTCTCGTAGTGCGCGACGACCTCCTCGACGGCCACGTGGTAGCTCGTACGCCCCATCCGGCCACAGGCCGCGTGCAGCTCGTCGATCCGGCCCTCGAACGACTGGGGGGTCAGCTCGCCCGTGCCGTCGATCTCGGTCGAGAAGAAGACCACGGGTACGGCCGTCTCCTCCGGGTCGGTGTGCTCCGCGAGCGCGAGTACCTGCTCACCGAGGCTCTGCGCCGACCCGTCCTTGTAGTACGGCCGCATCGAACCGGACCGGTCCAGTACGAGGTAGACCTTCGCCCGCACCCCGGCCAGCCCCCGCGCGGCGAGCGCGGCACCGGCGGCGGCGTGGGCTCCGGTGAGGGAGTCGGCGGGGGGTGCGGAAGGTGTCGGGGGCGCCGGGGGTACGGAGGTGGTGGGGGCTTCCGGCTGGGGGGCGGGCTCCGGCGTGGGCTCGGGGGCGACCTCGGGGGTGACCTCCGGCTCGGGCTCCGGAGTGACCTCAAGCTCGGGCTCCGGCGCAGGCTCGGGCGTGACCTCAAGCTCGGGCGCCGGCGCGGGTTCCGCCTCGGGCTCTGCTTCCGGCTGTGGCTCGGGCTCCGGCTCGGGAGCCACGTCCACCGGCTCGGGAGCCACGTCCACGGGCTCAGGGTCCGACTCCGGGGCGGGCTCGGCGTCAGCGGTGGGCACCGTCTCGGCTTCGGTCTCGGTCTCGGTCTCTGCTTCGGGCTCCGCCTCCGCGTCGCCCTCCGCCTCGGCCTCGGTCGCACTCTCGGCCTCGGCCTCGGCCTCGGCCTCGGCTACGGGAACGGTTTCGGCCACGGGCTCGACATCGGCCGCGGGCTCTTCCTCCGCTGCGGGCTCGACCACAGCCACCGGCTCTGCCTCGCTCACGGGCTCGGCCGCGGAAACCTGCTCGGTCTCCACCACCGGCTCGGAAACCTGCTCGGTCTCCACCACCGCCTGGGCCACCGGCTCGGCCTCGGCCACCGGCTCCTTCTCGACCGCCTCTTCCTGCCGCTCTTCTGCTTCTGCTTCTGCCTCTGCTGCCACGTCCTCACGCACCGCAGGCTCCGAACTCGGCCTGGGCACAGTCACGTTGTCGAAGGCGGCGGCCACCAGATCATCCGCGGCCGACGGCGACGTAGAAGCAGACGACGCAGAAGCCGACGTCGAAGAAGCCGACGAAGAAGCCGAAGACGAACCCGCCTCCTCGTCCCCCCGCCGCGCCGCCGGAATCCGCACCTCGGCCGAATGCGCGGCCGAACCGGCTGCCGTTGCCGAATCCGCGTCCGTTACCGAACCCGCACCCGAGTCCGTTACCGAATCCGTTGCCGAACCCGCACCCGAATCCGTCGCCGTACCCGAATCCGCGTCCGTTGCCGGATTGTTGCCGGTGTCCGGGGCTGGTTCTGTGGTGCGGCCCTTGCGGGAGCGTGTGAAGGTGTTCCGCAGGCGGCTGAGAATGCCCATGTGCGCGACCCTTTGCGTGCTTTGGTTCCCGTAGGTTCCCGTAATCCCTGGCCAGGGCGGACACGTAAGGTTAGCCGCCGCCGAAGGCGATCTTGGCCGGGGTCCGGGCCCGTGTGTACCGGGCTCCGAGGGTGGCGTCAACTCCTGTTCGCGGCCGAGGCGTTCACCCCGTGTTCATGTGATGGACCGTACGGCGCCCAAAAGCCCCCCTAGCGTCTGGCCGAAAACAGCCGGATATCGGCCGCGACCGGGCATTAGTCGGCAAGAGTCGATCAGACTTCACAAGAGTCGGCAAAAGTCTCTCGAAGGTCAGTCACTCCGGTTGCGAATCGGCGCGGACCGCGTCGGTTTATGTGCGCAAAAACGGAGGACAACGTGCGCAAACAGCTTCCGCTCATCTCCTCGCACGAGGGTGGCCGTTCGGCGATGACCTGCCGGTTCCGGTGTGGCAACGCCTGCTTCCACGAGGTGCCGAACAGCAGCGACAACGAGTACGCGGGCGACATCATCGCGGGCGCGGTCAGCCGCCGTTCGATGATGCGGGCCGCGGCCGTCGTCACCGTCGTCGGCGCGGCGGGCGGTGGCTACGCGCTCACCGCCGGGTCGGACAGCGCGGTGGCCACGCCCGAGGGCGGCCTGGCGGGCGGCCACGGCGTGGGTGGGGCGCGCGGACTGCGCTTCGCGCCCGTCGCGCCGAACACCAACGACGTCGTGACGGTGCCCGAGGGCTACGAGCAGAACGTCGTCATCAAGTGGGGCGAGCCGATCCTCCGCGGTGCCCCGGACTTCGACCCGGACAAGCAGTCGGCCAAGGCGCAGGCGGGCCAGTTCGGTTACAACAACGACTTCCTCTCGCTGCTGCCGCTCAGGGGCGAGGACTGCCGTCAGGTGCTCGTGGCCAACCACGAGTACACGGACGAGATCCTCATGTTCAAGGGCTACGACGAGGAGAAGCCGACCCGCGAGCAGGTGGAGATCGCCTGGGCCGCGCACGGTCTGTCGGTCGTCGTCGTGGAGGAGGAGAAGGCCGGTCGCAGCGGTGGCGGTCTGCGCGCCGTGCGCCGCCACCACCTCAACCGCCGCCTCACCACCTCCAGCGAGTTCCGGCTGAGCGGCCCGGTCGCGGGCAGCGAGTACGTGCGTACCACGGCCGACCCGAAGGGCATCACGGTCCTCGGCACGCTCAACAACTGCTCGGGCGGTACGACGCCGTGGGGTACGACCCTGCACGGCGAGGAGAACTTCAACCAGTACTTCGGCAACGCCGACAAGGTCACCGACCCGGAAGTGGCCAAGCAGCTCAAGCGCTACGGCGTGGTGCCCGGCGCCTCCGAGCGCCGCTGGGAGGACTTCGACGACCGCTTCGACCTGGCCAAGGAGCCGAACGAGATCAACCGCTTCGGCTACGTCGTCGAACTCGACCCGTACGACCCCGAGTCGACCCCGCGCAAGCGCACCGCGCTCGGCCGCTTCAAGCACGAGGGTGCCCAGCCGCGCCTGACCGACGACGGCCGTCCGGTGGTCTACCTCGGCGACGACGAGAAGTTCGACTACTTCTACAAGTTCGTCTCCTCCAAGCGCATGAAGCGCGGCACCAGCCGTGCCGCCCGCGCCCACAACCTGACCCTGCTCGACGAGGGCACCCTCTACGTCGCCAAGCTCTCCGGCGACTCCCCGGCCACCGAGATCGACGGCACCGGCAAGCTCCCGGCCGACGGCGAGTTCGACGGCAGCGGCGTGTGGATCCCGCTGGCGAGCGCGGGCCCCGACGGCGCCGTCTCGCACATCGAGGGCATGAGCGGCGAAGAGGTCTTCGTCTTCACCCGTCTCGCGGCGGACAAGGCCGGTGCCACCAAGATGGACCGCCCCGAGGACATCGAGCCGTCGCCGAAGACCGGCAAGGTCTACGTCGCGCTCACCAACAACTCGGACCGCGGCAAGGAGGGCAAGGCCAAGGCGGACGAGGCCAACCCCCGCAACAGCAACAAGCACGGCCAGATTCTGGAGCTCACCGAGCACCGCAACCGGCCCGAGGCGAAGAAGTTCGCCTGGTCGCTGTTCCTGGTCGCGGGCGACCCGAAGGACCCGGCGACCTACTTCGCGGGCTTCCCGAAGGACAGGGTCAGCCCGATCTCCTGCCCGGACAACGTGGCCTTCGACTCGCACGGCAACCTGTGGATCTCCACCGACGGCAACGCGCTCGGCAACCACGACGGCCTGTTCGGCGTGGCCACCCGGGGCGAGTGCCGCGGTGAGCTGAAGCAGTTCCTCACCATGCCGAAGGGCGCCGAGACCTGTGGTCCGCTGATCCAGGACCGGCACGTACTCGTCTCCGTGCAGCACCCGGGCGAGATCGACGGCGCCACCGTCGAGAAGCCCGCCAGCCAGTGGCCCGACGGACCGGGCAAGCTCGTCCGGCCCTCGGTCGTCTCGGTCTGGCGCAAGGACGGCGGCGACATCGGCTGCTGAGCGCCAACTTCGGCTGCTGACACGGCAGTTCGGCAAGGCGGTTCACTCGGCCACACGGCTCGGTGATCCATCGGGGCGTCCTGTAGGGGGGCGCCCCGATGGCGTTGGGGGCGGCGGGCTCGCGTACGAGGGATGCCGTGCGACAGACCGTACGAGGGACCCGTACGAGACCCGCCGGCCCTCAGGAAACCCGTCCCCTCAGGAAACCCGTCCCCTCAGGAAACCGCCGTGTCCCGCTCCTCGCGCGGCCCCGGCACCCGTGCCGCCGCCCGGGCCGCGGCCGCGGCGCCTGCCGGGCCGGCGGCGCCCTCCGCGCCCTCCGTCTCCAGGAAGGCGCGGTACTCCGGCGCCCGCCAGGCAGCCTCCCAGTACGCCTCCTCCAAGTCCCCGTAGACCGCGTCGAGTTCGTCCTCGGTGCGGGCGGCGAGCAGCAGCCGTACGGCGAGCGGGTCGCCCGCGATACGGCGGATCGCGGTGCCGGGGCGGGCCTGGGCGGTGGGCTGGATGACCGTGACGACCTCGCCGATGGCGACGAGCTGGGCGGCGGTCATGTAGTCGCCGTGCAGGACGGGCGGATCGAGATGGGCCTCGCGCAGGGCGCGGCTGAGGCCGTCCCACTCGCCGTCGACGGTGGGGTCGACCATCCACCGGTCCTCGGCGAGGTCGGTCAGCTTCACGACGGACTTCTCGGTGGCGGGGTGGTCGGCGGCCAGCGAGACGAACTGCGGTTCGTGGGCGATGAGTTCGCGTACCGCGAGGCCCGTGGGAAGGGTCAGTGCGGCGGTCCCCGCGACCTCGTGGACGAAGGCGATGTCGATCTGTCCGGCGGCCACCATCCGCAGCAGGGCGTTGCCCGACACGTCCATCTGCAGGCTGGGTTCGCCGGTGAGGCCTCCGGTGCGCAGGCGGCGCAGCCAGTCCGGCAGTGCGACGCTCGCGGTGGAGCCGATGCGCAGCCGGGGGCCGCCCGCACGTGCGGCGGCGGCCCTGCTCTCGGTGATCAGGGCGTGCATGTCGGCGACCAGCGGGCGGGCGCGGCTGAGGACGACGCGGCCGAGCGGGGTGGGGCGGCAGCCGGTGCGTTCGCGGGTGAAGAGCTGGCCGCCCAGGGTCTGCTCTATGCGCCGCAGCTGGGTGCTCATCGAGGGTTGCGCCATGCCGAGCTCACGCGCGGCCTTGTGCAGGCTGCCGTGATCGGCGATGGCGGTCAGCACCCGCAGGTGCCTCACCTCTAGCTCCATGGCAGTTGAGACTAGAACGGTGCTCACCGTTGCACCAGGGGGATGAATCGCCCTGTATGCGGGCTACTTGGACAGTGATAGGTGTGTGCTATCGCTCCTTGCCATCATCAGCCGGTCCGCCGTGATCCCCGCGTGACCTCAACTGCGACCGTGCGCGCACAATCCGTGACATCATCCTTACGGTCGGCCTCCGGGCGACGGGCGTCGTCGGCGGCCTCCGTCCCGCTCCGCTCTTGCTCGGCTCCCGCTCGGCGCAGGTGACACCCCACGGCGACGGCGAGCCGTACGGACAGCCGAGAGCCGCCCCGTAGGGCCCTGACAAACCGGCCCATCGTCCGGAAACCCGGGCGTGGTTCCGGGGCCGCGGCAACCGCGTGCCGCAATCGGTGCCGGTGGGGCGCGAGTTGAGCCGCGATAGCCCTGAGCTATCGATTGTTGCCATCATCCCGGCGCGGCGCTGTTCCCCGAAACTCCCTAGCAACCGTTCTCGCCCCCACTAAGAACGAGTAGGGAGTCCCCCCACCATGAAGCTTTCCCAGCGCTTCTTCGCGACCGCCGCCGGCCTGTCCCTGGCCGTCGGAGGGTTCACCACCCTTGGTGTCGCCGCCCCCGCGGGTGCCGCCGAGGCCCCCGCCGCCCCGTCGTACGCCCAGTACAACGGTTCGTCCGCCGAGAAGAAGGCGAACGACGCGTTCTTCGCGGCCGTGATGGACGCGGTCGCCGAGAAGCGCAAGAAGAACCCGGGTGCCGAGTCCGTCACCGTCACCTACGACGCCTCCGGCGCCCCCACCTTCGCCGCGCAGATCGCCAAGTCCACCCAGATCTGGAACTCCTCCGTCGCCAACGTCCAGCTCCAGGAGGGCTCCGGCGGCGACTTCGAGTACCGCGAGGGCAACGACCCGCGCGGCTCCTACGCCTCCACCGACGGCCACGGCAAGGGTTACATCTTCCTCGACTACGCGCAGAACGAGGAGTACGACTCGACCCGCGTCACCGCCCACGAGACCGGCCACGTGCTCGGCCTGCCGGACACCTACGACGGTCCGTGCAGCCAGCTGATGTCCGGCGGCGGCCCCGGCACGTCCTGCACCAACGCGCAGCCCGATGCCCAGGAGAGCGCCAAGGTCGAGCAGCTCTGGGCCAACGGCTTCGACAAGGCCCTGCACAAGGCCAACGCCCGCTAGTCACAAGCGAGTCGAGCCAGGATCGAAGTAAGTCGAGCCACCCCCCACAGGTGCGGGCCGCCCTCTACAGGGCGGTCCGCGCTGTCGTTTTCCCGGCTCCCGTCCGCCGCCTCAGGGCCGTCGCACTCGCCGAAGGTAGGCGGCGAGCGCCGAGTTGAACGACTCCGGCTGTTCCAGGTTCGGCAGATGCGCCGCACGCTCGACGACCACGAGCGTGGCATCGGGCAGGGCCGCGTGCATGGCCTCGGCGTCGGCGACCGGCGTATAGGTGTCGTCACGGCCGACGACCACCAGCGCCGGAACACTGACACGCGTCAGCAGCTCGCGGTAGTCGGGACGCCTGGCACGTCCGCGCAGTGCGGCGGCCGCGCCCTCGGGATCGGTGGCACACATCATCCGGTGCACATGCGCCGCGACGGCAGGGTCCGCGTACGGGGCGACCATCCTGTGCAGGACCTCGTCGGCGTAACCGCGCATGCCCTCGCCGAGCAGCCGGTCGGCCGTCCGGTCGCGCTGCTCGCGGCCCTCGTCGGTCTCGGCGGCCGGGAAGGTGTCGGCGAGTACGAGGCCGTCGATCCGGTCGCCGAAGAGGCGATAGCACTCCATGGCGATCTGCCCGCCCATGGAGAGCCCGGCGAGGACGAACCGCTCGACGCCGAGTTCGTCGAGAAGGCGGATGATGTCCTCGGCGAATGTGGACAGCGGTACGAGGCCTGACGTGACCGGTGAGGCCCCGTAGCCCCGCAGATCCGGAGTGATGACACGGTGGGTGTCGGCGAAAGCGGCCACCTGCGGTGACCACATCGTCCGGTCGAAAGGGTGGCCGTGAATGAGGACAAGCGCCTGACCTGCGCCTTTGTCCTCGAAAGAGAGGAGGGGAGCCATGTGCACGACCCTAGGCACGCTCCCTGACTCGGTGCAACGAAATCTTTGCCCTCGGTGCAATGCCACCAGGGGCAAACCCGGGCGTACCCGGGGGAATCGGGGAGTGTGTACGTCATGGACGACTATCGGCGAATTGCCGACCGAGTGGCCGAGGAGATAGCGGCGGGAGTGCTGCGGCCGGGTGACCGCCTGCCGCCACAACGCGCGTTCGCGCGCCGCAGCCGGATCGCGGTCTCGACCGCGGGCCGGGTCTACGGCGAACTCGTGCGCAGAGGACTGGTCGTGGGCGAGGTGGGCCGCGGCACCTTCGTCCGCGCCTCGCCGGTGCCCTCGGGCCGCCAGCTGACCGAACCGACCGGGCTCGCACCGGTCAACCTGGAGCTCAACTACCCAGTCGCACCAGGTCAGTCGGAGCTGCTCGCCGCCGGGCTCGCCCCGCTGCTGCGGCCCGACGTACTGGACCTGGCCACCCGTACCGCGCCCGCGGCCGGTACCGCACAGGCCCGCGAGGCGGTGGCCGGGCTGCTCGCCGACGGCGAATGGCAGCCCGAACCACGGCAGTTGCTGTTCGCGGGCAACGCCCGCCAGGCGATCGCGGGCGCCCTGTCCGCCCTCGGCGCGCACGGCCGCCCCGGCTCCGGCGCCGGTGCCAGGATCGGCGTCGAACAGCTCACGTACCCGCTGGTCAAGGAGATCGCGGAACGCCTCGGCATCGTGCTGGTACCGGTCGCCATGGACGGCGAAGGCCTGCGCCCCGACGCGCTCGCCACCGCGCACCGCAGCGCCCCGCTCAGCGGCCTGTACGTCCAGCCGACCCTGCACAACCCCACCTCGGTGACCGCCTCCGCCGGACGCCGCCGCGAACTGGCCGCCGTGGTACGGAACTTGGACCTGCCGGTGGTCGAGGACCGGATCTGGGCCTTCCTGCACGAGGACGAACAGCCGCCACTCGCCGCCTACGCCCCCGAGCGCACCTTCGTCGTCGACGGCCTCTCCAAGCGCATCGCCCCCGGCCTGACCGCGGGCCTCCTGGTGACCCCCGCCTCCCCCGACCCCTGCGTACCGCCCGTCGAGGAGGTCGCCTCGGTCCTGCGCTCCGGCGGCTGGACCGCGTCCCGGTTCGCCCTGGAGGCGACGGTGCGCTGGCTCGCGGACGGCACCGTGGACCGGCTCGTCGAGGCGAAGCGCACGGACGCGGCCCGGCGGCAGGCCCTGGTCGCCCGGGAACTGCGCGACTTCACGGTCCGCACCGACCCGCACGCCTACTACGCCTGGTGGGAGCTGCCCGAACCCTGGCGCGCGGACCGCTTCGTCGGCGCGGCGGCGGCCCGCGGCATCGCGGTCACCCCCGGCCAGGCCTTCGCCGTCGGCCCCCAGTCCGCCCCCGACGCCGTACGCCTCGGCCTCGCCAGCACCCCGCCGCCCGCCCTCAAGGCGGCGCTTTCGGCATTGGCGGAGGTGGCTCGGACGGGGCGGTGAGGGGGAGTGAGGGAGAGCGAGGGGGGAGTGGAAGTGCGGGGGCGGTGAGGGGCGGCGGTTGCTTGCTTGAGGGGCGCGCTCCTGGGCTCTTTCGGTGCCGCATCGACCCGCGCGCATGAGGAGCCGGTGGCGGCCTCCGGAATGGGCCGCCACCGGCTGGTACTGGTGGAGGGGGCTCTGGGGAGGGCCGCCGCCGGTGGATCGGTAGGGAAGGGAGTGGTGGGCGGCCTTGAGCGCTGGGCTGCTCAACTACTCGGGTTCTGCTGGGAGTTGAGGACGTCGAGGGCGTCGGTGCGGGTGCGGGTGCGGGTGCGGTGCGCTGCCCGGCCGCGGTGCCCCCGCACCGCGGCCGGGCCGTGACGGTCAGCAGGGCGGCGGCCAGCGCGTCAGGTACGAGCGAGTGCCGGGTGCGAGACCGGGCCCCCCTTCGGCGTGGGCGCGGAGTGCTCCCGCGCCCCGGGCAGGGCATACGGTCGCCGGATGCCGCGGTACCGGAGTGCCCCCCGTGGCACTCCGGGAACAGGGAATCCTGGTGCATGACGCTCCTTGCCGTGCGGCCGCGCCGCAGTCCGGTGCCCTGGTTCCAGGACCACCGAACTGCCGTACACAGCCACGCCGTTCGTCCTGACGCATCCCGGGACCGCGCCCGCCACAGCGCCCGCCGCCCCGGCCGCCCGCCCGCCACGACAACCGCCGCCTCGGGTCCCACGGCCTCCCCGGGACACCTCCATGTTGTGCGTACGGACCGCCTCGTGTCGTTGGCGTGGTTGGTACGGATCGTTGACTTTGCGCGCAGTGGGGTGGGTGGGGCGGGGTGCTGTGATGGTGGTGCGGTGGGGGTCGGGGGCCGTGATGGTGGTGCGGGTGGGGGCGGTGCCGGTGGTGCGGCGGGGGCCGGGTGCCGCGACGGCGGCGCGGGTGGGGCGAGGCTGTTGAGGGGGCGTGCGGCTGAGGGCCGCACGTGCCGGAGGACAGCGCTTGTCCGAGAGCTGTGCTCGTCCAAGGGCCGCATGTGCCCGAGGGGCCCGATTGTCCGAGAGCCGTGCTCGCCCAAGGGCCGCACGTGCCCAGGGGCCCGATTGTCCGAGAGCCGTGCTCGTCCGTCCAACGGGCGGCGCTTGCCCGAGAGCGCCGCTACTACCCGACCCGCGCCTCTGCCTCGATCTCCGCCGCGATCTCTGCCTCGACCTCGGTCTCCACAGTGCCGTTCTCCGTTGCGGTCTCCGGCTCGATCCCCGTCCCCGTCCCCGTTCCTGTCCCAGTCCCAGTCCCCGTTCCCGTCTCCGTCCCCGTGTCCGTCTCGGTTTCGGTCTCCCTCTCGGGCCCCGTACTCGTCCTGTCTCCCGCCCCGGCTCCTGTCCCCGCCTGCGTACCCACGGCCGAGCCCGTACGCACTCCGGCTCCCACCGTCCTGCCTGTTGCCGTTCCCGTCGCTGTCGCTGTCGCCGCTGCCGCTGTTCCCGTTCCCGATGCCGTTCCCGCCACTGCCCGCGTCTGCTCCCGAGGGGCCGGGGCTCTGCCCGCCCCCGCGGCCTTGCCCGCGCCTTTGCTCCCACGGACCCAACGACCCCGTCGGCCCCACCTGCTCCGGCCTCGCCGATGCCGTCGCCGCCCGCTCGTACGGCGCCGCCGGACCACCCTCGCCCCCGCCTCCCTGAGCCGTGGCCACAGCGCCGCGCCGAAGGCGAGCAGCAGGCCGAGGGCGAGCAGCCACCAGGCGGTGAGGCGCAGGGAAGAGGTGAGGGCGTCGTAGACCTGGCCGACGGCGGCGCGGGAGACATGCGGCGGCAGCTCGGCCAGGGTCATACTGCGGCACGCGGCGGTCACGATCTGGAGGCCGACCGCGCTCGCCGCGATGCCCAGGCCGGTGGCGGCGACGGCCAGCCTGCGGCGCGGGGCGAGCAGGATCGCGGCGCCGCCGAAGGCGAGGCAGGCGGTCGGCAGCCAGACGCCGACGGCCTCCAGGGTGCCGATGAGCTCGCGCGCGCGGGAGGTGTCCTCCGCGCGCAACACGGTGACCCGGTTGGCGCGGACCGGGATGTTGTCGGCGAAGGGCACCCCGTCCGCCTCCAGCTGGTCCTTCAACTGCTGTACCAGCGGCGCCAGTTCGACAGTGACCTCGCCGCCGTCGCCACTGCGAAGGGCGTCCAGTACCGCGCGGTGGGCGGCTCGGTTCGCCGCGTCCCAGGCGTTGCGGTAGGCCTGCGTGGTGGAGAACGACAGCACGGCCTGGTGCACGAAGCTGTCCACCGCGTCCTGGAGCGACCCGGCGTCGACCTCCTGGCCGACCTCGGTGGCCACCGCGTCCGAGACCGCGTCCCGTACCGCGCCGTCCTCGGCGAGCGGCGCCATGGTCGCCACATAACGTTCCTGGTCGGCGAGCTGGAACTGGCCCCAGAGCGAGACCGCCCCGAAGGGCAGCAATACACAGGCGACGGTGATCAATACCGTCGCCACCACACCGCGCAGAATCGGGGGCACGATTCCAGCCAACGACGCCGCCGGGCATCCGGCCAGCGGGCACACTGCATACGGAGGTCAGGACCACCTGTCAGGAGGGCGTACGCCCCCCTCCGGCGAGCGTCGCGCAGACGATGTGATTGCGCCCCATGTCGGCGAATGTGTGCCCGGCATCCCCCTGTGCGCCACTTTCCCGCCTTAATCTGACGGCTCCGCTTTGCGGACGTAACCGGTCGCAGCCGCCGCCGGTTGCGGTTCCCGTCGGCCCTCGACCCGTCCCGGCCAGCCCCGCCATTCCGACCAGCCTCGGCCAGCCTCGGCCAGTCCAGTCCGAACAGCCTTGATCGGCTCCCGTACAGCCCGTCCTGATGTATCTCCATTGATTCGCATTGATCCACATGGATTCGTGTCGCACGTATCGATCAATGCATCCGATGTCTATCCATGCTCATCCACATCCACCCATATCAATCCACATTGATCCATTGGGCTCGGATTGATGCACGTCGACCCGAGTTGATCTACGTGGATGCACGTGGATCAACGTCGATCTACATGGATCCGTATAAGTCCATACGGATAGGTGCCATACGGATAGGCGTGGATCAGCAAGGGGCGGCGTCGGCAGGGCTCTCACGGTCGCCCGCGTTGATCCGCTCCGCCTCAAGCTGCATCAGTCTGTATCAATACGCATCTATCTGCATCTACCCGCATCGAACTGTATCAACGTGTATTAATCAGTCAACTAACGATCATTGCTGTCCATCATTGACTACCTGCATCAAGCAGTACATATCCGCGTCAACATATGCACCCAACGTCAAGTCAGTACAGAGCAGCATCCATCCCCACCCGCCAATACACGTCAGGAGGCCCCCATGCCCATGAAGCGCCGCGCCTTCGTCTGCGCCGCCGCCACCGTCGCGACGGCTGCCTCCGCCGCGGCGCTCGGCGCCTTCACTCTCGCCAGGGAGGACGGGAGCGGCGGCGGACCGGACCCGGCGGCAGGTGACGCCAAGCCGCGCCCGCTGCCGTCGTCGGCGACGGACGCCGACGTACGTGCCGCCCGCCGTCTGCTGCCCCGGCACTGGGACCAGTTCACCTTCCGTGCGCTGCCGTCCGCCCGTACCGGACGGGACGCGTTCCGGGTGTCGGGGGGCGAGGGCGCGATTCTGGTGGAGGGGACGACGGCGGCGGTGCGGCTGCGCGGGATGTACTGGTACCTCGCGCACACCGCACGCGCGAGCCTGACCTGGGCCGGTGACCAGCTGGACGCCCTGCCGGACCGGTTGCCCGCCGTGCCCACCCCGCTCGCGCGCTCCGCGAACGTCCCGCACCGGTTCGTCCTGAACGACACCAACGACGGCTACACCGGCCCGTACCGTGACTGGGACTACTGGGAGCGCGAGATCGACACCCTCGCGCTGCACGGCTACAACGAGGTGCTCGTCTACGCCGGTGCCGACGCCGTCTACCACCGCCTCTTCCAGGAGTTCGGCTACAGCGACGGCGAACTCCTCGCCTGGATCCCGGGCCCGGCCCACCAGCCGTGGTGGCTGCTGCAGAACATGTCGGCGTTCGGGGGTCCGGTCTCGCGGCAGCTTCTCGACCGGCGGGCCGCGCTCGGCCGCCGTATCTGCGACCGGCTGCGCGAGCTCGGTATGACCCCGGTCTTCCCGGGCTACTTCGGCACCGTCCCGCCCGGCTTCGCCGACCGCAATCCGGGCGCCCATCTCGTCCCGCAGGGCACCTGGGCCGAATTCCCGCGCCCGGACTGGCTCGACCCGCGGGGCGACCACTTCCGCCGCGTCGCCGCCGCCTACTACCGCATTCACGCGGAACTCTTCGGCGCCTCCACGCTGTACAAGATGGACCTGCTGCACGAGGGCGGCGACCCGGGTGACGTACCGGTGGCGGACGCGGTACACGGGGTGCAGGGTGCGCTCAACTCCGCGCACCCGGAAGCCCTTTGGGCGATTCTCGGCTGGCAGAAGAACCCGACGAAGGAGCTCCTCGGTGCGGCCGACCGGGCCAAGGTCCTTGTCCTGGACGGCCTTTCGGACCGTTTCCCCGAGGTGACGGACCGGGAGGGGGACTGGCTGGGCACGCCGTACGCCTTCGGCTCGATCTTCAACTTCGGCGGCCACACCGCGCTCGGCGCCAACACCCCCGACTGGGCGGCCCTTTACCACTCCTGGCTCGGCCGCGAGGGCAGCACGATGTCCGGCATCGCGCTGATGCCGGAGGCCGCCGACAACAACCCGGTCGCCCTCCAGCTCTTCTCCGAGCTGCCGTGGACCGAGCAGAGCCCCGACCTCACCGACTGGTTCTCGCAGTACGCGCTCTCCCGCTACGGTGCCGCCGACCGCAAGGCCGCCGAAGCCTGGGACCTGCTGCGCCGCTCGGCCTACGGCACCACCCGCGCCGACCGCTGGAGCGAGCCCGCCGACTCCCTCTTCGCCGCCCGCCCGAGCCTGACGGTCACCCGCGCGGCGAGCTGGTCACCGAAGCAACTGCGGTACGACGGCGTGGAGTTGGCCCGGGCCTTGGACGCCCTGCTCGACGTGGCACTCGCACTGCGCGGCTCCACCGCCTACCGCCGCGACCTGTTCGACGTCGCCCGCCAGTGCCTCGCCAACGACAGCCGCCTCCTGCTCCCCTGGATCAAGAAGGCCTACGACGACGCCGACCGCGCCGCCTTCGACCGGCTCACCGGCATCTGGCTGGACCGTATCGACCTGCTCGACCTGCTCGCGGCCACTGACCGGGACCACCTCCTCGGCCGCTGGGTCGCCGAGGCCCGCGCCTGGGGCGCCGACGACGCCGAACGCGACCGCCTCCAGGAGGACGCCCTCACCCTGCTCACCACCTGGGGAGCCCGTGCCCACTCCGGCACCGGCAAGCTCCACGACTACGCCAACCGCGAGTGGGCGGGCCTCACTCGCGGCCTGTACCGCCTGCGCTGGAAGACCTACTTCGACACCCTCGCCCAGTCCCTTGAGGACGGCACCGAGCCCACGCCTGTCGACTGGTACACCGTCGAACGGGGCTGGCTCGACAACCCGGGCCGACTGGCCGAGCGTGCCGAGGGGGACACGTACAAGGTGGCGAGGCAGGTACGGGACGAGCTGGCGCGGGAGATCCCGGGGGTTCCGAGGGACTGAGGCTCCGAGGGGATGAGGCCCGGAAGGGGATGAGGCCCGGAGGGGGATCGGTTTCCGAGCGGACGTGGTTCCTGGAACCGGCCTGGTGATCCTCCAGTACCGGCCTGGGCCTGGTGACCCTCGTGGCTTGAAGGAAGGCCGCGAAGATCATTCCCGGATACGGCTGCCGGGCGTCAACTGCCGTGCGTGCGGCGGGCGTCGGCCGTCCGTGGCCGCCCCGTACTGGGTAGGTTGTCCGCGGGAGCGGCGAATCGCCGCTCGCTCGGGGGAGGAACAGATGCAGGGCGCGGTGCTGGACGGGCGCTATGAGCTCCTGGACCGGATCGGTGCGGGCGGCATGGGGCAGGTGTGGCGGGCCGAGGACACCCGGCTCGGGCGGCGGGTCGCCGTCAAACTGCTCAGCGTGCCGCAGGGCACCGGGGGTGAGACGCGGGAACGGCTGCTCGCCATGTTCGTCCGCGAGGCGCGGGCCGCGGCGGCGCTGGACAGCTCGTACATCGTGCCGGTCTTTGACCACGGTATGCACGAGGACGTGCCCTATCTGGTGATGCCGCTGATCGCGGGCAGCACGGTGGGGGATCTGCTGGCCGCCTCGGGGCCGTTGCCGCTGCGGCAGGTGGCGACCATCGGTGCCCAGGTCTGCCGTGCGCTCGCGACGGCGCACGCGGCCGGGATCGTGCACCGGGACATCAAGCCGGCGAACGTGATGGTGACCGGGGAGGACACGGTCAAGATCCTCGACTTCGGAGTGGCGAAGTTCGTGGACGCGACGACCGCCCCCGGCTATCTGACCTCCTCCGGGGACGCGCCCGTCGGCACCCTGCACTACATGGCCCCGGAGCGGTTCACCGGCCAGGGCGACGACGGCGGTACCGACGTCTACGCCCTCGGCTGCATGGTCCACCAAATGCTCACCGGCGCCCCGCCCTTCGACAGCGGCTCGGCGGTGGCCCTGATGCACGCCCACGTCTACGAGACCCCGGGCCCGCCCTCCGCGCGGCGCCCCGGCCTCGCGCCCGCCTGGGACAACCTCGTACGCGGGATGCTCGCCAAGGACATCGACCAGCGCCCCGACGCCCGCCACGCACAGGCCGCCCTCGAGGCCCTGGCCACCGACGCCCAGCGGGAACCGGGCCCGGCGGCCCCCGCCACCCCCGGCGTCACGGACAAGCCCCCGGCCCCACCCGCGCCCGCGCACGCACCCCCGACTCCCAAGTCCCCGACTCCCAAGGCCGCGGACAACCACAGCGACACCAACACCACCAACAGCAACACCGATACCGGCGCCTTCCTGCTCGCTCCACCCCTGCCCGGCAACGGACCGGCCCCGACCCCAGCCCCCACCGCGGCCCCGGCCCCGACTCCGACTCCGGCCGGGTACGGCCCGCCCCCACCCCAGCCCGCGAACGCCGCCGTTCCCACAGCCCCCTCCGCAGGAACGGCACCGCCCCCGCTCCCACCTGCCCCGCCCTCCACTCCCGGCGCGGCCGCCCTGAGCGCATCCACCCCGGTTACGCACACCCCGGTTACGGCCACCCCGGGCCCAGCCACCCTGGGCGGCCCCACCCTCCCCCCGGGCCCCGGCACCCGACCCCGAGGCGCCGCGCGCAACCGGCGACGCTGGGCCGCCCTCGGAGTAACCGCCGCCCTGGTGGCGGGAGTCGGAACCGTCGCCGTCGTGCAGCCCTTCGACGGACTTTCCCTCTTCTCCGGCGACGGCGGCTCGGACGACAACTCCCAGGGCGACAAGGGTGACAAGGGTGACAAGGGCGCCAATCCCGATGACGACGGGAAGGGCACCCCGGGAGAGGTGGCGAAGGCGGCCAGGACCGAGACCCTGAGCGTCGGCACCGCCGAGGACTCCCGGGGCCCCGCGCCCGCCGTACGCGCGGCCGAGCCCGGCGGCACGATCGGCGTCCTGGAACCCGGTGACCTCGCCACGCTGGACCCCGCCGCGGTCATCGACAACACCGAGCGGGCCGTCATGGGCCTCACCCACCGCTCCCTGACGGGCCTGAAGACGGCGCCGGACGGCACGGTCAAGGTGGTCGGCGACCTCGCCGAGGACGCGGGCAAGTCCTCCGACGGCGGCCGGACGTGGACCTTCCGGCTGAAGCCGGGGCTGAAGTACGCGGACGGTACGCCGATCCGGTCGGCGGACATCCGGCACGGGATCGAGCGCACCCTCGGCCCGGACGGCACCGGCAGCAGCACCCTGCGGCTGTTCCTGCTCGGCGCCTCCAACACGGGTGGCTTCGGCTCCACCGAGGTCAGCGCCGAGACCGTGATGCGTACCCCGGACGACCGTACGATCGTCTTCCGCCTCGCCCAGCCGCACCACGACTTCAACGCCGTGCTGACCGACTTCTCGACGGCCCCGGTACCGGTCTCCTTCACCCAGAAGCCGGGCGGCGCCAAGAACCCGCCCAGCAGCGGGCCTTACCGGACCGAGAGCATCACTCCCGGGCAGAAGGCCGTCCTCGTACGCAACTCCCGGTGGGACGCGAAGACCGATCCCCTGCGCACGGCCTACCCGGACCGTTACGAGATCAGCCTGATGCAGCCCGCCCCGCAGATCGAGTACCGGATCCGTGCCGCCACCGGCACCGGCACCGACCCCCTGATGACCTTCACCGGGATGCTCTCCAAGAGCTCGGCCTCGAACACCGGCGCCGACAAGAACGGCCGCCTCGCCGCCGAGGCGTCGTACGTGAAGTACTACATGGTCAACACGCAGAAGGTGAAGGACGAGCGGGTACGGCAGGCCCTGCTCACCGCGCTCCCCGCCGACGACGTCATGCGCGCGACCGGCGACACGGGCAAGCGCCACCACAGCCTGATCCCGCCGGGCCTGCGCGGCGGGCAGCCGTCCGACCAGGCGGACCCGGACGGCCCCGGCAGCGGGGACACGGAGGCCGCCCGGCAGCTGCTCGAATCGGCGGGCGAGGACGGCTACCGCATCACCCTGCCCCGCATGCGTACGCCCGACTCGACCGCCACCACCGAGGTGGTCTCCGCCGCGCTGCGCAAGGCGGGCTTCGAGGTCACCGTCGAGGACGTCGAGGCGGGCGAGTACTACCGCAGGGCAGCCGCGGGCGACTTCCACTTCTTCCAGGTCGGCTACCTCCCGGACGCCCCCGTCGCCTCCGCCCTGCTCCCCGTCCTCTTCGACGGCCGCCTCACCGCCCCGAACACCGCCAACTACGCGCGGCTGAAGGACCCCGCCGTGGACCGGAGCATCGACGAGGCCTACGCCACGGAAGACCTCGCCGAGGCCGGGGACCGGTGGGCCGAGGTGAACGACCGGGTCCTCGCCGCCTCGGCGGCGGTCCCGATGTACGTGCCGCGCCCGGTCTACCCGGTCAGCCCGACCGTGGGCGGAGTCCAGGCGGGCCCGAACGGCCTGTCCCCGCTCAATGTTTACCGGGCGCGGTGACGGGGGCGGGAGCGGGGCGTAGCCGTACGAACTGGCTTGCGCGGGGCTCTCGTTCGTGAGTACCGGCGTGGTCGGACCCGCTGCCTGACCGCGATCCGAAGGCGGCTCAGTCAGGGCCGTCCGAGGCCGTTTTCTCGGGTTTCGTGTGGAGGATCTCGCGGGCCTGGTCCGCGGCGCGGGCGATGCTCTCGGAGACGAAGTCGACGAAGCGCGCGATGTTCTCCAGGCGGGCGGCGGCCGGGGTGCCCGTGCCGAGGATGCCGACGCCCTGCCGGGCGACCTCGCCGAGGTGGGCGGTGGCGCGGGCGCTGGCCATCGTGGATTGGTACATGACGTCGTCGTCGACGACGTAGCGCTCGCGGCGGCGGTCGTCGCGCTCCCGGCGGATGAGGCCCTGGCTTTCGAGGAACGTGACCGCTTTGGAGACGGAAGCCGGGCTGATCTGAAGTCGCCCGGCGAGTTCGGAGGCGGTGAGGCTGCCGGCGTCGGTGGTGTACAGGCCGACCAGCACCCGGGCCGTCATCTTGGGCAGGCCCGATTGCATGAAGACGGTGGTGAACGTCTCCTCGTACTCGCGTACGGCGTCGGCATCGCGCCCGTGGGCCTGCGGGGGCGTGTGGGGATCCGGGGGCACGGCCTTTCTGCGGCGGTGGGCGCGGTGTTCGGTGGCGCGGTGGGCGAGGTCGGCGCGGTAGGCGGTGGGGCCGCCGTTGCGCATCACCTCACGCGTGACCGTCGAGGTCGGGCGGTCGAGACGTCTGGCGATCTCCGCGTAGGCGAGGCCGTCCGCCAGTCCCAGCGCGATCTGCTGGCGTTCCTGCTGGGTGAGTCTGCCTCCCGGCATCGCGGTCTCCTTCGTGGTCCGTGGTGTCTCCAGGATAGCGTTCACTCTTGATTCATTGCAACGAAGCGAGTGGCGACTGTTGCATTAGATCTCAAATCATTGCAACGAATTTGCTGCCTCTACCTGCTGTGATGGCAATGGTGCGCAACGACCTAGTTGCCGTACTTAGAAACGCAACGTAGCTTTTCCCTCATCGGAAACAACGAGCGAAGGAAAAGTCCGATGCAGAAGTTCGACACCCACACCCCGGTGACCGCAGTCCTCGACGTCCCCGCCGGCCGCATCCAGTTCATCGCCGCCGACCGGGCCGACATCGCGGTCGAGGTACTCCCCGCGAACGCCTCCAAGAGCCGCGACGTGAAGGCGGCGGAGCAGACCGAGGTCGCATACGGCGACGACGGCGTCCTGCGGATCAAGGCCCCGGAGGCGAAGAACCAGATCCTCGGCCCTTCCGGATCCATCGAGGTGACCGTCCAGCTCCCCGCTGGCTCCCACGTTGAAGCGAAGGCGTCCCTCGGCGAGTTCCGGGGCGTCGGACGGCTCGGCGACGTCTCCTTCGAGGGCGCGCAGGGCTCGGTCAAGCTCGACGAGGCCGCGAGTGTCCGCCTGGCCCTCCAGTCCGGCGACATCTCGGTCGGCCGCCTGGGCGGCCCCGCGCAGATCAGCACCCAGAAGGGCGACCTCCGCATCGCCGAGGCCGTGCGCGGCACGGTCACGCTGCGCACCGAGTCCGGCGAGATCTCGGTCGGCGTCGCCCGCGGAGTCTCCGCCTCCCTGGACGCCGGCACCTCCTACGGCCGGATCCACAACGCGCTCAAGAACACCGACGGCGCCGACGCCGCCCTGACCATCCACGCGACCACCGCCTACGGCGACATCAGCGCCCGCAGCCTGTGAGCGGGGCACCCCGCGACGCCCTTCCGCTCAGCTGAAATCCCTTCCGTGACAGTTCTCGAGGAGCCCACCACCATGTCCCTCACTCTTACCGACCAGGACCGCCCGGAGCTGCGGAAGGCCATCGAGGAGATGGTCGAATCCGGTTTCACCGGGGTGACGATGCGCGTGCACGACGAGCGAGGCGAGTGGGTCGGCAGCGCCGGGGTGCGCAAGCTGGGCGAGACCGCGAAGCCGCCGAGCAACGGACACGTCCGGATAGGCAGCAACACCAAGACCTTCACCGCGACCGTGGTGCTGCGACTGGTGGCCGAGGGCCCGATCGCGCTGGACGACCCGGTGGCCGACCACCTGCCGGGATTCGGGCTGGACCCGAGGATCACGGTGCGGATGCTGCTGCAGCACACCAGCGGGGTGTTCAACTTCACCGGCGAGTACTACGACGACGGGACCTTCGCGCCGGGGATCCCCGCCACGACCGCGGGCCAGGAGTGGGTGGACAACCGGTTCAGGACCTACCGGCCCGAAGAGCTGGTACGGCTGGCGTTGTCCAAGCCGGCGCGGTTTGAGCCGGGGACGGACTGGAGCTACTCCAACACCAACTACGTGCTGGCCAGGCTGCTGATCGAGAAGGTTACCGGCCACTCGCTCGCCGAGGAGATGCGGCGGCTGATCCTGGGGCCGCTCGGGCTGTCGGACACCGTCGCGCCGGAGACCGACCCGGAGATCTCCGAGCCGCACGCCCACGCCTACTACCGGTACGAGGACACCGGCCGGGAGAAGACCGTCGACGTCACCCGCCAGAACCCCTCCTGGATCTCCACCGGCGGAGACATGATCTCCACGACCCGGGACCTCCACACGTTCATCTCCGCGCTGATGGGCGGCAAGCTCCTGCCGGCCCCGCTGCTGGCCGAGATGTGCGAGCCGCATCCCAAGGTCGGCTACGGACTAGGGGTGTTCGTGCAGGACGCGGGCGAAAACGGCGGCACCGTCATCACCCACAACGGCGGCATGGCGGGCCACGCGGCGCTGATGTACAGCACGCCCGACGGCAGCAGGACCCTGACCGCCGCGCTGAACTATGTCGACGACGCCGCACTGTCCATGGGAGAGGCGTTCCAGAAGGCGACGCAAAGGCTCGTCAAGGAGGTGTTCGGCGGCGGGCAGGCCGGAGCGGCCGACGCGGCCGAGGCGGCTCGGTAGGCAGGGCCGGCGGCGTGGACCGGTGGGAGTAGCAGCCGACCGCCCGGCTCGTTCGCGGGACCGGGCGGTCGGCTTCGGGGCCGGTCCGTCGAGAGCGCTCCGGACCGGCGTGCGGGAAAGAGGGGGTCGCGAGGGGGCCGCTCTGCCGCGGGCGGCGCTACTCCGTCGTCGCTACTCCGTCGTGTAGTACCGGTAGAAGAGCACCACGAACACGGAGAAGGCCACGCCGCACGCCATGATCGTCGACCGCAGCACGGTGCCTCCGGACTGGCTGTACAGGAAGCCGAAGGCGATGCCCGCGAAGGCCGTCCAGCTCAGGGCGCGCACCTCGCGCATCATCCTGTTCTTCGCCGAGTGCAGCAGCAGGCAGACCAGCGCGAAGGCCGCGCCGCAGACCACGCCGAACAGCACGTTGCCGGTGGTGATGGGACCCGCGTCCCTACGGTTCCCCGCGGCCCACACTCCGTAGACGAGCCCGCCGATCACGGGCAGGATCACCGCCCAGGCCGGGGACACCAGACGCTGTTGCCCGGCTCCCGCGTGGCTGCCGGGCACCTGGGTCGCATGGTGCGTCGCATGAGCCATCGCCCGCTCCTCTCCGGCGTGCGCGTACATATACGTCCGTACGTACGTTCCCGTTCCGTTCCCGGGGCTTACGGGCCGCTCGGCTCCGGTCGCACCGGCGCCCTGGCGCTCCCGCGTACGCGAACGTTCTCCTCATCCAGGGCACACCCGGTCGCGTGACACGGCAAGTCGACGGGACGGTCCGGCAGGCCCGACGCCCGGCGGCCACTACGCACCAGGCGACCACTTCGCACCATTCGTGCCGGGCGCGCACACTGGAAGGCACCGAGGGCCCCTGAGGGCGCGCGAGAAAACGAGACACAACGCGCAGGACAGAGAAGCGAGACACAAGCGCGAGAGGCAGAAGGGGCGCAGGAGCAGAAGAGGCGCAAGAGGGGGACATAGAGGAGGGGGCAGAGAAGGGGATAGAGGAGGGGATAGAGGAGGGGGGACAAGAGACGGACAGTCCGGGCACAGATGCAGGCGCAGCTCAGGACACGAAATACGGACCAACCACGGACCACCCAAGCCCGGACCGGTAGCCCACAGGGCGGGCCGGACAGGCCGAAGGAGGACCACCCCATGAACCTCGCACCCCTCGCCCCGCTCTTCGAACGACCCGGCCCCTGGGCAAGCGTCTACGCCGATACCGGGTTCGCCGACGAGCGCACCGTAGACCGCCGCCCCCTACAGGCCCGCCAGGCCGCCCGCGAACTCGCCGAACAGGGTGCTGACGACGCGACCTGCCACGCCGTACAGGAAGCCCTCGGCGAGGCGGCCTACGGGTCGGGCCATCCGGGCATGGCCGTCTTCGCGGCGCACGGCGAGGTGGTACTGGATCCGCCGCTGTCCCTGCGCCCGCCCCAGGGCGTGTCGAGCACCTGGGCCTCGCTGCCGCACATGGCCCCGCTGCTCGACTACGCACCCGACGAACCGCTGTGCCTGGTCGCCTACATCGACCGCATCGGCGCCGACTTCGAGGTGCGCACCGCGACCCGGCGCAGTCCGGCGGGCGGGGTCGACGGCTGGGACTGGCCGGTGCACCGTACGTCGAACGCGGACTGGTCGGAGCGCCACTTCCAGCTCAGCGTGGAGAACACCTGGGAGGAGAACGCGCTGACCGTCGCCCAGGCACTCCAGGACTGTGTGGAACAGACGGGCGCGGGCCTGGTGATCCTCGCGGGCGACGAGCGTGAACGGCGCTCCGTACACGAGAAGTTGCCGCAGCACCTGCGCGCCCAGGTCATCGAGACCGAGCACGGCGGCCGCGCCCAGGGCTCCGCCTCCCGGCTGCTCGACGAGCACGTGGACGCCGCCCGCCACGCCTTCACCGAACGCCACGTCCAGGAGGAACTGAGCCGGTTCCTCGCCGCCCGCACCCCGACCTCGGGCCACATCGACGCGACGGAGGGCGTGCCCGCACTGGTCGACGCGGCGCGCGAACACCGCATCGCCGAACTGTTCCTGAGCCCCGAGGGCGCCGAGACCCGCCGCCAGGTCTGGGCGGGCCCGGATCCCGACCAGATCGCGGTCCGCCGCACCCAGGTCCAGTACCTCGGCGCCACCGACCCCTTCCCGGCCCGCGCCGACGACGCGCTGCTCCGCTCGGCGGCCATGGCGGGCGCCGACGCGGTACTGGTCCACCCGGAGCCCGGCACACCGGCTCCGCTGGGCGGCCTGGGCGCACTGCTGCGGTGGCCGAACCAGGGGGAACAGCCGCCGCATGAGCCGGGGTTCGGCTAGTTCAGCGGCGTTTCGGTACGGAGGTTGTGGGCGAAGGCCGTCCAGGACTGGGGCGAGACCTGTATGACGGGGCTGTCGGTGCGCTTGGAGTCACGGATGGCTACGACGTGGGGGATGTTGCGGGCGACCTCGACGCAATCCATGCCGTTGGCGCTGCATGTGGATTTCACGAAAACGAAACTATCCACGGTCAGAAACCTTTCTGTATGCGGATGATGAGAGCGGCTGATTCTTCTGGCGAGAGACCGTGCCGCGCAGATTCGTCAAAGTGCTTGGCGAATTGACTGCTCTCGATTTCGTTCTCCACCCATACTGTGCCGCCATACACATCGCGATAGACAACATCCATGGCATCGGTCTCGGAAAACGACATGAGGCCGAAGGGGCCTGCCATGCACGGATGTGCGCCGGTCTGGAAGGGCAGCACTTGCACGCGCACGTTGGGCAGGTCCATCAGATCCAGGAGTCGCCCCAGCTGAGCACGCATGACTTTGGGCCCACCGACCTCTTGACGCAGCGCCGCTTCCCAGATCACGCAGTGGAGTTGAACAGGGTTGGGGCCAGTGAGCCGTTCCTGCCGCTTTCGCCTGATGTCGACGATTCCCTCGGCCTCCTCCCGTTCGTGCCATGACCCGGCGCGGGCTACCAGTGACCGGGTGTAATCCGCCGTCTGGCAGAGTCCGGGAACAAACGACATCTGCCAGGTGCGGATCCGGCGTGCGACATGCTCGGCCGAGATGTACTCGGAAAGCTCTTCGGCGGACGGGGTGTTGAGCCACCAGCCCTTCATCTTGCGGCGCTCTCGATCGGCCTTCGCCAAGGCCAACAGCCGCTCTATGGCCTCGGGATCATCCTGCCCGTACAAGTGGAAGAGGGCGCGCACGTCCGGGTCCCGGAGCGGTACTTGCCCGCGTTCGATCTTGGCCACCTTCGCTACCGACGCTGTGAGGGCCTCTGCGGCGTCGGTTTGTTTGAGGCCGCGCGTCTCGCGCATGCGGAGCAACTCTCCGCCGAGCTTGCGTCCCAGCACAGTTGAGACTGTGCGTCCACGATCTGGGTTGCTGCCAGCCATGCGTGGTCCCTCCGGTCTACTCGCCCCAAGTCTGTGAGCCCGACACTGCCGAACACAACTTCGGGGCAGAGAATTTTCTGCACGAACAGCTTGCTGCATAGTGCTGCGGTCGCTACTTTGAGTACGCATTCGCATGCGCAGCGACGTCAGTTGATATCTCTGCCCGTGCTGCACCATGCGCGGACGCGCGCTCCCCCGTTCTCTACTGCCTCCCGGACAAGGAGATGCCCGCCGATGCCCGCTGCCCGAAAGCCGTGCCCCCCACCCGGACGAAAGACCATCACCGAACCGGAGGCGGCCTCGCCCCCAACTCCCGTTCTCCACGAGGACTGCCTCATGTACAGCCCCCAAGCAGGCAGCGTCGGATTGGCGCGGCGGCGGACCAAGAGGCTGGTAGGCGAGTGGGGGTGCCCCGAACTCGCCGACGACGCCGCGCTGTTGGTCAGCGAACTGGCGACGAATGCCTTACTTCACGGCTGCCTGCGCGACCGGTTGTTCCAGGTTCGGCTGACCATGACCGCAGAGCTGCTGCGTATCGAGGTCAGTGATCCACGCGGCGAACGGATGCCGCAGCCCAGGGACGCGGAACAGGAGGAGAGCACCGGGCGCGGGTTGCTCATCGTCCGGAGTCTGGCGGCCCGTTGGGGCACGACGCCGCGCACGGTGGGCAAGACGGTGTTCGCGGAGCTGGACATGACGTCGCCGCAGCAGTGCGCTGCCCGGTCGACCGCTCTTCCCGAGGCTGCTCCGGGGACGACGAGAGAAGTTCCCGCCAACCGGCCCGTGTGAGGTCCGGCAGCGAGGCCGCGCGCGAAGCGCCCGTGGGATGCTGGGCCCCATGGACGATCGCTTCGAGAATCCTGAACTCCATGAATTCCTGGGAGCCTTGCGCCGAGGCGACATCCTCGCGGGCACCGTGGCGGCCATCGAACCCTTCGGGGTGTTCGTGGCGCTGGACGACGGTCCGCCGCACCCGGTCTTTCCCGGCGTCGGCTTCGTCACCTTCCCTGAACTGTCCTGGCGGTGGCTGGACGCGGTGACCGACGTCGTTCGGGTCGGACAGCGCGTCAGGGGCGAGTTCCTCCAGTTCGACACACGGAACATGGAGGCCAGGCTGTCCCTGCGTGCGTTGCAGCCGGACTTCTTCCAGGCGTACGCCGACGAGGTGGCAGTCGGGCAGGAAGTCCCCGGGACCGTGCGCAAGTTGGTCCCGTTCGGCGCCTTCGTCGAGGTGGCCGACGGGATTCAGGGGCTGGTGCGTCTTGAGGAGCTGAGCACGGTGCCGGTGGCGGACCCGGCCGATGTCGTACAGGTCGGTGACGAGGTACGGGTCGTCGTCACCGAAGTCGACAGGGAGCGCCGCAGGGTCGCCCTCTCCCGGAGGCTTTGCGCGCCCGGCGGCTGAGACCCCCGCACGGAATGATCCGGGATGCGCGTTCACGTAGGCGAAACCGCGTGAGTTCCTGTGCACTGCCCCAACCCGTGACGAGAGGCCGAGCCCGAGGCAATACTTGCGGCCCCCACCTCCCCTGGGAAAGGACCTGTGCCCAGTGAGTTCCTCGCAGCCGCTACCTGACCGGAGCCCCGCACGCCGGAAGCGCTCCGTCTGCCCGCGCCTCGGTCCGCTCGGCGTGGCACTGGCCGCGTCCTTGGCCGTACCAGTCGTCACCCCAACTCCCGCCGTGTCGGCCGAGGTTCCGGCCGGTGCCGCATCCGCCCCGACCATCGAGGAACAACGACTCGACCGCCCCGTCCCTCAGGAACTCCTGCGCCGCAGCGGCTTCGACGTGCTCGGTCCCCGGTTCGCGAAGGCGTTGGCAGGTGCGGAGTCGTACGAGGATGCCGAGCGGGTCGTGGCCGGGCGGGGTTCGGCCCTGTGGCAGCGTGCCGTCGAGCGGGTGCAGGGGCGGAAGGCGGCCTCGGGCGACCTGAGTCGAGACGACGACCGCCCGCTGTACTGGGCCCGGCTCACCATGACCCGCGAACTGCGGGGCTGGACACCGCAGTTCGAGCTCACAGACACCCAACGCGCCGCTCTCTTCCGCACGTTGGAAACCACCTCACGCGGCCAGGACGACGTCCGCTACCCCGGCGGCGGCGATGGCGCAGACGGCGCAGATGGCGCAGCCAACGACCGGCGGCGCGACGCCGCTCACGGCATCAAGCGCATCCTCCTCACCGGCTTCGACCCCTTCACCCTCGACCGGGACATCCGGATCAGCAACCCGTCCGGCGCCGCCGCCCTCGCGCTCGACGGCACCGTGATCGAGACCGCCGACGGTCCGGCCCGCGTCGAGACGGTCGTCTTCCCCGTCCGCTGGGCCGACTTCGGCGAGCAGGCCGTGGAACGCGCGCTCGCCCCGCACCTGCCGGACGTCGACCTGTTCACGACCGTGAGCCAGGGCCGCAAGGGCAAGTTCGACATCGAGCGCACCAACGGCGCCTGGCGCGGCGGCTTCGGCGACAACGACAACCTCTCGCGCACCGAGACCGTGCCGGTGAGCGACCCGGCCACGCAGCCCCAGTGGACGTCAACCACCCTCCCGTACAAGGAGATCACCGAGGCGGACACCGGGCGCTACCCGGTCTACGACAACAGGCAGGTCACCGAGATTCCGGCGGGCGGCACCGAGCCCGTGGTCCGTCCGGACGGTCCGACCGAGGACTCCACCGCCCGTGCCGGAGGCGGCGGCGACTACCTCTCCAACGAAATCGCCTACCGTGCCACCCTCCTACGCGACCGCCTCGGCCTCGACACCCTCCCCGGCGGTCATGTGCACACCCCTGTACTGGAGTTCGGCCCCGGCAACACCGACCCGGCGACCGGCACCGTCACCGACCCGGACTTCCTCCGCAACCGGGCCGACATCGTGGCGCAGGTAGGGGAGATCCTGCGGGTGGCGGTGGAGGCCCAGACGCGGCGTTAGGGGCTTGTGGGTTGGCCAAGTCGTAGAGCGGTTCCTCCAGTTCCTGGAGAACGGTCTCCCGGGCCTGTTGAAGCGCGTAGTTGGCCGCTTTACCGTGGGCCGGGGCCGGCGCCCGCCCACGCCCGTTCGGCTTGGTTGGCTTGTCAGTTCGGGCGGGGGATCGGGACGTCCGCGGGAGTTGTCGGCGGCTCGTCCAGTGGCGCGAGGCGGTGTGGGTCGTGGGCCTCCTGGGTCTGGCCGAGACGGCCGCTGAAGCGCAGCGTCTGCGCCGGTGCGGGCTCGGCGGGCCATACGAGCAGCAGGTAGGTCTCGGTCGGGGTGCTGGCGGTCTTGTCCCAGGCGATTTCGCGGCCGTGTGCGTGGACGCGGACGCGGTAGTCGGTCGCGCCATGCCCGGCGAGCGGGCTGCCGTCGTCGGCGGGTCCCTGGTCGAGGGATTCGAGGCGGAGTCCGTCGCGGGGTGCGTGGACGCTGGCTTCGACGATCTCGTCCCAGTCCAGGGACGTGTCCAGGTCCTCGGGCCGGGTGGTGAGGTACTTGGTGCGGGCGTGCACGTTGCCGGTGTGGATGCCGGAGTTGATGAAGGCTCCGCCTGCCCGCATCGGGGCGATCAGGCCGTTGGACCAGTCGGCTCCGTAGTGGGGGACCTCGTGGTCGTCCAGGAGTCCGAACAAGCCCTCCGGGACATGGACCTTGTGCCATGGTGCGGCCATCTGCAGAACCTTCCGTGCATACGGGGCGCTGTCTGCGGGCGGAGCCCTGGGGCTGATGGTGGCAGCGGGGTCGTTTTTACCGACGCCCCTCAAGAGAGGGTGCCCGCTCGGCAGAAGCACGTGGCCGTCGGGCGAGCACCGCGTGTCCTACCAAGCCGATAAGCAGGACCCCCGCCGCAACGAGAACGACGGTCCACGTTGCGCGGGCGACAGTCCCTTGCAGGGACGCCTCAAACCGCAAGCGCTGCGTCGTTTCGACGAGTGTCACCACAGGCACCAGCACGCGAAACGGCAGGCCGCGCAGTCCATCGGCACGGGCCAGATTTCCTGCGAGCCCCAAAAGAGGTCCGAGGAACAGGGCGACTACGCACCAGGCGATCGTTTTCGACAGGAAACTGTCCCAAGAAACCTGTGCCGCACCAGAAGGGTCAGCCAGGTTCGCCACCTGAAATTCCCCTTGCTTGAATTTTGTCGCATAGTAGGCGATCACCGCACTGGTAAGGGAAACGGCAGCCAGGGCGGCAGATTCAACTCTTGATTTTCTCGCGAGGCCTACACAAAAGGCGAGTGCGGCCCACGTCCATCCAGCAGCCAAGACGACATGTGCCACGTGGCCCATGCCGTCGGATGCTTCGAGGAGGGGGGCGAGCGCCCCGAAAACCGTACCGATGGCCAGTGCGGCCATGGGTGCCAGAACGTGGGAGCGTAATGAGAACACGATGCTCGAAGTGTCCTTTTCAGTGCACATGTAAGACTTGCCCCGACGTAGGCAGAGTTTATGGCGGTCGCCTGCCTCCGGTCCATGGCAGGTACTGGGGTTACCCGTCGAATGCCGTGAGTGGCCGGCACGCCAGGAGCCCGAACCAACTACCCAGCGGGGCGTGAGAGGTGCACGTCTAGGGGAATGGATCACCGTCCGCCGTAGCTGTCGTGAGCGGATCATGTCTGCGTGTTGCTTTGAGGGAGTGCCGAACCATGTCCACCGCATCCACCACGTCCGCCGCATCCACCGCATCCACCGCATCCACCGCGTCCACTGAATCCACCGCACAGCCCGCCGTCGAACGGGTCCGCGTCTCCGCCGAACCCGACTGGTACGAGTCGGCGGGTATCTCGCTCGGAGTCCGGGTCGGGAATCTGGTCTTCACTTCGGGGCAGGGGCCGATCGGCGCCGACGGGAGCACTGTCGGCGTCGGGGACTTCGAGGCGCAGGCCCGTCAGGCGCTGGCGAACCTGTCGACCGTGCTGACGAATGCGGGTTCCAGCCTGGCCGAGGTTGTGAAGGCCACCGTGTTCGTCACCGATATCGCTGCTCAGCAGGGGGTGTTCGCCAAGCTGCGTGCGGAGCACTTCCCGAACAAGCCGCACCTCGCGGAGTCGTTCGTGGAGGTGTCCTCGCTCGCCGACCCCGAGTGGATGATCGAGATCGAGGCGATCGGGCTCGTCGTCCGGTAGTCGGGAGGTCACCGGTAACTCGGTACGTCCCAACTCCACACGTCTCAGGCGGGGTTGCTGTCGCCGGATGAGGACTCGGCCCTGGCCCGTAGCTCGGACTCCACGGCCGCGCACACCCCGAGGAGGACCGTGAGCAGAGCCAGTACGAGCAGGGCGGGGTTGACGTAGTCCGGGACGGCGGCCCCGTACGAATCGCCGTACGGGACATGGCAGTTGAGGCGCAGCGGCAGGTACGAGATGTCGGTGCCGGAGACGTAGACAGCCTGCCCCTCCGGTGCCGCCTTCTTGCAGGCCATGTCGGTCATCGTCTCGTCGAGTACGAGTTGGGCGGCGCCCCAGAGGTACATCGCGCAGGTGGTGGCGGCGGCGAGCGCGGCGCCCGCGCGCAGCCGGACTCCGGGGGCGGAGTCCCGGATGCCGTGCTGGGCCAGCGTGCTCATCCCGTAGACCGCCGCCACCGCCGCGCCGGTCAGGACGGCGAGGATCACCACCAGGATCATGTGTCGGCCTCCGTGCTCCCCCTCCGGCGCCCGTGCGCCCGGCTGTTGTCAGTGTGCACGGTCGTTGTCAGTGGGCCCCACTACCGTTCCCTTCGTACTCACTTGATCACGGAGCGGAACCATCCATGGTGCACACGTCACCCACATCGCCTACGTACTCGCCCGTCCCGGAGCTGAACCTGCTCAAGGAATTCGAGGACAACTGCGAGGAGCCCTACGCGCAGTGGGGGTGGCTGGACGACTTCGGGGAGATGTCGTTCCTGGGCGAGGACCCCGAACTGCGGGACGGGCTGCTGCGGTTCGCGTCGGCCAACGGCAGCGGCTCGCTCTACGCGCTGTGGCGGCGCGATGACCGTGCTGATCTCGCCACGCTGCCGGTCGTGCTGCTCGGCGACGAGGGCGGGCTGCATGTCGTCGCCCGTGATCTCCGGGAATTCTTACGGCTGTTGGGCGCGCTCGAGGCCGGTCTCGCCTGCGACTGGGAGAACGTCTACGAGCGGGACGAGGAGGAGCTGCCCGGGCAGGCGGACTATCTCGCCTGGCTGGAGCGGAACTTCGGGCTCGCCCCGCCCGAGGAGGCGTGGGACATCATCCTGGAGGCCCAGGACGAGCTGGAGAAGGAGTGGACCCGGTGGATCCACCCGCTCCTGCCGGACGCCGTCTTCTCGTCCGTCGCCGAACTCAACCTCCTCAAACGGTTCGAGGACGGCGTCACGGAACGCTATGCGGGCGGGACCACCCTGCACGCCCCCGAGGACGAGGCGGGCGGCGCGGACGGCACCGCGGATCTGCTGGTCTTCGCCTCCGCCAACGACGACGGTGACGCCTTCGCGCTGTGGCGGCGCGACGACCGTGCCGATCTCGCCACCCTGCCCGTCGTGGTGGTCGGGGACGAGGGCGACTTCCACGTCGTCGCACGGAACGTACTCGACTTTCTCCAGTTCCTCGGAGCGCTCTGCGGCCTGGAGGTATACGTCGGGGGCGGCGGTGACGGCGACGAGAGCGACGACAGCGACGACCACAACCTCCCAGGCCCGCGCCTGCGCGCGTGCGAGCCGAGTCCCGGGCACGCGCAGTACCTCGCCTGGCTGAACGAGCGGTTCGCGCTGGCCCCCGCGCAGGACGCGGCCGCCGCGATACGGGCGGCGCAGGCGGACGTGGCCAGGTAGGCAGAGGACGGAGCGCGCGGACGGGGCCGGGACGGAGCGTGGACGGTGCGCGGTGTCGCGGCGGTCGTACGCGATGGTCCGTGCCGACGCCGACGCCGACGCCGACGCCGACGCCGACGCCGACGCCGACGTGGACGCGGAGGCGGAGGCGGAGACAGAGGCGGTGATCCGGGCGGCGTCGTTAGCCTGGCGCCATGGGACCCCGCCGTGCCGCCGTGGGCCCCGCCCGCGCCACGGCCGGGCGGGGCCCACGGCCCGCGCTACTACGGGGCCAGGGCCGGGTGCTCGTGGCGGTCGCGCTCGGTGGGGCGGTGGGGGCGGCGGGGCGGTACGGGGCCGGGTTGCTGTGGCCGAACGGCGCCTCGGGGTTCCCCTGGACGACCCTGCTCGTGAACGTCGTCGGCTGCGCGCTGATGGGCGTGCTCATGGTGGTGATCACCGAGGCCCGTACGACGCATCCGCTGGTCCGGCCCTTCCTCGGTACGGGGGTACTCGGCGGCTTCACCACCTTCTCCACGTACGCCGCCGACATCCAGCGCCTGACGGATCATCACCGTCTCCCCGTCGCCTTCGCCTACCTCGCCCTCACTCCGCTCGCCGCCCTCCTCGCCGTAGCGGCCGCATCGGCGCTGACCCGGCGCGTCCTGGTGGCAGCGTCCAGGGCACGGGAAGGAACCTGAATCCGACCCCGACCTCGACCCCGACTCCGACCCGAACCCCCGTCCCCAACTGCGATCCCGATCCCGATCCCGCGCACAAGAACGGACAGACCCCTCATGACGACACCCTCGCCGGAGCCGGGACAGCCCGAGCAGGGAAAGCCCGAGCCGGAACAGCCCCAGCCGCGGTTGCCGGACGACGCCCCGGCCCAGCTCTCCGGGCTGCGACTGACCGTCCTGGTGGGGGAGAGCGATCAGTACCGGCACCGGCCGCTGTACGCGGAGATCGTGCACCGGGCGCATCGCGCGGGGCTGGCCGGGGCCAGCGTGTTCCGGGGCATCGAGGGCTTCGGGGCCTCCTCGGTCGTGCACACGCAGCGGCTGCTCTCGCTCAGCGAGGACCTGCCCGTACTCGTCGTCATCGTCGACCGGGCGGAGAAGGTGCGGGAGTTCCTGCCGCAGTTGCGGGACGTACTGCCCGACGGCACCGCCGTCCTCGACCCCTGCGAGATCGTGCGCCTGAGCGAGGAACGGGGGGAGGGGGCAGACCCGCACGACAGCCCCGGCCCCGGCTCCGGACTCGGCCCCCGCCCCGGCGCCGACCCCGACCTGGACCCCGGCACCGAGGCGTGAACTGGCTGCTCGTCCTCGCCGGAGCCGTGGTCGGGGCGCCGTTGCGGTATCTCACCGACCGGGCCGTCCAGTCCCGGCACGACAGCGTGTTCCCGTGGGGCACCTTCACCGTCAATGTGATCGGCAGCCTGGTACTGGGCACCCTCACCGGCGCGGTCACCGCGGGCGCCGCCGACTCGGACCTCGCGCTGCTGCTCGGCACCGGTCTGTGCGGAGCCCTGACCACGTACTCGACCTTCTCGTACGAGACCCTGCGCCTGAGCGAGAGCGGCGCGAGGCTGTTCGCGCTGGCCAATGTGGCGGCCACCCTGGTGGCCGGGCTGCTCGCGGTGTTCGCGGGCGTCGCCCTCGGGGAAGCCCTCTGGGCGTGAACCCGGGACAGGACCAGGCAGCCACGGACGACGAACCGGAGCGGGAGCGCGAACCGGAGCCGGAGCGCGTCGGCCCACCCGGCCGAAAGGGACACGGCCGGACCGATCCCGACGAGAACCCTGCCGACGAGAACCGTCCCGACACGCACCATCCCGCCGAGATCGTCCCCAGCCGGAACACCGCTGGCCCCAACACCCCCGGCCTGAGCCCCTGGCGCTTCGTCGTCGCCTTCGGAGTCGTCAGTCTGCTCGCGGACTTCGTCTACGAGGGGGCCCGTTCGGTGACCGGCCCGCTGCTCGCCTCGTTCGGGGCGTCCGCGATGGTGGTCGGTGCGGTGACCGGTGCGGGGGAGGCGGCGGCGCTGTTGCTGCGGCTGGGCTCGGGGCCGCTGGCCGACCGGACCGGACGCTTCTGGAGCTGGACGATCGGCGGTTACGCGCTGACCGTGGCGAGCGTGCCGCTGCTCGGTGTGAGCGGGGTGCTCTGGGTCGCCTGCGCCCTGGTGATCGCCGAGCGGGTCGGCAAGGCGGTCCGCAGTCCCGCGAAGGACACCCTGCTCTCGCACGCGACGGCGGCCACCGGCCGGGGCCGCGGCTTCGCCGTGCACGAGGCGATGGACCAAATCGGCGCCCTGCTCGGCCCGTTGACCGTGGCGGGCATGCTCGCCCTGACCGGCGACGACTACGCGCCCACCCTCGCCGTACTCGCCCTCCCCGGCCTCTTCGTCCTCCTCGTGCTGCTCTGGCTCCGCGCCCGCGTCCCGAACCCGCAGACGTACGAGGTGCCGCAGGCATACGAGGAGAGCGCGGCGCCGAAGGGGCGTGCCAAGTCCCGAGCGGCGGTCGCCGAACCCGCCCAACTCCCGCGCGCCTTCTGGGTCTACGCCTGCTTCACCGCCGTCACCCTCACCGGCTTCGCCACCTTCGGTGTGCTCTCCTTCCACCTGGTCGAGAGCGACCTGGTGGGGGCCGCGGCGGTCCCCCTCGTCTACGTCGTGGCGATGGCGGCGGACGCGGTGGCGGCGCTGGCCACCGGCTGGGCCTACGACCGCACCGGCCCGCGCGTACTCGTCGTGCTGCCCGTGCTCTCCGGCCTCACCGCCCTGCTCGCCTTCGGCGACACGCTCTGGGCCGTACTGGCCGGGGCCGTGATGTGGGGCGCGGCGACCGGGGTGCAGGAGTCGACGCTGCGGGCGACCGTCGCGGACCTGGTCCCGGTCGGACGCCGGGCCACCGCCTACGGCTTGTTCGCGGCCGTGGTCGGCGGGGCGGCGTTCCTCGGCGGGTTGCTGACAGGCGCGCTGTACGAGCGGTCGGTACCGGTCCTGGTCACCGTCGTCCTCCTCATCCAGGCCTTCGCTCTCGTTCTTCTCCTCGCGAGCCGGGGCCTGTTGGCGCGTGAGCGCGCACGCGAGCGGGAGCGTGTCCGGGAGGGCTGACCGCACCTGCCACCGCCCCGAACCCGTGTACGGCCACCGGCCCACCCCCCCCGGCCGGACAACCGACTAACTAACCCATGGGTGAATTCGAGCCAACTTCACCCAATCATTGACGTGCCCCTGACCATTTCCCGCTCCAGGTGACACTCTGCCCTTCCGCAGTCACAACGCACCGCCTGCACGCCGGTGTTGCCGCCCCCGTGGCCCCGGCTCCACATCCGCGCGGAGGGTCGCGCGGCCGTCGCAGAAGGAGACCGCGTGAGACGCCTCGTGCGCACCGTCCCCCGTTCCGTCCTGGGCGTGCTGTTCGCCTCGGGCGCTCTGCTCGCGACAACTCTCCCGGCCGGGGCGGCCGTTGGTGATCCCGGCCCCGCCGCCTCGGGTGCGGCGCCGGTCGTGCACACGGCCGCCGCCACCGTCGCACAGCACGAGCGGGTCAGCGACTTCTGGACCCCCGAGCGGATGCGGCAGGCGCTGCCGCTCGACCTGCTCGACGCGAACCCTGCCGACATCCGTCCTGCCGGGTCGAGCTCGGGGGCGGACCGCGGTGACCGGACGCCGGGCGCTCAACTCCCGGGCAGGGCAAGCACGGTGGCGCCGGTCGGCCCCGCGGCCTTCCCCGAGGGCGGCGGGCCGTGGACGGGCGGCGGCAAGGTGGTCAGTACGGCGGGCCGGGTGTTCTTCACCTACGACGGGCGCACCGCCTCCTGCTCGGGCAACGCCGTCACCAGTACGAACGCCAGCACGGTGATCACCGCCGGGCACTGCGTGAAGCTGGAGGGCAAGTGGCACACCGACTGGACCTTCGTGCCCGGCTATCACGACGGCCAGGCGCCGCACGGCAAGTGGACCGCCGCCAAGACCCTGTCCACACCCCAGTGGACGGCGAGCGAGGACATGAACTACGACGTGGGCGCCGCCGTGGTCGCCCCGCTGGACGGCAAGCGGCTGACCGAGGTGGTCGGCGGCCAGGGACTCGCCTTCAACTCGGGCTACAACCAGGCCATGTACGCCTTCGGCTTCCCGGCCGCGGACCCGTACGACGGTGAGAAGTTCATCTACTGCAGCGGCACGGCCTTCCGGGACTTCCTGCTCACCGGCGACCACGGACTGAACTGCGACATGACCGGAGGCTCCAGCGGCGGCCCGTGGTTCACGCGGTTCGACGAGTCGACCGGTACCGGTCTGCAGTCCTCGGTGAACAGCTTCAAGTACACCTTCCTGCCCGGCGCGATGTTCGGCCCGTACTTCGGGGACGACGCCAAGAACCTCTACGAGCAGGCGCAGACCTCGTAGCGAACCGGCACGGCCCCGTACGGGCACCGTGCCCCACCGACCGCGGCCCGCTTTCCACCCCCGGGGAGGCGGGCCGCACCCATTCCCGGCCTTGTCCCGGCCCTCTCCCGATCCCTCTCCCGACCGTCTCCCGGCTCTCTCCCGACCTTCACATCGCCTTCCGCCGCCACGTCGGCCCCACGACCTCCCACTCCCGTTCCCACTGCCGCAGGCGGCGGCGGTCGAGTACGTAGCGGCAGCCGCGTTCGGTGAGCAGGACGGTGCCGCCGACGCCGAGGGCGGTCAGGCTGCCGGTGGCCACCGCGCCGCCCAACTGTTCGCCGGTGCTGGGGGGTTGGGAGATGGGGAGGCCGTCGGGGCCGACCCAGATGGCGATCTTGGCGCCCTCGTGGGTCTGCGGCGGCACCTTGGCGTGGGTGTGGTGGACGCGGCCCAGGTCGTCGGTCCAGCGGACGGGGGCGCTCACCCGTCCGTCGCCGATGCCCGCCTCCGAGGGCGTCTGTGCGGGGGCAGTGTCGGCGACGGTCGCGGTTATCTCCTGGCGGTCGGCCTGCTGCTGCTCGGCGGCGGCGACCACCATGCCCGCGGCGGTCGCACCCGCGGCCGAGCCGCCGACCACGGCCAGGGTCCAGGCGGAGAGCAGCATCCACGCCTCGAACCGGTCGCTGGCACGCCGTAGATCGTTGTGCCGCCAGTGCCAGAACCGTTGTCGTGTGGGACCGGTGACCGCCATGGTTCACGCACCTCCTGCCTCCCGATGAGGCAGTGCCACCGGTCGCGGGTGCGGAGCCCGGCACAACCGGTACCACTGATTCCACCAAAGCCCCGAAGACCCCGTTCCGGCAAGACCTCTACACGGGGTGAAGGAACTATCGCATGGAGTGAAGGAAGTGTCACATGTAGTGAAGGAGTTATGACCCCGAGTACGGGGCGGGCGGCCGGTCGCCGGGTGCGGCGCTCACGGGTGCCGCGGACATGGGCGCCGCACCCACCGGTCCCGGGAGGGGGGCTGCCGAGCTGCTGGGAGTGCTGCTGGGAGTGCTGCCGGGGGCACTGCCGGGGATGCCGCCGGGAGTACGTGCCGTGCGGCCGTGGCGAGGGCCGTGCCGGGGAGGGGCGATGCGCGGCGGTTCGGTCGCGGACCTCCGCCAGGACGCGGGCGCCTCGGCCATCACGAAGCCGAGGGCGAGCCAGAACAGCAGGTCCACGCGTTCCAGGTTGGCCGGGTGGTCCAGCATGCACATCAGCAGGAACCCGGTGAGACCGGCGAGGCCGACGATGCCGATGGCCGATTTCGCGCGGGCCGCTCGCAGAGCCGAGTAAAGGGCGACCCCGGTCACCGAGAGGATCGCGAGCAGCCCCAACAGCCCGGCCTCCGCAAGCCAGTTGAGCCACAGATTGTGCGAGTGGACGAAGGTGCGCGGGCTGGGGACGGCCGCCGAGACGGTGGTGCCCGCGCGTCCCAGGCCGACGCCGAGCGGGTTCTCGGTACCCAGTCGTACGGCGGCCTCCCACGCCTCGCCCCGCACGCCCAGGGAACTGCCCGCACGCGAGAGCACGGCGAGGGCCCCGGCCACCGCGAGGACGGCGAAGACGCCGAGCCCGAGGGCGAGTCCACGGCGCGGAGGTCCGCTGCTCTGGGACTTCGGCGTCCGCCAGTACGCGGCGCCCAGTACGAGCAGACCGGCGGCCGCGGCGACGTATCCGGCCCGGGAGAAGGTCGTGAGCACCGCGCCGTAACCGAGCAGGCCGAGGGCGATCACGACGGTGCGGGCCGTGGCCTCGTCCGTGGCGACGGCGGCGAGCAGGACGAACGGGAGGAGCAGGACCAGGTACGCCGCGAGCAGGTTGGGGTTGGCGAAGGTGCCGGTGGCCCGGATCAGGGTTCCGGCGGCGCCAGACTCGCAGGAGACGTCGGTGAAGAGACCGGTACGGCAGAAGCCCGTCGGGGTGTCGTTGGTGAACTGCGAGAAGGCCGCCGCCCCCGCGGCCCCCGTGGCCACCAGCGCCAGCGTGCCGACCGCCCGCCACGACTCGGGCCGCGACCGCCGCACCCCGACCACCAGGTAGAAGCAGGCGAGCGAGGTCAGCAGGGAGCGCAGCGGCGCCGTGGAGTGACCGCCGTGGTACGTGGTCGCGGCGGCCGCGAGGACCAGCAGCGCGACCGGCAGGTCGAGCCGGGTCCGCAGCAGGCCGAGCCGCCGTGCGAACGGCTTGTCCGCGAACAGCTCGCCGGGCGCCGCGAGCAGCGCCACCAGACCGAGCAGCAGCGTCAGACGTACGGGGGTGAGGACCCCGGTCAGTGGCTCGTCCGGGAAGAAGTCGGTCGCCGTGTCGAGGAGCACCACGGCCGCCGCCGTCAACGGAACGGTCTGGAGGACGGTCTGCGCGAGCCCACGGCCCGGGGACGTCCGGTCGGTTGGCATGGGACCGAGCCTTGCGGCCCTCGCCGACCACCGGGTGTGCTGCACGCAAACTCCGGGAGGTGACTGGGCCACCGACGGCTCCGAACCGCTCGGTGCGTACGCCCGCCCGGGCTCCCTCGGCCCGCCCCGGAACCCCGTCCGCGCACCCCCCGCCGGAACTCTTCTGAACTCCGCGAAAAAATCTGCCCGCCGATGTCGAGAACCCGTGACCGGCTCCGTCCCCGTGTTGAATGCGGCCAGGATGGGTCGCATCGGCACCTGAGGAGAACGACGATGGCCAAGTACCTGCTGCTGAAGCACTACAAGGGCGCTCCGGACGCGGTCAACAACGTGCCCATGGACAAGTGGACGCCCGAGGAGATCTCGGCACACGTGCGGTACATGCAGGATTTCGCGGACCGTCTGGAGAAGACGGGCGAGTTCGTCGACGGGCAGGCGCTGGCCCCGGAGGGGGCCTGGGTCCGGTACGACGGTGAGGGGCGCCCGCCGGTCACGGACGGACCGTTCGCCGAGACCAAGGACCTCATCGCGGGCTGGATGGTGATCGACGTCGACAGCTACGAGCGCGCCGTCGAGCTGGCCGGGGAACTGTCGGCCGCGCCCGGGGCGGGCGGGAAGCCGATCCACGAGTGGCTGGAGCTGCGCCCGTTCCTGGCCGCGCCGCCCACCATCACGGAGTGACCACCGCGATGAACGAGGCCCTGCTCCGGAGCCTCACGCCGAGTGTGCTCGGCATCCTCGTCCGCCGCGGAGCCGACTTCGCGGCGGCCGAGGACGCCGTACAGGACGCACTGGTCGAGGCGGTCCGCGTCTGGCCCGAGGACCCGCCGAGGGACCCGAAGGGCTGGCTGATCACGGTGGCCTGGCGGCGGTTCCTCGACGCGACCCGGGCGGACGCCGCCCGGCGCCGCCGCGAGGACCTCGTCGAGGAGGAGCCGGCGGCCGGGCCCGCGCCCTCGGCGGACGACACGCTCCAGCTCTACTTCCTGTGCGCCCACCCGTCGTTGACGCCGTCGTCGGCGGTCGCGCTCACCCTGCGCGCCGTCGGCGGGCTCACCACCCGCCAGATCGCCGCGGCGTATCTGGTGCCGGAGGCGACGATGGCGCAGCGCATCAGCCGCGCCAAACGCACCGTCTCCAAGGTGCGCCTGGACCGGCCCGGCGACGTCGCCACCGTGCTGCGCGTCCTCTACCTGGTCTTCAACGAGGGCTACTCCGGCGACGTCGACCTCGCCGCCGAGGCCATCCGGCTCACCCGGCAGCTCGCGGCCACCATCGACCACCCGGAGGTGGCGGGGCTGCTCGCGCTCATGCTGCTGCACCACGCGCGGCGGGCGAGCAGGACCGCGGCCGACGGCAGCCTGGTGCCGCTCGCCGAGCAGGACCGCGGGCGGTGGGACACCCGGTCGATCGCCGAGGGCGTGGAGATCCTTCAGGCGGCGCTCGCCCGCGACCGGCTCGGCGAGTTCCAGGCCCAGGCCGCCATCGCGGCCCTGCACGCCGACGCGCCCACCGCCGAGGAGACCGACTGGGTCCAAATCGTGGAGTGGTACGACGAGTTGGCGCTGCTCACCGACAGCCCGGTCGTCCGTCTCAACCGCGCGGTCGCCGTCGGTGAGGCCGACGGCCCGCGTGCCGGACTCGCGGCACTCGCCGGCCTGGACGACGGCCTGCCCCGCCACACCGCCGTGGCCGCCTACCTCCACGAACGCGACGGCGACCTCACCACGGCGGCCCGCCTCTACACCGAGGCCGCCCGCACCGCCCCCAACCTCGCCGAACGCGACTACCTGACCCGCCGCGCCGCCCGGATCAACGCGGGGCGGACGGACTGACTCAGGGGTCCGCCGCCCCCCGCCACCCGACATCGCCGTTCCCCTCAACTGCCGGTCGTCGGCCCGGTCGTCGGCCCGCTCATCGGCCCGGTCATCGGAGGGTTCAGCCGGGCGAACGCCTCCTGGATCTCGTACGGGAAGTACGGGTACGGGGCGGGCACCCGGCTCGCCTCGTCGAGGAGACGCAGGTGGTCCTCGTCGAGCGACCAGCCGAGGGCGCCGAGGTTCTGCCGGAGCTGCTTCTCGTTCCGGGCGCCGATGAGCACCGAGGCGACGGTGGGCCGCCCGAGCAGCCAGTTCAGGGCGATCTGCGGGACCGCGCGGCCGGTCTCGGCGGCGATCTTCTCCAGGGCGTCGGTGACCCGGTAGAGGCGCTCGTCCGGAACCGGCGGGCCGAACTGTGCGGTGGTGTGCAGCCTGCTGCCCTCGGGCAACGGGCGGCCGCGGCCCACCTTCCCGGTCAGCCGCCCCCAGCCGAGCGGGCTCCAGACCAGGGCGCCCAGGCCCTGGTCGCGGGCCAGCGGCATCAGCTCCCACTCGTAGTCGCGGCCGAGCAGCGAGTAGTAGACCTGCTGGGCCACGTACCGGGGATGGCCGAGGCGGTCGGCGGCGGCGAGGGACTTCATCGTCTGCCAGCCGGAGAAGTTGGAGACGCCGGTGTAGCGGACCTTGCCCGCGCGCACCAGGGTGTCGAGCGTGGACAGGACCTCCTCCACGGGGGTGGCGGCGTCGAAGGCGTGCAGTTGCAGCAGGTCGATGTGGTCGGTGCCGAGCCTGCGCAGCGCGCCCTCCACCGCGCCGATCAGCCGCGAACGGGAGGTTCCGGCGTCCTGCGGGCCCTCGCCGGTGGGCAGTCCGGTCTTGGTGGAGATCAGTACGCGGTCCCGGCGGCCCCGCACCGCCGCGCCGAGCACCTCCTCCGAGGCGCCGTCGGAGTACACGTCCGCCGTGTCGAACAGGGTCACCCCCGCGTCGAGGCAGATGTCCACGAGCCGCCGCGCCTCCCGGGCGTCGGTCGACCCCCAGGCCTCGAACAGCGGCCCCCGCCCGCCGAACGTCGCCGCACCGAAACTCAGCACCGGCACCTTGAGGCCGGAGGCGCCCAGTTGCCGGTACTCCATGCCGCCGTTCACTGCCGGGGCGCCGGCTGAACTGCCTTGTGTGTCGGCCGAGTTGGTGCCGGTGCCGGTGCCGGTTTCTGTTTCCGTCTTCGGGGCCAGGTGCGAGGTCATGTGCTGTGCGCTCCTTCGCGTCTCACGCCAGCGGGGCACCCCGAAGGGTTCCCCTAATGGGATCTCAGTCCCGTTAAGTTCTGATGCGAAGATAGCAGGGTCCGAGCGTTAAGGGAACGGGAGTCCCGTTACGCTCGAACCTCGTAGTGCCGGTCCGACCGGTAATGCCGTTCCGGCCCGTAGTGCCGGTCCGGCCGGTAGCACCGTTCCGACCCGTAGTGCCCTTCCGATACGCCCGAGCCACGTAGTGAGTGAGCGTCGACATGACTGAGCCACGTGCCGCCGCGCCGCGGTCCGCCGCCGACGGTGCCCCTGGTGCCGTGCGTCCCGGTGGCCGTACCGCCCGGGTGCGGGCCGCCGTCCTGCGGGCGGCCGGGGACGCGCTGGCCGAACTCGGCTTCGGTGGGCTCGACTTGGCGGATGTGGCCCGCCGCGCCGAGGTCGGCAGGACCACCGTCTACCGCCGCTGGGGCACGCCCGCCGCGCTCGTCGCCGACCTCCTCGCCGACATGGCCGAACAGTCCCTGCCGCGCACCGACACCGGCGAACTCCTCGGCGACCTGCGGGCCAACGCCCGCCTCGTGCAGCGCACCCTCGCCGACGCCCGCCAGGGCCCGCTGTTCAAGTCCGTGGTGGCGGCGGCCACTTGGGACACGCGTACGGCGCGGGCGCTGGCCGACTTCTACGAGGTACGCGTGGCCGAGTGGGCCCCCTGCGTCCAACAGGCCGTGGAACGCGGTGAGTTGCCGAAGGGCACCGACCCCGCCGAGGTGATCCGCGCGGTCTCCGCCCCGCTGTACTACGTACTGCTCACCTCCGGCACCGCCCCCGACGAACCCGCCGCCGACCGGGCCGCCGAGGCGGCGGCGGCCGCGGCCCGCGCCGGAGTGTTCGTACGCTGAGCCGGGCCGCCGGAGGGGTTGCCGGGGCCGCCCCTCACGGCAGGATCGAGTCCACGTACCCGCCGTCCACGCGCACCGCACCCCCCGTGGTCGCCGAGGCGAAGTCGGAGGCGAGGTAGACGCACATGTGGGCGATCTCCTCCGGCTCGATCAGGCGCTGGAGCAGGGACTGCGGCCGGTACTCGCGCATGAAGGCACGCTGGGCCTCGGGCCAGGGCAGCTCCCGGTCGACCAGGGAGTACACGAAGTCCTCCACTCCGCCGGTGTGCGTGGGGCCCGCCATCACACAGTTGACGGTGACCCCCGTACCGGCGGCCTCCTTGGCGAAGCCGCGGCTGACCGCGAGCAGCGCCGTCTTGGACATGCCGTAGTGGATCATCTCGGCGGGGACCACGACGGCCGAGTCGCTGGCGATGTACTGGACGCGGCCCCGGCCCCGCCGGGTCATGCCGGGCAGGAAGGTACGGGTCAGGCGCACCGCGGAGAGGACGTTGACGTCGAAGTAGCGCCGCCATTCCGTGTCGCTGATCTCCAGGGCGGGCTGTGAGCCGAAGATCCCCAGGTTGTTGACGAGGATGTCGAGCTCGGGGAGCCGCTCGGCGGCGTGTGCGGCGCCCTCCTCGGTGGTGGCGTCGGCGACCACCGGGACGAAGTCGCCGCCCGGAACCTCCCGGCCGAGCTTCTCGATCGCGCGCAGTACCCGGTCCTCGCTGCGGCCGTTGACGCCGACCCGCGCCCCGGAGCCCCCGAGGCCGCGGGCGATGGCGGCGCCGATGCCCTGCGTGGACCCGGTGACCAGGGCGGTGCGGCCGGACAGATCGATCCTCATGAGCGCTCCGTAGGTGGTAGGCGGGCCCGCGGCCCGGGGCATCCGTCACGGGCCCTCCGCCCGGCCCGGCTGCCCGAAGAACGGTTTCCGATCATCGGCCGCGCCGCCGCCCACACCCGGGATCCGCGGCCCTGGCGTGCCGCGCCCGCCCCACCGCACCTGTGAGTCCCGTCCCACCCCACCCCTGAGCCCCGTCCCACCCGCGCGCTCCGCCCGCCGTCCGCCCGTTGAAGCGAAGTGCGCACACGCCTATTGAAGGCCCTGGTTACCCCGAGTACGGTCGCGAGACCGGCTTCGACGACCACCACTGACAGCGGCTCCGGGCCCTTGGCGCGCACCTGTGGGCGATCCCCGCGTGCCCGTCCTGACGCGTCCCGCGAGTGATGAAGCGGAGGAAGCGGAGGACCATGGGCTCGGAAACGCGTACGGCATCTGGTACGGAATCCCCTTCGGGGAACGGCTCGCCGCTTTCCTCGTTGTTCGCCGCCGTGATCGACCGCGCCGCCGAGGCGAGGCGTGGGCTGAGCCTTCTCCACCAGGCGCGGCTGTTCGACCCGCTGCGGCCGGACCGCTCGCTGCGCTTCGGACTCGACTCGCGCCGGCTGGGCCCGATGACCGCCTCGCTGCGCGGCGCCGTGGACCGCCACCCGGACGCCGTCGGCCTGATCGACGAGCGCGGTGAGCTCACGTACGCCGAACTCGACGCACGCTCCGACGCGCTCGCCACCGCCTGGCGGGCGGACGGTATCGCGGACCGCGCCGTGATCGGGCTGCTGTGCCGGGACCATCGCGGCCTGTTCGACGTGCTGTTCGCGGCGGCCAAGTCGGGCGCGCGCCTGTTGCTGCTCAACACGGGTTTCGCGGGGCCCCAGTTGGCGGATGTGGTCAAGCGTGAGGGTGTCCAAGTCGTCGTGTACGACGAGGAGTTCGAGGACGTCGTCACTCAACTTCCGGACGACGTCGTACGGTTCCTCGCCTGGACCGAGGACGAAGCGGCGGCGGCTCCGTACCCGCGTATCGAGGAGCTGATCACCGACACCGCGCCGGGGCGGCTGCCTCAGCCCTCGGAGGTCGGCACCCTGGTGCTGCTGACCAGCGGGACGACGGGGGTGCCCAAGGGCGCGCCGCGGCAGGTCAAGGGCCCCAAGTTCGTGGTGCAGTTGCTCGACCGGGTGCCCTGGCAGCCCGGCGAGCGCACCCTGATCTCCTCGCCGCTGTTCCACGCGACCGGTCTCGCGCACGCGGGCCTGGCCGTGAGCCTCGGTTCCGCGATCGTGGTCCAGCGCCGCTTCGACGCGCTGGGGGCGGTCCGTACGCTGGCGGAGCATCGCTGTACGGGGATGGTGCTGGTGCCGACGATGCTGCACCGGATGGTCGCGCTCGGCCCCAAAACCCTTGCGGAGTACGACCTTTCGCGGGTGCGGATCATGCTGAGCGCGGGCGCGCCGCTGGCCCCCGCCCTGGTGCACGGGGCCCTGGATGCCTTCGGTGACGTCCTCTACAACCTGTACGGCTCGACCGAGGTCGCCCTGGCCACCGTCGCCCAGCCGCACGAACTGCGCGCCAGTCCGACCACCGCGGGCCGTCCGCTCGTCGGCTGCGATGTGGGCCTCTACGACGAGGAGGGGCACCGGCTGACCGGCGCCGACCGGCGCGGGCGGGTCTTCGTCGGCAACGGCATGAAGTTCGGCGGCTACACCGACGGCCGCACCAAGCAGGAGATCGACGGGCTCATGAGCACCGGCGACATGGGCCACTTCGACACCTCGGGGCTGCTCTTCCTGGACGGCCGCGACGACGACATGGTGCTCTGCGGCGGCGAGAACGTCTTCCCCGGCGAGGTCGAGAACCTGCTCTGGACCCACGAGGACATCACCGAGGCCGCCGTGATCGGCGTCGACCACCCGGAGTTCGGCACCCGCCTCGCCGCCTTCGTCGTCCTCGCCCCCGGCGCCGAGCTGACCGAGGAGGACGTACGCGAGCACGTACGCTCCCACCTCGCCCGCCACAAGGTCCCGGCCCAGGTCCTGTTCGTCGACGAACTCCCCCGCAACCCCACCGGCAAGCTGCTGCGCGGCGCCGCCCGCGAGGTCGCGTTGCGCGAGTCGCGGGCGGCTCCCGGCGAGGAGCAGGGACAGGGACAGGGAGAGGGACAGGAACAGGAGCCCGACGGCGGGGGTGCCCGCTGACGGCGAGGGTGGCCGCTAACGCAGATGCCGGACGAAGAACTGGTTGGCGGCGTCCCCCGCGTACCGCGGGACCCCGGTGTGCCCGCCCAGATTCGCGTGCAGCGTCTTCTCCCGGGAGCCGAAGGCGTCGAACAGGTCCAGGGCGGCCTGCCGGTCGTTCCCCTCGTCGTCCCACTGCAGCAGGACGTGCAGCGGAACGGTGACCTGCCGGGCCTCCTCGAACATGGCGCGGGGCACGTAACTCCCGGCGAACAGAACGGCGGCGGCGATACGTGGCTCGACCACCGCCAGCCGGACCCCGATGGAGATCACTCCGCCCGAGAACCCGACCGGGCCGCCGATCCCGGGCAGCGCGAGGAGAGCGTCCAGAGCCGCCCGCCATTCCGGGACCGCCTTGTCGACCAGCGGGAGGACGAGCCGGTCCACGATCTCCTCGCCGACCGGCTCGCCCGCCGCCAGCGCCCGGCGCAGGTCGGCGCGGGCCTGATCGGCGACGGCGGAACGCGGCCGGTCCCCGCTGCCGGGAAGCTCGATGGTGGCCGCGGCGAAGCCCTCCGCCGCACACTGCCGCGCCCGGGCCACGAGCCGGGGGTACATCCCGCGCAGTCCGCCGGGGTGGCCGAGCAGGACCAGCGGCGCGGGTGCCTCTGCGGACACGGACACGGACACGGGCGCAGATGCGGAGGTGGATGCGGATGCGGTGGTGGACCCGTACGCGGCTGCGGACGCGGAGCCGGACGCCGATCCCGATCCGGGCGTCCACAGGATGCCGGGGATCTCGCCGAGGGTGAACTCGCGCTCCAGGACGCCGTCGTCGAGGCGCTGTTCGGAAGTGAAGTGCATGGTCGTGCCTTTCGGGAATGCGCGTGAACGGCGCTCCCGGACGACCTATCGCCCGACCGTGACCCCGGAGGGGAGCACCCATGTCGATACTGCGTTCACGGGTACCACCTCCTCGTTCTCTCGCACGGCCTTGGGAAAGCTAGCAGTGCCCCGCCGTGGCCCGCCAACGGATTTTTCGCGTACGAGACCGGCCCCGGCGCCCACGCACGAGACGTGAACTCCGGGGCCGGGCACGGCAGTTGTACGTAAGGGTTCCGGGGCGGGGATCAGCCCAGGCCGAGGACGCGCTTGGTCTGCTCGGCCATCGCGGCCTCGCCCGCCGCGTTCGGGTGCACCGGGACGAAGTTGGTGCCGAACAGGGCGGGTTCGACCCAGCGCTCCCAGATCGGGGCGCAGGCGTCGTGGCCCTCGGAGACCTCGTTCATGTCGACGTAGACGGCGCCGGTGTCCTCGGCGGCGGTCTTCACCGCGTCGTTCAGCGTGGCCTGGAGCTCGTGCACGTAGGGCACGTCGCCGGTGGCGACCGGCATCTTCACGAAGCAGCCGAACCGGCTCTGCTCGGGCATGATCCACGGGTAGCCGAGGATGGCGACCTTGGCGTCCGGCGACTTCTCCTTGATGGTCTTCAGCGACTCCCGGATGGCCGGGAGCGTCTTGTTCACGACGTCGTTCTTGAACGAGTCCCCGTACTTGTCCTTGCAGGGGCTGCCCAGTCCGAGATGGAGCGCGCCTTCGGTGCCGCAGGACAGGATCGCGTTGATGAAGGTGCTGTTGTCGTTGCCACCGATGGTCAGCGTGACCAGGTCGGTGTCCTTGGTCAGCGCGTCGAACTGCGGTGCCACGCCCGGGTATTGGGCCTCGGTGAAGTGCGAGGTCTGCGCGCCGCCGCAGGTGACGTCCTTGAGGTTCGCACCGGTCGCGGCGGCCAGCAGGTGCGGGTAGTTCTTCGACGTACGGGCACACAGCAACGGCGCCTCGGGGTCGAGCGGCAGCACTCCGGAACCGGCGCTGTAGCTGTCGCCGAGGGCCACGTAGTCGAGCGGCTCGGTGGCCGGCTCTGCGGCCTGCGCGGAGGCGGGCGCCTGGAGGCCCAGGACGGCGAGGCCGGTGGCGGCGGCGAGGGCGGCCACGCGGCGCTTGGCGCGTTTCGGCATCTGCGTTCTCCTTTGAACGTGCACGGGGTGCGGGCAGTGGCACGTGTGACACGTGTGAGTGGGGAGGGTGAACAACAAGTGCTGAGAAAGGCGGGGTGGGCCTGTGCCGGACCAACTCCCCTTGAAGGCACGGCGATTCGGCGCACGGAAGCGGTCCGGATCGCCGCACCGAACGCCTGGTCGGCCGCGAATCTAGGCGAGCCCGGGTGCGGTCACCATGTGCGGGAGTCACAAGGCGGGCGGGATTCTTGGCGCCGAGTACAACCGCGTGCGGAATGTCCCTTCCGGTCTGTACGCGCCCGGCACGCCACGCCCCGCGTCGGCCCTCGCCGCCGCCCGCCCGCCTCCCTCATCCCGTTATCCGGTGTTTGCCTTCCGGTCGCCGGTGCGTCGCTGGGCGGGCCCCGGGACTTGTGAAGGTCCTGTACCGACGGGTAACCCATCCCGTCGTACGAGGTCCACGACCCCCGGGGACCGGCACCACGCGTGAGTGAGACGGGAAAGAGGAAGACCATGGCGAGATTCGGTGTGCGCCGTTCGGCGGGAGCCGCCTGCGCGGTGGCGGCACTCGGGCTCGGGCTGACCGCCCAGGCCGCCGCCCCGGCCGCGGCCGCTCCGGCCCCGCAGGCCGTGACCGCCGCCGCCACGACCGGCGACGTCGACTACGACACCTGGAAGCGTGACGTCGCGACCGTCACCGACCAGGCGCGCACCTACCTGGAGCAGCGCACCGCCCGGACCTCGGGCGAGAAGCGCGCCATCGTCTTCGACATCGACAACACCACGCTGGAAACCGAGTTCCACCACTGGTACGAGTTCCCGACCCCCGCGGTCCAGGGCTCCCTCGACCTCGCCCGCTACGCGGACTCCCGCGGCGTGGACGTCTTCTTCGTGACCGCCCGGCCCGGCATCATCAAGAGCCTGACCGAGCACAACCTGAAGAGCGTGGGCTACCCCGTCGACGGCCTGTCCGTACGCGACCTCGGCGACCTCATCTTCGACGAGGTCAGCGCGTACAAGACCGAGGAGCGCGAGAAGATCGAGGCCCGCGGCTACACGATCATCGCCAACGTCGGCAACCGCGCCACCGACCTGGTCGGCGGCCACGCCGAGCGCACCTTCAAACTCCCGGACTACGACGGCAAGTTGTCGTAAACCCGGCAGTTTCGCGGCAGCTTCGCGGCGTTTCGCCGCAGCTTCGCGAGCGCCTCGCCGCCGCTCCCGCCGGGACACGCACCCTGTCCCGGCGGGGCCGCTCGCGGTCACCCGCCCCGGCGCCCGCGCACCCGCCCCGGCGCCCGCGCACCCGCCCCGGCGCCCGCGCTCCCGCGCCGAGTAGCCTGGCCACGTGGCCGAAATAGTCGAGCTTGTGAGCTATCCGATCAAGGGCTGTGCCGGTACGTCGCTGCGCGCGGCCGAGCTGACCGCCGCCGGGCTGCGGCACGACCGGTCGTTCATGGTGACCGACGAGGCGGGTGTCTTCCGCAGTCAGCGCCGCGACCCGCGCCTTGCCGTCGTCCGGCCGACGGTCACCAGCGCCACGACCTTGGCCGTGCCGTCGCCCGACGCCTCAACTCCCGTACCGGACGGATCGGTTGACCTCGCGTCGGCTCCCGCCCCCGACCGCCTCACCCTCGAAGCCCCCGGCATCGAGCCGCTGACGATCGACGTGGACACCGAGGGTGCCCGCCGCGACGTCACCCTGTTCAAGAACCCGTTCCAGGGCATCGACCAGGGCGACGAGGCCGCGGCCTGGCTGAGCGAGGTGCTCGGCGGGGCGAGCAGGCTCGTGCGGGTACCGCCGGAGCACGACCGGGTGACCGATGGCGCCACCCCCGGCACCTCCGGCTACGCCGACAGCACCGCGCTGATGATGGTCTCGCGCTCCTCGCTGGACCTGCTCCAGGAGTGGCTGGCCAAGAGGGACGAGGCGCCGCTGCCGATGAACCGCTTCCGCCCCAACATCGTGGTGGACGGCTGGGACGAGCCGCACACCGAGGACCGCGTCCGCCGCGTCCGGGCGGGCGACACCCTGTGGGGCTGGTCCAAGCCGTGCATCCGGTGCGCGGTCACCACCGTCGACCAGGCGGCCGGGGTCAAGGCGGGCGTCGAACCACTGCGCACCCTCGCCGACTACCGCAGGGCGGAGAGCGGCGGGGTCGCGTTCGGTGCCAAGTTCGCCGTACTGCGCGGCGGCCGCCTGAAGGTCGGCGATTCGCTCGTGGTGGAGGAGTGGGGACCGGGAGCGGTCTGAACTCGCGCGGCATAACGTTGAGTTGGCCGTACGGCTGAACGTACGGCTGACTCCACGGCTGATCGCGCGGCGGACGAACTCGACGTGCAGGCCCTTCAGTTGAGCCCGTGCATCCCTGACAGGACGCCCAACTGCCCTGCTACCAGCTCGTCTTACGCCCCAGCTCCCACATGATCATGATCGTCGACGGGTCCAGGGCCCGCTCCCCGCCGGAGATGTCCTCGCTCGCGGCGATGTACTGCTTGCCCTGCCACAGCGGCATCATCCGGGCGTCGTCGACCAGGATCTTCTGGGCCTTCTTGAACTGGTCCGCCAGGGCCGTACGGTCGGTCTCACGGCGGGACTTGGGCAGGATCTTGTCGGTGATCTCGGGAGCCTTGTACGGGATGCCGAGCGCGTTCTCCTCGCCGACGAACGGGGCGATGAAGTTCTCCGCGTCGGGGAAGTCGGGGAACCAACTGTTGCCCACCGCCGGGTACTTGCCCTTGTGCAGCCCCTCCGAGTACTCCTTCCACGGGCGGCTCTCGACCTTCACCTCGAACAGGCCGGTCTCGTTGAGCTGCCGCTTGATCTCCTCGAACTCGATCTTGGTCTGCGAGCCGTAGCGGTCGGTGGTGTGCCAGAACGTCAGCGGCACCGGCTTGTTGATCCCGGCGTCCCTCAGGATCTTCTTCGCCTTCGCGGGGTCCGGGTTGCCGTACACGTCGAAGTAGGTGGTGGCGTGCCCGACGAGGCCGCGCGGCACCATCGAGTAGAGCGACTCGACGGTGTCCTTGTAGATCTTGTGCGCGATGCCGCCGCGGTCCAGGATCTGCGCGATGGCCTTGCGCACGGCGGGCTTGCTCGCCCACGGGTGCTCCGGGTTGAAGGCGAGGTAGCGCACCTCGGTGCCCGAGCCCTCGACGAGTTGGAGGCTCTCGTCGCCGCTGTTGGTCTGCAGCGCGACGATGTCCTCGGCGGCCAGACCGCGGTAGGTCACGTCGATCTGCTTCTTGCGCAGGGCGCCGATCATCGCGGCGGAGTCCGTGTAGTAGCGGATGGTCACGCCGTCGTTCTTGCGGTCCGCGTAGCCCTTGTACGAACCGTTCCTCGCCAGGACCGCCCGCTTGCCCTCCTCGTAGGTCTCGAGGGTGTACGGGCCCGAGCCCTGGATCGTCTTGCCCTTGCGGACCTTGCCCGCCGGGTACTCCTTCGGGTCGACGATCGACATGGCCGGGGTGGCGAGCACGAACGGGAAGGTGGCGTCCGGCTTGTTGAGGTGGAAGGTGACGGTGCGCTCGTCCTCGGCCTCGACCCGCTCCAGGCTGCCGAGCAGACCCTGCGGACCGCCGTCGGCCTTGATCCGCCCGATGCGGTCGATGGAGTACTTGACCGCCTTCGCGTCCAGCTCGTGCCCGTTGGAGAACTTCAGGCCCTCGCGCAGCTCGCACCGGTACACACGGTTGGTGCTGTCGGTGAAGTCGCAGCCCTCGGCGGCGTCGGGCTGCGGGGCCGTCGCGCCGGAGGGGTAGCTGAGCAGGGTCTGGTAGATGTTGCGGAACAGCTCCCAGGAGTTGTCCCAGGAGGCCGCGGGATCGAGGGTGGTCGGCGCGCTGGTGGTGCCGACGGTGATGGTCTCGTCCCCCTCGCCCGAGGAGAGCACGGAGCACCCGGCGACCGCGGTCAGGGACAGAGTGGCCAACACAGCTATCTGCCGCATACGAACCGGGCTGAACACGCGCATGTATCCGTCGATCTTTCCGTGCGAGGCTGTCCGGCGGTATGACGGCGAGGTGACGCCGGCGCCACCCTGGACGGACCGGTGCATGGAACTTACGTTCAATGTTGTCGCGTTCCTATAAGGGGGGGCCGACTACGGATACGTATTAAATTCGAGTGGCACGTGGAAACTCGCTGATACGGCCTCAACTGCGCTGATGCGGGGGCAAGTTGGGCGAGACGGTGGGGAGCGGGCGAGCGTGCCGGACCTCCGCCGGATGTTACTCGCGTAGATGCGTGGGGGGTACCGCTTCCCGAATTCTGGGCCCTACGTACCGAATTGCCGAGGCCCGGGAGACCCGCCCTCCCCGGGTGGGTCTTCCGGGTTCTCGCCCTCGGCCGGGCTTCCGGTTTCTAGCCCTTCGACACCTTCCTGCCCCGGTCGGCCTCCTGTGCCCGCGCCGCGAGGACCGTGCTCAGCGGAGTGCCCGACAGCGTCCGGCCCAGCCGCCTGCGCAGCGTCGTCGTGGAGTCGAGGACGTAGTTCTGGCGGACCCGCCACGGGCTGCGGTCGCCCTGGCGCGGGAAGGCGTCGATGGAGCGCTGGATGTAGCCGGAGGAGAGGTCGAGCAGCGGGCGTTCGGCGAGCGGGCCGTCGGGCTTCGGCTCCACGGCCGCGTAGCCGTTCACGCGCATGTGGTTGAGCACCTTGCAGACGAGGCGCGAGGTGAGGTCGGCACGCAGCGTCCAGGAGGCGTTCGTATAGCCCACGCAGAGCGCGAAGTTGGGCACTCCGGTCATCATCGTGTGCTGCCACACGAACTGCTTGCTCGGCTCGACGGCCGTGCCGTCGACGTGCGGGGTGATCCCGCCGAAGGCGAGCAGCTGCAGACCGGTCGCGGTCACGATGACATCGGCCTCGACGACCCGCCCCGACTTGAGCCGGATGCCCTCGGGCACGAAGCGGTCGATGTGGTCGGTGACGATCTCCGCGTCACCGCGCCGCAGCGACCGGAACAGGTCGGCGTCCGGCACCGCGCACAGCCGCTGGTCCCACGGGTCGTAGGTGGGCGTCAGATGCTCCCTGACGACCTGGTCGTCCTTCAGTACGCGCCGGTTGAGGCCCGTGAGCACCTTGCGCGCGGACTTCGGCGCCCGCTGGCAGAACTGGTAGAAGCCGATCGCGAACAGGATGTTCTTGGTCCGCACCACCCGGTGGGCCGCGCCCTCGGGCAGCGCCCTGCGCACCACGTCGGCGACCTTGTCCCGGCTGGGCAGCGAACTGATCCAGGTGGGACTGCGCTGGAGCATGGTCACCTTCGCGGCGTCCTTGGCCATCGCGGGCACCAGGGTCACCGCGGTCGCGCCGGAGCCGATGATCACGACGCGCTTGCCGGCGTAGTCCAGGTCCTCGGGCCAGAACTGCGGGTGGACCACGGTGCCGGTGAAGTCCTCGGCGCCCTCGAACCGCGGCGAGTGCCCCTGGTCGTAGTCGTAGTAACCCGAGCACAGGTACAGGAAGTCGCAGGTGAGCGTGCGCAGTTGGGTCTCGCCGTCGGCGCCGGTCTCCTCCAGCGTGAGCGTCCAGCGGGCCGTCGCCGTGCTGAAGTCGGCGCCGGTGACCTTGGTCCCGTAGCGGATGTGCCGGTCGATGCCGAACTCGGCCGCGGTCTCCTTGATGTACTCCAGGATCGACGGGCCGTCGGCGAGCACCCGCGAGTCGCGCCACGGCTTGAACGGGTAGCCGAGGGTGAACATGTCCGAGTCGGAGCGGACGCCCGGGTAGCGGAACAGATCCCAGGTGCCGCCCATCGACTGCCGGGCCTCCAGGATCGTGTACGAGCGCTCCGGGCACTCGCTCTGGAGCCGGTACGCGGCGCCGACACCGGACAGACCGGCGCCCACGATCACGACATCGAGGTGCTCGGCGCCGGTGTGCGCGGTCTCACGGGACTCGGGGCCGGGGCTGCTGGGGTGTGCGGTACGCGTCATGGTTCTCAGTGTCCGGAAGCACAGCGTCGGGGAATTGACCCGGGGCGACAGTTATTTGACCCTGGGCGTCATGCAACCCTTCGGATCGCAGGCTTCCGGTTCGGTGATCAGGTCGGCGGGGGCCCGAGGATTTCGGGCCACCGTGGCCGAATTGGGCGGGGACGCCGAGGAGTATGCCAGGAGGGCGGATTTCCCCGTCGCCGCCCTGGACGCGGACGACCTGCTCGTCTCCGACGAGGCCCTGGCGCTGCTCCTGGAGATCGCCGCCGACGACCTCGACTGCCCCGACCTGGGACTACGCATCGCCACCCGCCAGGACCTCGGCATGCTCGGCCCACTCGCGCTCGCCATCCAGAACTCCGAGACCCTCGGCGACGCCCTCGACTGCACCACCCGCTACCTCTTCGTCCACGCCCCCTCGATGCGGATCGCCCTCGCCCCCGACCCGTACCGCACCCCCGGCGTCGCCGCCCTGCGCTTCGACGTACGGGAGGGCATGGAGGCCCCGCCGCAGGCCACCGACCTCACCCTCGGCTTCGTCCACCGCGCCGCACTCTTCCTGAGCGGCCCGTACGGCCTGCGCTCGGTCGAACTCCCGCACCCGCCACTGGCCCCCCTGGCCACCTACGAGGAGTTCTTCGGCGCCCCCGTACGCACCGACCGCCCCAAGGCCCTGCTGCGCGCCCCGCTCAGCCTCACCGAACGCCCCCTCACCAGCGGCGACGCCCAGCTGCGCCGCTTCGCGCTCGCCTTCCTCGCGGAGCAGACCGCGGGCGAGGAACGGGACGTGGCCACCGGCGTACGGGCGGTGGTACGGCAGTCGCTCGGCACCGCCCCGCTGGAGATCGGCGCCACCGCGCGACTGCTCGCCCTGCACCCCCGCACGCTCCAGCGCCGCCTGCGCGAGCAGGACACCACCTTCGCCCGGATCGTCGACGACGAACGCCGCCGCGCAGCCCGCCGCTACCTGCTCACCACCGACCTCCCCCTCGGCCGCGTCGCCGCCCTGCTCGGCCTCTCCGAACAGTCCGCCCTCACGCGGTGCTGTCGCCGGTGGTGGGGGGTGCCGCCGTTGGCCGTGCGGAGGGGCGGGGTGCCGGGGGAGTGAGGAGCGAGGTGCCGGGGGAGTAGCGTCCCGCGCGGCCGCGTCCGGGCGTCGTCGCCGCAGACCGGTCCCGGTCTCGACGCGAGGGCGGCCTACTCCCCGTCCCGCTCCCCGGCCTCGCTCGGGTCCCGGGCCTCGCTCAGGTTCCGGACCACGCTCTGCTCCAGCGCGGCCGCGTCCTCCGGGGCGAGCTCGATGTCGAAGACCTCGCGGAGGATCTTCCGGAGCTCGGCGGGCTCGATGGTGCGCTCGGTCTTCGTGCCGTCCGGCAGGGTCGTACTCCACACGGCGTTGTCGAGCTGCTCCGCACGGGCCGCGGTGAACCGCTGGGCGAACAGGCGCCGCGTGAACGGCGAGCGCGGGTGTGTGGCCACGAAGTGGTTGCCCACCACGTAGTCGATCGGATACTGCGGGTTGAGCGTGAAGGTGCTCCGGTCGATCCAGCCGTCCGGGCCGTACTGGTGCAGCCACCAGTCGCCGAGACCGGAGACGTCGGCCTTCTCGTCGCCGTGGCCGAGAGTGGCCACGGTGGCCGTGCTCTCGTTCCGTACGAGCCGGTAGCGCCAGCCGTCGAACTCCGCCTCGGTGCCGTCGCGCAGCTCAAGGGGTTCGAGGGGGCCGGAGCCGAATCCGACGTCGCACAGCCAGGTGCGCTCGTCGTCGGCGGTGCGGACGGCGAGCAGTGCGTGGGTGGCGGGCAGCACCTTGTCGGCGCCGAGGGTTATCCGTCCGTGCAGGGCGGTGAAGCGGTAGCCGAGCCGCTCCAGGACGGCGGCGAACAGCACGTTGTGCTCGTAGCAGTACCCGCCGCGCCCCTCCCGCAGAAACTTCTCCTGCACGGTCGCCAGATCGGTCCCGATCGGCTTGCCCAGTACGGCGTTGAAGTTCTCCCAGGGCAGCGCGGTGACATGCGCCCGGTGCAGGGCCCGCAGCACGCCGAGCGTCGGCGCCCGCTCCCCTTCGTAGCCGATGTGCCCGAAGTACGCCTCGGCGTCGAGCAGTTCGCCTTCCCAACGGGTCTTCTCGAAAACGCTCACGTGCTTCGTGCCTCGTTCTTTCCGTACGTGGTACGCGGTACTCGTTTCGTACTCCTGTCCGTTCCAACGATCACCGGCGGGCGGTGCTTCCCGGGCCGGGCAGTCCCTTCGACTTAGGTCGGGTGGAGGAGTACCGGGGGGCGGAGGGAGGAGGATGAGCGGCATGACCATGGTGAAGGACATCGATATCCGCGAGGTCGGCGGTATGCGGCACTGCGAGACGTCGGCGCTGGGCGTGCTGCTGCGGCACGAGGGGCTCGACCTGTCCGAGCCGATGCTGTTCGGGCTCGGCTCCGGACTGTCCTTCGTCTACTGGGACAGCAAGAGCATGGGGTTCCCGTTCCTGGGCGGCCGGGTGAAGCCGTTCGAGCTCACCAGGAACCTGGCCGCCACACTCGGCCTTCACCTCCTGGTCGAGGAGACCACCTCCGCGCGCAAGGCCTGGCGGAACGTGACGGGCCACCTGGACGCCGGACGGCCCGTCGGCCTCCAGCTCGACAGCTACCACCTGGACTACTTCGCCACCAAGGTCCACTTCGGCGGACACGTCGTCGCCATGTACGGCTACGACGAACAGAACGCCTACCTCGTGGACACCGACCAGCAGGGCGGAGCCGTGGCCTCCAGCCTCGCCGCCCTGGCCAGGGCACGGGCCGAACGCGGCCCCATGACGGCCAGGCACCGCTCCTTCACGCTCACGGTGCCGGACACTTCGCCGCCCCCGCAGGACCGGATCGTCCCCGCGATCAGGGCGTGCGCCGACACCTTCCTGAACCCGCCCATCGCGAACCTGGGCTACCGGGGCATCGAGAAGGCGGCCAAGCTGGTCCCCAAGTGGCTCCAACGCAGCGGAAATCCAGGCGAGGACCTGCCACGGACCGCCCTGCTCATGGAGCGAGCCGGTACCGGCGGCGCCCTGTTCCGCAACCTCTACCGGGACTTCCTCGCCGAGTGCGCCCAGTTGATCGACAGCGACCCGCTACGCACCGGCCATCGTCACTACGTCGAGGCGGCCACCCTCTGGACGAGGGTGGCCCAACTCATCGCGACAGCAGGCGAATCCGGCGATGTCCAGCACCTCACGGAGGCGGGCTCGCTCCTCCGTGAGCTGTCGCGCGTCGAACGGGAGGGGATGGAGGCGCTCAGGCTGGTCTGAGGATGGGGCTACGCCCCGAACGTCCCCTGCGCCGCCGCCGTCGTGAAGGCCGCGAAGGCGGTCGGGGTTACCAGGAAGGCGGGGCCTTCGGGGGTCTTGGAGTCGCGGATGGCTATGCGGCAGGGCTGGGGGGCTACCTCGATGCACTGGCCGCCTGTGTCACCGCTGTACGAGGACTTCTGCCAGGTGGCGTTGCCGAGGGGGGCGCACTCGACGCAGTCGCCGCCCGTGTCGCCGCTGTAACTCGACTTACGCCAGGTCGCGTTGCCGAGCGGTGCGCACTCGATGCATTCGCCCCCATTGGGGCCGCTGTAACTCGACTTACGCCACGTCGCGTTCGTGAGGTTGGGCACGGTCTCCATAAAGCTCCTCCATCAGGCGGCTGATCAGGGCTGCCGAGTCCTCCACGGAGAGGGCTGAGGCCTGAAGCTGAGCGTAGCGGAGGTAACCGTCCCTGACTGCGTCGGGATTGGCGGTCGCATGCCCCTGGACGAAGTCCTCGGTGTAGACGATGTCCGGGTCGTCTGCGAAGCGCAGAAGGTTGAACGAGCCCATTTGGCCGGGGTGTTGGCCGATAGAGAGCGGCAGTACCTGGATGTTCACGTCCTTCCGGTCCCTGAAGCTCAGGAGATGGGCGAGTTGGTTCCACATGACCTCGCGGCCGCCCGTCGGTTGCAGAAGTACCGACTCGCTCATGACGACCCACACCACGGGCGGATTCTCCCGGTCCAGCACGCGCTGGCGGTCCATTCGAGCAGCGACCTTCTCGTCAATACCGTCCGGGTTGAAAGAACCCAGCACAGCACGCGCGTACGCCTTGGTCTGGAGCAGTCCGTAGATCACCTGCGACTGATACGAGCAGATGTACGTCGCTTTGGCCTCCATCCCCGCGTACTTCTGGAACCAGGACGGGAGTTGGCTCCGCAGAACGAGCCCGACCAGGCGCCCGAGCGAGCCTCCCGTCTCCAGAACCGTGTCGACGCGGTTGGCGAAGTCGCGCGTAGGAACCTTGTGGGCGGTTTCGATCTGGCCCACAAGTGAGCCTGTGCAGAAGAGTTTTGCGCCGAGTTGGTGTTGGTTGAGCCCCGCGCGTTCGCGGTGGTAGCGGAGTTCGGCGCCGAAGTGGTCGAGGGGCGAGGCGTCGGGGTCGAGTGTCCGGATGTGGGGCATGGCGTCTCCAGTGGCCGTCACTGATCGCTTCCGTCAGTAGCTCAACGTAGCCAGCGGGGTGAGCTTTGGCTGGAGAATCACGACAACGGATGTGACCCCAGGGCCAGTTGCATCCGCACGCCGGGGGGCGTGCGCCCCCTGGTGCCCTTCTGCCCTCTGGGATTGAACCGTCTCAACCCCACGTATGAAGTCGCCGCGCAGCCGCAACCTCAGGTGTCCCGGGGCTGTCTCTGCTGACGACTCGACCGGTTCACATACCGGCATGAGTCACAGCAAAGAAGAAATTCGTGAACGTACCGCTCCAAGGTGGCGGATTCGCTCACCCGGAGCGCACGACAGAGGGGGATCAACCATGGCAATCCGTAGGCGTGTTGTGCCGCTGGCGCTCGCCGGTGTGCTGCTCGGCGGTGGGGCGGCGACCGCGGTGGCCGCGTCGTCCGGTGGCGGGGAAACCTCGACGTCCGCGACGTCCACCGCGGTTACGGCCGCCAAGTCGGACGTGAACACGAAGCTCAAGGCCGACTGTCTCGGCAACGGCAACAAGAAGTGGTACACCGCGACGCCGCGCAACGGCGACCGGCCCTCCTTCTGGCCGGGGCAGAACCGGTGGGCCTACACCACGGCCAACTGCGCCGACATCAACGTGAACGTCAGCGCGGGCACCGACGTCCGCGTCTGCTTCAAGGCCACCAAGAAGTGCAACAAGTGGAAGTACGCCCCGGCGGGGCGGTGGGTGGAGGCCGCCACCGGTGTGGCGGACGGTTCGGGCTTCTACGTCCAGTTCCGGGACGTGTACCAGAGCAAGGGCTGGATCGCCTACTGAGGCGCCGGAGCAAGTGAACGGGGCGGGGCGTCGAGCTGTGGGGGCTCGGCGCCCCGCCGCGCGGTCCCTCCCCCTTCCCGCTCGTGACCCCTTCCCGCCCGTGACACATCAACCTCTCTCCTGATACATTTCTGTCTCATCTGCGAGAGAGGTGATGCACATGCCCAAGTCCGACGACGCACTCCTGGACGCCGCCGCGCGCGTCCTGGCCGGCAACCGCAGTGCTGCCCTCGCGCAGATCGCCAAGGGCGCCGGGATCAGCCGCGCCACGCTGCATCGCCGGTACGCGAGCCGCGAGGAGCTGATGCGGGCCATCGGCGTACGTGCCATCGAGGCCGTCGACGCGCTCCTGGCCGCCGCCGAGCCGGGCGCGGCCGACCTCGCCGAGGGCCGCTTCGACGCCGCCGCCTTCGACGCCGCCCTGGACACCCTGATCGACGGCCTCGCCCCCGCCATCCACCTCTACGGTTTCGCGGCCCACGACCCCGGAGTCCTCGGGGACCCGGACCTGCGCGCCGCCACCGAGGCCCAGGACGAACGGGCCTTCCGCTTCCTCGCGCACGGCCAGCACCTCGGACGGCTGCGCTCCGACGTCCCGCCCTCCTGGCTCTGGTACAGCCTGTGGGGACTCCTCGAAGCCGCGTCCTACGGAGTCGACGACGGCCGCTTCGGCCACCGCGAGGTACGGCGCCTGATAGCGCTCACGTACCGCTCCGGAAACGGCACGGGGGAGGGCGCGGACGCCGGGCGGTTCCCCGTCTGAGTCCGCCCGAATTCCCTTGCTGATACGGGGAGTTGGGTGCTCGCAGGGCCTCGCAGGGCCTCGCAGAGTCTCGTACGGCCTCGTAGGACCTCCGTAAGGCCACGCGAACCGCGCGGGGAACGACCCTCCGCCCCGACTCCGTTCGGGCCCTCTCCCGCCGTCCGCGACCCGCCACACCCCGCCACACCCCGCCACACCCCCGTACCGGCCCTTCCGCCCCGCGACCCCCCGGCCCCCGCGCCTCCCAACCCCCTCCACCCGCAAGGACCCCCATGCCCACCGCCCCGGACACCGCCCCCGTCAAGGACCCCGTCCACACGCGACGTTGGGTGATCCTGGCGATCCTCTCGGGCAGTCTGTTGCTGATCGGGATGGACACCACGATCCTCAACATCGCCTTCCCGACCCTGGTGGAGGATCTGCGGCCGAACTCCGTCGAACAGCTCTGGATCATCGACGCGTACTCGCTCGCGATCGCCGGACTGCTCGTCACGGCGGGCGCGTTGGGCGACCGCTGGGGGCGCAAGCGGCTGCTCCTGGCCGGGTTCGCGGTGTTCGCGCTCGCCTCGCTGGGTGCGGTGTTCGCCCAGGCGCCCTGGCAGGTCATCGTCGCCCGTGGGCTGCTCGGTGTCGGCGGCGCCGCGATCATGCCCGCCACGCTGTCGATCCTGCGGGCGGTCTTCACCGACCCGAAGGAACGTGCCTTCGCCTACGCGGTGTGGACCGCCGTCATCGGTGGCGGCATGGCCCTCGGGCCGCTGGTCGGCGGCCTCCTGGTGGAGGACTTCGGCTGGCAGGCGGCGTTCCTGCTCAACGTGCCGGTGGCGGCCGCGGCCATCGTGCTCGGCGGCTGGCTGCTGCCGGAGTCCCGCTCGCCGCGCACCGGCCGCTGGGACTGGCCGGGCGTGGGCCAGTCGATCACCGGCATGCTGGCGCTCGCGGGCGGCATCAAGGAAATGGGCAAGCTCGGCCCCGCCGACCCGCTGCCCTGGGTACTGCTCGCCGTCGCCGCCGTCTTCCTGACCGTGTTCGTACGGCGCCAACTGCGCATCGAGCGGCCCCTGTTGGAGGTACGGCTGTTCACGCGGCGCGCGTTCACCGTCTCCGCGCTGTCGATCCTGCTCGCCATGACCGGACTCGGCGCCGTGCTGTTCCTGCTCACGCAGTGGTTCCAGTACGCGCAGGACCACTCACCGCTCCAGGCGGGCCTGCGCCTGCTGCCCGCCCCGCTCGCGCTGATCGTAAGTTCGGTGGTCACCCCGCGCCTGCTGCACACCGTCGCCGTACGCCATGTCATGGGCGGCGGCCTGGTGGTGACCGCGGCCGGACTCGCGCTGCCGTGGGCGGTGCAGAGCGTCGACCACGACCTCGGCTACCCGACGATGGCGTTCTGCCTGGCGCTGCTCGGCTTCGGCGCCGGGGTCGCGACCACCGCCGCCTCGGTGACCTTGATGGCCGTGACACCTGTAGAGGACGTCGGCGGCGCCGCCGCGATCGACGAGACCTGCTACGAACTTGGCGCCGCCTTGGGCGTGGCCTCGCTCGGCTCCCTCGCCGCCGCCCTCTACCGGCACCATCTCCCGTCCGGCGCACCGGAGTCGACGCACGACTCCATCGGCGAGGCCGCCCACGCCGCCGACCAACTCGGCGGCGCGGCAGGATCGACCCTGCTGGACGAGGCCGCGCACGCCTTCACCCTCGGCATGACCCCGGCCTTCGGCCTCGGCGCCCTCCTCTCCCTCGCCGCGGCCGTGATGTCCTGGTACTGGGTCCCCCGCGACGTACGGCCGACGGACGAGAACCACTGAGGACTGAACCGAGGGGACGGACGAGAACCACTGAGGACGGAGGGGACGGACGAGAACCGCTGAGGGACGGCTGAGACACGGCTGTTGGGACGGCTGAGGGACGGGCCAGGGAACGACTCACGGGTGCGTCTTGGTGAGGGTGCAGACGTCGTCCGCGCACCGGCGCTCCAGACGGCCACGGGAAACTGTCTCCGCCAGGCCGACCAGCCAGCAGGTGGGGCAGCCGCGGAAGGCGATCAGGGCCAACGGGACCGCCAGCAGGGCGGCGAGACCGACGACGGGCACCAGGGCGATCGAGCCCGCGATCAGCCCGAAGCCGATGGCCCCGCGCGCCAGATGGCGCGGGACCGACTTGCTGGCGAATCTCGCCCCGGGCGACGGCACGGGCTGCACTTGGGCCTGTGCCTTCGCCCCCTGCGCGGTGTTCACGGTCACGAGTCTCCTCCGAGGGGCTGCTCGACGGGCTTCTCGACGGGTTGACGGACGGGTTGACGGACGGGTTGACGGACGACTTGGTCGACAGGTTGATCAACAGGTTGATGGACGGGTTGATCGACGGTTTGATCGGTCGCTGTCAGCGAGTGGCGCAGTGCCGCACGTGCTCTGTGCAGCCGCGACTTCATCGCGGCGCTGCTCAAACCGAGCGCACGGGCCACGGTCTTGCCGGGCAGGCCCTGTACGTCCCGCATGATCAGGACCTGTCGCTGGTCAGGGGGAAGAGCACAGAGCGCGGCAGTGATCCGCTCCACCTCCAGCCGGTGCAGCACCGCGTCCTCGGCGGACGGTTCCACGGCCGCCTCCGGTTCGGCTGCCGCGTCGTCGCGCCGCGAGACGAGGAGTCGTACCTGCCGCAGGCATTCGTTGCGCACGATCCGGAACATCCATGAGGCAAGCGCGCCGGTGGCCCGCAGGGTGCCGATCTTCCGGTAGAGGATGATCAGTGCCTCCTGCGCCGCGTCCTCCGCGTCCTGCGGCGAGGCGCACAACGACCTGGCGAACCTGCGTACATGAGGCTGTGACGCGAGGACGACGGTGGTGAGTGAGGCGGTGTCGCCGTCCTGAGCGGCCTTGATCAACTGCTCGTCCGGCCAGGGGAAGCGTGGGTTCATTCGCTCCTCATCCTCAGATTCCTCAACAGGCGCTCCGTGCACGGGCAGGCGGGCCGACGGGCGGGCGCCGGTCAGCCCCGGCTCCGGCTCCGGTAGCGCCGCGTCAGGTGCCACGCGCACACGCACACGAGCAGGGCTCCGATCACTACGAGGCTGGTGACCATCATCCGTGTTTCCTCCTGGTTCGGTCGGCCCGTTCGGCCGGTACGCAGACAAGAGGCGCGGAGGCCCGAAAAGGATTCACCCCGCTCCAACCGGAGCTGGTCGCCTACGAGTCGGGCCGACCGCCGGCCGCCCAAGGACAGTCGCCCAAGGACAGTCGCCCAACGACAGCCGCTCAACGACAGCTGCTGAAGGACAGCCGCTCAACGACGGTCACCCAGCCCACCGCCTGCATCCGGCTTACCTCTGGGACGGAGAAGTGAGAAAGAGTGAGAAAAAAATCGACCGATGACTGAACCCGCGGCCGATTTTTCTCGTCAGACAGATGCGGGACGATTACATGCCGGATTCAACTGAACGGCGCTGTAACGCAGTTGATGGGAAAGCGCGATTGACCGGCGGTAAAACCGCTGACTAGCGTGACGCGCAGACGGCGCGATCCGCCTTCGCGCGTCCACTTCGCCGTTGTGCCCAATTCCCTTCCTTGTCAGGAAGGAATAAAGCCACCGCGCGCAGACCCTCTTTCCCAAAAGGAAGCACCCCCCATGAGACTCTTCTCCGCCCGATCCGGTTCCGGCCGCGTGTTCGCCCGTGGTGCCGCCGCCACGGCCGCCGCCGGTGCCGCCTTCGCCCTGATCGCGACCGCCGCCCCCGCGGGCGCGGTCGCCGGCGAGCCGAAGCCCGCCGCGCCGGGCAGCCCCGCGCAGAGCGTCGGCAAGCCGATCATCGGTGGTGGCGACGTCGCCAACGACACGTACCCCTTCATGGCCGCGCTCGCCTCCAGGGGCCAGGGAAGCCTCAAGGACCGCCAGTTCTGCGGCGGCAGCCTGATCGACCGGCAGACGATCCTGACCGCCGCGCACTGCGTCATCGGCGAGAACGGCAAGCCCGTCGACTCGAAGAAGATGCAGATCGCGGTGGGCCGCACCGTCCTGTCGGACAGCGACCAGGGCCAGATCCGCAACGTCATGCCCAAGCAGGGCAAGGGCGACCCGGGCGGCATCCTGATCCACCCGCGCTACGTGAAGGACTCCGCGTACGACTTCGCCCTCGTCGTCCTCGAGAAGCCGGTCAAGGGCATCGCCCCCATCAAGCTGCCCACCCCGGGCACCGACGCCCTGATACGTCCCGGCGCCAAGGCCACCGTCACGGGCTGGGGCAACACCGACGTCGACATGGAGCAGTTCCCCGACCGGATGCGTCAGGTCAACGTGCCGATCGTGTCGCACGACGAGTGCAAGCTGAGCTACCCCGAGTACAACCGCAAGGTGAACGTCTGCGCCGGTATCGAGGGCAAGGACTCCTGCCAGGGCGACAGCGGCGGCCCGCTGTTCCGCACCGCGGGCCGCGGCATCCGCTACCAGATCGGCGTCGTCTCCTACGGCGACGGCTGCGGCGGCCAGGGCGCCCCGGGCGTCTACACCTCCACCAGCTCGAAGAAGCTCTTCGACACCCTCTACGAGACGCCGTCCGGGAAGAAGATGAAGAAGATCCTCGGCGGCCTGTCGCACTGATCGTCCAGCTGGTTATTGCCGATCGGGTCGATCCAGTCGATCTTCCAGTAGATCCGGTCGAGCGGCATCGGTCCCATCGAGCGGCACTGACGCGCTCAAGCCTGGTGTGACCTTGAAATCCGGCTGACCTTCGGGCGCATCGATCCTCGATCCTCGATCCTCAATTCGGCCCCGCACGCAATTACTTGGCGTGCGGGGCCGTTCCCGTTCCTGTTCCCGTTCCCGGTCCTGTTTCCTTTCCTGTACTTGCTCGTTTCTGCTTGCTGCTCCTGATGTCCGAACACCTTCGAGCCCCGCATTCCCTGTTTCGGGAACCGTCGGCGCACTCTTCGTCCCGCCCCCGGCTCCACTTCCAGCCAGGCTCCCGTGATCAGGCATGCGCCACCCCGGCGCCCAATTCCGGCCAGCTGGAAGGGAATCGGCCGCTGCTTCGACTACGGTGCGGAGCGGCCCGGATACTCCGGAGCGGGTACGGATGGCCAAACAGATGTCGAACAGATGCCGAGCGATGCCGGATACGGGACACGGGGGCGGTGTGCGGGACGAGGCCCGGCTGCTGAGCGAGGACGACCTCGCACTCATCCACGCCCTGCAACTACGGCCCCGGGCACCCTGGAACGTCCTGGGCGAAGTGCTCGGCGCCGACCCGGTCACCGTGGCCAGGCGATGGGCGCGGCTGCGTGAGCGGGGCGAGGCGTGGGTGCAGCCCGCGGCGGGGCGGCGGCTCCTCGAACAGATCTGTCTGGGCTTCGTGACCATCGACTGCGCACCGGGCCGGGCCGCCGAGGTCGCCCGTACGCTCGCCGGGCACCCGCACATGGTCACCCTCGAACGCTGCGCGGACGGCCCCGACATCCTGGCCACGGTGGCGACCGCCGACCTCCCCGCGATGTCCCGCTACGCCCTTGACCGCCTGCCCGCGCTGCCGCGAGTGAGGGACGTCCGCGCCAGGATCGTCACCCGCCTGTACGCGCAGGGCGGCCAGTGGCGCCTGTCCTCCCTCGATCCGTCCCAGCGTGCCCAACTCCTCGGCAGTGTCCCGGAGTTGGAGCAGGCCGACCCCGGCCCGGCCGCCATCGCGGAGGCCGACAGGTCGCTGCTCGTCCCCCTGCTGCGGGACGGGCGCGCCTCGTACCAGATGCTCGCCCGTGAGACGAACACCAGCGCCTCGACCGTAAAGCGCCGCATGGACCAGCTCATCCGGCGCCGACTGCTCACCTTCCGCTGCGACTTCGCGCGCCCGCTCGCCGGATACGCCGTCGCCGTGACGCTGTGGGCCAAGGTCCCGGCCGCCGAACTGGACGACGTGGGGCAGGCGTTGGTCAAGCGCAAGGAGATCCGTACCTGCGCGGCGGTCAGCGGCCGGTGCAACCTGGTCGTGGAGGCGAGCCTGCACTCACTGCGCGACGTACCCCGCTTTGAATCCCAACTCGCCCTGGCGCACCCGGCCTTGGAACTCACCGAACGCGCGGTCGTCCTGCGCCACGAAAAACTCCACGCCCACCACCTCGACCCGTACGGCAGAAGCGTCGGCTCCGTACCGCTGGACATCTGGGCGGAGCCGGGGGTGTGAAGGGCGGCGGTAGGGAGCCGGGCGATGGTCGGGTGGCGGACGCCAACGGGTGAGCGGCCCGGATACCGAACAGCGGCCCGAGCCGGTTGACCGGGAGTCAACCCCTTGTGGTTCTTCTCGCAGACGCCGCCCAACTGCCCCACGTACCGCCGGACTTCGGAACACTGCTGCGTCGACGTCCAGGGGCGTGGGCGCCGTAGCCGAGCGGAGGGGGAAGGACCATGGCCGATCACGACCTTGCGGGCTTTGAGCGGAGCGGGTTCTCCCACGGGGGCCGTACGCACGAGGTTCTGCGGCGCGGGAGCGGTCCTGCCGTGATCGTGATCGCCGAGATCCCCGGCATCACGCCGAAGGTCCTCGAGTTCGCCGAGCGGGTGGCGGACATCGGCTGCACCGCCGTACTGCCGGTGCTGTTCGGAAAGCCGGGTTACGACCCGCACCCGTCCGCGCACGGCGCGCTCAAGTCCGGGCTCTACACCGCCTCCACGGTGCTGCGGGTGTGTGTGAGCCGGGAGTTCACGCTGTTCGCGACCGGGCGCAGCTCCCCGGTGGTGACCTGGCTGCGGGCGCTCGCGGCGGACGAGCACGAGCGGTGCGGCGGCCCCGGCGTCGGCGCCGTGGGCATGTGCCTGACCGGCGGCTTCGCGCTGGCCATGGCCACCGACGAACGTCTGCTCGCGCCCGTGCTCTCCCAGCCCTCGCTGCCGGTGCCCGGGCTCGGCAGCCGCTCCCGCGCCATCGACATCTCCCCGGCCGAACTCGCCGTGGTCAAGGACCGCTGCGCGAACGGCGGCCTGAACGTCCTCGGACTCCGCTTCCGCGGCGACCGCCTCGCACCCGGCAACCGCTTCGACTTCCTGCGCCGCGAACTCGGCGAGGCCTTCATCGCCGTCGAACTCGACGACAGCACGGCCAACCCCGACGCCGTACTCCCGCCGCACGCGGTACTGACCGAACACCTCATCGACGAGCCGGGCCAGCCGACTCGCGCCGCGCTGGACCAGGTGCTGGATTTGTTCCGGTCCCGGCTGCTGGAGGGCGAGGGCGAGGGCGAGGGCGAGGGTGAGGGTGATGGCGGGGGCGATGGCGAAGGCGGGGATGGGGAGAGCGGCAAGTAGGGAGGCGGCGCGGGGGACGAGGCCCGGCCCTTAGGTTCCGTCCCCGCCTCCGTCCCCGCCTCCGTCCCCGCCTCCGGCTCCGCCGACCGCCCGATCCGTCGTGAGCCCGGCAGCGATCGTCGCGATGCTGCGGTCGATCACGGCGTCCCGTTCGGCGGGGCCGAGTGCGGACATCGGGCCGTCCAGGATCAGCATGGACAGACCGTGGGTGAGTGACCAGGCGGTGATCTCGGCGCCGGGCCGGTTGGCCGCGGGCATCCGGCCGGTGCGGACCAGGGCGTCGAGTGTCTCGCTGAGCATGGCGAAGGCCCGGTACTCCGGTTCCGGCCCTGCCCGGTCGACGCCGGTCCAGCCGCTTTCGTCGCCGGTGAGCCGGGGGCTGCAGAAGGCGGCGCGGTACAGGCCGGGCTGGGCGAGGGCGAAGTCCACGTAACCGCGTCCGACCGCGATGAGGCGCTGCTCGGCGGCCTCGCCCGGGTCGGCGGGTGCGGGCGCCGCGGCGATGGCGCGCCGCATGGACTCGGCCAGACTGAGCTGCCCGCGCACCTTCACCTCGTGCAGCAGTTCCTGCTGACCCGCGAAGTGCCGGTACGCGGCGGTCGGGGAGACACCGACGCGGCGCGCGGCCTCCCGCAGTACGACCTGCTCGGGCCCGCCCTCGGAGGCGAGGGTCACGGCGGCGGCGATGAGCGCGTTGCGCAGGTCGCCGTGGTGGTAGCGGGTCTTGGCAGCGCCCGCCCCGGCATCCGACGCCGATCCCGATGCAGATCCCCGTCCAGATCCCGAACCCGATCCCTTGGTAGTGGCCATGCCTCCATCCTGCCTCATGTTGACGTCGTTAACTTCTCCTGCCACGATGGCGAGAAGAAGAGTTAACGCCGTAAACATAGGTAGTGCGGCATGGCCACCGGTGACCCCTCACCGGTGCTCCGCCGCGGCAGAAAACGAAAGAGGAACGGCCCATGCTCACCGCAATCGCCGCGCTGACCGTTCGCCGGGCGCGACTGGTCCTGGCCCTCGCCGCGGCCCTGGTGGCCGTCATGGCGGTGGTCGGAACCGGCGCCTTCGGCAAGCTGCTCGGCGGAGGTTTCGACGACCCCGACTCCCCCTCGACCCGGGCCGAGCGCCTGATCGAGGACCGCTTCGGCGGCGAGCGCGACCTCGTCTTCCTGGTCTCGCCGCAGGAATCCGGGGTGTCCCTGACGTCACCGGCCGTGGCCGAACGCGGCCAGGCCATCGCCGACGGCCTGCGCCACGACCCGACCGTGACCGACGTCGTCTCCTACTGGGACGCCAAGAGCCCCGGCCTCGCCTCCCGCGACGCCGACTCGGCGCTGATCGCCGCGCACATCAAGGGCGACGACGAGCAACGCGGCGACCGCGCAAAGGAGTTGGCCGACACATACGCGGGCGACGAGGACGGCGTGGAGGTACTGGCCGGCGGTCAGGCCGCCGCGGGCAACGACATCACCGACCAGGTCGGCAAGGACCTCGCCCTCGCCGAACTCATCGCGGTCCCGCTCACCCTGCTCCTCCTCGTGCTCGCCTTCGGCAGCGTCGTCGCGGCACTACTGCCGCTCGCGGTCGGCCTGATCGCGGTCCTCGGCACCTTCGCCGAACTCTCCGTACTCGGCTCCCTCACCGACGTCTCCGTCTTCTCGATCAACCTCACCACCGCACTGGGACTCGGCCTCGGCATCGACTACGCCCTGCTCCTGGTCAGCCGCTTCCGCGAACAACTCGCCGCCGGGGACGAGGTACCCGACGCTGTCGTCCACACCGTCCGCACCGCGGGCCGCACCATCGTCTTCTCGGCGGCGACCGTCGCGGCCGCGCTCTCCGCACTGCTCGTCTTCCCGATGTACTTCCTGCGCTCCTTCGCGTATGCGGGAATCGGCGTGGTCGTCGTCGCCGTACTGGCCGCCCTCTTCGTGGTCCCGCCGCTGCTCGCCCTGCTCGGCCACCGCGTCAACAAGGGCAAACTGCCCTGGGCCCACACCGTGCGCGGCGCCGACGGGCCGCTCTGGGGCCGTATCGCCGGAGCCGTCATGCGCAGGCCCGCACTCACCGCGCTGCCCGTCCTCGCGGTACTCCTCTTCGTGGCCAGCCCCCTCCTCGGCGCAAGCTTCGGCACCCCCGACGAACGCGTACTCCCCGAGTCCGCCTCCAGCCGCAAGGTCGCCGAAGCCGTACAGCAGGACTTCCCCGGCGACGACACCGGCTCCGTCCAGATCGTCACCGACCACTCCGCGGGCCGCGCCGAACTCACCTCGTACGCAACGGAGTTGTCCCGCCTGCCCGGAGTCGAACGGGTCGACGCCTCACCCGGCACCTACCAGCGCGGCACCGCCACGCCGCCCGGCCCGCAGAACGCCGCCCTGTCCCGCCCCGGCGCCGACCGCCTGGTCGTCCTGACCTCGACCGAACCCATGTCGGACGCCGCCCAGAACCTGATCAAGGACATCCGCGCCGTCCCCGCACCACAGGGCACCGAGCCCCTGGTCGGCGGCGACGACGCCCGCCTGGTCGACAGCAAGGACTCGATCGCCGACCGCCTGCCCCTGGCCCTCGGCCTGATCACCATCACGACCTTCGTCCTGCTCTACCTCTTCACCGGCAGCGTCATCCAGCCACTGCGGGCACTCCTGCTGAACGCCGTCAGCCTGACCGCCTCGGTAGGCGCCATGGTCTGGATCTTCCAGGACGGCCACCTGTCCTCCTGGCTCGGCTTCACCCCCATGCCCCTGGACACCTCCATGACGGTCCTCCTCTTCTGCGTCGCCTTCGGCCTCTCCATGGACTACGAGGTCTTCGTGACGAGCCGCATGAAGGAACTCCACGACGCGGGCGAGGACGCAAGGACGACGGTCACGGCGGGCCTGACCCGCACCGGCCGCATGGTCACCATGGCCGCCGGCCTCCTCGCCGTCAGCTTCTTCGCCTTCGGAACGAGCGAGGTGACCTTCCTCCAGATGTTCGGCCTCGGGACGGGGCTGGCCATCGTGATCGATGCGGTGGCGGTACGGGCGATTCTGGTTCCGGCGGCTATGCGGGTGTTGGGGCGGGGGGCCTGGTACGCGCCCGGGGTGCTGCGGAGGCTGCATGAGCGGGTGGGGGTCAGTGAGTCGGTGGGGGAGGAGGTTGGCGCTGAGGGGCGGAGGGTGAGTCGGGTGTGAGGGGGAGGGGGGCGGTTCGCCGGGTGAATTGACGGGGGTGGTGGGTGGTGGTGGTACGGCTTTGCGGTGGGTGGGGGGTGGGGGGTCGTACTGCTGGGGGAGTTGGGGGTGGGGGGGTGTGGAGCCCCGCATGTGCGGGGACCACGACTCCGTGCATCCCGAGGAGTCCATCGAGACTGGACCAACCCTGCATGCGCGGGGACCACGAGCCGTCTGCCAATAGGTGGGCCAGGACCTGGGGACCAACCCCGCACGCGCGGGGACCACCACATCGCCTTCGACCCGCGCAGGCAGGCGGAGGGACCAACCCCGCACGCGCGGGGACCACCCTCCGCGACCTGCGAGGTTATGCGGCTGACCGGAGGCTTCCCTTGACTTCCCGAGTTTCCGACATTTCATGCGCTGCTTCTGTCGCCCCTCGTCCGCGCGGCGCGCCCCCGCGCGAATGGCATCAAGCACTGCTCAAGCCCGAAGCGTCACCCGCCAAGCGCCCGACGCGCTCGCCCGATCAAGGCCTGAGCGTCCGCCCCGAAGACGGCGGATTCCTGGAGCGCGTGCCACGTGCGCAGGTAGAGGGCGATGGAGTCCGCGTCGTCGACCCACAGTTCCGCATGCCAGGTCTCGATCACCACGAGGCGTTCGTCATGGATCCAGAAGCCCCCTGTGGGCGGGATCTTCATCGACGCGCCAACCGGGATGATGCCCAAGCGCACTGTGTCGAGCCCAATGAGCCCTGCCAGGCGGTCGAGTTGGCCTGCCAGCGCCGAAGGCGGGCAGATCAGGGACCGGAGGGCGGTCTCGCCGACGAGAATGAGGAACCTCTTGCGGCCGTCGTACAGCAGCTCCTGACGACGGAGCCGAGCACGCACGGCCTCTTCGGTGTCGCGCTTCGAGCGATGAAGCTCGGCGTAGCGTGAGAACACCGACCTCGCGTAGTCGGCGGTTTGCAGAATGCCCGGGATAGTGGCGCTCTCGAATCCGTGGACGACTGCGGACTGCGCGTACTCGGCCGCGATCTTCTGCTGGACAGGCGTGTGCCCGGCGGCCAGCTGTCGTCGCCAGGAGCGGACATGGGACTCGAACCCCCGTAGGCGGCCGAGCAGTTCGTCGTACGCATCGGGTTGACCCACGGCTTGTACCCATCGCAGCAGGTCGTCCGGCGTTGGAGTCTGCTTGCCGTTCTCCAGCTTGCTGACCTTCGACTTGCCCCAGCCGGAGTGTTCGGCGAGCCGAGTACCGGTGAGCCGCCCGCCCGGAGCGGAGAGCCGAAGCTCCCGGAGCCGCGCTCCGAGCGCCTCCCGTGCTCGTTGATGGTCCGTGCTCACCGGTACCGGATTCCGCCGCTATCGCTCGGTGATGAAGGCGTGGTGCATCGCAGCGTCCCGCAACATGGAGTACCGCACCACCTCGGCGGGTTCCGTGATCAGTTCGACGCTTACCAGATTGTCGGCGTCATCGAAGTTGAGCACGGCGACAAGCCGCGAGTCGAAGATCCAGAAGTCCTGGTCTCCGAGCCGCAGTTGCTCCGCGTCCGCACGCGAGAGATTCCGGATGTCCTCTCCGAGAAGGGCGTTCCGCCGTGCGTTGAGCATGAGGTATCGCTGGCCAGGCGTAGGCGGGTCGTCGACTACACGCACCCGACCGACGGTCTTGCCGTCGTCCGTCTGTCGACGGATCGTGACGCAGTACCACGACTCCATGTCCCAGCTGACCTCGCCGGACGCCATGAACTGGGCGTAGGTCTCGGTTGCTTCGTCGCTCGCGTACCGGCGCCGGGTCTCCAGCCTCCAGGCACTGTGCCGGAAAGTCTCGAAGAGCTTGTTGAACGCGTCCAGGCCGACGACCTCCGCCTTACGTGTCATGTCCTTCGGCCCCCAGTCCACCAGGAGTTCGCGTGGCACCACGATCGGTACCTCACCAGGGCTCAGATGCTGAAGCTGAGCGATGTCCTCGGGGTCGGTGAGGGGCGGACCGTGCACGATCACCTCGTGGGTGTCCATGTCCTCGTGCACAGCGGGGCATCCGGTGTCGCCACTTCCTGTGCCGTTGAAGCGAAGTCGTCGCGTCATCGATCCATGCCTTTCGGTCGTGGACTGAACACCTCAAGTTTTGCCGGTGCCCAACGCGCTGCGCGAGGGGTCCAGTTGTCCACGTGAGAAATGTTGCGCACCTTCAGCGGTCACGCAAGAAACAGCGAGAAACTTCAGGGGGCTCGGCCAATGCACCGTCCATACGGTGCTGTTCATGCACAAGGACATTGAGATCTGGTTGGCGGTACCGGCCCCATGAAGAAGTCGAACACGTATCCGGGACCACCCCTCGACCTGCCACTGAGCATGGAATCCGACCCGAAGCCCGCTCCGGGCTGCGGGGTGTGTACAGCCCTCGACAGTGAACGCGGCAGGGCGCGCGCTGAGGGGGACATGTCGAAGGTCACGGACCTCAACGTTGAACTGCGGGCGCACCCGCACGAGATGAGGCCGCCCCGTGGCTAGGCCCCGGACCTGTGAAGTCGAGTACGAGGCTGCACAGGTACTCGCCGACACGATGGCTCAACAGCTCCGGGGCGCGGCCAGGGCAGTGGGCCTGTCTGAGAGCGAGAGCGCCCAGATTCGGGGACGCGTGAGCTCTTCGGGTACTCCGTACGTCGACTTCGGTGCCTTTCGTATCGGGTCCGCGATGCGGCTCCTCGCCGCGCTCACCAATGGTGGCGAAAGCAGCCGCCGTGGCGGCGGCAAGTAGCCCCCTCGCCCCGGCGGGCCCGCACCCCCTTACTTCTCCAGAATTCGGAGACCCCGTGGCCACCATGGAAACGGTCTCAGCCATCAGCCGCCTCACCCTGTTCCCCCTGGAAGAACTGACGGTCGCCTTCACGACCCGGTCCAGCGACTCACGCGGCCTCGGTGACATCGCCATCGTGTGCGTCGCCGAGCCCAGCACAGTGCCGGGCGACCGGCTGTGGCAACTCGCCGCGACCATGTACGCCAACACCCCCACCAGCAACACCCTGGCCCGCTGGATCCTCACCCAGTGCTCCCGCGCCCGCATGTGCCGCTCCGCCCAGCACCTGGACCTGCCCCACACCAAATGGACGGCCGAACTGACCCGCACCGTGCACCTGGACGCCCTCTTCGCAAACCATGAGGCCCTACGGACGGGGCGGATGACGGTCCACTGAGGCGCACGGGCAGGCATGTAGCGGCCCATCGCCTCCAGAAAGTCGCAGGGCGAAGCCTTGGAGAGAAGTCGTCCGCGCGCTACTGGATTGATCGCACTTGCTGTTTCTAGACTCTGTTCGCGCATGTTTGCGCATGTCTCGTGCGGTAAACAGGAGCCCCTCATGGCGATGTCCAGACCAGCCCTCCCGATGGAAGACCGGTCCCTGTCTCCTTTCACCGGGTACGACCGGTCCCACTGGCTGGCCGTCGCGGACCAGATGCTGACCGATGCCCACAGGTTCGCGTCGCCCTCGGGTGCGCGCGTCGTGCTGCCCGGCCGGCCGTCGTTCTCGGGCCGGAACTCGGACGAACTGGAGGGCTTCGCGCGGACGTTCCTCCTGCTCGCCTACCGTGTCGCGGGTTCCGGCGGGGACGCGCCGGCGGGACTGCTCCAGGCCTACGCCGACGGCATCGCGGCCGGGACGGATCCGGGGCACCCGGACGCATGGCCGGCGATCGACGCGACATGCCGCCAGACCCTGGTCGAGGCGTGCTCCCTGGCCCTCGGACTTCACCTGACCAGGCCCTGGCTGTGGGACCGGCTCGCGTCGCGCGTTCAGGAACAGGTGGTGACCTGGCTGCAGGGAGTCTGGGGACTGGTGATCCCGGACAACAACTGGCACATGTTCCGGGTGATCGTCGGTGAGTTCCTGGCACTCGCGGGCGCCGCGCACGACCGGGACGAGATGGACGCCGACCTCGCGCGGATCGAGGAGTTCTACGTGGGGGACGGCTGGTACCGGGACGGCGGTGACCCCCGCGTCGCGGACTGTTTCGACCACTACTGCGGCTGGGCCATGCACCACTACCCGGTGCTGTGGGCGCGGATGGCCGGGGAGCGCGGAGCGGCGCGGCTGCCGGTGTTCCGGGAACGGCTGCACAGGTTCCTGGAGGACTTCGCCCTCTTCTTCGGTGCGGACGGAGCGCCCGTCCACCAAGGACGCTCCCTGACCTACCGGTTCGCCGCCGCGACCGCCCCCTGGGTCGGGGCGCTCGCCGACGCCACGCCCCTCACGCCCGGGCTGACCAGGCGGATCGCCAGCGGTGCCCTGAAACACTTCGTCGACCGGGGCTTCCGCGACGCGCGGGGCATCCCCACCCTCGGCTGGTACGGGCCCTTCCCTCCGATGGTGCAGACGTACTCGGGGCCCGGCTCCCCGTACTGGCTCTCCAAGGGGTTCCTCGGGCTGCTGCTTCCTGCCGACCACCCGTGCTGGACCGCGACGGAGGAGCCGCTCCCGGTCGAACAGCGGGACGAGGTGCGTGCCTTGGCGGCACCTGGCTTCCTGGTCGCGACGACACGGGCCGACGGGCTCGCGCGGCTGGTGAACCACGGCAGCGACAACCAGATCCCCGGCGCGGCGCCCTCCGACCCGCACTACGCGCGGTTCGCCTACTCGACCGCCACCGCACCGGCGTTCGCAGCGTCCGGGCCCGGGAGCGACGACAACCACGCCGGGCTGTGGGATCCCGTTCGCGGGCTGTCGTCCCGTACGCGTATCCACCGGCTCCGCATCGCCGACCACTACGCGGCCTCCTGGCACCGGCCCTTCTGGCCGGGCTCCACGGACGGTGCCACCGAGGGCTCCACGGACGGTGCCGGGGATGGCTCCACGGACGGTGCCGGGGAGTACGACGCACGCATCGAGACGGCGAGCGTCGTACGAGGGGCGTGGGAGCTGCGGGCGCATCTCGTCGACGCGCCGGCCGGTCTGCGGCTGTACGACAGCGGCTGGCAGGTGGCCGACGCCCGGCCACCGCACGCCGACAGCGACAGCCTGCGCGCGCGGGCCGTCGCCGACTCCGGACTCACCAGCACCTTCCTGTCGTTGAGCGGACATGACGTGGTGGCCGTGGCGTCGAGCGAGAACACCAGCGCGTTCGGACCGTTCGCCGCTGTTCCGTACGCCACGTCGGAGCGCGGCCAGGCGCGGACGGTCCATGTGGCGCTCGTCGGCCTCGCCGGAGCAGGCCATGGAGCAGGCATTGAGGAGCCGGGCGAGGTGGCATGCGCGGTCGACGGCACGACGGTCACCGCGCGCTTCCCCGACGGCACCTGGGTGCTGATCGCGCTCGGGGAGGAGCCGGCGCACGATCCGGAGCTCGCCGGCACGGTGTTGCGGGGCCGGGTCCGCCACGCGCGGGTCTCGCCCGGTGAACCGCCGGCCGTGGTTACGGCGTAGGCCGTCCGGAACATGGAGCAGGGCCCGCCGCGATTCCGTGATCGCGGCGGGCCCTGCCGTGTGTGGGGGGTGGCTTTCTCAGGAGGCCGAAACGACCGTCAGGTAGTCGACATTCGGCCCGTCCTCCTTGGCCGCCGTGAGGCGGATGGTGTTGGACCCGGCCTTCAGAGCCGCCTTGGCCTTCGCCTCCGACCACTTGTCCCACGCACCGGTGACCGGATAGCTGTCCGTGCTGATCTCCTTGCCGTTGACGGAGAGGGTCAGCGGCCGGTCCCCGGTCGTCAGGGCGTAGCGGAAGGCCAGGGCGTAGTCACCGGCATCGGCGACGTCCACCTTCCACTCGACGTAACCACCCTTGCCACCAGGGAAGTTGACATAACCCTTGCCGCTCTGGCCACGTGCCAGCGTCTCCACGGCCGTGCCGCCCCCGAGCGTCACGTCTTCGGCCTCGCAACGCAGGTCCGGCTTACAGTTCACCGTGACCCGCCGCTCGGCGGTCGCGGTGATCCGCTGGTCGCGGTAGTGGGACGAGACCTCTCCGGTGATCGCGTACGAGCCGAGCTTCAGGTCGTCCGCGAGGGTCAGCTCGTAGTCGACCTTCAGGGTGTCGCCGGGTGCGATGCTCTCGGCACGGGTGGCGGAGACCGGCTTCAGCGTGACCCCCGCCGGGGCGTTCAGCTCGACCCGGACATCCGTCACGGGCACGTCGGCCCGGTTGGTGAACGTGGCCGTGAGGGGCGTCGTCTCGCCCGGGTTCGCGGTGACTTCGCCGATCGCGAGGTCGGTCCCCCCGGTGGCGGGACAGTCACCGCCGGAGTCCGGGGCCGGACCGAGGTCGTCGACCACGAGGTCGTCCACGGTGATGGCCCCGAGGCCGCCCGCCGAGGTCAGTGCGAGGTACGGGTCGCCGCAGTCCGCGTCGCCGGTGCTGAACACCGTCGCGTACTCCTTGCTGGGCGCGCTGCCCTGCGGCGGCGCGGCGTCGTTCCAGCCGTCGGGCCGCGGGTCGCTCGCCTTGGGCCAGCTGTCGAGCGGACGGTCGGTCGTCGCGATGAGCGGGTCGTCGACGAGGGTGCGGTCCTTGTCGCCCGCGCCGCCCGAACGAACCTGCAGGCGGTACTGGGTGTTGTTGTCCGACTGGTACTTCAGACCCACCCGGTAGGTGCGCCCCGGCTTGAACTCGAGGTTCTGCGGAATGGAGCGCCACGCGTCTCCCTGCTCGACCTGGAAGGACTTCAGGGAGTAGTCACCGCTGATGGTGTCGCGGGTGTAGTTCTCGTGGCGCTCGGCCCGGTGGCCGTGCGGGTTGTGCTCACCGGAACCCTCCACGTTCACGAACGGTCCCCAGGCACGGTCGGCGGCCTCGAAGTCCTCCGTGAAGTAGTGCTTGTCCGCCCCGGCGGGCGCCTTCGAGGGACTGACCCGTACGTCGGCGAAGTCCGCGGCCGCGCCGGAGGCCCCTGCCGCGCCCGACAGGGTCAGGGTGGCCGTGCTGTGTCCCTTCGGGACGGTGAAGAGCACGTTCATCTTCTGGAACTTGGTGCCGCTCCAGACGTTCACCGGGTCCTTGTTGACCGCCGGGGAGACATCCGTGGACCTGCTCACCTTCTCGCCGCCGTAGTCGCTCACGGAGAGGGTGGCTTTACGGCCCCCGGCGACGCGCACGTAGGCGGAGGCGGCGTAGGTGCCCGGCTTCAGGCCCTTCAGCTGCTGCGAGAGGCGCGCCTGGCCGGAACCGTCGAAGCGGACGAACTGCCAGCCCTCGTCGTTGGTCTCGATGCGGGCCGCGCCGTCACGGGACCAGGCGTCGAAGGTGTGGCTGTTGAACGAGCCGTCCTCGACGAGGGCGCCCTCGCCCCACACGGTCGTCTGCTGCGCGGCCTTGCCGCGGTACAGGACGTACCCGGTGCGAGCCTTGGCGTCGATGGTGACCTTGCCGTTGGTGACCTTGAGGGTCTTCTCGTCCTGGCGGCCGGTGTCGCTCAGGCGGTACAGCTTCACCGTGCCGAGGTCGCGCCACTTCTCGGGCAGCTTCCAGGTCGTGGTGCCGCCCTCGTCGTTCCAGTGGTAGATCTTGCTCTGCTTCTTCGGGTCCCAGGGCAGGAAGACCTTGTTGCCCTCGGCGAGCTTGGTGTCGCCCTGGAAGAGCTGCCAGGTGCCGGTCTCGTCGGTGGAGTACACCCCGTCGGTGAAGTCGACCCGGTGGTCGGTCCACTTGGTGATCGGGAAGTGCTGCATGAACTTGGTCGGCAGGTTGTTGGTGAAGATCGTCCGCTGCCAGCCGACGAGGTCCGTGTGCGACTCGAAGCCTCCGTAGCCGATGTCGCCGTTGCCCTTGAGCAGCTTGGCGTCCTTGCGGTACCAGACGTCGCGATCGGTGTTCTGGATGAACCGGATGATCTGCGAGCGGATACCGTTCTCGGCGCGCTGCGCCGAGCGGTGGTACCAGAGCGTGTCGCGGTCGACGAAGTCCTCGAACTCGGTGTGCACCATCCAGCCGCGCTCGTGCTGGGTGCGCGCCAGCTCGTAGGCGTTGTAGCCGCGGCCGTAGTAGACGTCGTTGTAGATGAACTCCAGGCCCGGCACGTCCTTCTTGAGGGTGTCGAGACGCTTGGCGAAGTTGCCGGACTGGATGTCCTTCTCGCGGTTGATGAGGTACGAGCGGTCCCGGTAGGTCCAGCCCGGCTTGTCCTCGCCCTGGACCATGTCCCAGCGGAAGGTGTCGGCGTCGGGGTAGGCCTCGGTGGAGTTGATGTGCACACCCATCGAGGCGCCGTACTTCTTGGCCTCCCGGACGAGGAAGTTGAGGTCCTTCCTGCCGCCGGCGCCCTCGTTGATGTGGCCGCCGTAGTCGGGGTGGGCGTTGTCGTGCCCCTCGGCCTGGTAGCCCTTCAGCTGCACGAGTTGGCCGAGGCCGTCGGTGAGCCGGTTGCCCTTCTTGATGTCGTCGAGGACACGGGTGAAGGGATGGCTGGCGAAGCTGTTGGTGTTGTACTCGATGTTCGAGGCGACGAAGTTCTTGGTCTTCTCGGCGCCCATCGGCCGGTACATGACCTCCCGGTAGGCGATCGCGCCGTCCTGCCAGTCGACGTTGCCGTCGTCGTTGCGGTCGCCGGTGAGGGCCACCTTGGCGTACGGCAGTTCGGTGGGCCGTGCGTCGTGGCCGCCGACGGGCTCCGGCCGGTAGGTCCAGGTGCCGCTCGACAGGGCGGTGCTCTTGGCATCACCGGTCCGGCTGGTGCGTATGAGGACGCGCGACTGGTCCTCCAGCGAGTTCGTCTCCACCGCCGCGGCGAGCCCGTCGGTGCTGAGGATCGCGTAGGTGCTGCCGCGGGGTTCCGCGTCGACGGCGGCATCGGCCAGCTTCGTGTGCCGGTCGATCGGGTCCTCGTGGTCGTACGTGGTCGTGAACGACAGCCGCGCGTCCGCCAGTTGGGCCCCCGGCTGGTCGGAGCGGGCGGAGACCAGGCCCTGGTCCGGGATCGCGAGGGTGCGGAGCTTGTGCTCTCCGTTCTCCTCGATGCCGGTGACCTGGAAGGTGAGCACGTTGTCGCTCACCGCGAGCCGGGCCTTGATCACGAGATCGAGTTCGGCGACCCGCAGGGTGTAGTCGACGCGGTTCGCGCCCGGTACACCGGTGGACTCGGGGGTGTAGGTCTTGCCGTTGACGACGAGGGTGCCGGTCGGCCCGGTGCGGCCGTGCAGGACCGAGCCGTCGGCCTTCCACGTGTAGCGGTCGACGGCCGGGAAGTTCGGGTCCACCTGGACCGTCATGTGCGCCGCCGACAGGGCCACGGAGCCCTCGGTTGCCGCGGGCCTGGGGGTGGTCTGCGCCGAGGCCGCCGTGTGCAGCGGCACGGCCAGTGCCGCGCAGACCGCTGCCGCGGCCAGTCTTGACAGTCGTTGCATGGGTGTCCTTTCCGAGGGGAGTGTGAAAGGGAGCGATCGGCGAGGAGTGCCGTGTGCCGCTGTGAGCCGGAACGGGCGCGCGTGTGCGGCGGCCTCAGGCCCCGTCGAGAACGGGCAGCGGGCTGGTGCCGGGTGCGGTTCGTACGGGGCCGGGCAGTAGGTCCACGGTGTGCGGGGTGCCGTCGGCGGCGGCCGAGGCGGACGCGGCGAGGACCGCGGCCACGACGTCGCGGCCGGTGCGGGCGCCCACCGCCGGGGGCGCCTCGCCGCGTACGGCCGCGGCGAAGTCGCGCAACTGGGCCTGGAAGGCAACGGCGACGTCGGCCCCGATGTCGGAGGGCGGGCGCAGCACTTCCACGCCGCGGGGTCCGGCGAGCAGGAGACCGGAGTCGCGGGAGGCGCGCAGGGTGGCGTCCTCGCCGAGGATCTCGAACTCGTCGATGCCGGACAGGGAGCTCGAGGTGACCGAGACGGTCGCGGTCAGGCCACCGTCGAGTTCGAGTTGCAGGAGCCCTTCGGTCTCGACCGGCGTGCCGCGGTGTACGAACCGGGCGGCGACGCGCACAGGTCTGCGCCCGGTCGCCCAGGTGAGGCGGTCGATGCAATGGGCGCCGATGTTCATCACCGCTCCGCCCCCGGCCAGGGCCGGGTCGAAGAACCAGGCGGGCCGGTGTCCTGGGCGGTAGTCCGTCGCGCGGCGGTCGACGGCCGCAACGGGCCGGCCTATCAGCCCGTCGGCCACGGCGGTGCGGGCCCCAGCGGTGAGGGGGAGGTAGTGCTGGATGTGGCCCAGGGCGAGCACCACGTCGTTTCGCGCGCACTCCTGGGTGATGGCGTCGCACTCGGCCAGCGTGGTGGCCATCGGCTTCTCGAGCAGGACGTGAACGCCGGCGCGGGCCGCCGCGAGAGCGGGCCGGGTGTGCAGGGTGTGCGGCGTGCAGACGACGAGCGCGTCGACGGCCTCGTCGGCGAACATCTCCTCGTACCCGGGGTGGACGGTGGCGCCGGTGAGGTCCGACAGTTCCGCCGCCCGCCGCGGGTCGATGTCGTGGACGGCCGTGACCACGGCCTCGCCAGGCAGGGCCAGGGCTGCTCGCGCGTGCAGGAGCGCGACTCCGCCGGCACCGACGAGTCCGAGACGTACGGCTCCGGATGAAGGCATGGGCGGGCACCTCACTGTCGGGGGATCACGAGCGGGCCGGTCGGCCGGGAGCAGCCTGACGCGATTCAACCCGGAATTCAACCCCTTGAAACGAGATGAATTATTGGACCGGCCCAGATGACTCCCGAACGACCAGGCGCGGCACCACGAGCTGCTGCACGAGCGGCGCGTCGGGTTCGGCGATACGGCGCAGCACCATCTGCGCGGCCAGGCGCCCCACTTCGGCCTTCGCCGGCGACACGGCGGTGAGGGGAACTTCGGAGAGGTCGGCGACCTCGTCGTCGTAGCCCACGACCGAGAGGTCTCCGGGTACCCGCAGGCCACGCCGCCGGGCCGCGGCGACCAGCAACGCCGCCTCGCGGTCGGCGAAGCAGAGCACGGCGGTCGCCTGCTCGGCCAGCACCTCGTCCAGGAACGACTCCGCGTCCGGGGCGTCCCACCGGTCGCGCCCCGCGCGCAGCATGGCGTCCGCGTCGATCCCGGCGTCCTGCAGCGCGGTGCGGTACCCGGCCCTGACCCCTTCCGCGCTGAACGGGCTGTGCCGCTCCAGATAGGCGATACGCCGGTGGCCGTGCCCGACGAGGTGGCGGGTCGCCGCGTATGCGCCGGAGGCGTGGTTGGAGCAGACGAACTCGTGGTGGTCGGCGGCGGTGGCGAAGCGGCGCTCGACGGTCACCACGGGTACCCCGAGGTCCTGGAACCGTGTGAGCTGCACGACCGGGTCCTCGCCGGGGCGCGGCTCGGGCACCAGCAGCAGGCCGGTCGCCCCCGCGGACAGCATGCCCTCGACCGCCAGTCGCTCCTGCTCCGCGTCGTATCCGCTGGTCCGCAGCATCATCTGGCCGCCCTGCCGGGTGAGTTCGGCCTCGATACCGCCGATGACCCGGGGGTAGTAGTAGGTCATCGACGGCACGCAGACGCCGATCACGGCGGCCGCGGTCCTGTCCTCCTCGTCCGTTATGTACGTGCCGGAGCCCTGGCGCCGGTAGACGAGCCCGTCGGCCACCAGCATGTCCACCGCCCGTCGCACGGTGTTGAGGCTGACGCCGTGGTCGGTCGCGATCTGCTGCTCGGTGGGGAGCCGGCCGTCGGGCCAGCGCAGCGCGGCGATGTCACGCCGGAGCTCCTCGGCCAGGCGCCGGAACTTCTCGCCCCGCGCCGCCTTCGATGCCGGTTGCCTCGCTGCGGTCACTGCTCCCCCTGAAGGAATGTTTCGAATCCATAACGGCAAATTCATTGGTATCTATGGGTTGACTGTAGTCGAACCACCGCCACAGAATCCCCGCAGGCATTTTCTCCGAATGGCGCGATCACGCGCCCGATCACGGTGGTGTCCCATGAGATCCGGAAGCAAGATCACGGCTGGGCTCGTCGTCGCTGCGCTGTCGCTGACCCTCACGGCATGTGGCGGCGACTCCGGTGCGGGCGATTCCGACCGGTTCACGTACTGGTCGATGTACAAGGAGGACGAGCCGCGCGCCAAGGTGATCAAGGACGCCGCGGCGGCTTTCACCGCCGAGACCGGGATCAAGGTCGACGTCGTGTTCCAGGGCCGTGAGGTCCTCAACAAGCTTCAGCCGACCCTCGTGGGAGGCAACGCGGCGGCCGATCTCGTCGACCAGAGCCTCGTCAAGCTCCGCGACACCCTCGGGCAGACGGGCAACGCCCGTGATCTCGCCGGTGTCTACAAGGCGAAGGTCCCCGGCGAGGACAAGACCGTGGCGGACGTCGTCCCGGACGCGTACGAGAAGCTGTCCCGCCAGGACGACAGTGCGTACGTGGTCCCCACGACCGTGCAGACCTGGCAGGTCTTCTACAACAAGAAGGCGCTGCCCGACCTGGCGAAGAACCCGCCGCGCACCCCCGACGAACTGGTGAAACTGCTCGACGCGCGCAAGGCCGACGGCAGGAAGCCCTTGGCCCTCGACGGCGACATCCTTCCCTACGTCGAGAAGTGGACGAGCAACCTGATGGTCGGGGCGCTCGGACCGGGGAACTGGAAGAAGGTCCTCGAGGACAAGTCCGGCGCGGGCTTCGACCGGCCCGAGGTGCTCCGGGCGGCGAAGAACGCCGAGAGGATCGCCAAGGGCGGCTACTTCACCGACGGCTGGGACGCCAGCAAGTTCCCCGCCATCCAGCAGAAGTGGGCGCAGGGCAAGGCAGACCTGCTCTTCATGGGCACATGGGCGCCGAGCGAGACCGGCGAGGTGGCGGGCGAGGACTTCGCGTACGGCTCCTTCCCGTTCCCGGCCGGAGCCGAGGCCAACAGGTCCGACGAGGTGAGCCTCTACGGGTACGGCATACCCTCCAAGGCCCGTAACGGCGCCGCCGCCGAGAAGTTCATCGCCTTCATCCTCGGCAAGAAGTGGATGGACCGGATAGCCGCCGAGGAGGGTGCGATCACCGTCCGCGAGGACGTGGCAGCCCCACCGGCTCTGGCAGACGCCTACGAGGTGCTGAAGGACTCGCCGTCCGTGCACCTCCAGAACGACGGTGCCCAGGGCATGTCGGACTGGGAGATCAAGGTGTCCCAGCCGCTCGCCAAGAAGCTGCTTTCCGGTGACATCAGCGCTCGGGAGTACGTCTCCGGCCTGAAGAGCGACACGGTCAACTGGTGGAAGGTCAACGGTTGATGCCCCCGACCGAACAGGCCACGGCCCCGGAAGTTTCCTCCGGGGCCCCGCCCCGGCCACCCGTCCCTCAAAAGATCCGCCCGGACCGGCGCGCCGGGGCCTCGGGGAGTCCGCTGGAGCGGGCCCGCAAGAAGCTCTTCCTCCCCTTCGTGGGCCCGGCGCTCCTGGTGTACCTGCTGGCGATGGTTCTTCCCACCGGCGTCACCGTCGTCCTGAGCTTCACCAAGTGGGCCGGCTCCGGCCCGGTCGAGTGGGTGGGCTTCGCCAACTACGAACGGCTCTGGTACGACAAGACGTTCCACACGTCGTTCATCAACACCCTGCTGCTGCTCTTCGGCGTCGGCATCGTCACCTTCGCGCTCAGCTTCGGTCTGACGACGGTCCTGCGCGAGATGGCCGGCCGCAAGTTCGTCCGCGCGGTGATCTTCTTCCCGAACGCCGTGTCCGCGCTCGCCATCTCCATCCTGTGGGGGTTCCTCTTCCAGGCGGACGGCCTCATCAACACCCTGCTGTCCTATGCGGGGGTGGACGCCCCGCCGCGCTGGCTGGCGGACGACAACCTCTTCTACGTCATCTGCATCGGCCTGGTGTGGATCAACACCGGCTTCTACACCACCATCCTGATGGCCGCCGTCGACCGTATTCCGGTGACGCTCTACGAGGCGGCCGACCTCGAAGGTGCGGGCGCCTGGCAGAAGTTCCGGCACGTCACCCTGCCGATGATGTGGGACGCGGTCGCGGTCAGCGCGACGTTGTGGGCCATCAGCGCCATCAAGATCTTCGAGTTCATCTACGTGTTCGCCGGAGCCGCCGGAGCGACCCCGAGCCCGAGTGCCTGGACGCTCTCCCTGTACTCCTTCGCCGAAGCGTTCCAGCCCTCCGGCGTCGCCAGGTTCGGCGCGTCGGCCGCGGCCACGGTGGTCACCCTGGTGCTGATCGTCGTGCTGACAGTGCTGACCCGTCGGCTCACCCGCCGCGAAACCCTGGAGTTCTGATGGTTTCCCCCGCACCGGCGCGGCCCGCGCGTCGCCTGCCCGCCCTGCGCCCGGCGACGATCGCCCACGCACTGGTCTGGCTGATGATCGCCTTCGACATCCTCGTCCTGCTCTGGATGGTGCTGTCCTCGCTCAAGAACGCGCGCGAGATCTTCGCCTCGCCCTTCGGACTGCCGTCCGACTGGCAGTTCGAGAACTGGGAGCGCGCGTGGGAGGTGGGCGCGTTCGGGCCCGCCATCCTCCGCACCGTCCTGGTCGTCGCCGCGACGGCGGTGGGCACCGTCGCGATCGCGGCGCCCGCCGCATACGCGCTCAGCCGATTCGGCAACCGGTCGGCCGGTGCGCTCACCTCCTTCGTCGCGATGGGTCTCGGTATCCCGATCCAGGCGATCATGCTGCCGCTGTTCGTGGCGCTCTCCCGAATCGGTCTGGTGAACTCCCTGGGCGGCCTGATCGTCGTCTACATCGCGACGTCGGTGCCCTTCGCGGTGTTCTTCCTGACCGCCTTCTTCCGAAGCCTGTCCGGCGAGCTGGAGGAAGCGGCGGCACTCGACGGCGCCGGCGCCTGGCGCACGTTCTGGCAGATCATGCTGCCGCTGGCACGCAGCGGGATCGTCACACTGGTGATCCTGAACGTGATCGGTCACTGGAGCGAGGGCATGCTGGCCCTGATCTTCCTCCAGGACCCGTCGCAGCACACCCTGTCGCTGGCGCTGCTGGGCTTCATGACACGCGTCCAGTACAGCGGCGCGGACTGGGGAGGACTGTTCGCGGCGATCGGCATCGTCGTGCTGCCCCTGCTGATCGTGTACGTGTGGCTCGGGCGCCGGATCATCGAGGGCATGACGCTGGGCAGCGGGAAGTGATGCTGACGAGGGCCGAGTGAGGTACGGGGCGCACGGTGAGTTGGATTCACCGTGCGCCCCGTGCCACTTCCCCACCCTGTGGACCGAGAGCGAGCAGTGCGGGTCAGCACATGGTCGGTGCCATGACCGCGTCTTCGGATGCCCAGCCCATGCACCTCACGTCCGAGTGCTCGTACCAGTTGTGGCCGAACTCGTGCGCGACGATCAGTGGGAAGTCGTCGGCCTGGGTGGACACGGAGATGGTTCCGTCGCCCCAGTTGCAGCCGATGTACTCCGACTCCCCCTCCTCGGAGTCGTCGTCACCGCAGCCTTGGATCATGTCCTCCGTGCAGTTGACACGGGTCCCGCTGCCCTCCGTCTCCTGTGCGCCTTCCCAGAAGTCGGCGCCTTCCCGGATGTCGGCCTCGAGACCTTCACAGGAGGAGCCGATGTGATAGCTCCACTCGAAGGCCTCTTCCTCTGCCTCTCCCTCTTCCTCGTCTGCTTCCTCGGCGGCCACCTGCTCGGCAGGGGCGCTCACGTGGACGGAGCTGCCGCTGAGCCCAGTGGCACTCGCCGTGCCGGGCACCAGCAGCAGGAACAGCGTTGATAGCAACGCGAGCACGCATCTGGCGGTAAGTCGGAACATGGCGTATCCCTTCGCGTGCTGCCGCCCGGCTGGGCGGGAACGCCCAAGGGACAACCGGCGGTAGTGGGCGGAAACGTAGGACCGGCCACGGCCGAACTCGTATCAGTAGAGGCCGAAACACGCACACGTAAAAAAGGGCGGGCCCAGAGCCCGGAGCCCGGAGCCCGGAGCCCGGGTCCCGGGGCCGACCCGGGCGCCAGACCTCAACCGTGAGGCCCCCCGAGGCCTCACCCTCCGAGCCTTGAGCCCTCAACCCCCCGAGCCCTCGGCCCCAGCACGCGGCACCAGCCCCCGCCGGGAGTCCGTGCCGACCTTCCGCATGGCGTGGGCGATGTGCTGCTCCACCGTGCGGTGCGACAGGTGGAGGGTGCTCGCGATCTCGCGGTTGGTCAGCCCGGTGGCCGCCAGCTCCGCCACCTCGCGCTCACGTGGCGAGAGGTCTCCGTGGTAGGAGGGCCGCCCACGGGGACGCTTCTCGGGACGGTGTGCTCTCAGCAGGGCGCGGGCACGCGCGGCGTCCCAGTTCGCGCCCAGGTACGTGAACCGTTCCACGGCGGCGCTCAGTTCGTCGATGGCGCGTGCCCGGTCCTCGTCGGAGGTGCCCGCCGTGGCGGTGGCGCCTGCCCGGCCGTCGTCGGAGGAGCCCACCCCGGACGAGCCGTCCCCGGAGGAGCCCACCCCGGACGAGCCGTCCCCGGAGGAGCCCACCCCGGACGAGCCGTCCCCGGACGAGCCCACCCCAGCCCCAGCCTCCGCCCCCAATACGCACCGAGCGGCGCCCTCCCCGGTCAAAGCCTCGGCGTAGGGGTGGTGCAGGGCCGCGTAAGCCTCGGCCGCCGCCCGGTACAGCGGTACGGCTTCGGTCGGCGCCCCGGTCACCTCTGCCAGGACCGCGCGAGCCCAGATCAGCGCGGCCTGTGCCGCGGGCGCTTCGCGGCCGTCGATGCCCGCCGCGAAGGCGTCCACCATCTGCTGGGCGGCTGCTGCTCCGTCCGCCAGGGCGACGGCCTCCACCGCACGTGGCGGGAGGTCGGAGGTGCCCACCCACATGGCCTTCTCCGCCACCCGCTGCCAGGCGGCCCTGGCCTCGGACACCGCGGCGGAGGTGTCCTCGCGTGCCAGCGACAACCGGACCAGCGCGGCGGACGCCCCGGCCGCGAGGTCGTTCGAGGAGTCCGCCACGCCCGACAGCCAGGACGTCGTACGTGACCACTCGCCGTGCGCCAGGCCCAGCAGCCCCAGTACGTAGTGGCCGTCCCCGGAGAGTCCCTCCGCGCTGTCGCCCTCGGCCAGGTAGCTCTCGCACCGTTCGGCCAGTCCCGTCCAGTGCCCTGTGCTCCAGTCCAGTACGAGTCTGGTGCCCCGCGCCCCGTACTCGGTGTAGGGCGACCCGGAGGCCAGTGCCACGCCGTCGGCGAGCAGTTTCTCCGCACGGTCGTACCAGCCCAGCCACACCGCCGAGTCGGCGATGTTGCACAGGCAGCGCGCCACCTCCCTGCGGAGCTCGGGGTCGGGGCTGTCCGCCGGGAGCGACCTCAGGAGGTCCCAGCCCCGTGGGTTGCCGTAACTGCACTCGACCCAGGCCCGGGTCAGGGCGGTGTTCACCCGGATCGCCTCGTCCTCGGAGGCGTTCGCCGCTTCCTCGGCCCGTGCCATCCAGGCCAGGTGGACGTCGAGGGACTGGCCGGGCCAGCTGGTGGCGGCGAGCGCGATCATGGCGCGGGCGGCGAGGTCCGGCCGGTGCTCGCGCAGTTCCTCCGCGGCCTGCTCCAGCTCGGGCCACCCCAGCTGACCCCCGCCCACCTGGTTGGTGAGCACAAGGCCGAGGTTGAGGCGTACCTCGCCGCGGACGGACTCCGGCAGCGTCTCGTCCTCCACGATCTGGGACAGCAGCTCCACGCTCTGCTCCACGTGCAGACCCACCGTGGCACTGCGCGCCAGCATCGGGGAGAGCCGGGCCCGGGCCGACCGGGGAACCAGCGGCGAGGTGAGGGTCCGTTCCAGGAGCGTGACGGCCTCCTGGTGTCGCTCCTCCTCGGCGGACTCCCGGGCGGCCTGCTCCACCGCACGCAGCCAGCCGCGCACATGCCCCGCGACTCCGCGGTGCCGGGCGACGACCGCCCACGGCACCGGCTGCCTGCCGAGCAGGACGTCCGCCGCCCGGCCGTGCAGGTCCTGGAGCACCGGCCACGGCAGCCCCTCCCGTACGGCGACGGAGCCCAACGGAACGGGGAGCACGTACCTGCCCTCGGCGTCGGTGACCAGCGCGGACCGAGCCGTTGCCGCGACGAGTGCCGCCCGGCCGTGCTCGGGCCCCAGACCCGCCACGGTGAGCAGTTCGCGGCGGGTGGCGGGCTCGTCGAGGACCGCCGCCGCCCACACCACCACCCGGTGCCGGGCCGGGACGGCGGCGAGGCGGTCGCGCATCATTCCGGCCAGCCGCACCGGGGCACCGACGGCGTCCACGGCATCGGCGGTGCACCGCTTCGGCGCGCTGTCCCGCAGTACCGCGAGCAGGTCCGCCACGACCTGCGCCGAGCCGCCCGAGCGCTCGTGCAACCGCGCCACGGCCTCGTCCGCGCACCGCTCACCGAGCGCCGCGACGGCGGCCTGCCGCACCTGCTCGCGGCTCCAGGGCTCGACGCGGTGCCGCAGCACCACCAGTTCGGCCGGATAGCGCGGGCGGGGCGATCCCAGCGGCGACCCGGGTTCGGCCAGGGACTCCGGCCGGTACGTCACCGCCGCCGCAAGGCCCGGCGCGGGATGCTCCAACAGGCCGCGCAGGTAAGCCAGTTCGTCGGCACCGGCGCGGTGGACGTCCTCCACCAGGAGAAGCAGCGGACCGTCGGAGGGCACCTCCGGCATCTCGGACGCGTCCCCTCGGCCGCACTGCCACAGCACGCGCGGTACCCGGGTCGCCTCCTGCAAGCGGGCCAGCCGCCGCACCAGCCGACTCTTGCCGGACCCCTCCGCCCCCTCGACCAGAACCAGCAGCCGCTGCGATTCCTCTCCGGCGAGCGTCCGCCGCAGCCGCCGCTCCCAGAAGAAGTCACTCACCGTGGCCATGGGCCTCTCCCGCGCGTTCGGCGGTCCGCCGGTGGCCGACGGACCCCGCGGGCCCCTTGCGTGGCGCCGGGCGCCGGGCGCCGCCTGCGAGTCGAACCCGTGAATCCATCATGGCAAGGCGGGGTGCCGTCGCAAACGGCCGGCCGGTCCGGGAACCCACGGACGGACCACCTGCCTTACGCCCCGGCCTACGACCTGCCGTACGACCTGTCTTTTTTTGCGTATCAGTGATCGTCCGGATCCGGAACGCGCACCGCCTCTCACCTTGCCTAGCCTCCATGGGCAGGCCGAGCGCCCACCGGCCTTGCTCTTCCCCTTCCCCGGCGGCTACCGCTCCTTCGGCACAGCAGCCGTACGACCTGACGCACCACGGAGAGTTCATGACGTTCAGCAACCGCACGCGCACTTTTCGTACGGGGTGTGCGACGGCGGGCCTGCTGCTGCTCACTTCCTGCGGGCTCCTCCCGTCGAGTGCGCAGGACCGCGACCCCGCGCACGCACCGGAGCTGCGCCGGTTCTACGGGCAGAAGCCGCACTGGAAGGACTGCGGGGAAGGGCTGCAGTGCGCCTCGCTCACGGTGCCCATGGACTACGCCCGACCGCGCGGGAAGACGTTCACCCTGCCGCTGGTCCGCCACCCGGCCACCAACCGTGAGCGGCGTCTGGGGTCCCTGGTCTACAACCCGGGCGGGCCCGGGGCCTCCGGCGTGGAGGACCTCAAGGGCGGCACGGCCGACGACCTCGGCGAGCGCATACGGGAGCGCTTCGACATCGTCTCCTTCGACCCGCGTGGCGTCGGCGGCAGCAAGCCCGCGGTGACCTGCGACTACGACGAGTCCGGGGGCAGTGAGGGCGAAGGCGACGGTGAGGGTGCGGGCGAGGGCGAGGTAGGGGCGGGCGCCGCGGCCGACGCCGGACTGACTCTCTATCCGCAGGACGACGCCGAGCGCGACAGCGCCCTCGCCTACGCCGACGAGGACGCGGACGGGTGCGCGGCGGGCAGCGGATCGCTGCTACGGCATGTCGGCACCCCCGACGTCGCGCGCGACGTCGACGTACTCCGCGCGGCCCTCGGCGACCGGAGGATCACCTACCTCGGCTGGTCGTACGGCACGTACCTTGGAAGCCGGTACGCGGAGCAGTTCCCGCACCGGGTCCGCGCCATGGTCCTCGACGGCGCCGTGGACCCGAGCCTCACCTGGCGTGAGCGCGCGCTGAGCATGGGCGCCGGATTCGAGCAGTCCCTGGACGACTACGCCGAGCTGTGTGCCGACTACGCCGGCGAAAGCTGCCCGGGCACCACACCGGAGGAGATCCGCGACGTCGTGGACTCGCTCTACGACTCGGTGACCGAAGAGCCGCTGCAGGTGTCCGACTCCGACGAGACGGTGGACATCGCGACGCTGCACTCCGTGGTCAGCGAGTCGATGTACGCACCGGAGGACTCGTGGACCGACCTGTCCGACGCCCTGTGGCAGGCGTACGACGAGGGTGACGGCTCCCTACTGCTCAAGCTCTCCGACGGCGAGGAACTCGACGGCGAGGAGCCCAACGGCGAGGAAGGCGACGGCGAGGAAGAAGACGAAGAACTCGACGAGACGGCCCAGACCCGGACCGCGCGGAACGCCGCCGACGACAGCACCGAGCCCGCCGACAACAGTGAAGAGGCCCCGGACAACAGTGAAGAGGCCCTGATGGCGGTCAACTGCCTCGACATACCCCACCCGCGCAGCCCCGAGGCGTACTGGGACCTGTTGCAGGAGGCGCACGAAGAGACGGGTCTCTCCGGCACTTCGAGCGTGCTGGACGAGATGAGCTGCCGTAAGTGGATCAAGGGTGCCACCAAGCCGCACCGCGTCAAGGCTCCCGGCCTGCCGCCCACGCTGGTCGTCGGCACCACGGGTGACCCGGCGACCCCGTACCACGAGGCGGAGAGCTTGGCCGGGCAACTGCCGGGCGGCATGCTCCTCACGTACGAGGGCGTCGGACACCTCGCGTACGGACGTGGGGACGCCTGCGTGGACAAGGCCGTCGACGACTACCTCCTCACCCTCGAGAAGGTGCGCCCCGGCACGACGTGCTGACGGTCCCGCCCGCACCCCTGGTTGCGGTATCCGGTAGTTCCGGTGGTTCCGGGTGTCCGATACAACCCATTTATTTATTTATTTACGTATCGGTACTTCATTCCGCCCTGATTGAGATGCCGGTACGGACGCGGCAAACCTGGAAGCACAGAAAGCTTCGGCACAACGATCCCGAGGCTCCCGGAACACCAGGCTCCGGAACACGGGGAGGAGCATCCCAGTGATCACCACCCAGCCCCGAGCGGCGGCGGTTCCCACGTCCCGGACCCGCCCCGCCGTAGACGGGGAACCGTCCGCGGTCCTCGGGTCGGCCCTGTGCACCCTGGAGGCAACCCCGGAGTCCGTCCCGCGGCTGCGTCGCTTCGTTCGGCATGCGGCGCGGGCCTGGGACCTGTCCGACGACGTCGAGTACGCCCTGTGCCTGGTCGTCACCGAACTCGCCACCAATGTGGTCACGCACAGCGGCAGCCCCGACCTGACCCTCGCGCTGACCGGCCGTCCCGGCACCCTGACGGTGCAGGTCGTCGACTCCGGACAGTGGCTGCCGTCCCCTGTCCCCGCCCGGGGACGGAAGACACCGAGCACGGTCGCGTGCGGTGGCCGGGGCCTGAACCTGGTCCGCGCCCACACCACGCACTGCGAGATCCACCGTTCGGGCCGGGGCACCTCGGTCACGGCCACCTTCGCCGTCGCCGCCCCGCAGTCCCACGAGTCCCGCGATCAACGGCTCGCCGTCCCACTGCCCGCCGCACCTTCAACGCCCCTGTAGAGCAAGCGAGCAAGCGGGTTGGCAGGAGCAGCCGCTCCGAGTCCGGCCCGAGACCCCACACCACCCCGCACCACCTGCACCACCCCAGACCCGCCCCCCACGGCGGAACCCGGCCCGGCCATAGACGTCCCCCGCGCCGACGGCCGGGCCGAAGTTACTGGGTACGCCCACACGCCAACGCCTTTGAATACGCCCGTACTTGGCTGCGCCCTGGTCAGTGGGCGGGCGGGCGAGCCGAGTGCACCGCAGCCGCTCAGTCGGGCAGTGCGACGGTGAGGTCCACCTCGACCAGCTGCCCTGTGAAGCCCAGTTGGGCAACCCCCAAGAGCGTGCTGGCGGACGTGAAGGCCGGCCCGAGGGCGGAAGCGGTGAGTCGCTGCCAGGCGAGGCCCAGGTCCGCCCTGTCGTCGCTGCGCACGTAGATCACCGACCGCACCACGTGCTGCGGCTGAGCGTTCACCGCCGCAAGGGCGGCAAGTGCGTTCACGACGACCTGGTCGACTTGCGCCTCCAGGGAGCCCGGGCCGACGAGGGAGCCGCCCTGGTCGAGCGGGCACTGCCCCGCCAGATAAGCCGTGCGGCCGGTCTCCACCACGGTGATGTGGTGGTAGCCCGGCGTCTCGTGCAACTGATCGGGGTTGATGCGGCGGATCTTCGCTGTCATGCCGCGAGTCTGACCAATCCGCCCCCGGCACGCACCGGAATTTGCCCCCACCGCACGACCCTCCGACGCGTCGCGAGGTGGAGGAACGAGCTTAGTTTGCGTATCCGTATCCCCCTGCCGCCGGATATGTGAATCCCTGCCGCGCTCCTAGGTTTCCAGCCAACGCCCGGTCGGCGGCACGTTCTTGGGAGACGCGACGTGTCCGCATGCGCGGCCGGGCGGCGCGGCGTGGGGCCGCTGGTCGGACGCGAGCGCACCGCACCCCTGGGGGCTCGCGTCCGACGTGGCCCTCGTCCGCACTCCACCCCCTACAGAGCAGGACTCCTACCGGGGTCCATCCGCGAAAGGCAGGAACCGTGACCGGTTTCAGACCCCTGCGCATATCCCTGGTGGCCGCGGCAGCGGCCACCCTCCTAGGCGGGGCGATAGTGCCCTCCCTCGTCACGCCCACCGCTTCGGCCGCCCCGCCCGCCGCCGATTCCGACGCCGCGCCCTCCGTGGCGGTCGAGCGCCTCATCGTCGGCTACAAGTCGAAATCCGCTGCGGCGAAGTCCAACGCCGAGGCGGAGAAGAACACCAGGGCCACTCTCAAGAAGGCGGGCCACAGTGCCGACTTCGAGCGCCGCCTGGGTACGGGTGCCGCGCTGATCGACCTCGGCGACAAGCTCGGCCAGAAGGACCTCGACGAGGTTCTGGCCGCCTTCGAGGCGAACCCGGACGTCGCCTACGTCGTCCCCGACCGCCGCGTGTACGCCATGGCCGCCGAGCCGAACGACTCCCTGTACAAACAGCAGTGGGACCTCTTCGAGTCCACCGCCGGTATGAACGTGCCGGGCGCGTGGGACAAGGCCACCGGCAAGGGCGTCAGGGTCGCGGTCATCGACACCGGCCACGTCGCGCACTCGGACGTGGCCGCGAACGTCATCGACGGCTACGACTTCATCTCCGACACGCGTGTGGCCAACGACGGCGACGGCCGCGACAGCGACGCCGCGGACCCGGGTGACTGGCTCACCGCCGGCGAATGCGGCACCGACGCGCACGGCAACCCCGTACCCGCCAACGACACCAGCAGCTCCTGGCACGGCACGCACGTCGCCGGTACCGTCGCCGCCGCCACCAACAACGGCAAGGGCGTCGCCGGAATCGCGTACGACGCGACCGTCCAGCCCGTGCGCGTCCTGGGCAAGTGCGGCGGCAGCACCTCGGACATCATCGACGCGATCACCTGGGCCTCCGGCGGCGCCGTCCAGGGCGTGCCGGACAACCCGAAGCCCGCCCACGTCATCAACATGAGCCTGGGCGGCAACGGAGCCTGCGACCAGGGCACCCAGAGCGCCATCGACGGCGCCGCGGGCCGGGGCACCACCGTCGTGGTCGCCGCGGGCAACAGCAACGCCGACGCGGCGGGCTTCACCCCCTCCAGCTGCGACAAGGTCATCTCCGTCGCCGCCACCAACCGGGACGGCAGCCTGGCCCGCTACTCCAACTACGGCGATGTCGTCGACATCGCCGCTCCCGGCGGCGAGACGCACGTCAGCCCGGAGGACGGCATCCTGTCGACCGTGAACGACGGAGCCCGTGAGCCCGGCGGCGAAACGTACAAGGCCTACCAGGGCACCAGCATGGCCGCCCCGCACATCGCCGGCCTCGCGGCCCTGCTGTACCAGACCAAGTCCGGCATCAGCCCCGCCGACGTCGAGGCCGCCATCAAGAAGAGCGCCCGTGCCCTGCCCGGCACGTGCAACGGCGGCTGCGGCGCGGGCCTGGCCGACGCGACGGCCACCGTCACCGGCAAGAGCGGCGACCCGCAGCCGGACCCGGAGCCCACGCCGGACCCCGAGCCCGAGCCGGAGCCGTGGCCGTTCCCGTGGCCGGAGCCGTGGCCCTGGCCGTGGACGGGCGGCGACAACGCCTCGACTCCTGGAGCCTGACGCTCTGACTCCGGAACGCTCCTGACCTCAGGGCGCTCTGACCTCACAGTGGGGGTTTCTGCCGGTGGCCTTCCGGTCACCGGCAGAAACCTCCGCGCTCCATCTGTGCTCCCTCCGCGGTACGGCAGCGCCCACCGATCCAGGGCTGCCGACGGGGAGGGAGCACTTCTTCAGGTCCGGCTTCGTCGGCTAGGCAAGGCACATCGATCTGGACAGGCTGATGCTGATGCATACGTACGCGAACAGGCCGGACGACGGCGCGGCGGGTGTCGGCGGCGGACACGGTGACGGGCAGGCCCCCCGGCAGCCGTGGTCGCGGCTGACACACATACGTGCCTCGGTGCCCGGACCGGTGCTGTTCCTCGTCGAGGGCGCCGCGGGCTCGGGCAAGAGCAGGCTGGTACGGCGCGCGCTGGAGGTCGACGTGTTCGCGGGTCTGCCGCGGACCGTGGCCGTGTGCACCGCCGAGGGCGTGCGGACAACGTCCTCGGACGCCCCGAAGCCGCCGCACGCGTCGGAACCGCCAAAAGCCTTTCCGGACGCCTTTGTTGAGGATCTCGCCTCGGTGCTCGCCCCCGTGCTCGCAGCCGCCGAACCGTGCGTACTGCTGGTCGAGAACATGCACTTGGCCGACGCCGAGACCCGACGGATGCTGTGGCGCTGCCTGCGGCGAGCGGGTGCGGGTACGGGTCCGGAGGCAGGGGCGGAGGCGGCGGCGTTCACCCTGATCCTCACCTACCGCCCCGAGGAACTGCCCGTTCCGGGGCTGCCGTGGGGGTGGGCGGTCGACTACCCGGCGGAACTGACCGTGGTGCGGCAGCGTGTCGGGGCGCTGACGGCTGCCCAGGTCACCGGCATGGCGCACACGGCGCTGGGCGGGGAGCTGTGCGGCCCGGGTTTCGCCGCCCGGCTGTATCAGCGTGCGGGCGGAAATGCCCAAGTCGCCGTGGATCTGCTGCGGTTGTGCGCGCCCGTCGCGGGCGACACCCGGCGCCGTACGTCCGAGGATGTGGACGAGGCCGGGGTGCCGGCCCGCCTGTCGGAGCTGACGCTCGGCCGACTGGCCGGCCTGCCCGAGCGGTACCGACCCGTCGTATGGGCGGCGGCGGTGCTCGACGAGCCGGTCGGCGGCCGGGAGCTGGCCGTGGTGGCGGGGCTCGATGGGCCCGATGGGCCCGATGGGCCTGGTGGGCCCGGTGAACGGGAGCCGCTGATCGCGGCGTTGGCGGCCGGTGTGCTCCAGGAGTGCGGTGCGGCGGGTGAGGCGGGTTACGGCTTCGCGGTGCCGCTGGCGGCGAAGGCCGTACGGGAGTCTCTGCCGGGGCCGACCCGGGAGCGGCTGCACCGGGCCGCCGCCGACTTCCTGGTGCGTGCGCATCCGGTGCCGTGGGAGCGCGTCGCACATCACCGCAGAGGGGGCCGCCAGGTCCGGCAGTGGCTGCGGGCCGTGGAGCGCGCGGCCCGGCAGTACGAGGCGCGGGGCGACCACCTGGCGGCGATCCGGCTGCTGGAGCGGACGCTGGCCGTGAGCGCCGTGCCACGGGAGTTCCGTGACCGGCTGGCGATCGTACTGGCGCACAACGCGCTCGAAGGTCCCCGCTCGGACCGTGCCTTGGAGGTACTGCGCCAGATCGTCGACGACCCGGACCTCGCGCCGGGCGTGCGCGGCGAGGCCCGCCTCGACCTCGGGATGCTGTTGAGCAACCAGGCGGGGGACCCGTTGCGGGGCAAGGCCGAACTCGTGCGCGCTGTCGAGGAGTTGGCCGAGCGTCCCGCCCTGGCCAGCCGGGCGATGTCGCACCTGGCGATGCCGGACTGGCCCGGCCTGTCTCTCGCCGAGAACATCAAGTGGCTGACGAGGGCCGAGGCGGCGGCCGAGCGGTCCGGCGACGAGGTGGCCAAGGCCGCGACCCTGGCGAACCGGATCAGTGTGATGCTGTCCACCGGTGACGCCGGAGGATGGCCGCTGCTGGAACGCCTCCCGCGCGAGAGCGAGATCCTCGCCTGCCGTCAGCATGCGGCACGCGGCCTGGTCAACGCGGGCGAGGACGCCGTGATCACCGGCTACTACCGCACGGCCAGGGAACTCCTGAGCGAGGGCATCGGCCTGTCCGAGCGCACCGGTACCCCCTACAGCGTCGCGAGCGGACGCGGCGCCCGGCTGCTCTGCGACTGGATGACCGGCGACTGGCGAGGTCTGCCCGAACGCGCCCGGGCGCTGGCCGACGAGACCGAGCGCATGTCGATGATCACCGGCCTGCCGACCCTGTCGCACGCCGCGCTCGCGCTGGCGCGCGGCGAATGGACCGAGGTGAAGTCCCTCCTGTACGGACCGGCCGCACCCCGCGAATCCAGTGCCCCGCACACCTTGCTGGCGCTGGCGTCCGGACTGCGCATTCGCCTCGCGCTCGCCCGCGAGCAGTCCGAGGAGGCGACCCGGGAGGCGGCCCGTACGTGGCGGCGACTGCGCGAGAAAGGGGTGTGGGTCTGGGCCGCCGAGGTGGCGCCGTGGGCTCTCCAAGCCGTCCTGGGCGCGGGGCGCGCGGAGGAGGCGGAGGCAATGGTGGCCGAGTACGCCGCGGGAATCCGGGACCGCGACGCCCCTGTCGCGGCGGCGGCGCTCGACTGGTGCCGCGCGGCCCTGGCCGAGGCGCGGGGCGAGCGGGCGGAGGCGCTGGCGCACTTCCACAGCGCGCGCGGCGCGTACGCCGAACTGCCCCGCCCCTATATGGCCGCCCTGGCGGCGGAGCGGGCCGGACATGTCGCCCTCGCCGTGGACGAGGAGGGACGGAAGTCCCACCCGGACGAGCCGGGACGGAAGCCCGATCACGACGAGCCGGGACGGAAGCTCGACCAGGATGAACCAGGACGGATGCCCGGCCAGAACGACGCGGGACGCAAGCCCGACCAGGACGAGGCGTTCGGCGAACTGCGCGATGCCGTAAGCGAGTTGAGTGCCCTCGGTGCGCTCTGGGACGCCGCCCGGGTCCGCGCGACGCTACGGGCGCACCAGCCGCAGGAGGAACGGCGCCCGCGCGGTCGGCCGAGCTACGGCTGCATGCTGTCGCCGCGCGAGGAGGAGGTCGCCCGGTTCGCCGCGTCAGGCCTGACCAACAAGGAGATCGCGGTGACCCTGCACCTGTCCCCGCGCACCGTCGAGCAGCACATCGCGCGTGCCATGCGCAAAACCGGTGTACAGACCCGGACCGGGCTCACCGAGCCACTCCCGGGCTCTTGGACGGGGAGTCGGCCACTGTCGTCGTACCCGGCGCAGGGCGTCCCGCCGCAGGACGACCCGGGGCAGGGTGGCCCCGCGTACGACAGCCCCGCGCAGGACGGCCCCGCGTACGACGACCCCGGCACACGGTGGTGAGGTCAACTCGTGAACTCGTGAACTCGTGTGCCGGGGCCGGGAGTTCAGGCCCACCGGCACGGTGTCCGGGCTCTCGCGGTTACCGGTCTGCTACCGGTCCGCCCAGATCTCGTCCACACGTGCGCGCTCGTCCTCGTTCGGCCGGGCGTTGGTGCACTCCGTACCCGCACCGCCGCCGGACATCAACTCGCTGCACGGACCCTCGTAGTTGTCGTCCAGACCGAGGATGTGTCCCGTCTCGTGGGCGACGACGCGGGTGGCGTCGAAGCCCTCGCCCTGGATCTGGTTGTTGTCGAGGAAGACCAGATCGCGGGTCGCGTACGAACCGTCGCCCTCGCCCTCGCGGTAGCTGAAGTCGCCCTCGCCGCCGGTCTCTTCCAGTCGTACGTTCTCGACGGCGCCGTTCCAGATCTCGGTACTGGCGTCGATGGCGTCCTGGTAGCTCGGGGCTCGATCGTCGTTGTAGGTGATCGTCACGGTCTGCAGGCCGGGCTCGGCGTCCTGCTTGACCTCGGCCACGCGCAGGACGGTTTCGAGGAACGCCTTGCCCGAGGCGGGACCGTCGCCGTGGTCGAAGGCGACCGCCGGGGTGCGGACGGTCGTGGGGGTGCCCGTGCTCTGCGCTTGCGCGGTGCCGGGAAGGACCGCGGCCGTGGCCACTGCCGCCAGGCCCAGGGCGATGCGCAGGCCTCGTCGGTGAGAACTCATGGGGGGTGCTCTCCTGTTCGTCTTGGGACACGACGCACGGACCGGTTTCCGGCCGTGACTCCTGTCCGATGGCGAGCACTTTGGGCGCCGCCGCATGAGCACGACAATCAGGGGGTCGGGTCCTACGCATACGCAGAAAAAGAGCTGGGATCCCACGGAACCACCGCGCGACCGGCTGCTGTTCGCCGTGCACGACGGACTCCCGCCCGGCCGGTGACCGCCCCCACCCCGCCCTTGCCCGTGCCCCCCACCCCTGTCCGTGCCCCCCACACCCAATGTGTCCAAAGCCTCACCCCGCCCCCTGTGCCCCCCGCCCCCCGAGTGCGAGGATCGGTCCACGTCAACGGCCTGTGCGCCGAGCTGTGCGCCAAGAGGAGTGACCGGGCATGAGCGAAGGCGGAGCAAGCGCGAAGGGTGCGCCGGGTGGGCACGCCGCCGGGTTCTTCGCGTCCGTGGACGATGTCGCCGACCGCCTCGCCGAGGTGGGGTATCTGGCCTCGCCGTCCGTGGCGACGACCGTGTTCCTGGCCGACCGGCTCGGCAAGCCGTTGCTGGTCGAAGGACCGGCCGGGGTCGGCAAGACCGAACTGGCCAAGGCGGTGGCCCGGGTCGGCGCCGCGCCGTTGACCCGGCTCCAGTGCTACGAGGGCATCGACGAGTCGCGCGCCCTGTACGAGTGGAACCACGCCAAGCAGCTGCTGCGGATCACGGCCGGGCGTGACGAGGCCTGGGACGAGACCCGTAGCGACATCTTCAGCGAGGAGTACCTGCTCGCCCGGCCGCTGCTCACGGCGATCCGCGGTACGGAGCCCTCGGTGCTCCTGATCGACGAGATGGACAAGGCCGACATCGAGGTGGAGGCCCTGCTCCTGGAGGTGCTCAGCGACTTCCAGATCACCGTGCCGGAACTTGGCACCATCACGGCGGCGCACCGGCCCTTCGTCCTGCTCACCTCCAACGCCAGCCGCGAACTGTCCGAGGCCCTGCGCAGGCGCTGCCTCTTCCTGCACCTGGACTACCCCGAGCCCGAACTGGAGCAGCGCATCGTCCAGTTGAAGGTGCCCGGCCTCGGCGACGTGCTCGCCGACTCGGTCGTGCGTACCATCGCCGCACTGCGCGCCATGGACCTGCGCAAGGCACCCTCCGTGGCCGAGACCATCGACTGGGCGCAGACCCTGCTCGCGCTCGGCGCGGACGCCCTGGACGAGGACGTCGTACGCGACAGCCTCGGCGTGATCCTCAAGCACCAGGACGACATCACCAAGGCCGCGCAGAAGCTGACCACGGCGACAAGCGCCACGGCATGAGCGCGGGCGGCGACGGAGCCGAGAGCGCGGGTGTCGTGGAGGCGGCCCCCGTCGACGGCCTCACCGAGCGGCTGACCGACTTCGTCCAGGCGCTGCGCGGCCACGACATGCGCGTGGGACCGGGCGAGAGCGCCCAGGCAGCCGAGGTGCTCGCACTGCTCGGACTGCGCGACCGCGAGCGCGTACGGGCCGGACTGGCCGCTGTGTTGCTCAGCGCCGAACGCCAACGCACCGTCTTCGACGCGGTGTTCGACGTGTACTTCCCGTTGGGCGTGAACGACCTGCTCGGTGACGGTCGGCCGGAGGGGGACGTGTCCCCGGACGCCGCCGCCGACGTCGCCGATGCGCCCGAACTGCCTTCCCCACCATCCCAGTTGGACGAACGCGCCCTCCTCGAAGACCTGCGGGACCGCATCGCCGCCGCGCTCGCCGAGAACGACAGCGGGGCGCGGGCCCGGCTCGCGCGGGAGGCGGTGGGCGCGTTCGGGCGGTACGGGTCCGGCTCCGGTACGGACGGCTGGTCGGCGCACCAGACGTTGAGCCGGGTCCAGCCGCAGATCCTCCTCGCCCGGGTGCTCGCGGCGCTGCGGGCGAATCGTGGTGGGAGCGGTGGGAGCGGTGGGGCCGGTGGAGGCGGTGAAGGCGCGTCCGGGCAGGGCGGACAGGGCGGGCAGGGCGGACAGGCTGGGCAGGGCGGACGGGCCGGGCAGGCCGATCAGTACGTGGACCGCTTCGAGCCGGACGAGATCCGGCGCCGTATCGAGGCCTTCCGGCAGGAGGTACGGGCCGAGGCGCGGCGGCGGGTGGCCGAGCGGCAGGGGCGGGAGAAGGTCGCCGCGCGGGCCCGCTCACTGAGCGCCGACGAGACGGACTTCCGTCTCACCGACGCCCGTAAGCGGGCCGAACTCCGGCGCACCGTACAGCCGTTGGCGCGCAAGCTGGCCACCCGGCTCGCGGCGCGGCGGCGCCGGGCGGCGCGCGGCACCGTCGACCTGCGCCGCAGTCTGCGCCGTTCGCTGTCGACCGGTGGGGTGCCGCTGAGTCTGGCGTACCGGCGTCGCAGGCCCGCCCGTCCGGAGATCGTGCTGCTCTGCGACGTGTCCGGCTCGGTGGCCGGGTTCGCGCACTTCACGATGCTGCTCGTCCAGGCGATGCGGGACCAGTTCAGCAAGTTGCGGGTGTACGCCTTCGTCAACCGTACGGACGAGGTGACCGACTTCGTGAAGGCGGCGGGCAGCGGCGACCCGGAGCGGCTGGGCGAGCGCATCCTCACCGAGGCGACGGTCTCCGGCTGGCACGGGAGCAGTGACTACGGCACGGCGCTGGGCGAGTTCGCCGAGCGCCATCTGTCGGCGGTGGGCCCGCGCACCACGGTCCTCATCCTCGGCGACGCCCGTACCAACAACTGGGACCCCAACCTGCCCGCCCTGCGCGAGATCGGCGAACGCGCCCGCACCGTCCAGTGGCTCAACCCCGAACCCGTTTCCCTGTGGGGCACGGGCGACTCGGCCGCCCTGCACTACGCGGCCCTGGTCGACATGCACCCGTGCCGCAGCGTGCGCCAACTCGGTGAACTGGTCGGGCGGTTGGTGCCTGTGTAGGTGCCGCCGCACGGGCGCCGCCGCACAGGTGCCGCGCCCTGGTGCCAGGGCCTGCTGTTCCTGCTGTTCCTTCCGTTCCTTCCGTTCCTTCTGTTCCCGGTGAGGCTGGGCGCCTCGTCAGCCGGTCAGCGGGATTCCGCGGTCGAGGACCCGCTTCCGGTGGCGGGCACACCGTAAATCGTCACCGTGAAGGCGTCCGTCGTCGCGCCGGACACCTTGCCGATGTACAGGTCCTCAAGCGCGTGATAGCGCGTCAGATGGGTCTGGTGCCCGGGCTGCACACCCTCGAAAACGACCGGGTCGACATCGGCGGTCTTGTCCTCGAACACATCGAACCGGAGGTGCTCGTTCTCCGGTTCCACCTGCCAGACGACCGCCGGGAACTGCAGTTCCCTGTCCTTCAACGAGAAATTGGCACTCGACCGCTTGCTCTGTCCGGGCTGCGGCTGGGAAGTTACCCGAATCTCGCCAATGGCCACGTTCGGCATTACTGAATACCTTCACTTCCACGGAGATGTTCGACGTCCCGAACCTACCCGGTGATCGCGAGGAAACGCCTTCGGGGGTGAGGGCAGGAAAGCGCGCCTACACCCCCTGCCGTGCGGATGCAAGTGCGTGGGGAACGTGTCACGCTGACATTAGCGCCCGTACCGGTACCTGCGCCCGCCACTCGTCACCGTAAGTGAAAGCGACGAAACGGAGTACGGCCATGGGCGAGATTCTGGTCAGTACGACCACCAGTGGGGCCCAGTTCCAACCGTCCGTCGACTCGGTCCACGGTTCGCAGTACGTGGCCACGTGGGCGGACGGCAGCGATGCGGGCATCAAGGCCCAGAGCCTGGGAAGCACCGGGGCGCTGCTCGGTGACGAATTCCAGGTCAGTACGTCGACGCCGCCCGGGAGCAACACGAACCGGCAGTGGCCGACCATCGAATCAGCCGGATTCTCCTCCTTCGCGGCATGGCGGGAAGAGGCGTTCAATCCGCCGCCCGTACCGCAGTTGAAGCTGCGCCGATTCGTGGACGGACAGCCGTCGGGTTCCGAAATCCAGGTCAACAGCACCGATATCGACCCGACCACGCGCCCCTCCCTCACGAACATGATCGACGGCGGCTGCCTGGTCACCTGGGCGGGGTCCCGTGCAGACATGCGGATTCGCGCCCAGCGTTTCACTTCCGAAGGGGCCAAGGCGGGCCCGGAGTTCACGGTCAACACGACCGAGGGGTTCCACGAGAACCCGGCCGTGACAATTCTGGCGGACGGCAATTATGTCATCGCCTGGACGAGCGACCCCTCGTCGATCGGCGGCGGTCGGCTCACCTTCCGCGTCTTCGACTTCGAAGGAAGTCCGCAGGGCGGCGAAATCCAGCCCAACGCGTCCGGATTCCGGGGCGACAACGCGATCACGCTGCTCGACACCGGACGCTTCGTCGTCGCGCACGTCGACGGCATCGGCCCCAGCGACCTCGGCGTCCCGCAGACCACCGTGGAGGCGAGCATCTACGAGCCGACCGGCGACGGCGACGAGATCACCAGCGTGACCGCGGGCCAGCCACGCGACTTCAACCGTTCCAGCCCGGCCCTCACCCCGCTGCCGGGCGGCCGCTTCCTGCTCGCCTGGGTGGAGAAGAGCGCGACCACCTTCGACACCTACCCGATCGTGATGGCGAAGATGTGCTCCGACTCCCAACTCTCCCTCACCGACAAGGTGCGGGTCAGTACGAGGTCCGGCGGCAACCGCTTCCAGCTCGGTGCGGCCGCGGCCTTCGGGGCCGGATCGGAGTCCGTCTTCATGACCTGGGCCGACGACGACGGTACGCAGGACCTCGCGGTGCGGGGGCGGGCGTACAACGTGGCCGTATCGGGGGAGTTGGTGGATGCGTGAGGCAGACCTCGGCATGAAGGAAGGAGGGCGTGGCCCCTGGCGAGGGGCCACGCCCGGCGGTGACCGAGAGGTCGGGGCTCGTGGAGGTCAGGAGTTGCCGATCCAGAACTCGATGGACAGCGGGGGAACGGTGAGGGAGAGCTGGGGACCGGACTTCAGACCCAGGGCCTTGTTGTTGGTGGCCGGGCCGTAGCGACGGCCCTCGAAGGAGCCGCTGGTCTGGGTGTCGACGCCGAAGGTGAACGACTCGGTGGCCGAGCGGTTGGTGACGGCGAAGACCGGCTTGCCGGACGGGGTCTTCCAGGCCATGATCCGCTGGTCCTTGAGCCGGGTGGACTCGTCGACCATGTAGCGCACGGAGTCCCAGGGCAGGTACTTGACGAAGCCGGCGACGCCGTTCCAGTTCTTCGGGTTCCACGTCCAGTGCCCGGGCTTGAGGTCGGGGAAACGGGAGTAGTCCGTGTCGTGCGGGGGGCGCCAGAAGCCGAGCGAGTAACCGGCCGCTTCCGCGTTGGCGATGGGCTTGAGCGCGTGCAGCCAGTACCAGGTCGGGGAGTCCTGGAAGACCATCCAGTTCATGATCGACTGGGCGGTGTTGATGCAGCGCCAGTCCGAGGTCTTGTTGTCCAGGTACTCGAACTCGTTGTTGTAGACGAGCTTGCCCTGCGCGCCGGAGGTGAAGTCGGCGTCCATCTGCTGGTTGCTGTCGGCGCCGATGCGGTGGAACGACCAGGCGTCCACGTACTTCATGACCTCGGGGTCCGCCGCGATGGCCTTGCCGAGCGAGCCCTTCCAGCCGTCGTAGCTCTCCGCGTGGATCCGCACGTCCGGGTACTTGGCGCGGATCTTGGGCGCGACGGCCTTGAAGGTCTTGTAGTACTCGTCGGCCGTGTAGGTCGCCGAGGAGTAGGTGCGGGGGCTGAGCACGGCCTCGTTCTGCAGTCCCCACTCGGAGATGCGGCAGCCCCCGGCGACCAGGTAGTCCAGGTCTGCCACCAGTGCGTCACCGAACTCGTCGAGGAAGGCGGGCTCGAAGGACTTGAGCTTGCCGCCGATGTAGGCGTTGTTGTCCTTCCAGGCGGGTGCCGGGGACCAGTACTCCACGGCCATGCCCTCGATGCCCGCCTTGTCGCACATGTCGGCGAGCAGGGCGGTCTGGCCGGGGTAGCGGCCGCGCATGAACTTCTGGGAGGAGTCGAGGCCGCGGTAGTACAGGCCCATCGCGAGGCGGCAGTAGCGGAAGCCCCGGTCGGAACGTCCCGCCTTGAGCATCTCGTTGTAGAAGCGGGTCCGCTCGGAGTCGGTCAGGTCGTACGGCACGCCGCTCACGGTGTCGGGCAGGCCGTTGTTGCCGGAGCCGATCGAGTCCGACTGGATCTCGAACCCGAGGCCCAGGATCGTCTGCTGGCGGGACTTGTCGAAGCGGATGACGTAGTTGCCGGCGGTGGCGGCCTGGGCGCTGAACAGCCCGGCGAACGGGCTCGCCGCGGTCGCTGCTCCGGCTGCGGCGATACCGCCGAGAATCGCCCTGCGGGAGGGGCGGCGGGCGTGCTGTGGGGACATGGGCTCTTCCTCTGCATCGGGTCGCGGCTCGGCTTCGAACGGTGTCGGCGCAGGTCGGAACGTGCGGTCATCCGAAGTTGACGCGAACAGTATTCGATATACGAAGCTGATGGCCAGACCCTTGCGTCCCCTGATTTGGCCGGTACGTTTCGGTCTCTACCGGGCGGCTGAGGGGCGGTAGCGGAGTGGTCCCGGCGAACCGGCGTCTCGTAAGGCCTGGTGATCACGGAGCTGCTGAACCGTGCCGGGCTCACGCGCTGTTCAGGACGAAGGGAAAAGGTTCCGCCGTCGCCCTCCACGGATCGCCGTCGGGGTCGGTGCACGCCGCCGTTGTCCGGACCTTCGCGCAGGCGCGAACCCTTCACCCAACTCTGCCGTCATAGTGCTGACTTGAGGAGGTCTGCATGCGCCGGAAAGTAGTGGGGTACGGACTTGCGCTCGCCGTGGTGACACTGGGGGCCGTGGTGAACTGGCCGGAGGGCGGGAAATCTCCGGCGGACGGGCCGGACCGGAAACGGTTCGAGGAGCGCGCGGCGGAGATCGCGCGGGACTGGCCGGAGGTGCGGCGGTCCAGGGAGGTCGACAGCGGGCTCACGGATGTCGGCACGATGCGGGAGTTCGGGGAGCCGCCGCGGTCACCGGTGCCAACGGAGGGGTACGGGCGGGTTCGGGAGTCGACTCCGTGGCCCGCGTGGGCTCGTAGCGTCACCGTGACCCTCACCACCGGCGCGTGCGTCAAGGATCTCGGGACGCACGTGCACGAGACCGAGCGGCTCGTCGTGGTGGGCGGGTGGTGGGTGTCGAAGTCCGGGGCCTGCACCAGCAACGCGCTCACCAGGCCCGTGGAGGTGCGGCTGCGCGCGGAGTTGGGCGACCGGCAGGTGGTGGACGCGGTCACGGGTGAAGCGCTGCGTCCCTCGGGGAAGGCGGCTGATCCTCTCCTGCCGGGTTCGTGAGCCAGTCCTGGTCCCGGAGCTGGTCACTGGTCCTGGTCACTGGTCCTCGGCGTGGTCGTGGTCGAGGTCGTGACCGTAGGCGTCTCGTGCCGTCCCGTCCCGGGGCTCTGCCCGCCCCGGGACCCCTCCCGCCCTCACCCCCTTAGCCTGCCGCCAGCCGTCTGACTGCTGGAGGAGCGGGATGGGAATCTTCCGACGGGATCGTCGTACGGACGCGAACCGGGATGCCGACGCCGAGCTGGCCTTCGAACGGGGAACGCGGGAGTTCCGCGCGGGGCGCTATGCCGAGGCGGCCACCCACCTCGGTGACGCGGTGAAGCTCGCCCCCAACTCGCCGGAGGCTCAATTCCTGCTGGGCGCCGCCCTGTTCAATGTAGGGAAGTCGAAGGCCGCCATCGGTCCGCTGCGCCGGTGCCTGACCCTTCGGCCCGAGCATGCCGAGGGGCTCTTCGCGCTCGGCATGGCCCTCGGCCGGACCGGGGAACTGGACACCGGCCTCGCACACATCTCGAAGGCCGCCTCGCTCGGGGAGCCGAAGGCACTGGAGATGCTGCCCCAACTCGGCGCCGACTACTGCCGTGCGTGCACCCGCCCGGCCCACTACGCCAAGGGCGACACCAGCGCGAGCATTCTCGTCATGGGCCCCAACATCGGTATGAGCTGCGAGAGTTGCCGCACCGTGCTGTGCGGTCCGTGCGCCCGCCGCGACCGGTTCGGACCGATGGTCCTCAACTGCCCTGACTGTGAAGGTCCGTTGGCCCCGCTCTCCCGTAACTGAGCCTTCTCGGCGCTGCCTCTCCAGGGTGCGGCCCGGCTGCTCAACGGCGGCCCGGCGCGTCCGACCGCGAGTTGCGGCAGATCGCTGCCGACGCGCTTGGGCTCGGTCAGATGCCCGTTTTGACGACGTTGTGGACGACGCACTCGACGTCCAGGGAGCGCATGTCGTCGTCGTGGGTCGCTACGTTCGCGGTGAGTGTCGCGGTCGCGGTTGTGCCTGGCGCCAGGTTGTCGACGGAGAAGTCGGCACCGCCGAGAGCCTGCTTGTCCGAGGCCCGCACGATCGACAGGGTGACCTCGTACTTCGAGGACTCGGCCGTCGTGTTGCCATTGGTGACGCGATACTTGTAGCGGACGACGCCGACGACGTCGTTGTCCGGAGTGAGCTCGCACGCGTCGATCGTGACGTCGTCTTCGCCGAACGTCGTGGTGCTGCTCGGCGAGGGCGCTGCCGTGCTGGAGTCGCCACCGTCGTAGTCCTCGTTGCCGTCGGCTGTCGCGTCGCCACCGCCCGACGAACTGGATCCCGACCCGGAACTATCGCCGTCGTCGCAGCCGCCACCTCCGGAGCGACGTGCGCCGGTCAGGGCGACCAGGACGACGACGAAGACGGCTATGGATCGTGCATGGCGAAGCTTCACTTCGAGGCCCCCGCTGCGGACGAAAAGGACTTGGAGCGGCCGGAGTTGACAGCTTCGTCACAGTAGCAGCGCGGCAAGGGCACGAAGGATGCGGAAAACCCGCTGCCCCCCTGTCTCGCGACAGAGGGGCAGCGGAACCGTTTTCGCCTCAAGTCCCCCCGGTTCCAGGGCAGTTGCGCTGCCCCTGACCGGTCGGACCGGTGAGTCGACAGACCGTCCGAAGACTGTCCGGCCACTCGATGTACTCTGCTACCCGGCTACTCGGCGATACGAAGTACCTGGTGGACCCGACGTACCCGACGCACCCGAAGTACCCGATGTACTCGACGTAACCGAATTACTCGACGATCTTGAGGAGCTTGTTCGGGGTGCCCTCGCCCGGGTTGGTGATCTTGTCCGGGGTGGCACCGTCGACGAGCGCCTTGGCGACGTCCGCCGGGGCGGCGTCCTGGTGGGCGCCCAGGTAGAGGGCGGCCGCGCCGACCACGTGCGGGGTGGCCATCGAGGTACCCGAGATGGTGTTGGTGGCGTCGTCACCCTCGTTCCAGGCGGACGTGATGTCCGTGCCCGGAGCGTAGATGTCCACGGCCTCACCGAAGTTGGAGAAGTCCGACTGCTCGTCGTCCTTCGTCGAGGAGGCGACCGTGATGGCCTCCTCGACGCGGGCGGGCGAACCCTCGGTCGGGGAGGACTCGTTGCCGGCCGCGACACCGTAGGTCACGCCCGACTCGATGGAGCGCTTGACCGCAGCGTCCAGGGCCTCGTCGGCGCCGCCGCCGAGGCTCATGTTGGCGACGGACGGGCCCTCGTGGTTCTCGGTGACCCAGTCGATGCCCGCGACGACCTGCTCGGTGGTGCCCGAGCCGTTGTCGTCGAGGACGCGGACGGCGACGATGTTGGCCTTCTTGGCGACACCGTGCGCGGCACCGGCGATGGTGCCCGCGACGTGGGTGCCGTGACCGTTGCCGTCGTCGGCGTTGTCGTCGTTGTCGATGGCGTCGAAGCCGGACTTGGCGCGGCCCTCGAAGTCCTTGTGGCTCACACGGACGCCGGTGTCGATGACGTACGCGGTGACGCCCTCACCGGCGGCGTCGGGGTAGTTGTACTTGCTGTCGGCCGGGCCGTCGGCCTGGTCGATGCGGTCGATGCCCCAGGACGGCGGGTTGTCCTGGGTGGCGCTGATGGTGAAGCGGTGGCTCTGGACGACCTTGGCGACCGCGTCGTCGGCCGCGAGGCGCTTGGCCTCGGTCTCGCTCAGGCCGGTGGCCGAGAAGCCGTTGATGGCCGAGTCGAAGCCACGCTTGAAGGTGCCGCCGTACTCCTTGGCGAGGTCCTTGCCCGAGGAGGTGGCCTTGATGCTCTGGCCGCCCTTCAGCATGACGATGTAGTTGCCGTCGATCGCGCCCTTGGCCTCGGCGCCGTAGACGGTGCCCTCGGCGGGAGCGGAGGCGCCGGCCGGGAGAGCGACGAAGACGCCCGCGGTCAGGGCACCCGCGGCTGCGACCGCGATGGCTATCTTGCGCTTGCCGACACGCTTGTGCGTTGCCATGTGCAAAGTCCTTCTGTGGGGTGTGGGGGTGAAGAACTGGCGTAACTGCCCCTGACGACCGAATCGTTGATCCTCAGGTTGAGTCGAAACTCTGGCTGATCCCCTGGAAGGGCGCAAGCATTGACCCTTTGAGTGACGCAGGTCACAGAGAAATAGGGTTAGTGTCGGACATGGGCGAATTCGCTGTGTGTCCAACTTGTGGCGCAGGGTGAGATGTTCGCCTTTGTTGAATTGTTTGCGGGTGGGACAGTGCGACGGTTCCGGTGCCTGGGGCGGCAGTTGAGCGCTCGGCGATTTTAAGGCATTTATGGGGACTCGTCGGGAGATCGTGAAGGGGTCTCGAACTTCTCTGCCGGGTCTGTGGGTTGGCCGCGGTCGTACGGCGGCTGGGGGCTGGATCCCGTTGATCGCGCTGCCGAGGGCCACGGCCTCCTATGTACTGGCCGCGCTCGCCCCGGAGGCCCAGCAGGCCGCACGAGCCCCACAGGCCGCGCGGGCCGAACAGGTCAACTGTCCCGGACTCTTGACTCGTTGAGGCGCCCTCGGGATCCTCGACAGCGTCCGGCCCTGTGTGCCCGCCCCTCCGGGACCCCGGCCCGGTCACGGTTCCATGCCCCCCGTACACCCCCCCCCCGACCGAAGGCATGCCGACCATGAGACGCACTCGCACCCGCACTCGTACTCGAACGGGCACCCGCCCACGTACGCGGCCGGCATCCGGCCGCGTCCGCACGGGCCGCCGTCTGCTCGCCGTCCTCGCCACTCTGCTCGCCCTCGGCTCGCTGACGCTGGGCGCCGGTCCCGGTTCCTCGGCCGCGCCCGGGCCGGGTGAGCGGGAACGGGCGGCGGGCGGCAACTGGTGGGATCCGGTGGCGCGGCCCGCGCCGGACTCGCAGATCAATGTCGCCGGGGAGCCGTTCACCGGTACCGACGGCGCGGGCAAGGTGCGCGGCTTCGTGGACGCGCACAACCACCTGATGTCCAACGAGGGCTTCGGCGGCCGGGTGATCTGTGGCCGGACCTTCGCCGAGGAGGGCGTCGCGGAGGCGCTGAAGGACTGTCCCGAGCACTACCCGGACGGCTCGCTCGCGCTCTTCGAGAACCTGACCGGCGGGGCCGACGGCCACCACGACCCGGTCGGCTGGCCGAAGTTCGGACACTGGCCCGCCTACAACTCCCTGAGCCACCAGCAGAATTACTACGCCTGGGTGGAGCGTGCCTGGCGCGGTGGCCAGCGCATCATGGTCAACGACCTCGTCACCAACGGCCTGTTGTGCTCGGTGCACCCGTTCAAGGACCGTGGCTGCGACGAGATGGACTCGATCCGGCTCCAGGCGAAGAAGACGTACGAACTCCAGGACTACGTCGACCGGATGTACGGCGGTCCGGGCAAGGGCTGGTTCCGTGTCGTCACCGACGCTGGGCAGGCGCGCGAGGTGATCGAGCAGGGCAAGCTGGCGGTCGTGCTGGGCGTCGAGACGTCCGAACCCTTCGGCTGCAAGCAGGTGTTGGGCATCCCGCAGTGCAGCAAGGCCGACATCGACCGGGGTCTGGACGAGTTGTACGGGCTCGGGGTGCGCAGCATGTTCCTGTGCCACAAGTTCGACAACGCGCTGTGTGGTGTCCGCTTCGACTCGGGCAGTACCGGAACGGCCGTGAACGCCGGGCAGTTCCTGTCCACCGGCACCTTCTGGCAGACCGAGGAGTGCACCGGACCGCAGCACGACAACCCCATCGGCGGCGCCCTGGCCCCGGAGCTGAAGGCCAAGCTTCCGGCGGGCGTGACCATGCCCTCGTACGCGGAGGGTGCGCGCTGCAACACCCGGGGCCTGACCGGGCTCGGTGAGTACGCGGTGCGCGGCATGATGGACCGTCACATGATGCTGGAGATGGACCACATGAGCGTGAAGGCGGCCGACCGCGCCTTCACGATCCTGGAGGAGGCCGACTACCCGGGTGTGCTCTCCAGCCACAGCTGGATGGACCTCGGCTGGACCGAACGCCTCTACCGGCTGGGCGGGTTCATCGCCCAGTACGGCCACGGCAGCGAGGGCTTCGTCGAGGAGTGGCGGCGTACCGACGCGCTCCGGGAGAAGTACCAGGTGGGCTACGGCTACGGCACCGACATGAACGGCGTCGGCGGCACCGCGCCCCCGCGCGGCGAGGACACCGGCAACGCGGTTACCTACCCCTTCCGCAGCGCGGACGGCGGTTCGGTCCTGGAGCGGCAGGTCACCGGCGAGCGCACCTGGGACGTCAACCGGGACGGCGTGGCCCACTACGGGCTCGTACCGGACTGGATCGAGGACCTGCGCAAGGTCGGCGGTCAGGAGGTCGTGGACGACCTGATGGCCGGTGCCGAGTCCTACCTCGGTACCTGGCGGGCCACCGAGCGGCACGGCGGCGGCGCGTAACTCCGCCTGGGCGGCAGGGGTGTAACTCCGGTTGGGCTGCGGGTCGTTCGTACGGCCCGCAGCTCAACCAGCCGTGTTCTCGGCCCTGTTGCGCGCGGGGCCGAGGACACGGTCCAGGTACGGGTTGGCGAACAGTCCGTCCGGGTCCAGCGTGTCGCGCAGGGCGGTGAAGTCGCCGAACCTCGGGTAGCGGGCGGCGAGTTCGGCGGCGTCCAGGCGGTGCATCTTGCCCCAGTGCGGGCGGCCGCCGACGCTGCCGAGGATGTCCTCGCAGACGCCGAACCAGCGTTCATGGGGCATGCGGTGGTACTGGTGGAAGGCGACGTAGGCGACGTCCCGCTCATGTGCGGGGGAGAGCCAGAGCTCGTCGGCGCGCACGAACCGCACCTCGAAGGGGAACGACACCTTTTCGTCGTTGCCGTCCACCCAGCGCTTCAACTCCCTGAGGACAGAGGGGAGTTCGGCGCGCGGGATGGCGTACTCGCCTTCCCGGAACCGTACGTCGCGGTCGGAGGCGAAGACGTTCGGCGCGAGGTCGGTGAACTCGCGGGCGCCGACCGCGCGGGTGACCAGCCGCGTGATGCCCGGCACCAGGCGGGGCCAGCGGGTGCCGGCCCGCAGCAGGGCCTCGAAGCCGATGTTGGTGACCAGGCGGTCGTCCACGGTGCGGCTCAGCGCGCTCAGCGGCCGCAGTTCGGTGTCCGCGGGCAGCCGGGTGAAGCTGCGGGTCAGCGCGGTCCCGGTGTGCGGGAACCAGAAGAACTCGAAGTGGTCGTTTTCCTCGACGAGTTGGCCGAGGTTGTCGAGGGTCTCCTCGAAGCCGCGCTTGGCGTCCACGGCGCGCAGCGCGTACAGCGGGACGCACTGGAGGGTGACCCGGGTCAGTACGCCGAGCGCGCCGAGGCCGAGCCGGGCGGCGGCGAACAGGTCGGGCCGCTCGGTGGCCGAGCAGGTCGCCACCGAGCCGTCGGCCAGGACCAGTTCGAGGGCGTGGATCTGGTTGGAGATGCTGCGGAAGCGGGCGCCGCTGCCGTGCGTACCGGTCGACACCGCACCGGCCACCGTCTGCCGGTCGATGTCGCCGAGGATCTCCATCGCGAGACCGCGCTCGGCGAGACGGCTGCTCAGCCGGTGCAGCGGCATGCCCGCCTCGACGGTGACCAGGCCGGTCGCGGTGTCCACCGACACCAGCCGGTCCATGCCCTCGGGCCGCAGCTGCACCCCGGGAGCCACGGCGGCCCCGCTGAACGAATGGCCCGAGCCGACGGCCTTCACCCCGAGCCCGTCCCGGGCGGCCTCGCGCACCGCCCGCGCGACCTCTTCGGTGGAGCCGGGGCTCACCACCCGCGCCGGGGTGATGCGCTCGGTGCCCGCCCAGTTCCGCCACTGCCCGGCCGCAGCCGTACGCGCCGTCTCCGTACCGGCCCGCCCGTGCCGTCGATCCGCCACCGCCGCCCCGCCTCCCGCTGTCGCCGCTCGCGATTGCCGATTGCTCTTCGGTGATCGCTGTTCGGTGATTGCCGTTCGCCTTGGGCGTGGTGCGGTCGGTGCACTGTGCCCGGGTTTCCAGCAGCATGGGGGGCGAGAAGTCATCAGGTCAACTGTCCCGGACGCTTGAACTGCAAGTTTTTCCTTGACATGCTCAACGACATGACCGATCTCTCGCTGTCCCGGCGGAGCCGTACCCCCTTCGCCGCCCTGGAGAAGGCCACAGCCGCACTGGAGACGCCGTGCGCCGTGGTGGACCTCGGCGCACTGCGGGCCAACGCCGCCGACCTGGTCCGTCGCGCCGCGGGCAAGCCGATCCGGATCGCCAGCAAGTCGGTACGCAGCCGGGAGCTGATCCGCGCCGCCCTGGAACTGAGGGGAACGGCGGGCGTCCTCGCGTACACGCTGCCCGAGGCGCTGTGGCTCGCGGAGGAGTTCGAGGACGTCGTGGTCGGCTACCCGACCGTCGACCGGACCGCCCTGCGCACCCTCGCCGCCGACGAACTCCTCGCCTCCCGCGTCACGTTGATGATCGACAGCGTGGAGCAGCTGCGGTTCACGGCGGACGCGATCGGGGGTGGCGGCGGCGACGGTGCGCACGAGAGCACGGGCAACGGCCGTACGGGGGAAGGAAGTTCGGGCGGGGCTTCGAGAGGCGGGACTTCGAGAGGCGGGACTTCGGACGGAGGGACCTCGGTAGGCGGTGGATTTCCGCTCCGCGTCTGCCTGGAGCTCGACGCCTCGCTGCGCCTCGCGTCCGGGCGCCTGCACGTGGGCGCGCGCCGCTCGCCCGTGCACAGCCCCGACCAGGCGGTCCGGCTCGCCCGCGCGGTCCAGAACGACCCGCGCTTCAGGCTGGTGGGACTCATGGCGTACGAGGGCCAGATCGCCGGTATCGGCGACAACCGGCCGGGCTTCCCGCTGACCCGGTTCGGCGTCCAGGCCATGCAGCGCGCCTCGGCGGCCGAACTGCGCGAGCGCCGCGCCGAGACGGTGGCCGCCGTCCGCGCCATCGCCCCGCTGGAGTTCGTCAACGGCGGCGGCACCGGCAGCCTCGAACTCACCGCGACCGAGGACGCCGTCACCGAAGTCGCCGCCGGATCAGGGTTGTTGGCGCCCACCCTGTTCGACCACTACACCCGCTTCCGGCCCAAGTCGGCCGCGTACTTCGTGCTTTCGGTGGTACGCCGCCCCTCCCCGCGCCACGCCACCGTGCTCGGCGGCGGCTGGATCGCCTCCGGCCCGGCGGGCGCCGACCGCCTCCCCCAACCGGTCTGGCCGCGCGGCCTCTCGCTGCTCTCCGTCGAGGGCGCGGGCGAGGTGCAGACCCCGCTCACCGGCCCCGCCGCGGCCCGGCTGCGGGTGGGCGACCGGGTCTGGTTCCGGCACGCCAAGGCGGGCGAACTGTGCGAGCACGTGGACGAGCTGCACCTGATCGACGACGGGCGGCTGGTGGGCACGGCGGCGACGTATCGCGGGGAGGGGAAGGCGTTCCTCTGAGGCGTTCCGCCGAGGCTTCCCCTGGCCTTCCTCTGAGGGGAGCCCCGCGGACCCGCTGCGGGACCGGCTCCGGGAGCGCGCTCCTCCGTACGGCCGGGGCGACCTCCGTACGGCCGGAGCGCCTCCGTACCGCCCGCGGGCAGCCTCCGTACCGCCCGGAGCAGCCCGGGTACCGTCCGGCGGTTAGGGTGGCGGACCGGGTATCCGAGGGCGGGAATCCCGGGCTGGGACCGGGCCGCGACCCGGGCGGGGCGAGGAGGAGTGCATGGCGCGGATGCCGTCGGCCGAGCGGCGCGTGCAGCTGGTGGAGGCGGCGATCCGGGCGATGACCCGGGACGGCGTCGCGAAGACGACGACCCGTTCGATCTGTGCCGAGGCGGGCGTCTCGCTCAGCGTCTTCCACTACTGCTTCGACTCCAAGCAGGCCCTGCTCGAAGCGGTCATCGAGACCATCACCGGCCACTCCCTGTCGACCGCCATGGCCGCGATCCAGCCGCGCGCGACCGTGCGCGAGACGGTCCGCGCGGTCCTCCAGGCCTACTGGGACCACGTCCTGGCCCACCCCGGCGAGCACATGCTGACGTACGAGCTGACGCAGTACGCCCTGCGCGAGCCCGGCTTCGAGCATCTGGCGCGGCCGCAGTACGAGCGGTACACGGCGGCGGGTATGGCCCTGGTCGGACAGCTGCGGGAGGCCTTCGGCCTGGAACTCCTGGTGCCCGCCGAGACCCTCTCCCGCTATCTGGCAGTGATGGCCGACGGGCTCACCCTCCACTACCTCGTCCTCGGCGACGAGGCGGGCGCGGCCGGGGTACTCGACACGGTCGCGGACCAGATCGTCGCGCTGACCCGGACCCCGTAGCCGCGCCGCCGCGAGCTTCTCCCGGAGCGGCCCCGCCCGACGTGCGAGCCCCCGGCGGCCCGGTGACACTGGGGAGCATGGCGGACACAGCGGACAAGGCCGTACTCAAGGGCGGCCCCGAGGACCTGGACGCGAAGGTCGTCAGCGTCGAGGCACCGGACAGCGACGAGCTGAAGATCCAGCGCCTCGGCGGCTACGAACACTTCCGCGCGACAAAGCGCACCGAGGACACCACCGAGGGGCCGTTGCCGGTCTACGAGTGGTGGGAGCGTACGGAGATGCCCGGCTGAGCAGGCACCGGGACGGGGGGCGACGCGGGCGCGCGTACGCGAGGGTGCGCTCCACGAGAAGGGTGAAGGGTTCCGCGGCGTGACCTCGGCGCCCTCAAATCACGCCGTGTCCGTGTGCGGCCCTCGTGTCGTGTCCGTGGGCCGCGGTGAGCAGGGCCACGATCAGGCGGCCGCTGCGCGCGCTCATCGCCGCGGCGTCCTGGTCGGGGTGGCGCAGCCACCGACTCTCTACGTTGCTTTCGCCTTCAACCTGATCTACCTCTGATCTTGCGCGGTGCTCCGCCCTTCAGAGCGGAGGTGAAGCGCATCTCAAGACTGCTCTGACTCGCGCCATGGGTACGAGTCTGCAGTGGTCACCTCAGCTTGCAGGGCGCTGCTGCCGCTCGATGTACTGCTGGACCGCGGTGAGTGGTGCCCCACCGCAGCTTCCGGCGAAGTAGGAACCGGACCAGAAGTGTCCGCGTTACGCTCTCGATCGTGAGTCACCCCGCCACGGTCAAGCGGCAGTTCGGGCATCGCGCCCGGCTCGCGCTTTCGCCTGCCGAGGTGCTGACGCTTGACGCTCAGGCGCACGCGGCCCGCACGATGTGGAACCTCCTCCACCACTGGTGGACGATGCTGCCGAAGGACAAGCGGTCCCTGGCCGCTGCGGACGCCGCGATACGGCAGGCACGCAAGGACATCGACTGGCTGGCCGTACTCCCCGCGCAAGCCGCGCAGGCCGTCTTGAAGACCTACTTCCAATCCTGGAAGAACTGCTGGGACGGCCGTGCCGGCGACCCCAACTTCAAGGCCCGCTTCCGCACGGCCATGTCCATCGATGTGCCGCAGGGCCGGGACCTGAACATCATCCGCGTGCACCGCCGGTGGGGCATGGTCAACATTCCCAAGCTGGGCCGCGTCCGCTTCCGCTGGACCAAGGATCTCCCCGTCGGCAAGCGGGCGAACAAGGAGAACCGGATCACCGGTGCCCGGCTCGTCAAGGACGCGCTGGGCTGGCACATCTCCTTCCGCGTCCAGACCCTCGAAGCCGCGCCCGAGCCCCACCAGGGGCCGCAAGTCGGCATCGACGCCGGGGTGAACATCCCGCTCGCCCTGTCCAACGGGGATCACCAGGACCACAGCCGCCCGCCCCGGCTCCCGGACGGCACGTCCGACCGGGACAAGTGGCTGACGCCGAAGGAGAAGGCCAAGCTCCTACGCCTGGAGCGGGATGCCGCGCACCGCAAGAGTTTCCGCAAGCCGAGAGAGAAGTCCTCCCGGCGCTTGCAGCACACCTACGACCAGATCAAGCGGCTCCGAGCAACAGCCACGCGACGAGCACTCGACTGGCAGCACCAGACCACGACCTACCTCGCCCGCACCTACGGCGTGATCGTGGTGGAACAGCTCAACATCACGAGCATGGTCAAATCCGCTCGGGGCACTGTCGAAGAGCCGGGTACCAACGTCAAGGCCAAGGCTGGTCTGAACCGCTCCATCACTCAGGAGGCGTGGGGCCGCACGGTCACGATGCTGACGTACAAGCTCGCTCGGTACGGAGGCGAGTTGGTCAAGGTCCCCGCTGCGAACACCTCGCGCCGCTGCCATGCGTGCGGCTTCATCACGCCCGGCAGCCGCGAGACGCAGGCCAGATTCGTCTGCAAGAATCCGGACTGCGGATGGTCGGGCAACGCCGACTGGAACGGGGCCCGGAACATCTTGCACCTGTACCGGATCGGCCACGTGGTGGTCGTCCCGGCTGCTGGAAGAGCAGTCGCCAGGCGCGCACGACGCGTCAAGCCCGCCACCGCAAGGTAGGTGGGAATCTCCTTCCTGAGCGTGCGAAGGGCGGAGAGCACTTCAACAGTTCTTCACGCACACAAGAACTACGGCGGCATCCTCATCGTCTGGGACCGCGTGTTCGGCACCTTCCAGGAGGAGTCGCACACGCCGAAGTACGGGCTCACCACACCGGTGGGCACCTACAACCTGGTCAGGCTCCAGTACCACGAGTACGGGAACATGGTGCGCGACGTCCGCGGCGCCGACCGCTTCCGGGACAAGCTCGGCTACGTCTTCGCACCGCCCGGCTGGCAGCCCGCGGAGCGATGCCCCGAGCAGTGCCGCGAGCCGTCCCGTCCGGCCCCGCGGAAGCAGGCGGCGTGAGCGCTCCGGCCTACCGCGCCACGAACTGACTGAGGATCGCCTGCACCTCGTAGATGTTCACGCCCTTGGTGAAGGTCTTCTCGATCGGGGCGGGGGTGCCGGAGAGCCAGATCTTCAGCTCCGCGTCGAGGTCGAAGTGGCCCGCGGTCTCCACCGAGAAGTGGACGATCGACCGGTACGGCACCGAGTGGTACTCGACCTTCTTGCCGGTGAGGCCCTGCTTGTCGACGAGGATCAGGCGGCGGTCGGTGAACAGCATGATGTCGCGGATCAGTTGGTACGCGCCGTAGATCTGCTCGCCCTGGCCGAGCAGCCGGCCGTACTCCTGCGCGGCCTTCGACGGGTCCACCGTGTGCGCGTTGCCGAACAGTCCCATTCCTGAAGCCCCCAAGGTGCGAAGAGGTGGTGCGGTGGGAACCTTCGGGGCCGGTCCGTTCGCGGTCCGGCCAGGTCAGGTTCCTGTGACGGAGGACGCGGTCGCGGGCGGGTCGGTTGCCTGGGGCGGGCACGCGGACGCGGCTTCAGGCGTGCCGGAGGCGGTGGCGGAAGCGCGGTGGGCGAGTTCGACGGCCAGGATTTCCGCCGCGGCCCGGGTGCGGTGGGCGTTGCGCAGGGCGTCCCAGGTCAGGAGCATCAGGGCCAGCCAGACCAGGGCGAAGCCCGCCCAGCGTTCGGCGGGCATGGCCTCGTGGAAGTAGAAGACGCCGAGCAGGAACTGGAAGACCGGCGCCAGATACTGCAGCAGGCCCAGCGTGGACAGCGGGACCCGGATCGCGGCGGCGCCGAAGCAGACCAGGGGTATCGCGGTGACCACACCCGCCGAGGCGAGCAGCGCGGCGTGGCCGACGCCCTCGGTGGCGAAGGTGGACTCGCCCCGGGAGCCGAGCCAGAGCAGAAAGACCAGGGCGGGCAGGAACTGCACCGCGGTCTCGGCGGCGAGCGACTCCAGACCGCCGAGGCCCACCTTCTTCTTGATCAGCCCGTACCCGGCGAAGGAGCAGGCCAGGGTGAGCGAGATCCAGGGCGGACGGCCGTAGCCGACGGTCAGTACGAGGACGGCGGCCAGGGCGACGCCGACCGCCGCCCACTGAGCGCGGCGCAGCCGCTCGCCGAGCACCAGGACGCCCAGCGCGATGGTCACCAGCGGGTTGATGAAGTAGCCGAGCGAGGCCTCCACCACGTGCCCGCTGTTCACGGACCAGATGTACAGGCCCCAGTTGACGCTGATGACGGTCCCGGCGAGCGACATCAGCGCCAGCCGGCGCGGCTGCCGCAGCAGTTGCCCCGCCCAGGCCCAGCGCCGCAGGACCAGCAGGGCGCCGCCCACCACGACCAGCGACCAGACCATCCGGTGCGCGAGGATCTCGACCGATCCGGCCGGTTCGAGCAGCGGCCAGAACAGCGGCACGAGCCCCCAGAGCCCGTACGCCGCAAAGCCGTTGACGAGACCCACGCGCTGCTCGTTCCTCGCCCGCACAGCCCCTCCTCGGATCCGGTGCGCGCACGCACGCCGGATCGGCACACGCACACCGGATCGAAGGTAACCGGAGGAGGGGCTTCTGTCATGGGCGTATCGGCATACGGTCATGACGGTGGTACGGGCGACGTGGGTGGTACGGGCTAACGACGGTGGTGCGGGCAAACGCGACGACGCCCGTACGGACAGTCGTACGGGCGTCGTGTGCGGTGGCCGTGGGGCGGGTGCCCGTGGGGCGGGTCAGCGCCCCTGGTGCTCGTAGAAGCCCCGGCCCGTCTTGCGGCCGAGCAGGCCCGCCTGGACCATGCGGGAGAGCAGCGGCGGCGGGGCGTAGAGCGGCTCCTTGAACTCCGCGTACAGGGACTCGGCCACGGCGAGCGTGGTGTCGAGGCCGATGTGGTCGGCGAGCGCGAGCGGACCCATCGGGTGCGCGCAGCCGCGCACCATGCCGTCGTCGATGTCCTCGGGGGCGGCGAACCCGGACTCGTGCATCCGGACCGCGGCCAGGATGTACGGGATGAGCAGGGCGTTCACCACGAAGCCTGCGCGGTCCTGGGACACGATCACCTTGCGGGCCAGCGGACCCTCGGCGAAGGCGCGTACCCGCTCCTGTGCCCTGGTGGAGGTCACCAGGGACGGGACCAGCTCGACCAGGTCGAGCACCGGCACCGGGTTGAAGAAGTGCAGGCCCATCACCTGGGCGGGGCGGGTGGTGGCCGCGCCCAGCTTGGCGATCGGGATGGCCGAGGTGTTGGAGGTGAGCAGCGCGTCCGGGCTGGTCATGACGCGGTCCAGGGTGCCGAAGACGCGCACCTTGAGCGCCTCGTCCTCCGGGGCCGCCTCGATGGCGAGGTCGCGGTCGGCGAACTCGTCCAGATCGGTGGTGAAGCGGAGCGCGGCCAGTGCGGCGTCCCGCTCGGCCTCGTCGATCTTGCCGCGTTTGACGGCACGGTCCAGGGAGTCCTGGATGCGGCCGCGGCCGGCGTCCAGGGCCTGGTCGCTCACCTCGTAGACCAGGGTGTCGAGACCGGCGCGGGCGCTGACCTCGGCGATGCCCGAGCCCATGAGCCCACAGCCCACGACGCCCACGCGGTCGATGCCCGTGGCATCCGGCGCGCTCATCGACGGCCGTCCATGCCGGGCAGGTTGCGGGCCATGACGATGCGCTGGACCTGGTTGGTGCCCTCGTAGATCTGCGTGATCTTCGCGTCACGCATCATCCGCTCGACCGGGTACTCCCGCGTGTAGCCGTAACCACCCAGCAACTGGATCGCGTCGATGGTCACCTCCATCGCGATATCGGAGGCGAAGCACTTCGCCGCCGCCCCGTGGAAGGTCAGGTCACTGTCCTCACGCTCGGACTTCGCCGCCGCCGCGTAGGTCAGCTGACGGGCCGCTTCCAGCTTCATCGCCATGTCGGCGAGCATGAACTGCACGCCCTGGAAGTCCCCGATCGGCTTGCCGAACTGCTTCCGCTCGCGGACATACTCCTTGGCGTAGTCCAGCGCGCCCTGCGCGATACCCACCGCCTGCGCCGCGATCGTCACCCGGGTGTGGTCCAGCGTGCGCATCGCGGTCGCGAAACCCGTGCCCTCCGCACCGATGATCCGGTCCGCCGGAATCCGCACATTGTCGAAGTACACCTCACGCGTGGGCGAGCCCTTGATGCCCAGCTTCTTCTCCGGCGCACCGAAGGACACACCCTCATCGCCCTTCTCCACCACGAACGCGGAGATCCCCTTCGAGCGCTTCTCCGGATCGGTGACCGCCATCACCGTGTAGAAATCACTCACCCCGGCATTGGTGATCCACCGCTTCACACCATTGAGCACCCAGGTGTCCCCGTCACGGACGGCCTTGGTCTTCATCCCCGCGGCATCCGATCCGGCCTCGGGCTCGGACAGGCAGTACGAGAACATGCCCTCACCACGCGCCAGCGCACCGAGGTACTTCTGCTTGATCTCCTCACCACCGGAGAGCACCACCGGCATCGAACCCAGCTTGTTCACCGCCGGGATCAACGACGAAGAGCCGCACACCCGCGCGACCTCCTCGATCACGATCACCGTCGCGAGCGCGTCCGCACCCGCACCGCCGTACGACTCCGGAACATGCACCGCGTGCAGATCCGCACCCAGCAACGCGTCCAGGGCCTCCTGCGGGAAACGGCCCTCCTCGTCGACCTCGGTCGCGAACGGCGCGATCTTCGCCTCGGCCAGCGCACGCACCGTCTCCCGAAGCATCTCGTGCTCCTCCGACGGCCGGTACAGATCAAAAGCCGGGTTGCCTGACATGGTCCACCTCTCCGTGGGCGTCTGTGGGGCGTCCCTCAGGGCGCTTCGCAGGACGTGTGCGGCCTGGTCGAGCCCATGGCACCCGGTCTGCGGACGGGAACCCCTGACACTCGATGGCACTCAGTTCCCTCGATTATGCACGTTGAGTGCCACTACTGAGTAGGGCCGATGCATGACGCTCCCGGGAACGGGGTGCTCCGGGGCGGTGGCCGGACGGCAGCGGGCCGTGGCGGCGGGCGGCCCCGGCCGCCGGGGTACGTTCGTCGCATGAGTGAGCAGCGCGCGGGCGATCAGGGCAAGGCCGGGGAGCGGGGAGCCGACGACCGCAAGGACGAGAACGAGCAGGAGAAGGTGCCGATCCGGGAGCTCTTGATCGCCGCCGCCTTCGAACTCTTCGCCGAGCGCGGCTACGACGGCACCACGATCGACGACATCGTGCGCCGAGCCGGTGTCGGCCGCCGCTCCTTCTTCCGGTACTTCCCGGCCAAGGAGGAGGTCGTCTTCCCCGATCACGAGCGGGCGCTGGCCGACATGGTCGCGTACCTGGACGAGGGCGACCGGGACCCGGACCCCGTCGGCCGGGCCTGCGGGGCCGCCCGTCTGGTGATGCGGATGTACGCGGAGAACGCCGACTTCTCGGTGAAGCGCTACGCACTGACCCGCAAGGTGCCCGCCCTCAAGGCCTACGAGATCTCCGTGGTCTGGCGCTACGAACGCGCCCTCACCGCCTACCTCCAGCGTCGCTTCGCCAACCTCCCGGACGGCGGCGCCCGCGCGTACACCATCGCCGCCTCGGTCGTCGCGGCGCACAACTACGGGCTGCGCGCCTGGCTCCGCTCCGGCGCACGCGGGGACGCGGCCGCCAGCGTCGACCCGGCACTCGACCTGGCCCACCGCACCTGGTCCGACACCGGCGAGACGGTCGTCCTCGTCGCCCGCCGCAATACGCCGATGTGGCAGGTGGTGCAGCGGCTGGAGGAGGAGTGGCGGGATGAGGGGCGGGTGTAGGTCTCGCATGCCCTACTCGGCTGAGTGGTGGCACTGAGTGTCAGGTAAGAGGGGACTCCGTGCCACCTTCCTCGTCCCTCAGCCGGTTCCCCGCAAGATCGCACTGTCCGACTGGAGCACCAGGGCGTGCTGATACCCCTTGCCGAAGGGGAAACGGGCGACCGAGGCGCCCCACAGGACAGGCGCCCGAACCCCGCCCGCTGACCTCAGGCGGCGGGCGCCCCTGCGAAGGAGATCAGCCGGGCCTTGAGCTCCCGGTCGCTCCCGTCCAGCGTCGTGGGGGCGAGCACCAGCCGCCCCCGCTCGTACAGCACGCGTCCCGCCAGCGTGGCGTACTCCGTCTCCGCGGCGCCCGAGGGATGCCGCAGCAGCACCTTCGGCTCCCCGCCCTTCGGCCCGAACTCGACCGTCCGGCCCGGCTTCGAGAGGGTCGCGGCCTGGTAGACGGTGACCCTGCCGCCGGTGAGGAGCAGCGGGACCATGGCGTTGCCGTCGTTCCACTGGGTGCCCCAGCGCATCTTCCCCGAGTCGAGGTCGAAGACGGCGAGCTTGTTGTCCTGGGCGAGGGCCAGGGTGTTCGCGTCCACGGCCGTGCCCGGGCAGTTCTGCACCCCCTCGCCCGCGTCACCACTGCCCCCGCACGCCCTGAAGTCGTGCTTGGCGATACGGGCCAGGTCGGGCACCGAACGCCGCTCACCCTTCGCGTCGAGTGCGATCACCCGCCAGCGCAGGACGTTCTTCGCCTCGGTCTCGATCAGTACAAGCGGCTCGACCGAGACCACCTTGTCGATCTTCCAGGCCCCCTCGGACCGGTACCGCCACCTGACCTCGCCGGACCGCGGGTCCAGCTCCCGCAGGCCCCCGCGCACCGGGCTTCCCTGCCCGGAACACACGTCTACCTGGAGAAGCCGGGCGCCGCCTGCCACGTCGTCCGGGACACAGGTCAGAGTGCCCTTGCCGCCCGTGGCCTTGCCCGAAGTGTCCCGGCCCGTGGTGAACAACCGCTCGCCGTCCTCGACCCGGTACGCCGTCGACGACGAGCCCGCGCTCACCGCGACCGTCCCGCCGCTGATCGCGAGATGGGTGATGATCAGGTCGTCGGCCTCGCCAAGTGGCTTGCGCCAGCCCGCGGTTCCGGTCTTCAGATCGATCAGACGGAGCTGGTTGCACCGCGTCGCGGGCCGCTGCTTCCCGTTGGTGTACGCGACGACGACCTTGCCGTCCGGCGTCGGATTCACCGGGGTGTCGCACACCGGCCCGGGCAGCGGCACACTCCACACCTTCCTGCCGTCGGACGCCCGGTACGCCACGACCTCCTTGTGCACGGCCTGTACGTAGGTGTCGCCCACCACCCACAGGTCGTTCAGCAAAGTGCTCTCGCCGGGAAGGGAGTTGTCCGGGTTCCACGCGGCCCAGGCGGTGGCGTCGCCGGGACGGCTGCCCGCGTTCAGGTCGGGCTTCTTCCGTTCCTCGCCCTTGCCGTCCTCGTCATCCCTGTTCTTGTCCTTCGCCCCGTCGCCGCCCTCGGACGAGCTCGGCCCGGGCGCACTGTCCCCCGCCGACGGTCGCCCGGGCTCCTTGTCGTCGTCGCCCCCGGACAGTACGTATCCGCCGACGCCCAGCAGCACCAGTACGGCAACCGCCCCTGCCAGCAAGGTGATCAGCCTGCCCCGGGGTGCACCCTGCCTGCCGTTGCCGTTGCCGTTGCCGTTGCCGCCCCCACCGGCAACCCCAATGGGAACCACCTGAGTTGGCGGCGGCTGCGGCGAACCGGACGCCTGTGCATAGGGGTTGAGGTTGGCGGAAGGCGACACCGGTGGCGGAGTGTCGTACCAAGGTTCCGTACCCGAAGGCCGATTCTGCTCGGAAGGGTGTGTCATCGCCGAATCCCCCGTGATGCCGCGATGTGAAGGTGAATGTGGTGGTGGAGGTGGACTGCCGGTGGTCAACGGTCAGCAGTGAACTGCCTGTGGCAAACGCTGTGTTGGACGTTGCGTGCGGTGGACAGGTGCGCCGAAAGGCTATCGGGCCACCCGCAGCGGCCCTACGGGCGTCTCACCGGCTGGTACGGCGCCCCTACCTCGGGTTCCCTCAGCCCCGGGTTCCCTCAGCCGCGGGTCCCCTCGGCCCCGGCCTTCTTCTCGGCCCGGAAGGTCACGTCCTTGCCGGAGAAGTCCGCGCTGACGCCCTCGCCCGTCGTACGGACGCGGTCGAGATGCATGTCGTCGGGCACGCCGTGGAGTTGGATCTCCCGGGTGAGTGCGGCGGTCACCAAACCCTGGGCGGAAGGCGGGAGTTCGCCGGACTCGACCTTCGGCGAGCGGAAGGCGATCGAGTGCGCCGAGGACTTCGTCACCTCCGCGCTCACGGAGACCGCGCCCAGCAAGGGCATGTCGGTGCTCGCCAGGATCCGGGGGTGGCCGTTGGCGCCCGCCTTGGCCGGGCCGACCCGGAAGCCGAGCGCCTCGGACAGGTCCTCGTAGTCGAGGAACGCCTCGGCCTTGGCGCTGCGGGCATGCGCCTCGTCCGCGTCGCCCCCGCGTCGCAGCTCGTCCAGTTCGATCCGCAGCGTGGTGATCGGCACCCGCGGCCCGCCCTTCCCGGACGGGATGTCGTGGGCCGTGATGTCGACCCGGTCCAGAGTGCCCGAGGCGACCTGGGTGAGTACCGGGGTGCCGTGCACGGTCACCGAGGGGGCCGAGGGCAGCGACTGGGACTCCTGGAAGGCCTCGGCGATCGAGTTCTCGACCCGGTACGCGACGAAGGCGTCCGCCCCCGCCGCGACCACCACAAGTGCCGTGACCCCGACGGCGATCCGCACCGGCCACGACGTACGCGACACCGCCGCCCGCAGACGCCCCGCCCCCGAACGCCCCGTACGTCCTGCACGCTTCTCACTGTCGACGCGGCCCGCGGGCTTGTCACCCTCCGGCTGCTCCTCGCCCTCCGCACGGTCGGTGGATTCCCCACCGACCACACCGTCCTTGCTGCTGTCGGTGCTGTCGGTGCTGTCGGTGCTGTCGGTGCTGTCGGTGCCGTCCGCCGGATCTGCGTGCTCCGCCGGATCTGCGTGCTCCGTCGGTTCTATCTGCTCAGCCCGCTCCGTGTGCTCTGCGCGCTCCGTGCGCTCAGCGCCTCCCGTGTTCGTCACGACGTCCTGCTCCCCGCTTCGATGTCGTTCGCGATGTCGCTGTGGTTCTCGCTGTGGTTCACGCTGTGGATCGCGTTCTGGTTCTCGTTGTGGTTCTCGGTCCGCCTGCCGTTGCGGACGTCATTCTGTCGATACCGCGCGTCGATCCGGCACACGTCCATGAAGGCCGCGAGCAGCGGCTCCCGCAGGGTGTCGGCCGGGGTGTCCCGGTGCCGTCCCGCGAGGGTGTGCATGAGTCCCGAAATGGCCATCTGCGCCCGCAGTTCGGACTCCAGGCCGTGGCGGCCGTGACGGAGGGCGGCCAGGGTCTCGTCGCGGTGCTCTCCCAGGCCCTCGATGCCGAGGGCGGCCAACTGGTCGGGCAGCAGCGGGAGTCCGGCGTCGAAGAGCAGGCTCAGCCGGGAGCGGTAGCGCAGCGCCAGGTCGACGAGGTCGACGGCGGCCTGTGCGGCGCGCCGGGGGCCCGCGGGCCGTCCGGTCCACAGCGCGCGCAGGGCGGCGAGCTCGGCAAGCGGCTCGCGCAGCGAGGCGAGCAGCAGATGCTCCTTGGAGGGGAAGCGGTGCAGGAGCCCTGTCTTCGAGTAGCCGACGCGGTTGGCGATCTCCTGCACCGACGTGCCGTGGTATCCGCGCTCGGTGAAGAGCCGGGCGGCGGTCTCGACGATCTCGGCGTCGAGCTCCGCCGACGTCGGTCGGGGCATGCACACTCCCTGTGAGCGAGGCGGACCACATGGTCCCTCATGGACTGCGTGGTCCACAGTCCCCGGTATGCCGCGCCCGTTGCAAGCCTGTCGCGGGGCGATACAAGTCGGTCACGCTCCGTAAAATCCGGCGCGAACAGGGACCGGCCGTACCGACCGTAGTGTCTCCCGCCCGGTCCGCGCCCCCTGCCCCGGGCCCCCGCCACCCCTGCCTCCACCAGCCGCGCGGGCCCTTCGGGACTCCGCGAGCCCGTTTCTGACTTCTTCATCAGCAGCGACTGAGCGAGGCGGCGGAACGCGATGAGCAGCGTGCGCGCTCCCCCTTCACGCCCCGGCGGGCGCCGTAGCCCCTCCCACGCCGTTCTCGGCGTCCGGGTCCTCCGCGTCCGGGTCCTCCGCGTCCGGGTCCTCGGGGTCCTGGTTCTCGGCGTCCGGGTTCCCGTTGCCGGAGTGTCCAGCGTTCGGGTCCCCGGCATCCGACAGACGCCCCCGCAGCCTCTCCGCATCCGCCGGATTGGTGGTGGCATACAGCGCGGCCGCCTGCGTGAAGTACCCGTGTCCTGACGTGAGTTGGCCGCGCTCGATGCTGCTCTCGCCGAGCATCTCCAGCGTCCGCGCCCGCCAGTGAAGGGCCCCCGTGGCGGCGAACACCTCGTGGGCCGCGTGCAGTTCGGTGAACCCGCGCTCGTGCTCACCCGCCACGACCAGCGCCCGCCCCCGCAGCGCCCGTGCGCGGGCCACGTTGTGCGGATCGGCCACCGACTCCAGACAGGCCGCCGCCCGGCCGAGGAGCTCCACGGCCGCCTCCGGCTCCCCGCTCGCCAGCGCGATCTCTCCCTGAAGCGTCTGTACGAGGCCGACGCCGCGCTCGTACCCGCACGCACGCCAGTCCGCCATGGCCCCTCGCAAGTGCGCCTCGGCGGCGGTGCGTTCGCCCCGTTCGTGGCAGCAGGCGCCGAGGCCGAGCAGGGCCTGCCCCGCATCGCGTACGTCTCCCGCCGCGCGGGCCGCGGTGAGCATCTCCCCGTACCAGACGGTGGCGTCCTCGGTGCGCCCGGCGGCGCTGAGGCCGATGGCCCCGGAGGCGAGCATCTGCCGTACGGCGGCGGGCAGACCGTCGGCGCGGGCCGCGGCCAGGCCGATCTCGTGCGCCTCGATCCACAGGCTGTAGTTGCGCAGGTGGAGGACCAACGGCCAGATGGCATCGACGAGTTGCCAGGCCGTTGCATGCCAGGACCGGGTGGCGGAGTCCCGTACGCAGGCCATCAGGTTGAGGCGGTGGACGTCCAGCCACGACATCGCGTCGGCGCGGCCGGTGAAGGACGGCGGGGCCGCGGGCTCGTACCGGTATGTGCGCGGCAGTACGGCCTGTTCCGGAGTGAGGACGCGCTGTGCGGCGGAGGCGGCGGCCAGATACCAGTCCGCGGCCCGCCGCACCGCCGTCGTGTGCACCTCCTCCGGCTCGCTCCCGCGCGCGGTCTCGGCGGCGTGCGCCCGTACGAGATCGTGGAAGCGGTACGTATCGGGCCCGGTCTCGTCCAGCAGACTGGCCTCGACCAACTCGTCGAGCCGCTGCTCGGCCACCCCGTACGGCATGTCGCAGGCGGCCGCCGCGAGACCCACGCCGAAGCTCTGCGTCGGGAGCACCCCGAGGCGCCGGTAGAGCAGCGCGGTCTCCCAACCGAGCGCGGCGTACGAGGCGTTGAGCGCGTTGCGCACAGCGGGGACTCCTTCTGCGTGGAGGGCGTCGAGGGGGCCGGTGTCGTGGGCGAGAGCCTCGGCCAGCGCCCGTACCGGCTGCCGTGGCCGGGCGGCGAGCCGCGCCGAGGCCAGACAGACCGCGAGCGGTAACCCCCCACACCGTCCCACCACTTCACGCGCCGCCTCGTGTTCCCGCTCGGCACGCCGCGGCCCGATGATGCGCGCGAGCAGCGCGTACCCGGCCTGCGGCCCGAGCGGTTCGAGCACATGGACCCGGAACCCGTCCACGCCGAGACCGGTCAGCCGATGCCGGCTGGTGACGACCACCAGACCGTCCGTCCCGGCCGGTATCAGGGGCCGCACCTGGGCCGCGGTGAGCGCGTTGTCCAGCTGCATGGCGAGACGGCGCCCGCTGGTCAACGACCGCCACAGGGCCAGCTGTTCCTCCGGATCCGAGGGCACGGACCGGGTACCGAGGCCCCGCAGCAGCAGACTCAGGGCTTCGGCGGGGGTCGCGGCTTCCTCCGGCGAGTGGCCGCGCAAGTCGACGTACAACTGGCCGTCGGGGAACGCCGATTCCTGCAGCGAGTGCAGCCACGCGGAGGCGAGCGTGGTCTTCCCGATCCCGGCGGATCCGCTGATCACGGCCAACAGGTGTGCTCCCGGGCGGCGTTCGGCCAGCAGTTCGGAGAGCGTCTCCAAGTCCTCGTCCCGGCCGGTGAAGTGCGGGGGCACGGAGGGCAGTTGGCGAGGTGGGACGTACGTGGCGGCTTCAGGTGCGCCACTCCCACCGGCCGCCGGAGCGTTGACGGTGACCGAGTGGATGTGCAGTCCGTGCACTTGGCCCGCCTGGACGACCGGACCGGAGAAGGTGGAGTCACCGTCGATCGTGTTGGTGGACGAGGTGGACGAGGTAGACGAGGTGGAGGCCGGGGGAGTGGCGGCCGGGCCTCGTCGAGTGACGGAGGGAGCGGGTGCGGCGTCACCGGCCACGGGACTCGCGTCCGGGGAGGTCAAGAAGACCAGGGCGGCCATGAGTTCGGGGCGTCGGCGGGCCTGAGCGAGGAGCGCGGCGGCGCAGGCGTTCTGGGCGTCGTGGTCGTCGGGGTGGCCGAGGGCGTGGTGCCAGACATCGGCGAGGGGGCGGTCGCCGGTCTCACCGGGGTCGGGGCGGGTGTCGGTGCCGAGGAAGGCGGACAGTACGCCGTGCGCGGTGTGGCGCCACAACTCGGTCTGTTGACGGGACTGTTGACCGGCTCCGTCCGGGACCGCTCCAGCCGCCCGGGCCACGAGGGCCCGTACCTGTGAGTGCGTGACCGCGTCCATGCGTCCCCCGTGGTCGGCCTGCTCCGGGCGGAGGGCAGTGACGTGAGCCAGTGCGACACCGGAGCCTGTGTTCGCTCGTTGTTTCCTTCCCTCAACAGCCGGTCCCGAAGATCCGTTACTGGCCATTGAGGGTTTCCGGCCCAACTCTCTACGCATTTGGTCCGGCATTCCGCATAAGTGGCGGCGTAGGTACTGCGTACGTACCCGGCGCATGTACGGGCGGGTCGGCGCCATCTGGTGGGCCGCATGTACCGCATGACATGCTCATTGATGCCGGACTCGACCCGTACGGCGTACTTGTACGTGCAACTCCCCAGTTCGTCCTGATCAGTTGACAGTGGATCGCCTGGGAGGAAGCCGAGTGAGATTTCTGGTGCTGGGGTCCGTCGAACTACAGGTCGGCGGAGGCTCACGGAAACTTAGTGCGGGCAAGGAACAAACACTCGCGGCGAGCCTGGCGCTGGAATCCGGGCGTCCGGTTTCGGTGGGGACCTTGATTGGCCGGCTCTGGCCGGAAGATCCGCCCAAGCAGGCACGGCAGGCGCTGTTCTCCCACGTCTCACGCTTACGCGGCAAATTGCGGGACGGCGACCGGCGCGACGACGACACGGAAATCATCTCGAGCCGACAGCATTCCTATGTTCTGGACAAAGGAAAGCTCTCGGTCGACCACGACGACTTCAAGGACCTCGTCACGCGCGCCCGTACGGCCACCGCCGGTGGTGACGAGGAACAGGCGATCGAACTCCTCTCCCGCGCAAGGCGGTTATGGCGTGATGAACCCCTTGCCGGACTCGACGGCACCTGGCCCGACGAGGTCCGCGGCCGCCTCACCGCCCGCTACGTCGACGCCGTCACGGCACAGTCCGCGGCCTACCTGCGCCTCGGCCGCTTCACCGACCCGATCCCGGATCTGACGGATCTGAGCCACCGCGACCCCTGCGACGAGCAGATCGCCGCCCACCTGATGCTGGCCTGCTACGGCGCGGGCCGCTTCCCCGAGGCCATGCGTGCCTTCCAGCGCGTACGTGCGGCCCTGCACAAGGGGCACGGGGCGTCCCCGGGGGCGGAGCTGTCCCGGCTGCATCAGCAGATTCTTCGGGGGGACCGGATCGGCGGGCTGGTGGGGGAGGTGGTGCGAGGGCACGGGCGGGGTGCCGGTGCGGGAGCGGCGCCCTTGAGCGAGGCGGGTCGGGTTCCGGGTGCGACTATCGCGATGGACCGACGAGCACCGGGTCCCCGTGCGGACCATGCAACTGGCCATGAAGTTGGGACAGTTGAGGGCGCTCGTACCCCGACACGCACTGCCTCCGTGCGTACGGGCGGGACGGCTCCCTCGGCATTGCCGCCGTACGCCCGTGTGATCGGACGCGAGGCGGAGTTGGAGCGGGTGACCTCGCGGATGCCCGAGGCGGCGGGCGAGGACGCTCTTCCCATCGTGCTGATCTCCGGACTCCCCGGGGTGGGGAAATCCGCATTCGCCGTACATGCCGCGCGGGCCCTGGCCGCGGGTCACCCGGACGGCAGCCTCTACCTCAACCTCCAGGCACACATGGGCAGTCAGTCTCCGCTGACGCCCATCGAGGCGCTCGGCAGCCTGGTCCGGATGCTGCGCGGCGCCGACGATCCGGTGCCGCAGTCGCAGGCCGAACTCGCCTCTCTGTGGCGGACATTGCTCGCCGAACGCCGCTGTCTGGTGGTACTGGACGATGCCCGTGACCACGAGCAGATAGCCCCGCTGCTGCCCGGCAGCCCCGGTTCGACGGTGATCGTGACCAGCCGCCGCATGCTCGGCGGGGTCCCGCAGGCACTGACCGTGCAGCTGAAGGCCCTCAGCTTGCAGGACGGCATCACCATGTTCCGCTCCATCGTCGGCACCGAACGGGCCCAGGACCTGGCGGCAGTTGCCAGAATCGTCCGACTGTGTGGCCTTTTGCCACTCGCGATCGAGGTGGCCGCGCACCGGCTTCACGCCCGCCCCGCCTGGAACCTGGAGACACTCGGCGAGCGCCTGGAACGCGTTCCAGGCCGACTGCGCGAGCTGCACGACGCGGAGCGGGACGTCTCGCGTGTCTTCGCGATGTCCTACGTGACGTTGCCGCCCGCCGAACAGGCAGCCTTCCGTCGCCTGACCTGGCATCCCGGTCCACAGTTCGCTCTGGAGGCGGCGGCCGAACTGCTGGGCCTGCCGCCGGCCGACGCGGAACCGTTGCTGGAGGGCCTCCAGGTCGTCCACCTTCTGCACGAAACCACCGCAGATCACTACAAGTACCATGATCTGCTGGGGGAGTTCGCGCGCTCGCTTGCTCAGCAGCAGGACAGTGACGCGGACCGCGAGGCGGCCATGGACCGGCTCCTGCTGTTCTTCCTGGGCGCCGCCGCCCGAGCCGATCGGTTGGCCTATCCGCGCGTCCTCGCTCCTGCCACGGCGCCGCCGGAACCGCCGGCCCACCTGCCTTTTCGTCCCACAGCGGATGCCGCCCGCGCCTGGTTCCAGAGCACCCGGTCCGTGCTGCTCGACATGGTGGACTACGCGCGTCACCACGGCCGCCCCGAGGCAGCCGCCCAACTCGCCGGCTTCCTCGCCGGTTTCCTCGACGCCGAGGGCTACGGCAGTGACGCACGCACCCTCGCCACACAGGCCGTCACTCACTGGCGTGCCGTGCGGGACAGCGCCTCCTTGTGCCGTTCCCTGCTCAGCCTCGCCGCCGCGTTCAGTCAGGTCAGCCAGTACGGGGCGGCCTGGTCGGCGGCGGAGGAGGGGCTGGGGCTCGCTCGTGGTGCGGGGGACGTGGTGGCGGAGGGGGAGGCGCTGCGAGTTCTTGGGGTGGTGCGGTGGCATGAAGCGGCATATGAGAGTGCCTTGGATCTCTACAGAGCAGCACTGCGCATAAAACTGACGACGAACGACAGCGTCGACATTGCTCGTATGTATAACAACATCGGGATCACCCATAAGTATCTGGGCCACTTCAATGAGGCCATCCACTATGTCGGCACCGCGATCGGAAGGCTTCGTGTGGCCGGTGAGGTGAAGCTTCTGGGTCGAGTGCTGAGTAACCAGGCTGCTGTGTACATCGATGTGCAGAATAAGGAAGATGCGCGCCGTTGTCTTGAAGAAGCTATTCCTTTGCTGAAGGAAACGGGTAACCCTCAGGAAGTGGCGACGGCGAATGCCAACTTGGCCGACGTTCTTGTGCACTTTGGAGAGGCTGCCAGATCTCTGCCGGTCTTTCGTGAAAGCATCTCGGTTTTCCGTGGCCTCCGGGATCAGAAAAGTCAGGCGAGTTGTGTGAACGGGCTCGGTGCCGCTCTTCTCGCATTGGGGCGCCACGGTGAAGCGTTGAACCAATTCGGCGACGCGGCGGAGCTGGCTGCTGAAATCGGCGCCGCTCACGAAGAGACGGTCGCCCGCATCGGGCTCGGGCGGGCGGCGCTCGCCCTGGGGGACGGTGAGACGGCCTGCTCCCAGCTGCACCGGGCGATCTTGCTTGCGGACCGGGCGCAGGATCGAGATGAAGGTGTCCGGGCGCGGGAGTTGCTGGCCAGCACCTATCAATCGATGGGAAATATGCCGGAGGCATATTCCACCCTCAGGGAGGCTCTGGGCTTGATCGGTGATGAATCGAGCACAGAACGTGGGCGGATCGCAACCCTGCTTGCGGCGCTGGGTACGAAGGCTTCAGAATGCTCCTGATCTTGGTCGCCCTGCGTCCGGGAATTCTCGCTCGAAGGCCTGAGATGCACTAGAGGTGAGCGGCGGTATATCGTCGATGGCCACAACGACGTGACCAGTGGAGTACTGAGTGAACAAGCGCGCCCCGGTGATGCGCACCCTGTGTGTCGCCACGGTTCTTTCCAGCTGCCTGGCAGGGGCCTGGATTGTCGTATCTCTCTGCATGCCGACGGTTGCGGGGCTTCCGCCTACGCGAACGATAATATCGGGCGAAACGCTGCAAACGTATCCGGGATCGAATGGGGTGCTGGAAAAGGGCGACCTCGTGCTCACCGTGTAGGAACGTCGCAGAGAGACTTTTCCGCCGTGGTCGCCGCGCTGCGACCACGCCCAAGCGAGGCGCCTGTCCCGGGCGCCTCGCTCCTCGTCCCTCCCTGCGAGGTCCGCGACGCGTGCGCGCTTCGGTCCGTTCGTCGCCGTGGCCGGACACATCCGCGCACACGCCGGCTGCCCCCTCTCCGCCCCCTCCCGCGCGCCTGAGTGCGCCCGATCGCCCCCGTGCGCCCGGTCGGCGCGCATTCGCCCACCGCAAGCGCCTTGCACGATGCGCGGACAGGGCCGCCATCACCTCTCGTACGCGGCCACGCCGTACGGGTCGTCGCAGCTCGGCGTACCGCAGGTCGCCGTCCACTCGCAGCGGAACGCCTGAAGGTCACCGCGCCGAAACGACCCCGTGATCGTCTGGCTCCGGGGGCGCGTGGGCGGCCCGTCGCAGCGTTGTGCAAGGTCCGTGCAAGCCGCTGACAGGTGCCCGCAGGCTCTTCGCGCACGGGCCTGGAGACAGTTTCGGCGTACAGCAATCGCATCGAAGCGCAACGCAACGGCAGCCGTCGCCAGGACGCGACCGGCTGGACTGCTGCACCAACGGAAGGGACACCGTGGCCATGTCATCGTCAGCGTCTGGTTCCCCGACCGGTGAGGGAGCGAGGAAGAACCGCACCTGGCACACCCTCTCCGGGCAGAAACATCTCCTCGCCGTCGCCCACACCGTCACCTACGCGAAACGCCTCCTTGAAGTCCTCAAGCTCGTCGAGACCGACTTCCGCATCCAGACCCACTTCACCGTCCCGCCGCATGTCTTCGGCGGCCAAGTACCCGCCTTCCTGGCCGAGTTGGGCATCGAGGTACTGCCCTGGGCCGAAGCCACCCGCCGACCGTTCGACCTGGCCCTCGCCGCGGGCCCCCGGGGCGTACACGAGGTACAGGCGCCGCTGGTCGCACTCCCGCACGGCGCCGCGTACGTGAAGCGGCTGACCGGGTACGGCCCCCACGAGGACGGCATCGCGGGGCTGCGGCGGCGGGACATCATGCCGGACGGGAGGACCCTGCCCGCCGCGCTCGTCGTGTCCCATGCGGCCGACCTGCACGAACTCGCGCAGAGCTGCCCCGAGGCGCTGCCGGTGGCACGAGTGGTGGGCGACCCCGTCTACGACCGGATCGCGGCGGCACTGCCCAGGCGCGCCGCCCACCGTGAGGCCCTCGGCCTGGACGAGGACCAGGAGTTGCTGGTGTTCGTGTCCACCTGGGGCCCGAACTCGTCGTTCGGCCGCATCGAGAACCTGCTGCCGCGGCTGGCCGCCGAACTGGACCCCACCCGCTTCCGTACGGCCGTGCTCCTCCACCCCAACGTCTATGCAGGGCACGGCCGTTGGCAGGTAGCGGGCTGGCTTTCCCTCAGCGCCCGACGGGGTACCGCCGTGGTTCCCCCGGAGGCGGACTGGCGCAGCGTCCTCATCGCGGCCGACTACGTACTGGGCGACCACGGATCGGTCACCACGTACGCGACCCTGACCAACGCGCCCATCCTGCTGGCGAGTTCGCCTCAGCAGGAGATCAACCCGGCGTCCCCTGCGGCGACTCTGGCACTGACGGCACCGACCCTCTCCCCCGGACATCCGCTGGAGGAGCAACTGGGGTTCGCCGCACGGGAGTACCGGCGCGAGGAGTACGCCGCCATCGCCTCCCGGATCACCTCCCACCCGGGCGAGTTCAACCGCCGCATGCGCGACGTCCTGTACGCCCAGCTCGGCCTCGGCCGCCCCGCCTACGAACCCGAGACCGTCCCCTTACCGCTCCCGCCCCGCCTCCCCGGCCCTCCCGGCCTGGACGGCCCGGGGGCGTGGGGACTGATGTCGGCATGAGCGGGGCGGAGTTCGTGACGGTGCGGCTGCTCGGGCGAGGGGTGAGCGGGGAGCGGCTTCGCGCGGCGGTCGCGGAGTTCAGCGAGTTCGGGGCTGATCGCGGGAGGAACGCCGTGGGGGCGCGGCTGGGTGGTGTCGCGGTCGTGGCTTCGGTGGGCGACGGTGGGCAGGGCGCCTCGGACGTCCACCTGGCCGTCGACGCCGAGCGCGGTCGGCGGTCGTTGCTCGCCTGCGCCGATGTGGTGTACGTCAGCGAGGTACGCCCAGCGGCTCAAGCGACCCTCACAGCAAGGGAGTTGAGCTACCGATATCAGGGATGCCTGGTCGCGGCGGCGCCCGGCGAGAACGGCTGGGCTGTGGTCGTACGCGAGCGACGGCGCGCGGACGGGTCGCGGAGGACCGTCGAGCGGCTGCTGCCGTACTCCTTGGCCGAGGCCGACCCCTCGGCGGCGTGGCGTGAGCGTCCCCATCCGTTGCTGCTGTCGTGCGTGCACGGGTGGCTGGTGGCGGGGAGTGGGGTGACGGGGCTCACGCCTGCGGTGACGTTGTCGGCGTAGTGGGGTGAGTGCGTCCCCTCACCCCCGAAACTCCTTGGGACACTCCGCCCCCGACTCCGGCAGATGCGCGTCCGCCCAATGCGTCAGTTCCGTGAGGGCGGGCTTGAGGGCCTGGCCCGCCTCGGTGAGGCGGTAGCTGACGCGGAGCGGGGGGCCCTCGTCGACCTCGCGGCTGACCAGGTGGGCGGCCGCGAGTTCGGAGAGGCGGTCGGAGAGCATGCGTTCGCTGATGCCGGGGATGGCGCGGCGGAGTTCCGCGAAGTGGCCGGGGCCGTTGATCAGCGCGGCGATGATCAGTCCCGTCCAGCGCTTGCCGAGGAGCTGGAAGACGCGTGTGATCCCGGCCTCGGGCGCCGTACACGCATTGTGCTGAGGCTCGTCGCTCACTGTCACCGTCGTCCTCCTCCGTCCCGTGCCCTGGTGTGGCTGTCTCTGTGTCTGTGCCCGCGCGTGCGTCTGTGGCCGTGTGGGTAGCCGTACCTGTCGCCGACGCTGCTGTCCCGCCCATCCTCCCGTACGACTGCCGCCGTACGACATGTCCAGGGTACCCACCTCTTCGTCAGGGGGTGCAAAAAAGTAAGTGACTCTGTTATATATAGCTACGTACGCGTTTCACGTACACCCGATACGGATGATCACCGCACGACGAAAAGAGGCTCGGCCATGGCCACGCTGCTGCACATCGACACCTCGCTGAACGGCGACAGGTCCTTCTCCCGTCAGGTCGCCGCCCAGTTCCGCCAGGCCTGGGAGGCCGAGCACCCGGACGGGCAGGTCGTCTACCGCGACCTGGACGCGAACCCGCTGCCCCACCTGCGCGCCGCCGAGTACTACGCGGGCCTCAGCGACCCGGCCGGGCACTCGCCCGAGGAGGAGGCGGCCTTCGCGCTGCGCCGTGAGCTGATCGAGGAGGCGGAGGGCGCGGACGCGCTGCTCATCGGTGCCCCTCTGTACAACTACTCGATCCCGTCGAGTCTCAAGTCCTGGATCGACCACGTCATCGCCTTCGGCCGCACGGTCGGCACCGAGGCGCCCACGCTCAAGGGCAAGCCCGCCGTCGTCGTCACCAGCCGTGGCGGTGGCTACGGGCCGGGCAGCCCGAACGAGGGCCGCGACTACCTGCAGCCGTACCTCGAGTGGATCCTGGGCGGAAGCCTGGGCCTGGACCTCGAGTTCATCGTGCCGGAACTGACGATGGCCCCGGTCAACCCCGCCATGGCCAGCCTGATCCCGCTGCACGAGACCTCGCTGAGCGCCGCTCACGAGGCCGCGGCCACCAAGGGCAAGGCGCTCGCGGGCCGTCTCGCGGCGTGACCTCCGGGCGGCGTGGAGGGGCGGGCGGCGCCAGGCCCGCCCTTCCGCCGAACCGCTGAAGCGAGTTACCCAACTCGTCTGCCCAAAGCGGCCGTTGCTTTCGCGCAACGCCGAAGGCCCCGCCGTAGCTGGCCACTTGGCACGCACGGCGAGGCCCTCTGCTTGAACTGGCCCTTCAGACTCTTCAGGTCGGCAGGACCCTCAGGCTCCTCAGACCCCGGCCATATTCACCTTCACCGGCTCGGTCCCCTGGTCGCTGTGCCGCTCGGCCCAGTTCTCCAGAGCTGTCCGGCACGCGTGGTCCAGGTGGTGCACCTGATCCAGGTGGAGTTCCACCGGACGGTCCTGCGGCAGAGCCTCCAACTGGTCCAGGATCTTGGGGAGTCGGAGGAAGGTGGCGTTGCCGGAGAGGTGCGCCTGTACCGGTCCGGCGCCCTTGTCGACGATCTCCAGACGGATGTGCGAGGCCTCCCAGGCCGTCTTGATCACCGCGAGGGCCAGGCCGATGAGGACGCCCTCGAACATGCTGATCGTGACGATCGAGACCGCGGTGGCGACCAGGACGACCGCCTCGCCCCGGTGCGAACGCCACAGCTCCACAAGCGCCTTGAGCGGAATGAGCTTGAACCCGGCGTGGATCAGGATGCCCGCGAGCGCGGCGATCGGGATGATGCCGAGCGCGGCGGGCAGCAGCGCGGCGAACAGCAGCAGCCATCCGCCGTGCATCACCCGCGACGCCTTGGTCTTCGCGCCCGCCTGCACGTTGGTGGCACTGCGCACGATGACCGCGGTCATCGGCAGCGCGCCGAGCACACCGCAGACGGTGTTGCCCGCGCCCTGGGCCATCAACTCCTTGTCGTAGTCGGTGCGTTGACCGTCGTGCAGACGGTCCACGGCCGCCGCGCTGAACAGGCTCTCCGCGGAGGCGATCAGCGTGAACGCGACGATCGTGCTGAGCATGCCGACCTCGGCGAGCCCGCCGAACTCGTCCATCGGGGGCGGCTGGATCGTGGAGAACAGCCCCTCGACGGTGACCTTGGCGACCGGCAGGTCGAAGGCGAGCGCCACGATGGTGGCCAGTGCCACCGCCGCCAGTGCGCCCGGCACCGTGGTGACCTTCTTCGGGAGCTTCTTCCACAGCACGAGTACGGCGATGGTGCCGATGCCCAGGAGCAGCGAGGCGCGGGCGGAGGAGGAGCCCGCGGCGTCGACGAACATCTCGGGCAGCCCGGTGATCTTGTCGATGCCGGACTCCGGCGCCTTGGTCTTCGCCATCGAGTAGAGCTGTCCGGCGATCAGGACGAGCCCGATACCGGCGAGCATGCCCTCGACCACGGCGACGGAGATCGCGCGGAACCAACGGCCCCAGCGCAGCGCCCCCATGCCGAGCTGGAGCAGCCCGGTGGCCAGCACGATGACGCCGAGCGCGGGCAGCCCGTGTTCCTGGACCGCTTCGTAGCAGAGCACGGTCAGACCGGCGGCGGGCCCGGACACCTGGAGGCTGCTGCCGGGCAGCATGCCGGTGACCAGGCCGCCGACGATGCCGGTGACGATGCCCAGTTCGGCGGGCACCCCGGAGGCCACCGCGACGCCCACGCACAGCGGCAGCGCGACGAGGAAGACGACGACGGAGGACGCGAAGTCCTCCTTGATATGACGGAAACTGAGAGAACTGGGGGTCAGATCACGGAAGTTCACGGGTACTCGCCCCTTCAGAGCGCTGCGAAGGAGTCGGTCTCGGACCGGTGCGTGAGCACGCCGCCCGTGTGCACCTCGTAGAACCAGGCGTGCAGGCTGATCCGCCCCTCCTCCAGCGCGGTCTGGACACAGGGGTACGAGCGCAGCCGCAGCAGCTGGGCGAGCACATGGTGCTGCACGGCGTCGGCGACGGCCGGGTCGTCCTGTTTCCCGTCGGGCGTGTCGGCGGCGTGCTGGAGCCAGTCGCGTACGGCGGGCACGGCGGTCAGGTCGTCACCGCGTACGAGCGCGCCGACGGCACCGCAGTGCGAGTGGCCGCAGACCACGATGTCCGTGACGCCGAGCACGGACACGGCGTACTCGATGGTCGCCGCCTCCGAGGTGGGGCCCGCGTCGTGCGGGGGAACGATGTTGCCCGCGGTGCGCAGCTCGAAGAGCTCGCCGGGGCCGGCGCCGGTGATCAGGGACGGGATGACCCGCGAGTCCGAGCATGTGATGAACAGGACCTGCGGGGACTGGCCTTCGGCGAGCCGGGCGAGTCCGGCCCCCGCGGCGTTGCGGGCGCCGAAGGCCCGCGCGTTGTCGATGAAAGGCTGCATGTCAGCTTCCTCCTGGGCGCGCCAGTGGCAGGCGCGTCGGATTGAACAGGGGGTGTCACTGGCAAAGCGGGCGACCAGCGGGATGGCCCACTGGGGTACGCGGGTGTGTGTGTACGCCGGACCGACCACGGTGTCGTTGAGTCCTGCCGCCCAAGCCCCGGCGACTGCCGGGATGCGTAACCAGGCGCTCCTGCCTGGGTGTTGGGACGGTTCGGGCGCGAGAGCCCGGCCGTTGTGAACCGGGCGCGCGGCCCGGTGTTCGAGAGGTGCGCGACGGCGACGGTGCCGGTCGGGTGAGCGATTACGGGTTACGGGTTACGGGTCACGGAGGGCGGTGGTCAAAGCATCACCACGGGTACTGGCCCGCGGTACTGATGACCCATCGGCACCGGCCGTGTGTGCTACCGGCCGTGTGCGCTGTGCGCTACCGCGCGGCCGCTGTCACCGCGTCCGCTCCGCCACCTCGGTCCCGCCGCGCGCGTACTGCCGCGTCCGTACGGGCCGTGCCTGCCGCTCCGTGTCCGCCGCCCGGACCACTCGGATCCGGCCAGGGCCGCGCGCACGGCCGCTCTAACAGCGGAACACTTGAAGGGCGGTGATGCAGGGGCGTTCGGGGTGCCGTGCGGCCGGGCGGGCCGCTTCGGCGTTCTGCGTGGACACGTACCGGAACCCGGGACCGCCGGTGCGCGGAACCGCGCCGGGGTCGTCGCTGCGCGAGCTCGCGACCGCACCCAGCGCGGCGATACGCGCGCCGGGAAGCTTCTCCGATTCCTTCTCCGGTGTACTGGGCCCGCTCGACGAGGTGGTCGACCGCTTGTGTGTCTCGTGGCCGAGGTGCGCACCGAAGGCCGTGGAGCCCGCGCCGAACGTCTGCAGGACGAAAGCCAGCACGGCGGCCACGACGAGAAGGACGCGGGTGTGCGGATTGCGCGCCACGGACTGCCTCCTTCTCGTCGACGGTTTGGGGTACGGGAACAGCACTGCCGGAAAGGCAGTGGTCCACGTATCGCTGTACTGCGAAGGTAACCCGCGTCATCGTCGGTTGTGTTAACGCCCAGTTGCACTCTAGTAGAGCCCGTGCAGGTAACAAGAAGGAAATAAGCCCAGGTCACACGGGGTGGCGGGAAAGCGTGCGTGTTCGGATGAATTCGGCCGGAAACGCTCCGCCAGGACAGTGAAAACCTGACAACCTCTTTATCTTTTTCACCACACGTGGCCCCGCGCGCGCCCTGTGTGTGACGTATGCGCCTCCCGCGTGCGCCCCCTATGTCGCCAATACCGCCCACACGGTTTTGCCGATCGTGCGGGATGTCACACCCCATTCCCGGGCGAGCGCCGCGACGAGCAGCAGTCCCCGCCCGGACTCCTGGAGTACGGCGGACGGAGCGGGGGTGGCGTCCGGCGGCGGGGAGGTGGCGAGGTCTGGTGGCGGTGGGGCGGCGGTGTCCGTCGGGACGGTGCGCTCGCCGCGCGTGTCGCTGACCTCGACGCGCAACTCGGCCCTGTCCAGGGCGACTCGCAGCGCGAAGTCCCGCCCCGGCACGCGCCCGTGGGTCGCGGCGTTCGCCGCCAGCTCGGCGACGACGAGGGCGGCGGCCTGGGACAGCTCGGAGGTCTCGGGAACGCCCCAGGCGTCGAGACGTTGTACGGTCAGCCGCCGCGCGAGCCGGGCGCCACGCGCCGTGGAACGGAAACGCTGCGTGAACTCGCGTGCGAACGTGGGGGTTTGGGCATCGACTGGCATGCGGCCACGGTGGCCTGCGACTTCGCACGGCACCACGGGCAGAACTCGTACGCTGCGTGTTTGTACGGGTGCGAAGGGTGGACAGTACGCATAACTCAGCGTAAGCATGGCCGCGTTGGCGCAACAGATGCACGAGCGACGGGAGAGACCCGTGACGTCCTCGGACGCAGCAGCCCAGTCCCCGGCCCAGTCCATGACTCAGTCCACGACCAGCGAACCGGAACCCTCGGAAGGACTCAAGAGTTTCGGCGAAGTCCTCAAGAGCTTCCGAAAACGGGCCGGTCTGACCCAGGAGGCCCTCGCCCCCAAGATCGGCTACTCGGCTCATTTTGTCGGGTCGGTCGAACAGGGCCGACGCTTCCCGCCCCGCCGCCTCGTGGACAACTGCGAGACCGAGCTGGACGCCTTCGGCACCTTAAAGGCGGCGGCCAAGCCGCTGACTCGGCGGAAGGGGTTGGCGTCTTGGTTCCGGGTGTGGGCGGATCACGAGCGGGAGGCAATCACGCTCTACACGTACGAATCCCGGCTCATCCCAGGGCTGTTGCAGACGGAGGCGTACGCGAGGGCGCTGTTCGCCGACCAACTGCCGCCGCTGAAGGACGAGGAGATCGATGCGCGGCTGGCGGCACGGGAGGAACGGCAACAACTCCTGTACGAGCGGCCGAACACGGCGTACAGCTTCATCCTGGAGGAGCACGTGCTGCTCCGCCGTACTGGAGGCGAGGAGGTCACCCGAGAACTCGTCGGCCACCTCATCGAACTCGCCGGGCGACGCAACATCGAGCTTCAGATCATGCCGGTGGTGCGGGAGCATCATGCGGGGCTGCATGGGCCCGTGCAGTTGCTTGAGACCGAGGACAACAGGTGGTTCGCGTATGCCGAGGGGCAGGAGAGCGGCCAGTTCATCTCGGACCCCAAAGTGGTCAGCGTGCTCCAGATGCGGTATGCCAGGATGCGTTCACAGGCTCTCTCGTTCGATGACTCCCTGAGCCTGTTGCGGCAGATGCGAGGAGCATGATGAGCAGCAGCAGCGAACTGGTGTGGTTCAAGAGCAGTTACAGCAGCAGCGGCAGCGGTGACTGCGTCGAGGTAGCCCTCTCCTGGCGCAAGTCCACCTACAGCAGCGGCGACGGCGACGACTGCGTAGAAGTAGCCACCTGCCCCACCCTCATCCACATCCGCGACTCCAAGCGCAAGCAGGGCCCGCGGCTCGCGGTGCACCCCGCCGCCTGGTCGGAGTTCGTGGAGTACGCGACCCAGGGCTGAACGACCGCCTCGCTACGTGGAGTTGAAGGGCCAGGTGCCCGTGCGATCGGCACGACCTGGCCCTTCAGCGTTGATGCCGCCCGCGCAATCGCCGACTGTAATTGACCCTTGACGCTGCGGAGTGGGTGGGTGAGAGTCGTGCACGCCGGTGCAATCCACCCGATGGCGGAGGCGATCATGAACCTGAAGTTCCTCGGCATCATCCCCAACACCCCGGCCGACAACTCCCCGACCATTTGGCTGGACGAGGAGACCGGGGACCTGTTGATCCAGTCGTACAGGGCGACAGAGCAAGAGGTGAAGGCTTGTCAGGAGATCGGTTCCATCCCCGGTCATTCCACCAACGTCCCTGATCACGAAACGATCATCAGGCTCCCCAAAGTGATGCTCCAGTACGTCCCTCGACCGGAAGGAGGCCACCAGCAGTGAAGAGCCCCGTACGTGAGGGTCTCGCCAAGGCTCGTAGCTCCGCCGTCCACTTGGAAATGCGCGACATCTACACCCCGGACGATCCGGAATTCGCCGCCTGGAAGGACGGACGCCGGTACACGCCGGACAGCCTGCCCGACTGGTGGACGTCGTGGCACGACGTAGTCAGCGAGACGGTTGGTCGCGGCGTGAGCATGCGTCGCGCCCGGATCGTTTCGGAGCCGGTGACCGACTACATCCGGTACGAGTACGACCTGACGTTCGCGAACATCAGAGCCGGCGAGCTTGTGCGCTGGCTGCCCCGCCGTAAGGCAGCGGACATTGCGCTACCAGGCACCGACCTGTGGATGTTTGACGATTCCACGGTGCTGTTCACGTACTTCTCCGGTGACGGAGCCGTGATTGAGCACGAATGGCGCACCGAACCGGCTGTCGTGGCTCTGGTCGGATCAGCGTTTGCAGCGGTCTGGGAACGGGCCACATCGCACGAGGAGTACAAGCCGGTCTGATCGGCCTCCGTGCCATGGCAACTTCGGAATCATCGAGCGTCCGCGCTGCCAGGCAAGTCCTCGCCGATCGCCTTCGGGAGATCTGCGAGGAAGCCGGGCTGGACGGAAAGCAACTGGCTCAGGCCTGCGGCTGGCACCCCTCGAAGGTGTCCCGGATCTCCACTGCCAAGACCTCGCCATCCCCCCAGGACGTCCGAGCCTGGTGCTCGGCGTGCGGCGTGGAAGACCAAGCGGACGATCTCATCGCGTCGCTCAAGGCCGTCGAAGGTATGTGGATTCAGTGGCGCCGCATGGAGCGCACCGGATTGCGACGCGCTCAAGAGTCTGTCCTGCCGCTCTTCGAGCGCACTCAACGGTTCCGCTCGTACTCCTCGTGGCTCATCCCGGGGCTGATCCAAACTTACGGCTACACGGAGAATGTGCTTCGCACGGTTCAGCGGCGACGAGTTGAGATTGACGACGTAGCCGACGCCGTAGCCGTACGGATGGAGCGCCAGCGTGTGATGTACGAAGGAAACCGCCGCTTCGCGTTCCTGGTTGAGGAATCAGTTCTGCAAAACGGACTTGGTGACACGGACACCCAGCTTGAGCAGCTTGAGCACTTGCTCAGAGTGAGTTCACTGCCCAACGTCAGTTTGGGCGTGCTGCCGATGAGGCTCGGGCGTACCCGGATGCCAGTGGAAGGCTTCTGGATCTACGACTCTGCGCGGGTCAACGTGGAGCTGGTTTCCGGCTATCTGACGATCACGCAGCCCAGCGAAATCAAGATGTACGCAGACGCGTTCGCCGACCTGGCCGAGAACGCGGCATACGGCGCGAAGGCCAGGGCCCTCATCGCGGACGCGATGAACGCCCTCGGGTGATCGTTCTGCAATCACGTGCAATCGGCTGGGAGTTGAGCACAAGCCTTCCCTAGCTTGGACGTCATCCCCGATGTCGCAAGGGACGGCCCCATGACGAACCCTCTGACCTATCCCGAAAATCCGGTTGAGCTACCCATGCCGAGGGCGGACCCGGACCCCGTTCCGGGGTGCGAGGTGTGCAGCGCCCTCGTCGAAGAGCGGGCAGAGGCCCGTAGTGCCGGTAACGGATCGAAGGTGACAGACCTCAACATCGAACTCCGCAATCACGCGGGGCACCGAGGGAGGTCACGGCGTGGATAGACCGGCGGCGCCCGTCGAGGACTACACGGCCGCCCAGCAGCTTGCCGACTCGATGGCGCACAAGTTGCGCGAAATCATGGGGGAGTTGGGCGTGGCCCCGAACGAGATCTGCCAGATCAGGGGACTCGTCAGCGCCTCGGGAACGCCCTACGTGCGCATCGGTGAGTTCCGCATCGGTTCGACGATGCAGTTGATCGCCGGCCTGTCGTCCCCTGAAAAGGCTCATGCGGTCGCCGGGTCGCCCGCGAGCCCCGTTGTTCCCGCTGAGAGCTTCGGCTGACACCGACTCCCCGCCGCTCATGCCCGCGCCTCGGTCAGGCAGTGGCGGGGCCAGGTCCGAGGCCCTGACATCTCCATTCCATCGGGCATGCCGGGACCTCGGGCCACCCAAGGATCGGAACTCCTCCGGTCCGTCGAAGAAGGGAGACCAGTACGTGACTCTTCAAGAAGCCCTCCGAGTCCCGGCGGCGTTCGGCAACGGCCCCGGCCGCCGAGGCGGCGACGGCGACGACACGGACATCGAAGACGGAGACGGCAAGGGTGGCTCCGGCTCGCCCGGCCACGGCGGCTGAGCCGCGCCGTTCCGTGACTGCCTGATCCGCACAACGCACGGCGCCCCCGATGATGGCGGGGGCGCCGTGCCGCAGAACGGTACATCGGAGGCAACGGCCGTGCATCTTCTGGTGGTGGACTGGGACTATTTCTTCCCGACTCCCGACGCCGGTGGCCCGCCAGGAGACCATCCGGAGCTGTACGGGTGGCCGGTCGCCGGGGAGGACGAGTTCCACACCGAGGTGATCTGGGAGAAGCGGGCCACAGGCTTCACCGAGGCGGCGGCCGAACTCCCCGGCGTCCAGGGCACCGAGGGTTTCTGGGACCGGTTCACCTTCACCGACCGGTCCGTCCTTGTGTTTGCCGACAGCAACGCATGGGCGGGCCAGCTCTGGCCCAGCATCCTGGGCGGTGACGGTGCCTGGCAGTCGGTACACCTGTACGACGCCCATCACGATGCCGGATACCGCGTCAACCACGAGTCGTTCGAGGCGTGGAAGCAGTCCGGCGACGGCATCCGCTGCGAGAACTGGATGCTCGCCCACCACTGGGGCGGCGCCGAGCTGCACGTACGGTTCCCGCCCTGGCGGCAGAGCCTTGAGCACCCCACCGAGCATCCGCTCGTGCCGGTCACCATGAGGATCGACGACGGCACCAATCCGGGGCCTGCCTTCGACCTCGTCTTCGTCTGCCGCTCGGGCGCCTGGGTCCCGCCATGGTGCGACGCCGACTTCTCCGCCTTCCTGGAGGCCGCCCCCATCCCGCGCGCTGTGCACCCACAGAACAAGTGGGTGCACCCGCGCCCCGACCCGCTCCGGATGGCCGACCTCAAACGGGACTTGTACCGCCGTGCACGCGCTGTTGCGGACGGCTGATCCTCTTTCCTGGACGACGAGACCGGGCAACTACCTGCTGCAAGGCTGGAGAGTGCTGGACCAAGATCGGATGCCTCACATGCACGCCCCGGGGCACGAGACCGTGATCGAGTTCCCCCGCCGAATGATGCAGTTCTTTCCGGAGGTGAAGGGTGACGCAGCCGACGCTCCTTGATCGACTGCGGAGTTGCGAGCGCTCTGCGTGGCACCTGGAGATGAGGGACGGCTACATGCGTTCCGATCCGCGTTTCGAGGCGTGGCAGAACGGAGTCCGTGATGCTCCGGATGCCAGCGACCCGCAGCTCCGCCCTTGGCTCTCCCTTGTGCGTGAACTGGTGGGCAGAGGAGTGGAGATCCAGCGAGCACGGATTGTGTCCGAGCCGCTGAGCGACTACATCCAGTTCGAGCACCACCTGACACTCCCCACGGTGGAAGCCGGAGAGCAAGTCCGTTGGCTGCCGCGCCGGTTGGCTTCGGCTCTGGCGCTCCCGGGGAACGACTTCTGGCTCCTGGACGACAAGGTGGTCGTCTTCCACCACTTCGCCGGGGACGGTGAACTGGCGCCCGATGACGAAGAGGTCACCGCCGCCCCTGAGGTGGCGAGATTGTGCCGCGACGCCTTCACCGCTGTCTGGAAGCTGGCGGTGCCTCATGCGGACTACCAGCCTGTACGAGGGTGATCAGGGCTCCGAAGCTTGTCGTCCTCTTCTTTCACCGTCACCGAGTGGGTTGTTCACGAGAACGGTTCTGGCTCCCTTTCCGTGACGCGGTCACGATTAGTGATCAGCGGGTGCTTCGAGCGCCTGGAGAATCTGTTGTACTTCCCGGCGCCACTGGACGGCGTCGGCACTGTCCACCCAGCCCGTCGCCATTTCTGAGCCGTCCTGGAGTATCCGGTCCAGTGCGAGCCTGGCCGACGCGCGGAGCGATGCCGGTAGTTCGGACAGCGGTTCCCTCGGACCGTCATCGGGGTTGATCAGGATGGGGCTGTTCGGGATGGTGCTGGCGAGGAGAGCGCCGGCTGCGACGGCTTCGGCGCCGTCTCCGCCGCCGACGCGTGTTCCCGAGCTCGTGACTCTCTGGAATGCCCGCTCGAGCACGTCGATGACCTGCTGGTGGGTGAGTCCCTCAAGTGCGTCGACGAAGTCTGCGGCGAGGTCGCTGTCGAACGGGCCGGTCCCCCACGTTCCCATGCATGGCTCCTGGTGTGGCTGTCTCGGATGAAGGCAGGATTCCAGGAGCCACTGACTTCGGTCATGGGGCGGGGCCGGCCCTTCAGCGTTCGTTGCGCCCGAAGGACCGTCGATACGCAGCAGGCGTCGTATGCACCAAGGCGTGGAAGCGCCTGCGGAGGTTGGTGGCCGACGACAGGCCGACGCGGTCCGCGATCACTTCGATGGGGAGGTTGGTCTCCTCGAGGAGGGCGCGGGCCGCCGTGACGCGCTGCTGGAGTAGCCAGCGGCCGGGGCTGACGCCGAGTTGGTCGCCGAATCTGCGGGCGAGGGTGCGGGTCGAGACGTTGGCCCGCGCGGCGAGGTCGTCGAGGGTGAGGGGCTGGTGCAGTCGTTCGGTGGCCCAGTCGAGGAGTGGGGCCAGCGATTGTTCGTGGCGGTCGGTGAAGTCGGCGGTGCGGTACTGGAGTTGGCCGCCCTCACGGTGCGGCGGCATCACCATGTGCCGGGCGATGTGTGCGGCGTAGGCGGCGCCGTGGTCGGAGCGGGCCAGATGGAGGCACAGGTCGATGCCCGCCGCCGTGCCCGCACTGGTGGCGACGTCGCCCAGGTCGATGTAGAGCGTGTCGGGCTCTACCTCCAACTCCGGGTAAGAGGAAGCCAGTTCAGCGGCGAGTCGCCAGTGCGTGGTCGCCCTGCGGTGCGCAAGCAGTCCCGCCTCGGCGAGCAGGAAAGTGCCCGAGCAGATCGAGACGACACGTGCGCCTCGGCCGTGCGCGCGCCGCAGCGCGTCGAGTACGGCGGGTGGGGCGGGCTCCGTACGGTCGTGCCAGCCGGGGACGAGCACGGTGTCCGCCGCGTCGAGTGCCGCGAGGTCGGCCTCAACGAGCATGTCGTACCCCGCCAGGGTCGGTACGGGACCTGGACGTTCGGTGCATACGGCGAACTCGTAGCCACTGCGCAGTCCCGGGCGGCGCAGGCCGAAGACCTCGGCGGCGGACGCCAGCTCGAAGGTGGACTGCCGGGGCAGGACCAGCGCCGTAACCCGATGAACGCTCATGGCAGGAAAGTACCTCTCCATGTCGATCCGGTCACTGGGCGAGGTGCCTGCCCGGGGCGAGGATCGGAGCATGACGCACTCATCAAACGGCGTCCCGTGCATGCGCGTTGATACGGCCTCCCGTTCTCGCGCGTTGACGAGGACGGCCCGGCCGTGATCACCAGAGTGAGCGAGGCGCGCGTACGCCCTGAACGCTTCGAGGCGTTCCGCGACTACATCGTCTCGGCGGTCCGCGAATTCCCGGCCCGTTACCCGGGGTTGCTGTCCCACGAGGTACTGCTTTCGCCGCCCGCGTCCCTGCTGTACGTCAGTCGCTGGCGCGGCGAGAAGGACCTGGCCGACTACGCGGGCGAGGACTGGCGTGACCAGCCCGTGGTCCTGCCGGGGGAGGACGAGTACCTCACCGCACCGCTGCGGGTCCGGCACTTCACCGCCACCTCACTGTCCGACTCGTTCTCCGACTCGTTCTCCGGCTCATTGCCCGACTGAGCGAGCCGACTTCGGTCCTCGGTCGCGGGGGCGGGCGCTACGCGATGCGTCGTTCGGCGCGTAACTCGGCCCCGACACACAACAGTTGGCGGATGAACCTCGGCGCGCAGGCGGCCAGGATCGTCGTCATGGAACCCGAACTCGAACCGTTCCCGCCTTGAGACGACCCGCTCCCCGCACCCGCACCAACCACACACCACCAGAAGAACTCCGCAGAACGAATGGACGTCCCGCCATGACCGCTGAACCGATCGACCTCTTCTCCTCCTTCATCCACCTCGACCACGAGGGTCAAATACGCGCAGAGCAGCCGGTGTTCAACTCCGAGCGGGACGGCTGGCAGTTGATGACCTTCCATGTGGAGACCGACGCCGACGTGCACGGCGACCACTGGGAAGTCCACAACGCGGCGGACGAACTCGTGTCCTGCCTCACCGGCGGCGTGCGTCTCTACTTCCGCCCGGAGCAGCCGGGAGAGAAGGAGGAGGAGGTCAGCCTGTCGGCCGGAACGGCGGTCATCGTCCCGCGCGGGCGCTGGCACCGCATCGCACTGGACGGCCCCAGCGACATCATGTCCCTCACGCTGCCGCGCGGCAGCCGCCTGGAGAAGCGCACCGACGCCTGAGGGCTACCAGGCGTTGATGAGGAGCGGTGCGGTTGCTGTGACGGGTCAGGGCGTGATGGCGTACTCGGTGAAGTGGCCGCAGGCGGTGAATCCCAGGCGGCGGTAGACGGGCTCTCCGTCGGCGGATGCCTGGAGCACCGCGGTCTCGTAGCCCGCGTCGCGTGCGGTGTGCAGGGTGGCCAGGGTGATGGCGCCGCCATAACCACGGCGGCGGTCGGTGGCGAGCGTGGCGATGTTGTAGATCCCGGCGACACCCGCGTGCAGGAAGACCTCGGCCGAGCAGACGGGACGGCCGTCGACGTAGCCGACCAGGTAGCGGGCGGGGCAGTCGGCGGTGAGCGCCAAGTCGGCGGCGTCGGCGAAGAATTGGCGCACCGTGGCGGCGGGCGGGTTCCAGTTCGCGGCGAGGACGGTGGCGTAGTCGGCGAGCTGCTCCGGAGTGGTTACCAGGCGGATCTCCAGGCCGTCGACGTGCGCCTCGGGGAGAGGGCCGCGCAGCTCCTTCCACATGCCCGTCTCGGTCTCCGACGCCTCCAGGCCGACGGCCTCGAGGTGCTCGGCGAGAGTGACCGGTGTGGAGGCGGGGCCCACCCACCAGGAGAAGGGGCGGCCGGTGGCGGCCAGGGTCCGGGCCGTCTCCGCGGCGCGGGTCGGGGCAGTGTCCGGGGTGAAGCGGGCCACCGCGACGATGTTGAAGGTGTCATCGGCGAGACCGCTGTCGGCGATCAGCAGGTCGCCGGTCTCGGTGACGGACGCGCTTCTCAGGTTCCGGTGCAGGTGGCAGGCATGCTCGGCGAGATTCCGCTCCATCGCGAGCGCGAGGTCGGATTCATTGATCGACGGGAGATCCATTGGTTCCATGCTGATCCGTTCCAGGCTGATCCATTCCAGCATGGCGGCCGGGCACCCGCACGTGCTTGTTCCGGGCCGAGATCGGCGCCCCCTCGCCCTGCCCGGGCGACGAGGTCACAGGCGGTCCGGGCGCTGTGGAGGGTGGGGCGGCCAGGGCCCGAGAGCAGGCAGCTCCCCCGCCGCCACCGGCACCGGTGAGACCCCGGGCGTACGTCCGGCCAGCCAGGCTGCCGCTAGGCATCCCAGTCCGCGTTCCGGGAGGAACGCGGCGCGAAGGCCGCCGTCGGCCATGGCCTTGACCACGGCCGACGGCGGCTGTCGCGCCAACAGGTTCGTGCGCGGTTCTACGGGTAGACCGGCCGCTCCCCTTCGCGGTCCGTGACGACGATGGACACATGCCCCGGCGCGAGCGTCCGCGCGCCCTCGACGATCCGGTTGAGGTCGAACTTGTGCCGTTCGACGTTGACGCCGTCGGACCAGCCGCCGGAGCGCAGTCGCAGGCCCAGGCTCACGTGGTCCGGGGCGGTGTCGGTGATGACCAGGATCGAGACCTGGTCCCACGCGACTGCCGTACCGGCGGCGGTGATTCCGGCGTAGTCGAGCATGAAGGCCGTACGCCGCTTGCGGAACCACGGCGGGACGGCGAGCAGTCCGGCGCTGACGACCGCGGTCATGCCGGTCTCCAGCGCCTTGCCGATCAGCGCGCAGACGACCACGACGGCGATGCTGCCGCCCCAGGCGATGAGGTGCGCCATCGGGTCCGCGGGATACGTGATGACGTACCGCATCTGCCCGAGAATGCTGCGGCCCCAGCTGATACCGCCGCCGATGAGTCCGGCGCCGATCAGCAGCAGGAGGAAGTCGGTGCCGGTGGGGCTGGAGCCGAGCAGCCCGAACAGGCCGAAGGCGGTGGGCAGGAAACCGCCCATGAACACGAACTTCGAGACGCGGTACTTCTGGTCCAACTGAGCGTACGACGACGCCCGTTGGTCGATGACGGCCATGAATCTCCCCCGAAATGGTGGCCTCTGAACCAGGTTGGATAGCTCTGCTATCCGTCGCGATTGGAGAGTGTCACTATCCATATGGCGTCGTCAAGCCGTACTGGTCGGTCACCTGGCGACGGCGCCAACTCGTAGGAGTGTTGGGCGTGTTGGGCGTGTTGAGGGTGCTGAGGGGTTGGGGCGCGGGGCCGGAACCTGAGCCTCTGTCAGTCCCTTCTGCGAACATCGCTCGCGTCTGAAGGAGGCGCTCCATCAACTCCCCTGTGCGGCAGGGGTGTTGACCCTACTGGCGCTGCCTCTGCGAGTTACTTCCTGAGGGGACGACGATGTCGACCGACATGTACGGCGTACGGGTTCTGAATGTCGATCCGGAGCGGCTGCGGGTCAGACTCCAGGTACTCGTCGTGTACTACGACACGGGATCGCGTACGCACATCCCGCTCCCCGACGAGGAGCCCGGCACCTTCCTGCACTTCCTCTGGGAGAGCTCGCGGTGGCACTCGGCCCGCGCGGACGGGGACCCGGGCACCCTGGGCCAACTGCTCACCACCGACGACATCCTCAACTACGAGTGGGTCGACACCAACGCGCGCCGCTACATCTCCTGGGTCCGGCGCACAGCCACGCTCAACGACCCGCCCACCGAAGAGGATTGGGGGAACCTGTACGACTTCTACTACGAGCGCGGCGGAGCCTGGAAGGACGAGGACCTGCTGGTCCAGGCCGAGTACGAGATACGGGTGACCGACCGCAGGTGGCTGGATCACCTGACCAAGGGCCTGGCGTGGGGCTCCGCGTCCTTCCCGCTGCACGGCGACAGCTGGACCGCCGAGGACGCCCCGCACCTGCCCGATCTCTCCGAACCGGCGTACATTCTGCGGCCGTTCGCGACGACCACGGGCAGCACCGAGTACGACCACGTCGAGCATCTCCACTTCTCGGACGACGGCGCGTATCTGGCGGTCTGCAGCGACCAGGGGCGGGTGTGGGTGTACGACACCTCCGACTGGAGCGAGAAGGCGCACGTGAACGCGGGCGACGAGTGGCTGGTGCCGCTGATGATGTGGGTGCCCGGCACGCACGTCGTCGTGGTCAAGGGCTACTTCTCGGCGGACGAGCCGGAAGAGGAGGTGCAGTGGGCGTACGACGTCGACCTCGGCGAGGAGGTCCAAGTCCCCTTCCAGCGTGGGCGGTTGCGCTCGACTGACGGCGTGCACCGGCTCAGCCCGAACAACGGCGGCGAGGGCGGCTACGACCTGCACGGCGAGGAGCGCGAGCCGTCCCGGCGGGTGTCCCACTCGGACGGCGCCTGGGACCCGATCCAGTGCAAGACCTTCTCCGGCGACTCCTCGCGGCTCTTCCTCGGCGCGCAGGAGAACCTCTACGTGGTCGACACGGTGAAGGGCGAGGTGGTCGACAAGGTCATGGACGCCTCGGAGCGGCTGTTCGAGATGGCGGCCAACCCGGACGGGAGCTATCTGGCGATCGGCAGCTTCAGCCGCAAGCTGGGCTACCTGGAGTTCGGGGAGCGGCGTCCGCACGAGCTGTGCGTCTGGCGGATGGAGGACAAACGGATCGTCCTCGGCCACCAGTTCCGCACCTACATCGACGCCCTCGCCTGGTCCCCGACCGACGGCCGCTGGCTCGCGGTCGGCCTGGAACCCATCAGGGAGGGCGAGTTCCACAGCGGCAATACGGAGATCGCCGTATTCGGGATGGGCCCCGCCCTCGGTTACTGAGTGCCACCGAACCGTTTCGCAATGCTCGGCCGCCGCGAGGATTTCACAACCGGATTGTCAGGTCCCGCGGTTGGCCGAGCGTGACGGGAATGTCATTGCCGGTGAGATTCGCAACGCGGCCCGGTTGCCCGTTCCCGTCTTATTCACAACCGGATTCAGGGATTCGATAAACCGGGATAGCGGTATCGCCTATGAGGGCGAGTTGGCGATACAGCCCGACATGTACAGCGGTGAATGCGGGTGTTTACGCGCGTTGCGGCGGGCGTTGGGGTGGGTGTGACGGTGGCTTGAGTGTGCGGGTGCCCGGCGGGGTACGGATCCCGCCGGAGGGGGGACGTGGGACGTTGGCTGATTAGGCCGAACTTGCGCCCTCTGTCCGCCCCTTCGCCCGCCTTTCCGCCTTCTTCCCGGCTTCTCTCCTGTACTTCCTCTGTCCTTGTCGTGTACTTCCTCTGTCCTTGTGGTTCCGGTGTGAGTGATCACGACAACTACAGGACGCGTGTATAGCGGGCGATTCCAGGTGAAAGGCGACGTATTCTCGGCCCTGTGACTCCTTGATTCCGCGCGCGACCGCGCTGGCCGGGCGTTCACGACAGCGATGTTCCGGCCATGACAGGGGAAAGTGGAATGACGTACACCTCCCCGAGATTCGGACACGGTGAAGCTTGCCACCACTGGCGCAGCGGACGTGGCCGGAAATCGATACTCCGCTGGTGGGTGGCGGAGCCATTCATTCCATATTCGGCGTGCCGCGATTGATAACCAAGCAATGGCACAAGTCTTGGCTCTCAAAACCGTGTACCGCATCATTGGCGTGACTTCGACGGTGTCATTCGAATACCCCGTGACACCGGAGATGCCTGAGTCCACTCTGGGGAACACGATCAACTCACCGACGGGAGCCGTAAGTTGACCAGTACGCCCAGTAACACGAGCACTACTGAAGCTGCTGCAGCCGCTATCAAGCTTCACGATGTCGCCAACGGCCACATCTACTCGTCGATTCTGCGGACCGTCGCCGTCCACCGCATCGCCGACCATCTCGCCGAGTCGGGCGGTCCGCTGAGCGTCGAGGAACTCGCCAAGCGCTCCGGCACCCACGCGCCGTTCCTGCTGCGGATCCTGCGCCTCCTCGCCACCCGCGGGGTCTTCCGCCAGAACGACAATGGTGCCTTTGAGCTCACGCCCATGGCCGAACTCCTCGTCGAGGGCCGCCCCGGCTCGCAGCGCGACCTGGTCCTGATGTGTTCGGACGACCTGGTGGTCAAGCCGGTCGCGACGCTGGAGGAAGTGCTGCCCTCGGGCAACCCGGCCTTCGACACCGCGTACGGCGCGCCGCTCTTCGAGTACCTGAAGTCCGCGCCCGAGGCGTGGCAGATCTTCGACCGCGGCATGTCGGCCGTGTCGGGTCCGATCGACGAACTCGTCGCCCAGGCCTGCCCGTTGCCGGAGACCGGCACCGTCGTGGACGTCGGCGGCGGCCGCGGCGGCCTGCTGCGCGCCGTGCTGCGTCGCGCGCCTCAGCTGACCGGTGTCCTCCTGGACCAGGAGCAGACGGTGGCCCGTCACCTCCTCGACGAGGAAGAGACCAAGGGCCGCTGGCGCGTGGAGGGTGGCGACTTCTTCAAGGCCGTCCCCGAGGGTGCCGACCTCTACCTGCTCAAGCACGTCCTGCACGACTGGGACGACGACGAGTGCCTGGCCATCCTGAAGTCCATCCGCAAGGCCATCCCGGCCGGTGGCCGCCTGGTCGCCGTGGACACCGTGCTGGTCCCGGGCAACGACCCGCACCCCAGCAAGACCATGGACGTCCTGATGCTCGCCGGCCTCTCCGGCTGGGAGCGCTCGGCCGAGGAGTTCACCGAGCTCTTCAAGCGCGCCGACTTCAAGGTCACCCGCATCATCGAGGCCCCGGTCTTCGCCTCCCTGATCGAGGCCGAGCCGGTCTAACCGCCCACCACCGTCCACCCGAAGAACCGGATCCACCAGAGGACCCGGCCCGGCCCGTACCCCCGTCGCGCCGGACCGGCCCCCGGATCGCATCGGTTCACTTTCCGGATCGGCCCGGATCGCAGCGGTCCGCCTCGCACTCGACCCGCCTGGGTTGAGTGCGGGGCGGACCGTTTCCGCTTTCGTGCCTGTCACAAGTACCGCGTGTGCGTACGCGTCACAGGTGCCGCGTGTGCGTGCGCGGCCTGCGGAACCACCGGAGGAACAGCCACGGAAGCTCCCACCGGCGCGCGTAGGTGAAGTCGTCGGCTCGTCGGCGGATCTCGCCGATCTCCGCGAGCACGTCCAACTTCATGTCGTTCAGGGCAGTTTGGGACGCCGCCCGAAACTCGGCGCGCTGGCTCCCCGTACGCGCGTGCACCACGCCGCCGAAGCAGTGCGGCGTCTTCAGGAACGTTCGGAGGGCACGGTCCGCCTCCGCCCGCGTCGCGTAGGAACGACTTCCCCAGATCTCCACTTCCTTGACCAACGGGGCCCAGTGGTCACGGGAGTAGGTCTTGGACAGCCGCACGGGTACGTAGATCCGGCCTCGGATGAAGTACGCGCCGCCGTCCCCGCCGCCACCGTTCGCGCGTCCAGCGGGTCCGTGAGCGGCTTGCGGTGGCATGGGGGTCCTCCTGCGCTCCGGCTGCCTCTGGTTCGGACAGGATGCCGCAGTTGATGGCGGTCACTGTCAGATCCCCTGATGCAAGACGCAGGCCCGTGCCGCCAGTGACACCCGAAGTCTCCGGCCGCCGTACCCCCTGGAACGCCATGCTCCTGGTGACACCCGGCCCGACAGGTGATACTGAATGCATGGCCGTGCCGACCCCCGCCCGTTTTCCGGTGCCCAACGCGTTTGAGGTGCTGTGCAGGCAGTACGCCGAGCGCCTGCCCGAGTGCCTGGAGGACCTGACAGGTCCCGGCCATGGCACTGTCGACCTGCCGCTGCACGTCGTTTGGTCCGGCCGCCGCTCCTACACGCTCGAGCAGCCCCGCTCGCGTATGGGCTTGTACCGCACTGTCCTGGCAGAAGGGCAGCGCCAAGACCTCGTCGACTTCCTGAACCGGGACCTGCTGATCAGCCAGTGGCCCGTACTGCGGACCCTGATCAGCCGACCGATTCGCCACGTCTGGGAGAACGCCTTCCCCGAGCTCGCTATCACTGAGAACTCCAAGGCCGCGTGAACCTGAGCGACCTGCACCGCCGACTCCTGGCCGATGTACTCACCATCGGGTCGCCCTATCCCTTGGTCATCACCGGCGGCTACGCCGTTCAGGCCCACGGCCTGGTCGACCGTCTCAGCCAGGACCTCGACGTGGCCACCGAGAACCCCGCGCCCATGGCCGAGATCGCTCGCACCGTCGCCGAGGGCCTCATCCAGCGAGGCTGGTCCGTTCAGGAGGTCGAGACCAGCCCGCTGTCCGGTCGACTCATCGCCACCGATCCCTGCACTGGCGAGCAGTGTGAAATCGACATCCTCAAGGAAGCTTTCTGGTCCCCGCCCGCGACGACCAAGCACGGGCCGGTCCTTGCTCTCGATGACGTGATCGGCACCAAAGTCCGCGCACTCGCCGACCGCGGAGCCGTCCGCGACCTCATCGACGTCCATGCGGCTTCCCAGCACCGCACCACCGCAGACCTTGAGACGCTCGGCCGCCGCCACTCCCGCTTCGAGTTCAGCCTCCACGATCTGCGCGACCGGCTTGCGGGCGCCGAATGGTGGGACGACCAAGACTTCACCGCCTACGGCCTGACGTCGGACCAGGTAGCCACTCTGCGGACTTGGGCGCTGTCCTGGGTGGGCGACCTCGATACTCGGCTCCACGCCGATGAAGCGCCGGACGACAACTGAACTCTCAAGAGGTCTGCCCATGGACTGGACCGAAGCGGAGTACGTCGAGTACCTGGCGGGGGAGCGGCGTCGGTACGCCTGGGTGATGCGGGAGTACGGCGGGATGGGGCCGGAAGCGGCCGAGGCGGCGGCGCTGGAGGAATACCCGTACGAGTCGGCGGACGCTCCGTTTCGCGGGCTCGTGTTCCATGACGAGGCGTGGCACTGGGCGATGTTGCGGATTCACGGTCACGCGTACTGGGTGGAGCGCCCCGAGCTGACGGACCAGTCGGCCGCGTACCAGGCCCTTGACTGACGGCTCGGTCCCTCAGTCGTCGCGCCAGGAGATGTCGTATCCGGCCGTGTCGTGTCCGGCCGTGTCGTGTCCGGCGGTGGAAGCGGCGATGGCGGTTTCCCCGGAGAATGTCAAAGCGGCGCGACGGGTGGGCGTGTGGGGAAGTGTGGAAGGAATTGCCTTCTTGGGTGTGCGGGAAATTCGCATGGTGTCCTCTGGGAATGGTTCGCAGGGTGAGCGGATGGTGCTTGCGCGGTGCGGAGGTGCCGGTGGTGCGGGGTTCGTCGCTGCGTTATTTCCTCGGATTCGGGCGTGCGGAATGGGCGCTGGTCGGTGGGGTGTTGGTGCGTGGTGCGAAGCGAACGTGGTGGCGGCCGGGCCGACGTCCCGCGACGTCCAAGGGGTCTCCGCTTGTGCGGATGGAACCCTCGATGACTCCCTGAGCAGGCAGGTTGACTACTTCTTGTGCGTGTAGGGCCTTCCGGTTCCGTACGGCTCCGTCGGGCGGGTGACCTCCCGGGAGTGCGTACGGAACGCGTGCCGAAAGGGAGTGTGCGGTGCTGCCGTACCGCTCAACTCCCCATTGCCGTACGGATTTACCGGGCCGCCGAAGGTGTTTCTCCGCCGGAAAGGAAGGTAATCACGGACGCGTCCGGACTGCGAGAAAATTTTTCGTCAGGGGGTGTGTGTGGAGTGCGTGCGGGGTGTGTTTCGGGGTTCGGTGGCCGTGGTCAAACGGTTTTATCGGCCGGGCTTGGTGAATTCGGGGCCGTGGGCACCGCACATGACACTCGGTGAATCTCTGGGGTTCACTTGACGTGGGGGTAGCCCGACAGTGCGAGTGGCGAGGATCGCACGGCGGGTCCGCGCTCTTGTGATCAATTACCCCGTTTGTTCAGGGGAGTTGGGCGGGGAGGGGTGGCCGAAAAAGCCTTCCCGGTTCCGGTCGGGGTCCAAGTGGGCGGCGCGCTGCGGCCGTTGAGGGCGCGCCGGGTGCTGCGCATGTGTGGGGAGCACGGGGTACCCGGCGTGCGCGGTGTGCGACTGGTGCGGGACGCGTGGCGGGCGTGCAGGGCGCGGGGTGGCGGGACGGTGTGCGGGCGCCGTTGTGCGCGGGTCCTCCGTGCGGTCCAGGAGGCCGTGCATCTCCCGTTCCGGGAGGGAGGGGTTTTGGGCGGCGGCGCGTGCGGTCTCGCGGTTGCGCAGGAGGCGGGCCAACTGCGGTGCCGGGACACGGAAGTCGCTGGCCGCCTGCTGGCGCAGCTGGGGGTGCGGGTCCTCGGTCAGGCGGGTCACGGAGGCGGCCGAGAGGCGCGGGTCGTAGAGGGCGCGGGCGCGCAGTTCGGGGCGGCCGGTACGGCTGAGGCGTTCGATCTCGGTCTCGGTGAGGTGCTCCAGGACCTGGTAGGGGAGACAGGGGCCCGGGTCGGGGGCGGGGCTGGGGTTGAGGGCGGGCCCCGAGCCGTCGGAAATCTTCACGCGGTCGAGTCCGTCCACGCGGTCGGCTGCCTCCACGCGGTCGTGCCTGTCCGTGCGGCCGAGCCCGTCCAGACGGTCGTGTCTGTCCATACAGCCGAGCCCGTCCACGCGGTCGTGCCGTTCGAGCCGTTCGAGCCGGTCCAGGCGGGCCAGTACCGACGGGGTGGCCGCCGGGTTCGCGGCGAGGCCCTCGCGCCAGGCGGTGCGCAGGGGCTCGAAGGCCGGGGCCTTCATACGGCCCCAGGAGGCCCAGGAGGCGGCGGCTTCCTCGGGCGGGAGGGTGCCGAGGCGCTCGGCCCAGCGCTCGTGCCAGTCGCCGAGTTCGTGGTGGGTGATCAGCCAGGTGCCGCCCTCCTCGGTGGTAGCGGCGAGAAGTTTCTGCCCGTCGAGTGAGACGGCGAGCAGATTCAGCTGCCCCTCGCGGCCGAGCGCGCCCGGGATGCCGGTGGCCGCACGGTGCGCCGGCGCCGATCCCGCACCGTGCACGGTGCCGAGGCCCGGGGCGCCGAAGCCGGTGCCGGGCGTCCCGACCACACGTCGTACCCGGGTCCAGCCCAGCTCGGTCGCCAGCGCGAACTCACCGAGGGTGTCCGGGAGTTCGAGCTCGGTGGCCAGTTTCCACCAGGCCGCCGTGACCGCCTCGTCGTGGTCCGCGCGGTCCTCGCCCACCGTCGCCGTCGGCACCGCCGCGCCGTGGTGGACGACCCGCTGCCAGAGCACCGACAGCGGCAGGATGCCGGTCTGCGGACGCTGCGACAGGACCTGGAACCCGGCCCGCCACAACTCCTCGCGCCGCGCGGCCGACAGCGGCGACGGCGGGTCGATGCGCCACGGACGCCAGTGCGCGCGGTACCCCGGATCGTCCGCGAACGGCAGTGCCAGCGCCCGCACTTCGGGGCACGGCCAGTGGGTGAGCAGACCCTCGTCGTACGCGTAGGAGGTCCGACCGCCCTCGCTGTGGCGGAACGGGTCCTCCGAGCAGAGTTCGCAGGCGTCCACGAGCGTCACACGCGTCTCGCCGGGCCGCTCCGGCGGTACGTGCCCGAGCGGGAAGCAGCGCGGTTCGTGCCCGGCGAGGACGGCGAGCCCGGCGGCGTCGAGCCGCGCGCGCAGGAAGTCGAGCAGTTCACCGTTGCAGACCTGCGCGGCGGTCCGGCCGGTGCGCTCGGTGCGTCCGGTCCGTCCCGTGCGCCCGGTGCGCTTGGCCGACCCGTCGCTGCCGGTCCGCGAGCACGCCGTACCGGCCGTATCCGCCGTACCAGCCGCGTCCGCTGTACCTGCGGTATCCGCCGTACCCGCCGTACCTGCGGTATCCGTACTCGCGATGTCCGCCGCACTCGGCATGCCCGTAGCGCCAAGTGCGCCCGGCGTCCTGGTCACGTCCGGTCACCCCCTTCTCGGCGTTCCCTGCGTCCCTGCGTTCCCTGTGTCCCTGCGTGGTCAGCCTTCCCGACTCTTCGCGGCTCTGTTCCGGTCTTGACGTTTTTCCAACTCCCTTTGTCAGGAAGTCAGTTGGTGCTGCTTCGGTACGTGTCCGCCGCTGGTCGGAAAGTTAGTGGTCCCCGCGGTCCTTCTCTTGGCTCGTCAGGTGGCCGTGAGATGGCGGGCAGGGGATGGAGTGGGGACGGCTCGGACATCAGTAGTCGATGGTGTGGTCGTGGACGATGTCGAGGGCGGGGCCGGTGGTGTCCAGTCCGGCCCGTGGGCGGTCCTCGGTGAAGTAGTCGTAGAAGTCCTCGCTGACCTCGCGGGACATCAGGTCGATGGTGCGGTTCCAGTCGCCGCCGTCGGGGCCGTCCGCCGCCCACAGGTCGAGCAGCGCTCCGCCGACCCGGCCCTGGACGTCGTCGCCCTGGTCCCAGTCGGTCGCCGAGTCGGCGCGCAGTTCGACGGATTCACCGTTGCCGTACACGTAGCGCCGGTCGCCGAGCGCGTACGCGGCGGCCGCGTCGGCGAACGCCTCGGTCCACGCGCAGCCCGGCGAGCTGGCCAGTTCGAAGGTGTGCTCCTCGCAGTGCGGGGAGTCCGGGAGTGAGCGGCCGTAGAGCTGCCACTGGAGCCAGTGGCCCGCCTCGTGCAGGACGGTGTGCCGGGAGTCCGCGTCCTCGGCGGTGAGGACGATGTGGTTGGTGCCGCCCTGGTCGAAGTACCCGCCGTCGGTGGCCTTCGGCCCCCAGGTCACGGTGAGTTCGTCGCAGTGGCCGTTCTTCTGGCGCCGGGTCCAGCAGGCGGAGCCGGAGGTGTTGGCCTCGGAGGCCTTCCAGTACAGCTCGTTGAGGCTGTCCACGATCTTCCACGCGGAGGCCCGGTCGGCGGGTACGCGGACGGTGCCGAGGGCGACGGTGGAGTCCGCCCGCGCCGTGTGCCGGGTGTCGAAGGTGTACTGCGCCCGGGACTTCGGGTTGATCACCCGCCACAGATCGGTGCTGCTGGACCTGAACTTCACGTAGACGTCGGTGACTTGGTCCGGCTGCTTCGCGCAGGCCCGGAAGCCGCCGTTACCTGCGTCGGTGAGCCCGGCGTTCAACTCCCGTACGCGCCGCTCGCCTTGCGGACGTCCCCACAGCTCCCAGTTGGCGTTGCGGGCGACGGAGGTGGCCTTCGGCAGCTCGGGGCCCGCCTCGGCGTCGCGGTGTGTGTAGGTCAGCTTGCCCGTGAGGCAGACCCGCCGCTCACGCGCGGTGTTGCCGCCGCCGTCGCCGTCCGAGCACGAGGCGGTCAGTGAGCCCAGGAGGAGCAGGGCGGCAGCGGCGCCCGTGGCGGGCAGGGCGCGGCGGGCGCGGGTGGCGCGGGCGCTTCTGCTCGTCCGGTGGCCGATGGCCGGCTCGGCGGGTGGGGGCGGGGGCGGGCCCTGCTCCATGCGTTGGTCCTCCGGGGCGGGGTCTGGTGGTGGTGGGGTGAGAGCGGTGGGGGTGGTGCCTTCTGGCCATAGTGAGGGGGTTCAGGGTTGGGGGGTTCCTCGAACGGGTCCGGGAGACGGCTGCGCGGAGCGGCGTACAGGCCCGCTGCCTGCGAGAATGACAGTGCGTCCTAGAAATCCAGAACTGGCCGGTAATGACGGTCAGTTACGTGTCGTGATGGCGCGCTGACGGTATGTGGCGGGGTGAGCGGTGGCGGACGAGGGGCGGCGAGTGGTGAACGGCGGGGAGCTGCGCGCCGGAAGTGGCCTGCCCGACCTCCCCGGCGCGACCCCGCCGGAGCCCGACGCGCCCGCAGCCGGGGGCGACCTGTCGGACCTCCCTGACACGCCCGCACCCGAGCCGGACGCACCCGCACCCGAGCCGGACGCGCCCCCGTCCCCGTCTCCGTCCCCGTCTCCGTCCGCGTCTCCGTCTCCGTCCGCGCCCGACGTGTTCCGTACCGGCCCCTTCCACACCGCGCTCCGCGCCGCGATCGCCGCGCGCGGGCTGAGTCTGGAGCGGCTGCGGGACCGGCTCGCCGCGCGGGGGCACGCGGTCAGTGTGTCCACGTTGAGCAACTGGCAGCGCGGGGTGGGCCGCCCCCGCCGTCCGGAGAGCCTGCGCGCCGTGGCCGCGCTCGAATCGCTGCTCGCCCTGCCGGAGGGCACCCTGGTGCGGCTGCTGCGGGAGCCCGCGCCGCGCGGCCGGGGCGGAGGCTTCTCGCCGGGTACGCCACGGCCAGCCGCGCGCAGACTCCGGGCGGCACTCGGGGCTCCCGAGGACCCCGGCGTCGATCTGCTCGCCTTCCAGGACGACGTGACCGTGACCGGCGCGGGCTGGGTGGTGCGGGCCCGGATCGTGCTGCGCGCCCGGCGCCCCGGCGTGGACCGGTACGCCGTCCTGCTGCACACCCACAGCGGCGCGCTGCCGGACATCCGCCCCGGCCGCGACTGCGTCCTCGGCCGCGGCGCCACCGACCCCGAGTCCGCCCTGACCGGCACCGAGCTCCTCTTCCCCGCCCTCTGCCCGGGCGAGACCTTCCCCCTGGAGTACGAGGTACGGGCCCGGCTCCCCGAGCCGTACTACGGGCGCTGGTTCCCCGCCGCGGGCGCCCGCCTCGAACTGACCCTGCGCTTCGCCCCCGAGGCAGCCGCCCGCGAGGCCCACCGCATCTGGCGCCTGGACGCCCACAGCACCCACAAGGACCTCGAACGGCTCCGCCTGCTGCCGCTGCTCGACGTCCCCGGGGGCAGCCTGGTCCACCTCGCCGACTCCGACGTCGTGCCGGGCTTCCACGGGGTGCGGTGGGCGCGGTGATCTCGCCGACCCCGCCGACCCCGTTGAAATTGTCCGGATGAGTCCGAGGTCGCGATGATCTGAGTAGGCGTACTCAGGTCGGGCAGCCGACGGGTGGCGCAGGGTGAAGGAGGTTGATCACCGGAAGGGCGAATCACTGGAAGGTAGATCGCCGGATGGTGGATCCCCCCGATGGTGGATGGCCGCCTGACCGCAAGCGACTCGACGGAGAGAACACATGAGGAAACCCCGGATACTCACCGCCGCCTGGGACAGCTGGCTCGCACGCGGCTACTTGCTGGTGGTCGGCGCCTCCGTGGCCTTCGCCAGCTACGACACTCATCTCGTCGAGCACGAGGACGCCTCGCTCGCCTGGGTCTGGCCCATCTTCACGACCGTGCCGGTCTCGCTCCCGGCCCTGACGGTCGTCCCCGAGAGCGTCCTCCCGCCGCCGGAAGTGTTCTTCACAGCCTGTGGATACGTCATCGCCACCGGCCTCGGCCTCCTCACCCGCCGGTTCCGCGACCGCGCGCCGCAGCCGAGGCTGAACTGGAACTCCTGAACGGCGCGGTGGCGGTAGCGCTGGTGGCGGGGGCGGCGAACGGGGCCGAACTCGCCTCGCCCGCAGCCAAGTTGAGGACGCAGGGCGTTCAGGCCCCTGCCGCCGGAATCGACAGTGCGTGCCGGAAGACGTTCCCCGGATCCCACTCCGCCTTGATCCGCCGCAGCCGCGCCAGCGCCTCCCCGTAGTACAGCTCGGGCCACTGCACGCCCGAGGTGTTCCAGGCGGGGTCGGCCAGATCGACGTCCGGGTAGTTGATGTACGCGCCGTCGCTGTCCTCGTCGGGCACCGGTACGCCCCCGGTGTCCGCGTACACGTCCCGGTACAACTCCCTTACCCAGCCGAGCTGTTCGGCGTCCTGGGCCGCGTCCTGCCAGGTGGAGCCGTACACCACCTTCAGGATCGAGTCGCGCTGCGGTACCGCCGTACGGCCGGGCGGGACGGCGTTCACGCGGCCGCCATAGGAGATCAGCGCGACCACGCCGCCGCCGATGTCGTGGGCCGGGTCGGTGAGGTGGTCGTGGACCGTCCCGATACGGCGGTCGGTCAGGCGCCTGCGCGCGTACGCGACCTTGATCTTGGTACGGGCGGTGGGGTCGCCGTCGCCCGCGGTGCCGGGCCAGCGGGTGCCGTGCAGCCAGGGCATGCGCAGGGTCCGGCTGTGCGGCCGTACCGGGAGTCCGTCCGAGACGGCGTCCACGTACGACCGCAGCATGTCCGCCGCTTGCGGCAGGCCCGCGTCGAGCTGGGTGGTCATCGCGAGGGCGCCGGACTGCCGACGGGTCAGTGCGAGCACGCTGTACAGGCCGCACCAGGGGGAGTCCGGTCCGCTGTGCCGCTCGAACCAGGCGCCGTGGTTGCGGACCAGCCGGACGAAGTCCTCGCGGCTCAGCCCGTCCCAGGGCCAGACGGTGGTGTCGAGCAGGACCTCGGACGGCGGCCGGGGCAGCAGCCGTTCGGGTGCCGCCGCCTCTCCCTGCCTCAACTCCCCTTCCGTATCGGGTGACTTGAGCCAGTACCGCACCACGACGCCGAAGTTCCCGCCGCCGCCTCCGGTGTGTGCCCACCACAAGTCGTGGTGGGGGTCGTCGGGTTCGCGGGTGGCGACTACCGTACGGGCGGTGCCGTTGGCGTCGACGACAACGACCTCGGCCGCGTACAGGTAGTCGACGACCGAGCCATGCAGGCGCGAGAGGGGGCCGTAGCCGCCGCCGAGGATGTGGCCGCCCGCGCCGACCTCGGGGCAGGTGCCGCCGGGGATCGTCACGCCCCACAGCCGGTACAGGGTCCGGTACACGGTGCCCAGGGTGGCGCCCGACTCGACGACGAAGGCGCGGCGTTCCTCGTCGAAGCCGACCCCGGACATCCGCGTCATGTCGAGCACGACCCGGACCTCGGGGTCGCTCACGAAGTCCTCCAGGCAGTGCCCGCCACTGCGTACGGCGACCCGACTCCCGTCCCGTACCGCCTCGTTGAGCACCTGCTCGATCTCGGCGGCCGAGGAGACGAGCACGATCCGCTCCGGCCGCCCCGCGAACCGGGGGTTCTCACCCCGCCGCAGGTCCTCGTACCGCGGATCGTCCGGCCCGACGGACAGCAAGCCGCCCATGTGCTCCCCCTGGTGGTTCGTGCTTTGCGCTTTGCGCCTTGTCCCTTGCGCCTTGTGCTTTGCTTCGCTCCGCCCGGTGTCGGTCCGCATCGGGCGGCGCACCCAACTTATGAGGGACATCGGGGGAGTTGGCGAACTCAAAGCAGATCAGGGGTAGTTGGTCACTTCGGGGATCCCGGTTTTCCGGTCTCCCGGCTTCCGGTGCCTGCGAGCCGCTCTTCACATGCCGCTGCCCCGGTACGTACGCCATGAACGGGGCGCGTACCGAGGCAGCGGGCTGGTGCAGGGCAGATCAACTGCTCTGCCGCGAACCGGAGTTCAGCTCCCGCTGGGCGCCGGGTGCGGGTGTCCCAGATACGGGAAGTCGGGGAGCAGGTCCGTGTGCGGGGGGATGTTGTCCGAGGTGATCTTGCCGCCGGAGACCATGCTGAGCCGGGCCGAGGTGACGTCGTCGGTGAGGGCGCGGCCGTTGGGGTAGGCGGCGGGACGGGAGCGGTCGAAGCGCAGGACGTCCGGCAGGATCGTCCGCAGGGTCGACTCGGCGGCCTGGGCGTCGTAGCCGCCGGTGTGGGCGAGGACGGCGGTCCACGGCTGGAGGTAGGTGTCCCAGTCCTGCGCGGGCTCGCCCTCGTTGTACGCCTCCTTGGCGTCCTCCTGGTTGAAGTACGCGGTCACCGAGGGGTGCGCGCCGCGGTCCACCGACGTCAGGCGGCCGTTCTGGCGCAGGCTCACCCGGCCCCAGACACCGAACCCGGGCTCCGGGCCGATCTCGGTGTGCGGCATGTCGAGCACGATGCCGAAGATGTTCTTGTCGATGCCCCAGTCCTTGCCGGTCCAGGTGAAGTCGTTGCCGATGCCCTCCAGGTCCGCGAAGAACGGGTCGCTGCGCAGGCCTACGTAGAGCCGGTACGGGCCGGAGCTGTGCACCTGGGGGGCGGTGCCGGGCTTCAGGGCGACCGGCTCGTCGGTGAAGATCTTCTCGCCCGCGGGCTCGTGCGAGCGCGCCTCGGCGCCCGTCGACCGGTACACGGTCACCGTCTGCGCGCCGTTCTGCGGCTGCGAGAAGACGAAGCTGAAGGCGAGGTCCGCCTGGTGGTCGCCGTCGGTGTCGACGTTGATCCGGTAGACGGCGTCGGGGTGGAAGGCGTCGCCCCCGGTCGGGGCGACCGGGTTGCTGTTCATGATCAGTACGGTGCGGTCGCCCGGCGCCGTGAACGTGAAGAGGTCGGTCATGTCCAGCCGGGAGTCGCCCAGCGGTGGACGGAGGTTCGGGCCACTGAGGTGATGAGACATGGGCCCAGGGTTCGGTGCGCCCCCGGAGTGGCGCGGGCAACCGTGCCGGTGAGGTGGGGCGCACCACTCCAACGGAGCCGGGTGGTGGGCTGAGCCGGTGCGGGCCAAGCCGGTGCGGGCTAAGCCGGTTCGCCGAGTTCGCTCCTGCTCCTGCTTCCGTTTCGGGTCTCGGTCCCGTCCCCGGTCTCGGTCCCGGTCCCGTCCCCGGTCCCGGTCCCGTCCCCGGTCCCGTTCCCGTCCCCGCCCCTGCTCCCGTCCCCGGCCTCTCCCGCGAACTCCGCGAGCGCCTCCGACACCGCGTGGTGGGCGATGCCCGCGAGGACCGGGTTCCTGCTCCGGTAGTGGTGAACGGTCTGCACTCCCCAGCCCAGGGCCCAGCCCCGGCCGCGGTCCCACGTCGCGTCGTCGACCTCGGAGGCCTCCCGGTACAGCTCCCTGACCTGCGGCGGGAACACCGTCCAGGCGGCCATCAGATCGCAGGCCGGATCGCCGGTGCCGAGGCAGCCGAAGTCGATGACGGCGGTCAGGCGGCCGTCCCGGGCAAGCAGGTTGCCCGGCAGCAGATCGCTGTGCGCCCAGACCGGGGCGGCCTCCCACTGCGGCAGCCGGAGCGTGGCCTCCCACGCCGCCGTGGCCAGGGCCGCGTCGAAGGTGCCGTCGGCGCCGAGGTCACGTATCGCCGTACGGACCCCCGCGTCCTGCTTTCCCACCGGGCCGCCCCGGAAGGACGGCGGGCCGTCGGTGGCGTCGACCCGGCGCAGCGCCGCACCGAAGCGGCCCAACTCGCGGGCGGCGTGGGCGAGTTCGGTGAGGGGGCGGTCGTGGGCGTTGTCGCCGTCCAGCCAGCGGTACACCGACCAGGGCAGCGGGAAGTCCGCGCCGGGCGCGCCCTTGCCGAGCGGGACCGGGACGGCCAGCGGGAGGTGCGGGGCCAGGTGCGGCAGCCAGCGCTGCTCCTTGTCGACCTGCCGCGCCTCGGACGCCAGCCGGGGCAGCCGTACCGCCATGTCGTCCCCGAGCCGGAACATCGCGTGGTCCGTCCCCGCCGAGGCGACGCGTACGACCGGCAGCCCTGCCCACTGCGGGAACTGGCCGGCGATCAGCCGTTCCACGAGCTCGGCGTCCATGTCGAGCTCGTCGGGATGCATACGGGGCGGGCGGGACATACGGCTCCAGACGAGGAAGGGCGGCGAGGGGAGGGGAGCGTATGCGGCGGGTTCGGGCCGTCGCCACCGGATTTCGGGTACGTCGGTACGCCGCCGGTACGTGCGTACGTCGGTAGGGGCCGCCGTACGCACACGCGCCTGCCGCCGTACGGGCAGGAGCCCCCGCGTGATCAGGAGTAGCGTCGAATGGGGCACTGTTCACCGAGGGGAGCCACCTCATGGACCTCAGGAACACGGACCCGGACCCGGATTTGGGCACGGACCGAGGCGCGGACTGGGACGCGGACCGGGAGGCTGACCAGCACGCCGACCGGGACACCGGCCGAGGAGCGCCCCGAGGCGGGGAACCGGCCGCCGCGCGGCCCGGATTGGTGCCGCCCGGCGAGACCCCGCAGGGTGAGGACAGCACCGCCGGGGCCGGACCCGAGGAGACCTACAACCCGACCACCGGCTGGGCCAAGGGCCCGCTGAGCGTCATGGCCATCCTGGTCCTGCTGATGGTCGTCGGCTTCGCCGGGATGGTCGTGGCGCTGCTCGACTGAGCGCCGCGATCCGGGGTCGGGCCACTCGGAGCGGGGCGGGGCGGCGCGGAGCGGAGCGGGGCGAGTGCAAAGGCCCGTGGCCGCGAAAAGCCCGTGGCCGGGACCTCCCCTGCGGAAGATCCCGGCCACGGGCCGTACGTATGCGACGAGCGACCGCGCGTATGCGTATGCGTACGCGACAAGCGACCGCGCGACCGGCGAGCGGCCGGCGCCGATCCGTCGACGCAGCCGATCACGCCAGCTCGACCAGCAGGTCACCGCCCTCCACCTGCTGGATGCTGTTGATCGCGAGGCGGGAGACCCGGCCGGTCTTCGGGGCGGTGATGGAGGCCTCCATCTTCATCGCCTCGATGGTCGCGATGGTGGCGCCCGCCTCGACCTCGGTGCCCTCGGTGACGGCCAGGGTCACCACGCCCGCGAACGGGGCGGCGACATGGCCGGGGTTGGACTTGTCGGCCTTCTCGGCGGCGGGCAGGTCCGAGGCCACCGAGCGGTCGCGCACCTGGATGGGGCGGAGCTGGCCGTTCAGGGTGGACATGACCGTGCGGTAGCCGCGTTCGTCGGCCTCGCCGACCGCCTCCAGTTCGATGAGCAGGCGGACGCCGGGCTCCAGGTCGACGGTGTACTCGTGCCGGGGGCGCAGACCGTAGAAGAAGTCCTTGCTGTCCAGGACGCTGGTGTCGCCGAAGGCCTGGCGGTGGGTGTCGAAGTCCTTCGTCGGGCCGGGGAAGAGCAGCCGGTTGAGGGTGGCGCGGCGGTTCTTCTCCAGGCCGTCGCGGTCCTCGGCGGACAGGTCCTGGGCGGGCTTGGCCGCCGCGCGGCCCTCCAGTGCCTTGGTACGGAACGGCTCGGGCCAGCCGCCCGGCGGGACGCCGAGTTCGCCGCGCAGGAAGCCGATGACCGAGTCGGGAATGTCGAAGGTGTGCGGCTCCGCCTCGAAGTCGGCGGGGGAGACGCCCGCGCCGACCAGGTGCAGGGCGAGGTCGCCGACCACCTTGGAGGACGGGGTCACCTTGACCAGACGGCCCAGGATCCGGTCGGCCGCCGCGTACATCGCCTCGATGTCCTCGAAGCGGTCGCCGAGGCCGAGCGCGACGGCCTGGGTGCGCAGGTTGGAGAGCTGGCCGCCGGGGATCTCGTGGTGGTAGACGCGTCCGGTCGGGGAGGCCAGGCCCGCCTCGAAGGGCGCGTAGATCTTGCGCACGCTCTCCCAGTACGGTTCCAGCTCGCCGATCGCCGCCAGGTCCAGGCCGGTCGGGCGGTCCGAGTGGTCGGTGGCCGCGACCAGCGCCGAGAGCGAGGGCTGCGAGGTGGTGCCCGCCATGGAGGCCACCGCGCCGTCCACCGCGTCCGCGCCCGCCTGTACGGCGGCGAGGTAGGTGGCCAGCTGGCCGCCCGCGGTGTCGTGGGTGTGCAGGTGCACCGGCAGGTCGAACTCGCTGCGCAGCGCGGTCACCAGCTTTGCGGCGGCGGGCGCGCGCAGCAGGCCCGCCATGTCCTTGATCGCCAGGACGTGCGCGCCCGCCTCGACGATCTGCTCGGCAAGCTTCAGGTAGTAGTCGAGCGTGTAGAGCTTCTCGGCCGGGTCGAGCAGGTTGCCGGTGTAGCAGAGCGCTACCTCGGCCACCGCGGTGCCGGTCTCGCGTACCGCCTCGATGGCCGGGCGCATCTGGCCGACGTCGTTGAGCGCGTCGAAGATGCGGAAGATGTCGATACCGGTGGCCGTGGCCTCCTCGACGAAGGCGTTGGTCACCTCGGTCGGGTAGGGCGTGTAGCCGACGGTGTTGCGGCCGCGCAGCAGCATCTGCAGACAGATGTTGGGCACCGCCTCGCGCAGCTGGGCCAGCCGCTCCCACGGGTCCTCGGCGAGGAAGCGCAGCGCGACGTCGTACGTGGCGCCGCCCCAGCACTCCAGGGAGAGGAGTTCGGGCGTGGTCCGCGCCACCGCGGGGGCGACGGCGAGCAGGTCCTTGGTACGGACCCGGGTGGCGAGCAGCGACTGGTGCGCGTCGCGGAACGTGGTGTCGGTGACCCCGAGCAGCGGCGACTCGCGCAGGTGGCGGGCGAAGCCCTCCGGGCCGAGCTCGACCAGGCGCTGCTTGGAACCGGCGGGCGGCGCGATGTCCGGCAGCACCGGCAGCTTGGTCGTCGGGTCGATCGACTGGGGGCGCTCGCCGTTCGGCTTGTTGACGGTGACGTCGGCGAGGTACGTGAGCAGCTTGGTGCCGCGGTCCGCGGAGTGACGCGAGGTCAGCAGGTGCGGGCGCTGCTCGATGAAGGAGGTGGTGATGTCACCGGCCTGGAAGTCCGGGTCGTCGAGCACCGCCTGGAGGAAGGGGATGTTCGTGGACACGCCACGGATACGGAACTCGGCCACCGCGCGCCGGGCTCGGCCGACCGCGGTCCTGAAGTCCCGTCCCCGGCAGGTCAGTTTGACCAGCATCGAGTCGAAGTGGGCGCTGATCTCGGTACCGGCATGGGCGGTCCCGCCGTCGAGCCGGATACCCGAACCACCCGGCGAGCGGTACGCGCTGACCATGCCGGTGTCCGGCCGGAAGCCGTTGGCCGGGTCCTCGGTGGTGATACGGCACTGCAGGGCGGCGCCGCGCAGGTAGACCGTGTCCTGGGACAGACCGAGGTCGGCCAGGGTCTGGCCGCTGGCGATACGCAGCTGGGCCTGCACCAGGTCGACGTCGGTGACCTCCTCGGTCACCGTGTGCTCGACCTGGATGCGCGGGTTCATCTCGATGAAGACGTGGTTGCCGTCGCGGTCGAGCAGGAACTCGACGGTGCCCGCGTTGCGGTAGCCGATCTCGCGGGCGAAGCGCACCGCGTCGTCGCAGATGCGCGCGCGCAGCTCCGGGTCGAGGTTGGGCGCGGGCGCCAGCTCGATCACCTTCTGGTGGCGGCGCTGGAGCGAACAGTCGCGCTCGAAGAGGTGGATGACGTTGCCCTCGCCGTCGGCGAGGATCTGCACCTCGATGTGGCGCGGCTCGACGACGGCCTTCTCCAGGAAGACGGTCGGGTCGCCGAAGGCCGACTCGGCCTCACGGGACGCCGCCTCGATCGACTCGCGCAGCACCGCCGGGTCCTCGACCCGGCGCATACCGCGCCCGCCGCCGCCCGCGACCGCCTTGACGAACACCGGGAAGCCCAGCTCCTCGGCGGCCGCCACGAGTTCGTCCACATCGGTGGACGGCGCGGAGGAGCCGAGGACGGGGACACCGGCGGCGCGGGCGGCGGCCACCGCGCGCGCCTTGTTGCCGGTCAGTTCGAGGATGTCGGCGCTCGGACCCACGAAGGTGATCCCGGCCTCCTCGCAGGCCCGGGCCAGATCCGGGTTCTCGGACAGGAAGCCGTACCCCGGGTACACCGCGTCCGCACCCGCCCTGCGCGCCGCCCCGACCACCTCCTCCACGGAGAGGTACGCCCGCACGGGATGACCCGGAGCGCCGATCTCGTAGGCCTCGTCGGCCTTGAGGCGGTGCAACGAGTTGCGGTCCTCGTGCGGGAACACGGCGACGGTCCGCGCGCCCAGCTCGTAGCCGGCGCGGAACGCGCGAATGGCGATCTCGCCGCGGTTGGCGACTAGCACCTTGCGGAACATGTTCCGATCGATCCCTTCAACCTGCCCGGTTCAACCTGCCCGGTTCGACCTTGCCTGGTCTCGCCTGCCTGGTCCGGCCTGCTTGGTACAGCTCTTTCGGTAAAGCTCGTACGGAGCAGCTCTGCTCTGTCGCGTGGTGTTGCTGTCGTGTTGCTGTCGTGTTGCCTGTGTTCTCCGTGCTGCCGCTGCCCGGTGTGAGCACGCGTCAACGGCGGACGCTACTGCGAGGTAAGTGGGTTCGAACAGGTCGATTGGTGCCCACTTGATGACTCGCTCCCGGGATCCCACGATGTGGAACCGGCTGCGCTGCCGGCGTCGGGCTCCCGTGCGGCCCGTGTTCCGCCCCGGGGCGTCGTCCCCGGGAAGTTGTACGGGCGGGACACATGTACCCTGCTCAGCCGCTTGCCATGCTGGAACTGCTCCGTGATTGGCCCTGTTGGGGGGCGCCGGGCGAGTGGCGGGCGGTCTTCGGCCGGCACGCGCGTGTCCGTCCCCGGGCGGTGCGGGGGCGTCCGAGCGAGGGCGCGCGTCTTGCCCGGTTTGGCTCGTTGGTGATGTTTCGGGGCTCGCTCGGGTGTTCCCTCTCACAGTCCCCGAACTGTCTCAGGATGCGGAATGTTTTGTTCGTATTCCGGTCGTTGAGTGGCGTCGGCAGGGCTCGGGCACGGCTTGCGGGGCGGCGCGGCGCCGGACGGGGGCGGGAGGGCGCGGGGGCGTTGGCCCTGTGGAGCCGTGCGCGGGCGTGCGAGCCCCTGGTGGAGAGGTGCGGCCTGGTGCGCCCGCTGGCTCTCCACGGCACACATGTCAGGATGGGTAACCCGCTTTCGGGGAAAAGGAGTTCGGTTTTTCACGACGGGCGGTCCGGCTGCCGCAGCGGTCCGGTGCGCCCGGCGCCAGACAGGGGGTGTCGCGATGAGCAGTGTCAGCAAGGGGCTCGACAAGGTGGAAGTGGCGGTGCGGTGGGACCCGAGCGCGGCCGGTGCCGTGACCCACGATCTCGACGTCATCGCCGCCACGTACACGGGATCCGGCGGGTCCGGGACGCCGGAGTACGTGGTGCACCACGGCAGCCGTTCGCCCGACGGCACGATCAACCTCAACCGTGACAGCAGGACCGGCCAGGGGCTCGGCTTCGACGAGGTGATGGTCCTCGAACTCGACCGGCTCGCCGAGCGGTTCACCGCTGTGGTGGTCGGCGTGGCCATCCAGCAGGGCGAGGGCCGCGTCACCTTCGGCGAGGTCGCCCGCGCCGGTTACCGCATCCGCGAGGGCTACACCGTCCTGGCCGAGGGCGAGTTCACCGACGTCGGCACGAGCACGGCGGCCACACTCGCCAGGTTCAGCCGTGACGAGCACGGCCAGTGGCGCATCCAGGACGGGCTGCACGGCTTCGACGGCGACGAGGTCGATTTCGTCTCCGCCATGGGTGACGCACGCGGCTGAGGCCCGACCCTGCCGGGAATCCGGCAGACGAGCGGGGAGAACCGGCGCCGGTACCGAAACCGAAGACGCCCGGACCACGGAAACCAAAGACGCCCGGACCGGCGGCGAGCGCCGGCCCGGACGTCGTGGTCGGGCGGGGTGACCCGGCGGCGTGACCGGGTCGGGTGGATCAGGCCGCGTCGGTCAAGCCACGTCGAACCGGTCCAGATCCATGACCTTGCTCCACGCGGCGACGAAGTCCGTCACGAACTTCGCCTTCGCGTCGTCGCTCGCGTAGACCTCGGCGAGCGCGCGCAGTTCGGAGTTGGAGCCGAAGACCAGGTCGGCACGGCTGCCGGTCCACTTGACCTCGCCGGTGGCGGTGTCCAGGCCCTCGAAGGTGGTGGCGTCCTCGGACGTGGAGCGCCAAGTGGTGCCCAGGTCCAGGAGGTTGACGAAGAAGTCGTTCGTCAGCACGCCGGGGGTGGCGGTGAGAACGCCGAGGGCGGACTGCTTGGTGTTGGCACCCAGGACGCGCAAGCCGCCGATCAGGACGGTCAGTTCGGGGGCGCTCAGGGTCAGCAGGTTGGCCCGGTCGAGCAGCAGGTACTCGGCCGGAAGGCGGTTGCCCTTGCCGAGGTGGTTGCGGAAGCCGTCGGCGGCCGGTTCCAGGGCGGCGAAGGACTCCGCGTCGGTGTGCGCGTCCGTGGCGTCCACGCGGCCCGGGGTGAAGGGCACCTCGACGGCGTGGCCCGCGTCCTTCGCGGCCTTCTCGACGGCCGCGCCGCCCGCCAGCACGATCAGGTCGGCCAGGGACACCTTCGCGGAGCCGGAGTTGAACTCGCGCTGGATGCCTTCGAGGGTACGCAGGACGGGGGCGAGCCGCTCCGGGTCGTTGACCTCCCAGTTGCGCTGCGGTTCGAGGCGGATCCGGGCGCCGTTGGCACCGCCGCGCTTGTCGCTGCCGCGGAAGGTGGACGCCGAGGACCAGGCGGTGAACACCAGGTCCTGGACGCTCAGGCCCGATTCGAGGATCTTCGCCTTGAGCGCGGCGGCGTCGGCGGCGCCGATGGTCTCGCCCTCGGCCTCGGGCAGCGGGTCCTGCCACAGCAGTACCTCCGCCGGGACCTCCGGGCCGAGGTGCAGCGACCTCGGGCCCATGTCGCGGTGGGTCAGCTTGTACCAGGCGCGGGCGAAGGCGTCCGCGAACTGGTCGGGGTGCTCGTGGAAGCGGCGCGAGATGGGCTCGTAGACCGGGTCGAAGCGCAGCGCCAGGTCGGTGGTGAGCATCGACGGGGCGATCTTCTTCGTGGCGTCGTGGGCGTGCGGGACGGTGCCCTCGCCCGCGCCGTCCTTGGGCCGCCACTGCTGGGCGCCCGCGGGGCTGTGGGTCAGCTCCCACTCGTAGCCGAAGAGGTTGTCGAAGAAGCCGTTGCCCCACTGGGTCGGGGTGGTGGTCCAGGTGACCTCCAGGCCGGAGGTGATGGCGTCGGCGCCCACGCCGCTGCCGTGCGAGCTCTTCCAGCCCAGGCCCTGCGCCTCGAGCGGCGCGGCCTCGGGGTCCGGGCCGACGGCGTCGTCGGGGGCGGCGCCGTGCGTCTTGCCGAAGGTGTGGCCACCGGCGATGAGGGCGACGGTCTCCTCGTCGTTCATCGCCATCCGGCGGAAGGTCTCACGGATGTCGCGGGCCGCGGCCAGCGGGTCCGGATTGCCGTTGGGGCCCTCGGGGTTGACGTAGATCAGGCCCATCTGGACCGCGCCGAGCGGGTTCTCCAGCTCGCGGTCGCCGGTGTAGCGCTCGTCGTCCAGCCAGGTGGTCTCCGGACCCCAGTAGACGTCCTCCTCCGGCTCCCACACGTCCTCGCGGCCGCCCGCGAAACCGAAGGTCTCAAGGCCCATCGACTCCAGGGCGACGTTTCCGGCCAGGATCATCAGGTCGGCCCAGGACAGGGACTGGCCGTACTTCTTCTTCACCGGCCACAGCAGACGGCGGGCCTTGTCCAGGTTGGCGTTGTCCGGCCAGCTGTTCAGCGGCGCGAAACGCTGCTGGCCGGCACCGGCGCCGCCGCGTCCGTCACTGATCCGGTACGTGCCAGCGCTGTGCCAGGCCATCCGGATCATGAACGGGCCGTAGTGGCCGAAGTCGGCGGGCCACCAGTCCTGCGAGGTGGTGAGGACCTCGGCGAGGTCCCGCTTCACGGCCGCGAGGTCCAGGCCCTGGAAGGCGGCGGCGTAGTCGAACTCCTCGCCGAGCGGGTTCGCCACGGCCGGGTTCTTGGCCAGGATCTTCACATTGAGCCGGTCCGGCCACCACTGCCGGTTGCCGCCGCCCTGGGTCGGGTGCGGGGCGCGGTTCCCGTGCGCGACGGGGCAGCGCCCGACGGTGTCGTCCGTCGGCGCGACCGTGGTCGCGTCCGTGCCGTCCGCGGCGAGTGCCTCGTGTGCGTCGTGCTTGTCAGACATCGAAATCCTTCCGGACCAGGCGGATCACGCTGCTCATCAATGGCTGCTCATCAGAGACGGGCGGTGGCCGTAGCAGTCGAACTGGGGCTGAGGCCTGCCGAGCCCCGTGAGCCCGGGTCGGGCTCGTGACAGTGGCTCCCTGCCTCTTGGCTTGTACTGGAGTGGATCCTACAATGGACAGAGTCCAAGTCAAGAAGTAAGACAAAGTCGGAGTCGATCAGAAGAGGTCGGGGTCGGTCGGAAGCGGTCGCCCCCTGGTCGGGCGGCTTTCCAGTCGTCCTCCGGTCGTCCCCCGGTCGTCCGTCGAGCCTCGCCGGGCGTCCTCAACTCCCTTGCGCGCCAAAGCACTTGGAGCCTTCACGTACGGCCGCGACACGTCATGCATTCCACGGGAAACGGATGGGGGAACCACCATGAGCGATCTGTTGGAGCGTCTGCGTGAGCGCGGCTGGCGCCTGACCGCCCAGCGCCGCGTAGTCGCGGAGGTGCTCGACGGTGACCATGTGCACCTCACCGCCGACGAGGTGCACGCCCGCGCGGCCGGAAGGCTGCCCGAGATCTCCCGGGCCACCGTCTACAACACCCTCGGCGAGCTGGTCCTGCTCGGCGAGATCCTGGAGGTCGCCGTGGACGGTCGCGCCAAGCGCTACGACCCCAACGCCCACCGTCCGCACCACCACCTGGTCTGCTCCGGCTGCGGCACCATCCGCGACGTCCATCCGGCCGGTGACCCGCTGGCGGACCTCCCGCCCGGCGAGCGGTACGGTTTCACGCTCGCCGAAGCCGAGATCACCTACCGGGGGCTGTGCCCGTCCTGCGCCGCCCGCGACAAGGGCTGACCCGCGCCCGCGACCGTGGCTGAACGCGGCCCCTCCGATGCCGTCCGATGCCGTCCGATGCCGTCCGGTGCCGCCCGACGCCGGACACCGCCGTACGCTCCCAACCTTCCCGTAGCACAAGGGACTTGAGGAGCGAACCGGTGCACGAAGGGCCGGTTGCTGCATCTGTGCGCCACTGGTGCGCGGGCGCGCTCGCGGGACGGTGGCCGCACGATGGCAGTACAGCCGCAACCGTGCAGCACCACCGTAAGGAGTCAGCATGGTCGTCCCCGGAGCGCGGGGTCCGGTCTCCCGGTCGCAGGCGCGATCGCAGTCCCGGTCCCTGGGCAAGGCGCGGTTCGACAGCATCTACGACCGCCCCGACCCACGGTCCTACTTCGAGCGGCTGGCCCCCCTGGAGTACGAGATCCCGCACCACGCCCAGGAGATCTTCCGCCGGACCGCCGCCGCCCGCGCGGCACTGTACGACGGCCGTACCGAGCCTCCCGCCGTACTGGACCTGTGCTGCTCGTACGGCATCAACGCGGCGCTGCTCAACCACGAGGTCACCCTGGCCGAGCTGTACGCGCACTACACCAGCGACGAAGCCCTCGGCCTCACCACCGACGAACTCGCCCGCCACGACAAGGAGTTCTACGCCGAGCGGCGCCGCCCGCAGACCTTCCCGGTGTACGGACTCGACATCGCGGGCCGCGCGGTGGACTACGCCCAGCGCGCCGGACTCCTGGACGGCGCCTTCACCGAGAACCTCGAACAGGGCCTGCCCGGCACCGAGTTGCGCCGCGCCCTGGACCGCGTCGGCCTCATCACCCTTACCGGCGGCGGCAGTTACCTCACCGAACGCACCTTCACCGCCCTCCTCGGCGCCATCCGCCGCCCCCTGTGGGTCAGCGCCTTCGTCCTGCGCACCGTCTCCTACGACCCCATCGCCCGCGTCCTCGCCGAACACGGCCTGCCCACCACCGCCGACCCCACCGGCACCTACCCGCAGCGCCTGTTCACCGACGACGAGGAACAGCGGTACGCGATCGAAGCGGTGCGGGCCCTGGGCGGCGACCCGGCCGGCCGCGAGGAGGCGGGGCGGTTCCATACGACGTTGTACGAGTCGCGGCGGGGGCGGTAGGGGGCGGCTCGGGGCGTCTCGGAGCACCTGCTGCAGGCTGAGGCCGAAGGCGCAGAAATCAGATCGGTACATGGGGTGAAATTGGCGCATGGCCATGAAGCGCACGAACGTCTACGCCGACCCGGAAGACCTGGCGATCATCAAGGAGGCCGCCAAGCGTCGAGGGATGAGCGAGGCGGAGATCATCCGTCAAGGGATCCATCTCGCGGCCATGGCCAACCGCGTCTGGGACGAGCCCCTGTTCTCGCGAACCTTCGACGGGGCGGGCAGTACGCCCCCCAAGTCCGAGGTGCGTGACATAGTCGCCGACGCGGTTCGTCGCGAGAGTCTCTCCGGGCCCGGAACCGCCGTGTGATCGGCGTCTTCGCCGACGCGGTGAACGTGGCTCTCGCCGCCGACTACGACACCGACGCGATTCTCACCCTCGACCGACGTGACTTCCGTGCCGTACGTCCACTGGGCCGCCACAAGGCATTCCGGGTGCTGCCCGACGATCTTCCTCTCTGAGAGTCACCCGACCGTACTGCCCGTACTGCACCGGCACCGCCTGCTCGGCGTCAACGCCATGGCGTGGTTGGCCTGGCCATGCTCCTGTCTTCACGCGCATGCTGGAAGTGACGAGGGAGGGCCGTCGGAGGAGAGCGGGTGCAGCGATGAACGCCGGAGAGCGGGGCGCGGGAGCCGGGAGTGCCGGAGAGCGGGCACAGGCCGGGAGCGCCATGGTCACCGTAGGCCTGGACGGTACGCCGGAGTCCGTCGCGGCGGCCCGGTGGGCGGCGCGGGAAGCCGGGGCACGGGGTGCGACCCTGCGTCTGCTGCATGCCTGGGTCCTGCTCGCACCGGAGCACCAGGGAACTGCTGCCGACGCCGACCAGCAACGTAACGCCTGGTCGAAACGGATCGTCGCCGAGGCCGCCGCCGACCTCCGCGCCCGCCACCCGGACCTCCTGCTCGTCGAGGACCTCGTCGCCGCCGAGCCCGAGTCGGCCCTGCTCACCGCCGCGGAGGAGTCCGCGTTGCTCGTACTCGGCTCGCAGGGGCTGGGACGGTTCGCGAGCTATCTGCCGGGCGCGGTGGCGCTGCGGGTGGTCGGACGCTCGGCGGCGCCCACGGTTCTCGTCCGGGCCGGGGCGGGGGACGAGGGCGGCGACGCAGACGGGGGAGAAGCGGGAGCCGAAGGGGCCGCGGGAGACGCGGGAGACGCGAGTGCGGCAGGCCCTGGCTCGGTGGTCCTCGGGCTCTCCCTGCACGAACCCTCGGACGAACTCCTCGACTTCGCCTTCGGCGCGGCGCTGCACGGCGGCGCCGGCCTGCGGGTCGTCCACACCCTCGAACTGTCCGGGCACAGGTATCTGCGCGGCGATCCATGGGCCGAACACGCCGTACCGGAGGAGGCCGTCGAGCAGGCCCGGCGTGAGCTGGCCGACCTGGTCGCACCGTGGCGCCGTACGTACCCCGGTGTGCGGGTGACCGAGGAGATCGAGGCGGACGCGCCGGCCCGGGTGCTGATCCGTGACGGGTACGCGGCCGGACCGTCCGGACTGCTCGTGGTCGGCCGCCGCCGGAAACACCCGCCGCTCAGGCCCCGGCTCGGTCACGTGGTCCAGGCCCTCGCGCACCACGCCGCGTGCCCGGTGGCCGTCGTCCCGCACGACTGACGAAGCCAGTCGTCCCGCACGACTGACGAAGCCGCACAACCGGCCGACGCGGAGGGCTAGTTGGCGGCCTGGAGCGAATCGAGCCACGCGGTCAGGCGGGCGCCCTGGCCGGTCATGATCTCCGGCTCGCGGAGGGCGTTCGCCAGCAGGGACATGCCCTGGTACGCGCCGACGAAGGTGAGCGCGAGGTCCTCGGCGTCGGGCAGGCCGAGCTCGCGGAACTGCCGGGCGGACCAGTCCACCAGGAGCCGCAGGACGTCGCCCGCCTCCCGGTCCAGACCGTCCTCGTGCCGCTTGTCGAGCTCGGCGGCCAGGGTCCCGGTCGGGCAGCCGTACCGGGCCGCGAGGTCGCGTCGGCCGACCCAGGCGTCCACGAGCGCCTTGAGGCGCTCACGCGGATCGGGCAGTTCGGCGAGGCTGTCCGTGAGCTCGGCGAGCCGGTGGGTGTGGGCGGCGAGCGCGGCCCGTACCAGGTCGTCCTTGGTCTTGAAGTAGTAGTAGACGTTCCCGACGGGGACGTCGGCGGCGGCCGCGATGTCGGCGATGGTGGTGCGCTCCACGCCCTGCCGGTGCAGGACCTCGGCCGCCGCGGTCATCAGCCGCTGCCGTTTGTCCGCGCCGCGCACCTTCCGCGCATCGCCGCGCGCCTTGCTCGAATCAGCCACTCGGCAACTGTAGACGCGGGTCGCAGGGGTCGTGCTACTGTCCGGTCCAGAAGTTAGTCAGTCAGCTAACTAACTCTGCCGAGCCACTGGCCAAGTCACTGGCCGGCTCACTGGCTGGCTCACTGGGAACTCATCAACCGGACGTCCGGGGGCGGACGTTGACCGTAGGGGGATCGGCATGATCGTGGTGACCGGAGCGACCGGAAACGTGGGGCGTTCGCTGGTGCGGGTGCTCGCGGAGAGCGGCGTACGGGTGCGGGCGACGTCCCGGGGGATCGCGGCGGCGGACGTACCGCGGGGGGTCGAGCGGCTGCCCGCGGATCTGGCCGACGCGGCGAGCCTGCGGCCCGTACTCGACGGCGCCGAGGCGCTGTTCCTGCAGAACGGCGGGGCGAGCGCGCATCTGATCGACCCGCGCAAGATCCTCGACGCCGCCGAGGCGGGCGGCGTCCGGCGGGTGGTGCTGCTGTCCTCCCAGGGCGTGGCGACCCGGCCGGAGTCGGCCTCGCACGGACAGCTCGGACGCGGCATCGAGGACGCGGTACGGGAGTCGGGGCTTGAGTGCACGGTGCTGCGGCCCGGCGGCTTCGCCTCCAATACGTACGCCTGGGCCGAGTTGGTGCGCACCGAGCGCACCGTCGCCGCGCCCTTCGGCGACGTCGGCCTGCCGGTCGTGGACCCGGACGACATCGCGGAGGTCGCCGCGGCGGCCCTGCGCGAGAGCGGCCACGCCGGACAGACCTACGAGCTGACCGGCCCGGCCCCGGTCACGCCCCGGCAGCAGGCCGAGGCGATCGGCGCGGCCCTCGGCGAACCCGTACGGTTCGTCGAGCTCACCCGGGCGGGGGCGCGCGAGCGGATGCTGCACTTCCTGCCCGAGCCGGTGGCCGACACCACCCTCGACATCCTCGGCGAGCCCACCCCCGCCGAACAGCGCGTCAGCCCCGACGTGGAACGCGTCCTCGGCCGCCCGGCCCGGTCCTACGCGGCTTGGGCGCGCCGGAACGCGGAGGCGTTCCGGTGAGGTGAGACCGGTTTCAACCGCCGGGTTCCGAGGGCGAGTTGGCTCGCAGGGCTCACTCCTCCGCCCGGGCTTCCCGAAGCGCTCGCGTGCGCAGGGCGAGCAGAGCCCCGATGCGCAAGTCCGGGGCGGTGGGGTCGGTCAGGCGGGGGCCGAAGAGCTCGTCCAGTTGGCGCAGGCGGTTGCGGGCGGTCTGCGGGTGGATGTGCAGCGCGTCCGCGACCTCGGGCGCCGTACGGCCCCAGGACAGCAGCAGGGCGTCGAGGGTCTCGGCGAGGCGGGCCGCTTTGCCGGGCGGCAGCTCGTGCAGCGGTGCCAAGGCGCGGTCGGCCAGGAGACGGCCGATGTGCCGACTGTTGAGCAGGTGGACGTCGAGCAACCGGTCGGCGGCGACGATGAGTTCGTCGGCGGGGGTGGGGGCCGTCGCGGGGGACGGCGTGACGGATGGCGGGGGTGAGGGCGCGGCGGCCGCCGGTGCCGAGGGGGAGGCGGGGGCTGCGAGTGAGGCGGGGGATGCGGGGGAGGTGGTGGCGGCTGTCGGGGTCGCGGCGGCCCCGGCGGCCGACGCGGTCCGGCGCAGGTGGTGGCCGAAGGCGAGCCGGGCGCAGTGCAGGGACAGCCAGGCCTCCTCCAGCGGGACCACCGGGCCGAGCGCGCCGGGCAGTCCACGGGCGGCGGCCCGCAGTCGCTCCATCCGGCCGTCGCTGTCCGGCTCGGGCACGATCAGGTGCAGGCTGCCGTCCTGGGGGAGTACCAGGACGTCGTCGTCGAGCGCGGACAGTGGCCGGTTGCCCTCGGCGGTGGGGCGGATGATCAGTGCCGCGACCGTGGCGGGCAGCGGCCACCCGGCGCGTTCGGCGAGCGCGCTCACCGGTTCACCGCGCGGCACCGGCGTCTGTTCGAGAAGCCGTGCGGCCAGGGCCCTGCGCAGGCGCTGCACCTGTCCGGCCGAGCGGGCCTGCGCTCCGGCGAAACCCTGCACCACCTGGTCGGACATGGCGTTGATGTGGGTGAGTACGGCCTCGTTCAGGGACAACGCCACCTCGGCGGGAAACCCGGCCTCCCGCGCCAGCTCCACATACCGGCGGCAGGCCACCCGCGCGCCCACCCGGTACGCGGCCTGGAGCCCGTCCGTGGTCCGCCCGCCGAGGAACTCCCTGCGGCCGAGGCGCCGGAAGAAGCTCTCGTACTGCTGCTGAACGCTGTCCGGATTCTCGGTGAGTTCCGCGAACTGGTGCAGCGCGCTCTGTACGGCGGTGATCAGATCGCGGCTCACGGACGAGTGGGGCGTATGGCGATAGGCGGGCACTTCCTGGCGAATCGCTTCCGCGACCAGTGCGGTGATCTCGTCAATTCGAGGGCGCAATACGTCGGCGAATTCCGCGGGCAGCTCACGCCAAGGAAGCCGGGAGTACGCATGTGTCGACTGCATCACAATCCCTTGTTCAATAGAGCGGAACTCGCATGGCGCGGACGGTTGTCGGAGAGTAATTCCGTGCCGCGGAGGGCGCCAGCCGGACGGGGTTCTTGTGAGATGCCCCTCGCCGGGAGACCCGCAGGTCCGCCGTATCGCCACAATTGCCTCTCCTTTCCGGTCATTTCGGTATGGGGCGGCATGCCGCGCGGCTTGATGGCGGCGCCACGCTCGTGGTTCGTCCCGGCCGGACGGGGACGGCAAAGCTCCTCGATCGAGTTCTCCTCCGCTCTTCACGCCCACCCGCCGCGGTGCGCGGAACGCTCACTTCGGTGAGCGGCGACCCCGGTGATCTGTAAATCCCGTGACAGCTTTCTTCCCGCTTACGGGGCCCGGCTGGAGTTTCGTATGTCCGCGCCGCGAGTTTGAGGCCACCCCCGTCGTGAAGAGAAGGTGAGAAAACCTTGCGGAAGAACGCTTTGGGTGGCCCCACGGCACCCGGCAGTACGAAAGGCGCGCGCCGAAGCGGCCCCCGCCACCGGGCCCGCACCTGGCGCACCTGGCTCGTCGCCTCGGTCGCGGCGCTGTCCGTCGCGGTGAGCCTCGGCATCACCGGGATGATGCGGGACAACGCCTCGGCCGCCGAACCCGAGGGCCCGCGACAGGAGAACTTCGGCGCCGCCCTGCGCTACAGCCTCACCCACCCGACCGCGATCCCGGCCGGGACCAACGACTGGTCCTGCGAGCCGACAGAGGCCCACCCCGAGCCGGTCGTCCTGGTGCACGGCACCGTCGAGAACCGGTACGCCGCCTGGTCCGCCCTGGCGCCCAAGCTCAAGGACGCGGGCTACTGCGTCTACGCGCTCAACTACGGAGGCAAGGAGGGCGGCGCCGTGCAGGGCATGGCCAGCATGCACAAGTCCGCCCAGCAACTCGCCGACTTCGTCGACAAGGTGCGCTCCGAGACCGGCGCGGCAAAGGTCGACCTGGTCGGCCACTCACAGGGCGGCCTGATGTCCCGCCACTACATCAAGGCGTACGGAGGCGCCGACAAGGTCGACAAGCTCATCGCCCTCTCCCCGCCCAACCACGGCACCACGATGGGCGGCATGACCTACCTGGCCAACCCGATCTCCGACCTGCTGACCCGCACCGCCTGCCCGTCCTGCTTCGAGCAGATGGCCGGTTCGGAGTTCCTCAAGGCCCTCAACGGCGGCGGCGAGACCAAGCCGGACATCGCGTACACCGTGATCTCCACGACCAAGGACAAGGTCGTCACCCCCTACATCTCGACCTTCCTGCGCCCCGCCACGAACGTGATCAACCAGCGCCTCCAGGACTACTGCGGCTCCGAGGACACCGGCCACAACGACATGGGCTACAGCCCGTCGGCGACCCGCCTCGTACTCAACGCGCTGAACCCGGGGCAGACGAGACAGCCTGCCTGCTGATAGTGGCTGTGGCTGGCCTTGACTCTTGGCTGGGTCGCGGTCCAACTCTCCGCCTGGTCAAGGCTGTTGCTGCCCGGATCCGTCGCCCGTCCCTTCGTCAGAAGGGGGCGGGCGATGGGCGTGTGTGTGGGGGCATGCGCGTGGGGGCGGGTGCGCGGCGGGGCCGTCACCTTCGGGTCCGGTCACGGGGTGCTCGCGGGTGCCGTCGGGCGAACTCCTCGGCCAGTAGACCCATCACCACGAGATCGTGATGCCGACCGCCGAAGTGGACCCGGTCGCGAAGTCGGCCTTCCTCCCTGAACCCGAGCCGCCGATGCAGCTCAAGGGACGCCTCGTTGTGGGCGAAGATCTGCGCTTCGCACTTGTGATAGCGCCACTCCGCGAACATGAAACGCAGAAGCATCACGACGGCTTCGGCGGCGTAGCCGCGGCGCCGGTGGTCGGATCCGATCGTGACGCCGTACTGGAACCAGCCCGCGTGCGAATCGGCCTGATATGAGCCGACGGCACCGACCAACTCCCCCGTACCGAGGGCTTCGACCGCCAGCACGAACCGGTCGCCGTCGGGCTTGGCGGTCGACTGTTCCTTCGCCCAGTCCCGGAAGCTCGCGGCGGATCGCGGCGGATGCAGCAGATCGCCCAACCGCTCTTCGTCCACGGCGAATTGACTGAACGCCACCCAGTCGTCGGGCTCGATACCGCGCAGACGTATCCGGTTGCCGGTCCAGAAGGATGCCATTCCTTATTCGATCATGTCGTGGGGCGCGCGGTACTGGTCTTGCGCGGACCTGCGAGGGGCTGTGGGGCTGGCGGCATCTGCGCGACCCCTGAACTGCTGTATCCCGCCACCCCGTTGAGGAGGGCCTGCGCCAACGGGATGTCCGTGTCGGTCAGGGCTGCTGTGGCGAATGAGTGCGCCGAGAGCGGCAAAGGCTGCGCGCGGGTTGGTGCCGGTGCTCATGTGACTGGCGGGAGATGGATTGCAAGTCTCAGATCTCCCTCAAGTTCCTTGGTGTTTGGCTTTGTTGATTTTAGGCTCATGAAGTTGTTGCTTGATGATCTATAGGGGAAACATGCGAAGATCTACCGTTACAGCTGCACTTGTGCCACTTGTGGTGTTGCCGGTTCTGCTGGCAGGGACGTCCGGGGCTGCTGCGGAGGAACCCGGTGGGGCGCCACCGGAGGAAGTGATGTCGGAGCAGATCGCTACGCGGGAAGAGGCGCACGACGGTGTGGTCGAAGGCCCGTCCTTGACTGCGCAGGAGGCCGAGGAGGAAGCGCGCCTTGAAGCGCTGCCGGAGGTTGCCGACGGTGACAAGCGTGATAGCCGTGCCGCCCCGCCCCGTTGTGACAACCCCTACCGCGAGTGGTACGTCGTGAGCGGCAAGACGAACTACCACATTCCCTCGTGGTGGAACGGGACGAGTTACAAGGACGGCCCGGGCGGAACCATGAAGGTGAAGGTGGAGAAGAGCGGAAAGATCGCTGTCGAGGTGAGTGGCAGTGTCGAGGCCAGCACCAATGCGATCATCGCCAAGGCCAAAGCCACCTTTGGCCTCAAGGTGACCGCAGAAGTCGGTATCACTGTGGGTCATGAATACTCACGTGATATCCCGGAAAAGAAGTACGGTCACTTGCAGTACGGCACCTGGGGGTACAAGGTCAACTGGACCAAGTACGCCACCAGTGGGGACGGCTGTGGCAAGGTCAAGCGCGGCTCCGGCACCGCCAAGCTCCCCACCAAGGAAGTCGGATGGCGTTTTTGGACCACGAACACATGAGTAGCTCAATGCGACGCGACAGCCCTGCCCTGGTTGCGAGTTCGGTCGCTGTTCTGCTCCTGATGACCGGATGCTCGGACGGCGGTGAGCCGAGCAAGGAATCCGGCCCAGCCAGTCACCCGGCGACGCCGTCCAAAACCAGGACCTCCGACAGTCGAGCGGCGGCACAGGTGCGCAGCGCTCTGAGCATCGAAGAGTTGCCCCAGGGGGAACCGGACTTCGTCGAATCCGGCTTGGAGCAGATTGACGACGGCCTGCACGTACGGACCCCGCTCGCCAAGGGACACCAATTCACCCTCGCTGTCGCCTGTGCGGGCCGGGGGAGCCTCCGCCTGACCGTGGCCGCCAAGGATGGTGGTGGTTCTCGCGTCCTGCGGTGTGACGGTGTGCCCGTACGGCAGCGCCTCACCTCTGCTGGGACGGTGCGGCTCGACACGTCGGCCGAGGGGGACGCCTCCGGTGCGGTCGGCTGGCGTATCGACCGCTACCCGTCCACGGCGTGAGCGGGACTCCGGCGCGGCTTGCCCGAACTTGCTCGTAATGGGCGAAAGTTGATGGCTGGTGCAGTCATGTTCTGTTCGCACTGATCGGGTAAGTTGCCCTCCGAGCGGTTTGAGCCGCTCATCGACCAAAATCAGACCACTTCACTCTTCGTACGGGGATGCCATGAGAAAGATCAGCCTCTGTTTCGCCACCGCTCTCGCCGGTGTCGGTGTGTTCCTGGCCTCCGGTTCGGCCGGGGCCATCGAGTTCAACAACGACGCGTGCCTGGACCTCTCGCAGATCGAGACCTGCGAGAACCACGTGAACTACGGCTTTGTGAAGGCGCAGGGCCCGACGCTGGACCCGTGCGGGATGCCGTGGGTCGCGGTGGTGCGGGGCTCCTGCTGATTCCGGTTTGGGCCGGGGGCTTCGTCGGGGGCGCCTGAGGTCCGGTCTGTTCGGTTTCGTGTCGTGACTTCCTGTGCCGTGTGCGCTCAGCGTCAAGGTTTCTGTGCGCTGTACGCCAACGACACGGAGGGTGCGGCCGGGGGAGTATTTCCTCAGAGGTTGGCGCAGGGAGCGGGCCCTCGGCGGACTACCGCCACGGGGGAGAGGTTCGCTTCCTGCGCAGCCTCATTTTTTGTTGGGTGGCGTCCCCGGTTCCGGGGCGGGCGTACTCACTTCACGGTGTAGTGCCACTCCTGGACGGTCGACGGTGAAGTGGCCCCCGTACGCGCCGAGTTGGGGTCGTCTTTCCCGTCACCGGCCGCCTCGGCATCCATGTCTTCGCCGGTGTCCACCGTCGTACGAATCGTGAAGGTGTCCCCGGGACGGGCGCCCGTCAGCGCGCGTGCCGCGTCGAGGCAGGCGTGGTGGGTGTCGCCGGGGGCCAGGGGCGTGCGGTTGAACTTCTCGCAGCGGACGCGGGTGCGGGACTCTTCCTGGGCGGTGAACTCGTAGCGGCCCTGGTTCGTGACGAGCAGCACGGTGAAGGTGGCCAGGCTCGCGATTCCCACCCGGGACTCGTCGACGATCTCGAAGGTCAGATTGACGCCCCCGGCCGGGATCTCCTCGGAGCCGTCGTTGCCGACCAGGGCCGCGAGGTCGAAGGACTCGTCCACGCCGATGGTGCGGTGCCGCGGGTGGTCCTCCGGGCCGCGGTTGACCAGGCCGGTGGTCGGGGTGGACGGCTCGGGCTCGGCGGCGGCCACCTCGATGTGCAGATGCCCGATCGTCTCCATGACGCCGCGCCCGCCGATCAGGCGCCCGCCGTTCACCGGGAAGGAGATCAGCCCGGCCGGGGTGTCGGCGGGGACGGTCCAGTCGATGGTGTACGTCGCGGCCGGGGCGGGGGTGATCCGCCTCAGCACCGACCAGTCCAGGCAGCAGTGCGGGTGCGATTCGCCGCTGGCCCGCCATCCGTGCGGGTAGCCCTCGGTGATCGTGCCGCCGTTCATGCCCGGGATGGACCAGGCGTAGCCGCCCCAGGCCGGTACGTGCAGACGCAGCGCCAGCTGCTGTCCGGGCCGGGCGACGGGGGTGCCGTCGGGCTGCGTCGCACAGTTCGTGGCGGTCGTGGTCGTGGTCGTGGTGGCCGGGGGTTTGGGCTGGGCCGGGCTCTGTGTCATGGGGGTCTCCGGAGGCGTCGGGGGAGGCGTCACCCGCAGCGCGAAAACGCCGGGTGCCCAGCATGCAGCCGTCCCGGCGCCCGCCGACGGCTCCGGCGCGCAGGGCACGCACGAGTGCCGCCGTCATCCGCTCCATTGGCCTCAGGGTGGCAGAGGGGCTCGGGGCCTCAGGGCGTCAGACGGTCGGAGAGGTCTCAGGGGCTCGGGGCCTCGGGGCCTTGGATGCTCGCGGCTGACCGGCTCCGGACCTGACCCGCTCCGACCTAACCGGGCTCAGGACCCCACCAGCCCAGGACCCGACCACCTCAGGGCCCGACCACCTGCGCGCTGCCCCTCAGCCGGTCGCGCCCGCCTCCACCAGCAGCCGTTGCTCCACGGCGGCCAGGCTCTGCCGTACGCCGCCCAAGGCCACTGCCCGGTCGCCGAGTTCGGAGATCCGTAGTTCGACGGGGGCGAGCGCCTGGCGTTCCAGGTGCCGCCGGACGGGGCCGATGAGGGTCTCGCCGGCGCGGGACAGGCCGCCGCCGATCACGACGAGGCCGGGGTCCAGGACGAACAGGACGGTGGCCAGGCCGCGGGCGAAGCGGGCGGCGGCCTTGTCGACCACGGCGAGTGCGGCCCGGTCGCCCGCCTCGGCGGCGGCGAACAGCGGTGCCAGATCGCCCTCCGGGCCGGTCGGCGCCCCGGCCTCGCGGGCCAGCCGGTGGAGGGCACCGGCCCCGGCGAGTTCCTCGAAGGGGCCGAGACCGCCGGTCCGCGCGGCGCGGTTGCCCGCGGAACGGGCCGTCGGCGCATGATCGGACCCGGACCCGGACCCGGTGTCAGTGCCGGTCCCGGAACCGGTCTCGGTCTCTGTCTCGGAGTGGAGTGCCACCTCCCCGTCCGGATGCGTCGCGACGTCGACGAATCCCAGTTCGCCCGCCGCGGAGGAGGTGCCCCGGTAGGGCCTGCCGTTCAGGACGATGCTGGTGCCGATGCGCTGGCCCCACTGCACGTAGACCAGGCTGTCGGCCTCGCGGGCGGCGCCGCGCCAGAGTTCGGCGAGGACCGCGAGGTTGACGTCGTTCTCGATGTGTACGGGGCAGCCGAAGCGCTTGCGCAGCCGGGTCACGGTGGGTGTCTCGGACCAGCCGGGGATGCTCGGTGCGAGCAGGACCCTGCTCCGTTCCCGGTCGACGATTCCGGGGGTGCCGAGCGTGACGGCCCACAGTCGGGACAGCGGTATCCGCGCCTCGGCAAGGGCACCGAGCAGGGCCGATTCGACGCGCTGGTGGAGTGCCTCGCCGGTGATGCCGGGCCCGACCGTCTCGCGGCGCTCGGCGAGGGTCCGGCCGGTGAGGTCGGCGACGAACACCTGCACCGTGTGCGGGCCGATCTCGACCCCGGCGACATGACCGGCGTCCGCGCGAAAGCGCAGTGCCTGTGCGGGCCGTCCCACCGCGGGCTGTGCGGCGGCCGGTTGGGCGGGTTCGACGAGGCCGCGTTCGCGGAGGTCGGCGAGGGCGCGGGTGACCGCGGGGCGGGAGAGTCCGGTGGCGGCGGCGAGCGTGGAGACCCGGGCGGCGGCGGGCGCACGATCCCGTAGCTGAGCGAGGACCGCGGCGACGTTCATCCGCCGCATTACGCGAGGTCCGGTGGCCGCGTTCCCTTCCGCCATGCCGGGCACCCTACCCGCCGCCTCCGCACGGCCCACCTGCCCGGTCACCCGTGGTCCCGGCCTCGCGGCCCGCCTGGTCGCCGAGGTCGTGTCGGCTTCGCGTCGGCGTCCCGTCGTGTGCACGGGTCTTGACGTGCACACGGCCCCCAACTCATATTAACGAACACTTCGTTACTAATCAGGACGGCCGCCACCCCTTGGCCTCCCCCCTCTTTCCCGCCCCGCCCCGTCCTCCTCCACCCACTGCACTCCCGCCAATCAAGGGACCCCATGAGACGCCTCCCCTCCTGGGCCGCGACCGGCGCCGCCGCCCTCGCGCTGCTCGCCGCCACCCTCTCCGCCCCTGCCCCGGCCCTCGCCGACGCCCCGGCCCAACGGGCACCGCTCACGGCCGCCGCGTCCGCCCCCGCGAACGCGCCCACCTCCACGAACGCGCCCACCTCCGCGAACCCCACCCCCGCGGCCTTCTCCACCGCCCCCGCCACCGCCGCCCTCAAGCGCCTGCTCCCGCGCCACGCGGACCAGTTCGCCCTGAAGGCCCTCCCCCGTACGTCCTCCGGCGACCAGTTCACGATCGGTGGGCGCGCGGGCCGGGTGGAGATCGGCGGGACGAGTCCGGCGGTGCTGCTCAGCGGCGTCAACTGGTATCTGAAGTACACCGCGAAGGTCGATATCGGCTGGCCCGGCGACAGCACCGGGAAGCTGCCGAAGGTGCTGCCCGCGCCCGCCGAACCGGTACGGCAGGCGGCGACCGTCAAGCATCGCTTCGCGCTGAACGACACCGACGACGGCTACTCGGGCGCGTACCGCGACTGGGCCGCCTTCGAGCGGCAGATCGACCTGCTCGCGCTGAACGGCGCCAACGAGGTCTTCGTACAGATGGGCGCCGACGCCGTCCAGTACGAGACGTTCAAGGAATTCGGTTACTCCGGCGCCGAGTTGAGGGCGTGGATACCCGGACCGGCCCACCAGCCGTGGTGGCTGTTGCAGAACATGTCCGGCTTCGGCGGCCCGGTGAGCGAGCGGCTGCTCGACGAGCGTGCCGCGCTCGGGCGCCGGATCGCCGACCGGCTCCGCGAACTCGGTATGACGCCCGTGCTCCCGGGCTACTTCGGCACCGTACCGCCGGACTTCGAGGCGAAGAACCCCGGCGGCCGGACCGTGCCGCAGGGCGACTGGGTCGGCTTCCGGCGGCCCGACTGGCTGGACCCGCGCACCGAGCTCTTCCCGAAGGTGGCCAAGGCCTACTACCGGCATCAGAGCGAGCTGTTCGGCGACTCCTCGATGTACAAGATGGACCTGCTGCACGAGGGCGGCAAGCCCGGTGACGTGCCGGTCGGCGAGGCCGCGCGGCGGGTGATGGACGCGCTCCAGGACGCCCACCCCGGCGCGACCTGGACGCTGCTCGGCTGGCAGAACAACCCCCCGGCGGCCATCGTCGACGCCGTCGACAAGACCAAGCTGTTCATCGTGGACGGCCTCTCCGACCGCTACGCCGACCTCGACCGGGAGAAGAGCTGGCACGGTACGCCCTACGCGTTCGGCACCATCCCCAACTTCGGCGGGCACACCACGATGGGCGCCAACACGGGTGTCTGGGTACGCCGGTTCGAGGAGTGGCGGAAGAAGCCGGGCAGCGCGCTCCAGGGCATCGCCTACCTGCCCGAGGGCACCGGCCAGAGCCCGGTCGCCTTCGAGCTGTTCAGTGAACTGGCCTGGCGCGAGGCGCCTGTTGACCACAAGGAGTGGTTCGCCCAGTACGCCGAACGCCGTTACGGTGCGGCCGACCCGCACGCCGCCCGGGCCTGGGAACTGCTGCGCACCGGCCCGTACGACATGCCGGCCGACAACTGGAGCGAGCCGCAGGACGGCCTGTTCACGGCGCGCCCCTCGCTGACCGTGAAGTCGGCGGCGAGCTGGAGCCCGACCGCGATGCGCTACGACGCGGGCAAGGTCCGCCTCGCCCTGGACGAACTCCTCCAAGTGGCCCCCGCCGTAAGGGAGTCCGACGCCTACCGCTTCGACCTGGTCGACCTCGCCCGCCAGGCCCTCGCCAACCACAGCCGCGTCCTGCTCCCGCAGATCAAGTCCGCGTACGACGCAAAGGATCTGGACACCTTCCGGCAGCGCTCCGGCGAATGGCGCGACGATCTGCGGCTGTTGGACCGACTGCTCGCCACCGACCGCCGGTTCCTGCTCGGCCCCTGGCTGGCAGACGCGCGCGAGTGGGGCAACTCCCCGCAGGAGAAGGCGCGTTACGAGTTCGACGCCCGGTCGCTGCTCACCACCTGGGGCCACCGCTCGGGCAGCGAGAACGGCGGCCTGCACGACTACGCCAACCGTGAACTCTCCGGCCTGGTCTCGGACTTCTACGCCAAGCGCTGGACGACGTACCTGGACACCCTGGACACCGCCCTCACCAGTGGCCAACCCCCGGCCGCCATCGACTGGTTCGAGCTGGAGAACACCTGGAACAAGGGCCGCGAGAGCTACCCCGTGCGGCCGTCCGGCGACCCCTACACGCTCGCCCGCGAGGTCCGGGCGACCCTGCCCGCGCCCCTGCCCGCCGGTCCGGTCCGCAGCACCGACGGGGCCTGCCTGGACGTGACGGACGGCAACGGGGCCAATGGCACCGCGCTCCAGCTGTACGTCTGCAACGGCACCCCCGCCCAGACCTGGGCGCAGCCCGGCGACGGCACCCTGCGCGCCCTCGGTGCGTGCATGGACGCCCGCGACGGAGGCACCGCTCCCGGCACCGTCGTGCAGATATACGGCTGCAACGGCACCGCGGCGCAGGACTGGACGGCGCGGTCCGACCGCACGATCCAGAACCTCAAGTCGAAGCTGTGCCTCGCGTCCGAAGGCGGTACGGACGGGGCGGACGGTACCGACGGGACCAACAGGCGCATCGTCCTTGCCACCTGCGACCCGTCCTCGCCCGCCCAGCAGTGGCGGCTGCCGACCGCCTGAGGCGCCGGACCGACCGGCACCGCTCGCCCGAACCGCTCACCGAAACCGCTCGCCGGACCGCTGGTCCGGCGAGCGGTTTCGTCACGCCACAAGGGGGCGGAAGAAGGCGGGGCAGGCAAGAGGGGCCGCAGCAAGAGCCGTATCAAGCGCCGCAACAAGTGCCGGAAAAAACAAAGGCAAGAGGGGTTTCCACCTCTTGCCACTCTCAACTTATAGCGCATGGGGGGCCTTGCGGCAAGGCCCCCTTCGTGCCGCAGAATCGCTCGCCCAAGCGGGAACCTGCAGAAATGAGAGCTACGCGAATTGTCTTCACTTTTGTCGCGCGACCCCGGACCTGACCGCCGATCGGAGCCGCTGACCATGCACCCCTCCTCCACCCTGACCACCACCCTCACCACGGCTTCCGCCACCGCCGGCGCCTTCGCCCTGCCCGAGCGGCTGTCCGCCAAGTCCGCCCCCGCCCTGATCGCCCGCGACGAACAGCACTTCGCCGCGATCGCGCGGAGCCTCGAAGAGGCGATCGCCGAACTCTCCGGGCAGCTCGACGCCGCGCGCAGGGCACCCGGCGGTGCGGGGCGGCAGGCGATGGACCGGGACGCGGAGATCCACCGGCTGAGCGCACGCCTGCGCTCCCTGCGCCGCTTCGGCCTGGACCTGTGCCTCGGGCGCATCGTCGGCGCGGACGACGGTGAGCCCGTGTACGTGGGACGGCTCGGCCTCACCGACAGCGAGGGGCACCGGCTGCTGCTCGACTGGCGTTCCCCCGCGGCCGAACCGTTCTTCGCGGCGACCCACGGGAACCCGATGGGCCTGGCGAGCCGCCGCAGATACCGCTGGACCGACGGCCGGATCAGCGACTACTGGGACGAGGTCTTCACCACTGAGGGGCTCGAAGAGCACGCCGCCCTCGACGACCAGTCGGCGTTCATCGCCAGCCTGGGCACCAACCGCTCCTCCCGGATGCGCGATGTGCTCGCCACCCTCCAGGCCGACCAGGACGCCATCGTCCGGGCGGGCTCGCGCGGCGCCCTCGTGGTGGACGGCGGCCCCGGCACCGGCAAGACCGTCGTCGCGCTGCACCGCTCCGCGTATCTGCTCTACTCCGACCCGCGTATCTCGCACCAACGCCGGGGCGGCGGCGTGCTGTTCGTCGGTCCGCACCGGCCCTACCTCGCCTACGTCTCCGACGTACTGCCGAGTCTCGGCGAGGAGGGCGTACAGACCTGCGTCCTGCGTGACCTGGTCGCCGAGGGCGCGGGAGCGGCGGCCGAGACCGATCCGGAGGTGGCCCGGCTGAAGTCGTCCGCGGACATGGTGCGGGCGATCGAGACGGCCGTCAGGTTCTACGAGGAGCCGCCCGCCGAGGGGATGACGGTCACCACCGACTGGGCCGACCTGTGGCTGAGCGCCGAGGACTGGGCCGAGGCCTTCGCCGCCCCGGGTCCTGGCACCCCGCACAACGAGGCGCGCGAGCTGGTCCTGGACGAGCTGCTCACGATCCTGATGGACAAGTTCGACGGGGAGAGCGGCGGGATGTCCGGCGGGGACTTCGGCGGTGGCGAGGTGCCGCCGCACGTCTTCCGCCGCTCGGTGCTCCAGGACGAGGAGCTGGTCAGCACCCTGCACCGCGCCTGGCCGCTGCTCGACGCCGCCGACCTGGTGGGCGATCTGTGGTCGGTGCCCGCCTACCTGCGGATGTGCGCGCCCTGGCTCGGCCCCGACGAGGTGCGCAGGCTGCGGCGCAAGGACCGGCCGCACGACTGGACGGTGTCCGATCTGCCGCTCCTGGACGCGGCCCGGCAGCGGCTCGGCGACCCGGAGGCGGCCCGTCGCAAGCGCCGCCAGGAGGCCGCGCTGGCCGCCGAGCGTGCCCGTATGGCGGACGTCATCGAGAACGTCGTCGCCGCCGACCACGACGGCGAGGGCGCGGTGACGATGCTGCTCGGGCGGGACCTCCAGGACAGCCTGGTCGACGAGTCCGTACTGCCCGGCGGCGACCCCGACCTGCTCGCGGGCCCGTTCGCGCACATCGTCGTGGACGAGGCGCAGGAACTGACCGACGCCGAGTGGCAGATGCTGCTGCTGCGCTGTCCCTCGCGCAGCTTCACCATCGTCGGGGACCGCGCGCAGGCCAGGCACGGCTTCACCGAGTCGTGGCAGGACCGCCTGGAGCGCATCGGCCTCGACCGGGTCACCATGGCCTCGCTGGGCATCAACTACCGCACCCCGCAAGAGGTGATGGCCGAGGCCGAGCCGGTGATCAGGGCCGCCCTGCCGGACGCCAACGTGCCGACCTCGATCCGCGGCAACGGCATCCCCGTCGTCCACGGCTCCGTCGCCGACCTCGACTCGGTCCTCACCACCTGGCTCGACGACAACCCCGACGGCGTCGCCTGCGTCATCGGCGACCCCGCCTTCCACCCGCCGACGCCCCGCGTCCGCTCCCTCACCCCCTCGCTGTCCAAGGGCCTCGAATTCGACCTCGTCGTCCTGATCGACCCGGAGCGGTTTGGGGAGGACGGGGACAACGGGAAGGACGGGAAGGGCATCGAGGGCGCGGTGGACCGCTATGTGGCGATGACGCGGGCCACGCAGCGGCTGGTGGTGCTGAGGAGTCAGTGATGTTGAGGAGTCAGTGGTGCTGAGGAGCACGTGAACCGGCCCGCTCCGCCTCCTGGCGTACGAACCTGCTCGGCGTCATCCCCCGCCAGCCGTGGAAGGCGTGGATGAAGCCGGCGGGTTCGGAGTAGCCGAGGCGGCGGGCCGTTTCCTGGGTGGAGAGTCCGGCGACCAGGAACTCCTCGGCGAGACCGGCCCGGGCCTCGGCGACCAGCCTGCGGTAGCCGGTCTGTTCCTCGGCGAGGCGGCGGCGCAGCGTACGGGCGGACAGGTGCAGTTCGGCGGCGGCCTCTTCCACGGCGGGCATCCGGGCGGGGGAGCGCAGCAGCAGGTCGAGTACCTGCCGGGCGAGGCCGCCGTGCGGGGCGCGTACGGAAAGGAGCCGGTGGCACTCCGCCGTGGAGAGCGCGGCGATACGGGGATCGGCCTGCGGCAGCGGGGCGGCGAGGAGGTCGGGGTGGCCGCTGAGGGTGGTGCGCGGCGCGTCGAAGGCGGGCAGCGAGCCGAAGCACTCCCGGTAGGGCGCGGGGTCGGCGGGCGCGGGGAAGGCGAAGGCGTAGTCGAAGTGGGCCGCGGTGCCGACGATCTCGCGCTGCATCATCCGGATCGCGGCGGCCTCACGTTCGGCGAGGAACCGGCGGGTGGGCGGCGGCAGATGCCCGGTGCCGAGGACCAGCGCGACGGACTCGGCGCCCTGCTCGAAGGAGATGTCGCACAGGGCGTAGGTCAGGCCGAGATAGCGCAGACCGAGGTCGATGGCGCTGCCCACGGTGGGGCTGGAGAGCAGGGCGAGACCCCACGGTCCGTACGCGGACAGGTGGTAGCGGCTCCCGGCGACCAGGCCGAGCGCCGGCTCCGGGCAGGCGTCGACCAGATTGCCGACGACCGTGAGTTCCTGCTCGGCGGTCACATAGGCGCCCGTCTCGTTCACCGCCGCCGCGCTGAGCCCGCTCCCGGCGAAGAGCCGCCGCTGCGGCACGCCACGCTCCGCCGCGACCTCGGCGAGCAGCGCGACGCCGAGCGCCCGGCGCTCCAACTGGGTACGTACCACTGCCACTTACCTCCCCGCACGCCGCTGCCGTGTGCGCCTGCCGCCCGTTCGCGCCGCGTGCTCCGGACCCTTGCCGCGCCGACATGCCCGCGCCGACAAGCCATGCCCACGGCGACACGCCCACACCGACACACCCACGCCGACATGCCCGCGCCGCCGACCGTGCCCCCGACCATGCCCGTACCGCCGCCGTTTGCGGCCGCCGCCCGCCCCCGCTGGCCGGAACTATCAATGGATTGTCCGTTGCGCGCATGGCCCCGGACAACTCCCGGGCCGCAGATTGTTGGCCATGACGACTCCCCGTATCGCGATCATCGGCGCGGGCTTCGGCGGCCTGTGCGCCGCCGTGCGGCTGCGGCAGGCGGGCATCACCTCGTTCACGCTCTTCGAGAAGGGCTCCGACGTCGGCGGGGTCTGGCGTGCGAACACCTATCCCGGCGCCGCCTGCGACGTGCCCTCGCACCTGTACGAGTTCTCCTTCGCGCCGAACCCGCGCTGGTCGCGCCGGTTCGCCGGGCAGCGGGAGATCCACGCGTACCAGCGGGAGGTGGCCCGCCGCCATGGCCTGTACGCGCATCTGCGGACGGACACCGAGATCGCCTCGGCCCGCTTCGCGGAGGAGGACGGGGTGTGGCATCTGACCACCACCACGGGCGAGGTGCACGAGGCCGAGGTCCTGATCACCGCGACCGGCCAGCTCTCGCGGCCGTCCATCCCGCCGATCCCGGGCCGGGAGTCCTTCGCCGGACCGCAGTTCCACTCCGCGACCTGGCGGCACGACGTCGACCCGGCGGGCAAGCGGGTCGCCGTGCTCGGCACCGGCGCCAGCGCGATCCAGTTCGTCCCCGAGGTGGCCGAGGCCGCCGAAGCGGTCACCGTGTTCCAGCTCGACCCGCCGCACGTCCTGCCCAAGTCCGACTACCCGTACCCGAGGGCCGCCACCGCCGTCTTCTCCCGGGTACCGGCCGTGCAGCGCCTCAGCCGCTGGCTCACCTACTGGCAACTGGAGTCCAGGGCGCTCGCGTTCACCCGCTGGCCGTGGCTGGCCGCCCCCTTCGCCCGCCGGGTGACCCGCCACCTGAAACGGAAGGTCACCGACGAGAGCCTGCGCCGCCGTATCGCGCCGACCAGCCCGCTCGGCTGCACCCGCGTCCTGCTCTCCAACAACTGGTACGGCGCCCTGGACCGCCCGCATGTGGACGTCGTCACCGAGCGGGTGACCGAGGTACGGCCGGAGGGGCTGGTCACCGAGGACGGCCGCACGCGCGAGTTCGACGTATTGATCTACGGCACCGGCTTCCGCGCCACCGACTTCCTCGCCCCGATGGAGATCACCGGCCGCGACGGGCGCGAGCTGAACCAGGCCTGGCGCGACGGCGCCGAGGCCTATCTCGGCATGACCGTCAGCGGCTTCCCCAACCTGTTCATGCTGTACGGGCCCAACACCAACCTCGGCCACAGCTCGATCATCTTCATGCTGGAGAGCCAGACCGCGTACGTACTCCAGGCGGTACGTGAACTCTCCCGCGGCCGCACCCGCTGGCTCGACGTACGGCCCGAGGTGCTCGGCCGCTTCAACGACGAGGTGCAGCGCCGCATCCGCGCCACCGTCTGGGACCGGGGCTGCACGAGCTGGTACAAGAACGCCGCCGGGAAGAACACCGTCAACTGGCCCGGATTCACCTTCGCCTACCGCCGTCGTACGCGGCGTCTGGAACTCGACGACTTCCATCGGGAGCCCGCGCGCACGGGGAGGCCGATGTGAGCGGCGTCGGTGTGAATGGCGGGGGAGAGGGAGTCGGAGAGGGAGTCGGAGGGGGAGCCGGAGGAGGTTCGCGCACGAGCGGTGTGCCGGGCGGCGGCGGCAGTGCGGTGGTGACCGGTGCGGGGCGCGGGATCGGTGAGCAGATCGCGCGGCTGCTCGCGGCGCGCGGTCTTACGGTCGTGGTCACCGACATCGACGAGGAGGCCGCGCGCCGGGTGGCCGGGGAGATCGGCGGCATCGCCCTGGTCCAGGACGTACGGGACCCCGACTCGCACCGGGAGGCCGCGCGGGCCGCACAAGCCGCCGGTGAACTGCGGGTCTGGGTCAACAACGCGGGCGTCCTGTACGCGGCCCCGGCCTGGCGGCACTCCGACGCCGAGGTGACCCGCACCATCGAGGTCAACCTGCTCGGCACTCTGCATGGATCCCGGGCCGCGGTGGACGCCATGCACGCGGGCACGGGACGCGGCGACGTCGTCAACGTTGTCTCGGTGTCGGCGCACGGCCCCGTACCCGGACTCGGGGTGTACGCGGCGAGCAAGGCGGGCGCCCTCGGCTTCACCACCTCGCTGGCCGGTGATCTGCGGGCGGCGGGCAGCCGGGTCCGGGTGCACGCCCTGTGCCCCGACACGGTGGCGACGGGCATGGTCCACGCCGTGGCCACCGACCCGTCGGCCTCGCTGCTCTTCACCGGTGGCGGCCTGCTCGACGCCCACGAGGTGGCGAGGGCCGCGGTCCAACTCGTCGGCACCGACCGCCTGGTACGCAGCGTCCCGGGCTGGCGAGCGGCCCTGGTCCGCGTCGGGGGACTGATCCCGGGCACGGCGGCCCGTCGGCTGATGCCCGCGTTCGAACGGTTCGGACGGGGTATGCAGCGGCGGCGGCACGCGCCGTGAACCAGCCGCGCACGCCTGCCGACCCTGACCCCGACCTCGACCCCTTTTCCCGCCCGGCCTCCAGCAAGGAGTGACATGCCCGTCGAGACGCTGACCTTCACCGTGGGGCGGGACGGAGGGCCCGTGGACGCGGGCGCGGACCTCCACCCCGTAACCCTCGCCCACACCCGTACCGGAAGCGGCGAACCCCTGCTCCTCGTGCACGGCATCGGCCACCACGGCGCCGCCTGGGACCCCGTCCTGCCCGCACTGCGCGCCCGGCACGAGGTGATCGCGGTGGACCTGCCGGGGTTCGGCGACTCCCCGTCGCTGCCCGGGGCCCTGCGCTACGACATCCCCACCGTGGCCCGGGTGTTGGGCGCCTTCGCCGAGGAACTCGGTCTGGAGCGTCCGCACGTCGCGGGCAACTCGCTCGGGGGCCTGCTCGCCCTGCGGCTCGGGCACGAGAACGCGGTGCGCTCGGTGACGGCGCTCTCGCCCGCCGGGTTCAGCCCCGGCTGGGAACAGACCTATCTGTTCGCGGTGTTGGGCGCCCTGCACGCCACCTCGCGCCTGCTGCCGGAGCGCGCGATCCGCTCCCTGGCCCGCTCGGCCGCGGGCCGCTGGGCACTCACCAGCACCATCTACGCCCGCCCCGGCCGCCGTGACCCGGCGGCGACGGTCGCCGAGGTGCTGTCCCTGCGCGGCTGCACCGACTTCGCACGCGCCCGCACCGGCTGCCTGACGACCCGCTTCGCGGACCCGGTCACCGGCCCACCGGTGACGATCGCCTGGGGCGACCGCGACCGCCTCCTCCTGCCGCGCCAGGGCACCCGCGCCCAACTCGCCGTACCCGGGGCGGAGTTCATACGGCTCGGGGGCTGCGGGCATGTGCCGATGAACGACGACCCGGAGCTGGTCGCGAGGGTGTTGCTCGAGGGGGCGGGGCGTGGGCGGTGAGGGATGCCGTACGAGGGGCCGGGGCGGGTGTCTCTCAGCCGGGTGCCTTCACCGCCCCAGCGCCCGCCGCAACTCCTGCTTGTTCATCGACGAGCGGCCCTCGACGTTCTTCTTCCTGGCCTCCTCGTAGAGCTGGTCCTTGGTAGGCCCCTGCGCCCCGCTGTGGGAGCGTTCGCCGCCGCGCTGCGAGGCGGACTTGGGGTCCTTCAGGGAGGCCCTGCTGCCGGTTCTCGACTCGCCGGAGCGGGCGCGTTCCTTGTTGACGGTGCGGGCCGCGATCTCCTTGGCGCGCTGCTCGGACTCGCCTCGCTGTTCGGCGCTCTCCTTGATGTGCTCGTACTGCCGCTCGCGCTTGTCGCTCGATCCTGCGGGCATGTCGTGCCTCCTTCGTCACGTCATCCGTCACGTCATCACGCCGTGCGTCGCCCTTCCCATCCATGCATACGGCTCAGCTGCTCGCGACTCGTACCGACGCGTACCGGCCCGTCAGGTTCCCGCCGACCGCGGGGCCCTCGCCGCCAGTTCCCGTTCCCACACCTGGTCGACGGCCAGTTGCACCGCGCCGGTGACCACCGCGTCGCCCCCGAGTGGGGAGAGCGCGAAGGCGGGTTTGGTGAGGAGCAGGGGCCGGAGCTGCCGTCGTACCGCGTCGAGCAGGACCTCTCCCGCGCGGGAGACGCCGCCACCGATCACGACGGTCGTGGGATCGAGGGCGAGTACCAGGGGGCCGATCGCGCGGGCGAGGATCCGGGCGGCCTCGTCGGTGATCCCGTAGGCGGGCTCTTCGTGTGCGGCGGCGGAGGCGAAGAGGGCGGCGACCGGGTCGTCGCCCGCCAGGAGGCGGCGGGCGAGGGGCGAGCCGGGGTCGGCGTCGGCGGCCGATCCGGCCGCGGCGGCCAGGGCCGCGGCCCCGATACGGGCTTCCAGTGTGCGTTCGTCCGTCTCGCCCGTGACGAAGCCGATCTCGCCCGCCGCGCAGGAAGCGCCCCGGTGGAGCCTGCCGGAGATGATCAGCCCCGCGCCGACCCGCTCGCCCCACTGGACGGCCAGCACGGTTGCGGTGGGGTCCCCGAGCGAGCGGGCGACCGCCAGAGCCGCGAGGTTGGCGTCGTTCTCCACGTGCACGGGGCAGTTGGCCGAGGCGCGGAGATGGTCGGTGATACGGACGGCGGTCCAGCCCTCGACGCTCGGCGCGAGGCGGATCGTGCCGGTGTCCGGGTCGATCAGTCCGGGGGAACCCGCCGTGACCTGGACGAGGTCCGAAGGGGTCAGCGCGGCGCTTCGGGTCGCTTCGTCCAGGACGCGGTCGACCGCGGCGAGGACGTCGCTCGCCTCGGCGCGCTCCACCCGCTGCCGAGCCGAGGCCAGGACGGTACCGCGCAGATCGGCCACCGAAGCCGTGACCCGGTGCGGGCCGATGTCCAGGCCGAGCACCGGCCGACGGCGGCTGTGGAACGTGTAACGGGCAGCGGGGCGGCCGACGTTGCGCGCGGTGGCATCGGGAGCAGCGGGGACCAGCCAGTCGCGGGCCATCAGGTCGCCGACCGCCTGGCGGACCGTGGGGCGGGTGAGACCGGTGGCCTCCGCGAGATCGGTGACGCGCACGGTGTCGGTCGGCGCGGACCGCACCGCTCCGAGCACGTCGAGCGTGGTGAGCTCGCGCAGCACGGGCGTACCGCCCGCCGCTCTCGGTTCCTGCCTCACCGGGTCCTTCCCGTCCGTCGTGGGCCCCACATCCTAGGTCGCGGTCCCTGGGGTGGTCGCGGTCCCTGGGGTGGTCGCGGTCCGTGGGATGGTCGCGGTCCGTCGGATGCGGGGCCCGGGACGGGGCTCAGTCACGGGCGAGTACGGTGACCTCGCTCAGGTGGAAGGAGGGGTTGGCCGTGTTGGCCAGCCCGGTCACCCGGACATGGCGTGCCGACGCGCCGACCGTGAAGGTGTCACCGGCGTCGGTGGCCGCACGGCCCTGTGACCGGCCGCCGAGGGCGAACCAGTGCTCGCCGTCGGTGCTGCCCTCCAGGCGGTAGGTGTAGGCCCGCTTCCCGTCCACGTAGTTGCGGACGTTGACCGAGGTCAGGTCCTTCACCGAACCGAGGTCCACCTGCCACCAGGTGCCGAGGGTGGCGATCCGCGAGGCCCAGTAGCGCCCGTTGGTCCGGTCGCCGTCGACGGCGGCCGAGGGCGGGCTGCCGTCCTCGGAGGACAGGGCGGTCGCCGGGCGCCCGGTGCTGACGTTCTCGCCCTCGCCCGGCGCCGGAAGCTCGGCCTCGGTGGTGCCCAGGCCCTGGAAGGTGGCCAGTCCGTCGCGCTTGGTCCGGTGGTTGACCGCCGAGTAGAACAGGCCCGCGTCCAGCTCGGCCGTCAGGCCCGGGACCTGGGGCGCGCCGACCTGGACCCAGTTCTTGCCGTCACTGCTGCACGAGGCGACCACGCGGTCCCCGACACGGCCCAGGCGCAGGTGTGTGCCGTTGGTGAAGCCACCGGACTCGACGTTGGTGTCGAGGTGGCCGTCGCCGTCGGAGTCGTAGCTGAGCAGACAGCCGTGTTCCGGGGTCAGGGCCAGGGTGGCGTAGCCCGCACTGCCGGGCGTGGACAGGTCGGAGCGCAGGACGAGTCCGGCGCGGGCGTACGGGGCGTTGTTGACCTGGGAGGTCACCTTCGTCGTCACCGCGTTCCCGTCCGTGACGGCGTTCTCGCGGTAGACGGCGCCGAACTCGTCCACGTCGGTCCAGGTGTCCGATCCGCCCCCGGCCATGGCGAACTTCTCGCCGTCCTGGGCGAATCCGACCTCGGTGGTCTTCGCCGCCTTGAGGCCTTCGGAGAGCGGGCCGGTGACGAGCGCGGTCGCCGCGGCGGACTCGGTGGCCGCGCGGTCGCCGGAGCGCCAGCGGACGTCCGCCTTCAGCCCGGGAGTGGAGGCCGCCTTCGCCGATGCGGGCGCGGTGACATCGAACCGAGCCGAAGCGCTGCCACCGGCCGGTACGGAGCCGGGGAGCCCGGGCCCGGCGGGGGAGACCGTCCAGCCCTCGGGCGCCGTCAGCTCGACCGAGGTGTGCGCGGTGGCGCGTACGGCGTTGTCGTTGGTGAAGGTGGCGGTCACCCGCAGGGTCTTGCCGGGGGCGACTCCCCCGGCGAGGGGGCTCAGTTCGAGCTTCCCGGCGGGGGCCTGCGCGACCTCGGCGGCCAGCGCGTGGGCGTCACCGGCGGGAGTGGAGCGGTAGCGCGTGGTCTTGAGCGACCAGTCGGCGGCGACCTTCTTCCAGTCGACGGCCGCCGGCTCCCGACCGGTGTGCAGCGACTCCTCCAGGGTGGCGAAGTAGCGCTGCCAGCGCGGCAGGTAGTAGTCGCCCACGAGGCCGTTCCACTCGCGCGAGGCATAGTCCTGGATGGGACTGGTGCGGTCCCAGATCGTCACGAGCTGGCGGATGTCGTCCTGGAGGGTGCGGTTCTCCGACGCGTCGGACGCCCACGTCGACGCGTCCTGCTGCCAGGCGCCGAAGAGGAAGTTGCGGTCGGTGCCGAGCAGTTCGTCCATGAGCGAGAGCTGCCTGGTCCACTCCGCGGTGTGCTTGCGGAAGGTGTCCAGGTCCTTGCCCTGGTAGGCGGCGCGGATCCGGGGCAGCAGCTGCTGGCCCCGGTTGGCGAGAACCTGCCGGGCGAGGTCGACGAGGTCGTGGCGGTAGGCCGTGCTGCGACGCCGCTCCGGGCTCACGGCGAGCAGTTCACCGAGGGCCTTCTCCAAGGCGGCCGGGTCGTAGGGGATGCTCATGGAGGTCGAGAGGCCCGGCTGCCGCTCCACCAGACCCACGGCGTACTTGGTGTCGTTGTCCGGCGGCCAGGAGTACACCGAGGCCGCGAGGAGTTCCCACGCCTTCTGCGCGTGTGCGTCGGTCCCGCCGTAGCGTGCGGTGGCGTAGTCGCGGAACCAGCCGGTGAAGTCGACCGGCTTGTCCTCCCAGGCGAGGTCGGCGAAGAACTCGACCGCGGCCGGGTTGTTGTCGACCGCCTCGGGCATCAGGGCGATGCCGTCGAGCTTGCTGCCCTCCTTGTCGCGCATCTGGTGGAACTTGCGGTTCCACTCCTTCACGGCGACGCCGAGTCCGGTGTGGCCGCCGAAGTTCCAGATGGTGCCGAAGGTGTACGGGGTGCCCTGGAAGTCCTTCTCGCGGTCGGTCACGTCGGGCTGGTCCGAGTTGCCGTCGAGGATCAGGGCCCGGGAGCGGTCGATGGCGGCGAGTACATCGGCCCGGGGGTTGCCCCACCAGCCGAGGATCGCCCAGGTGGCACCCGGATGTGCCTTCTCCAGGGCGCGCTGCACACCGCGTGCCGCATCGCCGACGTTGACGTCCCCCGGTTTGCCGCCCTCGTGCAGCAGATCCATCTTGAACATCGTGCTCTTGCCGAACAGCCGCTCCTGCACCTCGTAGAAGGTGCGCGCGACCTCGGCGAAGTGGGTGCCCGTCGGGTCGAGCCAGTCGGGACGCTTCTGGGCCGAACTCCAGGTTCCCTGCGGGACGGTGTGCGCGCCGGGGTTGCGGTCGGAGAAGTGGTCGGGGACGGTGCCGTAGTACCCGGGCAGGACAGGCGTCATCCCGAGTTCCCGCAGCCGTCCGGTGATCTGTGACCCGAGCCGGACCCGGGAGTCGATGAGCTTCTGGCTCAGCGGCTTCTTCGTGGAGTTGGACATGTTCTGCATCAGCCACCACGGCTGGTGCCCGGGGAAGGGTATCCAGCCGCGCATCTCGGCGTCGGTGTACCCGAACTCGCGCATGGTCTGCTGGTAGACCGCCTCCTGCCCCTCGTACACGAGGACCTCGTTGTAGCCGTCAAGGGCCAGTACGTCGATCTGGTGCTGCCACTCCTTCCAGGTCGTGTAGGCCCCCGCGTAGCCCTCGTTGGTGTCGTTGAGGGCGAAGCGGTGCTTCACGTCGGCGTCGCGCGAGATCGGCTTCGTCGGCAGCGGCAGCGGCAGGGTGCGGGGCAGGTCGAGGTTGTCGCCGTTGACGGAGGCGTCGGCGTGCGCGACCTCGCGCAGATAGGTGCCGAAGCCCGCCAGGATCGTCGCCGGGTCGGTACCGGCGACGCGCAGCCTGCCGTCCTCGACGCCGACCGTGTAGCGCGCGCCGCCCTCCTCGGGCAGTGCGGCCAACTCGACCTGGGCCGCGCGTTCTTCACCCAGCAGCCGGACCAGGGCCCGGCGCGCGGGCGCGGTGCCCGGCTCCTCGGCTCCCGCGTCCGCGTCCGCCTTCGTCATCGGTTCGTTCCCGCCCGCGATGCCGGTCTCGGCTGCGTGCGCCGTACCGGATGCGAGGAGTGTCGTGCCCGTCCCGGAGCACGTCGCGAAGACGACGGTGGCGAGCAACGCCGCCACCGTCGGCCGTCTGAGGCTCATCGGCCCTCCTATAAAGAAATGAGGCTTCTAAATTCGCCACAGTGCAGCACCGGAGGAGAGTCGGGTCAAGGCTTCTGACAGGAACCGCAGTTGGGGCGGGGCGGCCTGGTCTCTGGACGGTTCGGGGTTCGGGGGTTCGTGGGTTCGGCGGTTCGGTTCGAGGGCTGTGGAGGGCGAGTTGAGGCGGGGCTCTGTGTCGGTCGCGCCTCACCCGGTCGCCAGCGAGACCTCCGTCGCCTTCATCAGCGCCATCACGGGCGAGCCGTCGGACAGCCGCAGTTCCGTCGCCGCCTCCTTCGTGATCACGGCGGTCAGCTCACCGCCGTCGATGGTGACCCCCACCGAGGCCAGCGCGCCGCCGACGGTGACCCCGGAAACGGTGCCCGGCAGCTGGTTGCGGATCGACAGGCCCGGCAGTGCGCCGGTGGCCAGGGCGACTTCCGTGGACTTGGTCAGGGCGCGGACGGCGGACCCCTCGACCAGGCCGAGTTCGCGGACGGCGTCCAAGGTGACGACGGCGGTGAGTTCCTGGCCCCCGTCCAGGCGCACTTTGACCGTGGCCATCACCTCGCCCGCCGTGATGGACAGGACGGTGCCGGGGATCTGATTGCGGATGCTCAGGGGCATGGGGGTGCCTCTCGGGGGAGGAGGGAGGAGGGAGGAGGGAGGAGGGAGGAGGGGTGAGGAGTCGGGCGGGTGATTTGCCAGCTTGATGTTGCTTGGTGCTGCTTGTTCCGCCGTCACCCTAGGCCGCGCGCGGTCGCGTCGGCGGGACCTCGCTCAGGCCGGATACGCGTGCGCCTGTGCCGCCTTGACCGTGACCCAGACCCGGGCGCCCGTGTGCAGGCCGAGTTCGGCCGCGGCGGCGGTGGTGAGGTCGGCGGCCAGGGAGAGTTCGCCGGTGAGCTCGGCGCGGATCTGGTCGCCGTGGGTCTCCAGGCCCGCGACCTCGCAGCGCCAGAGGTTACGGGCGCTGGAGCCCGCGGGGCGCTCCCGGTACAGGGTGACCGCGCGCGGCGCGAACGCCACGAAGGCGGGACCGGTCAGGGACTCGGCCGTGTGGAGCGCGGGACCGGCGTCGAGCCGGACCGTGTGCCCTTCCGCCACCCCCTTGTAGAGGTTGAGTCCGACCAGTTGCGCGATGTAGTCCGTACGGGGATGGCGGGCGATGTCGGCCGGGCTGCCCGCCTGGACCACCCGGCCGTCCTCGATGACGACGAGGTGGTCGGCGAGCACCATGGCGTCCAGCGGGTCGTGTGTGACCAGTACCGCGACCGCCTCGAACTCGGCGAGGTGGCGCCGGAGTTGGGCACGTACGTCCAGGCGCGTACGGGCGTCGAGCGCGGCGAGCGGCTCGTCGAGCAGCAGCAGGCGCGGGCCGGTGGCCAGGGCGCGGGCGAGCGCGACGCGCTGGGCCTGGCCGCCGGAGAGACGGCGGGGCTTGGCACCGGCGTGCTCGGTAAGACCCATCCGCGCCAGCCACTCGGCGGCCACGGCACGGGCCTCCGCCTTCCCGGCACCCCGGCAGCGCGGGCCGAAGGCCACGTTGTCCAGGGCGCTCAGGTGCGGGAAGAGCAGATAGTCCTGGAAGACGACGCCGACCGGGCGCGACTCGGGAGGCGTACGGTCCAGGGCCGTGTCGTCGAGCCTGAAGTGCCCGTCGGTGAGCGGAACGAGCCCCGCGAGCGCGCGCAGCGCGGTGGTCTTGCCCGCGCCGTTGGGGCCAAGCAGCGCGACGACGTCCCCGGGGGCGGCGCGCAGCGCGACGTCGAGGCGGAAGGTGCCGCCCCGGTCGACCACGAGGTGGGCGTCGAGGCCTTCCGAGACGACGTCCAGACCTCCCGTGGCGTCCAGACCTTCCGTCGGGCCCTGGTCTTCGTCTCTCACGACGCGGTCGCCCCTCACGACGTCGTCATCCATCGGTCGCGCAGTCCCGCGAGTACCGCGATGGACACCGTGAGCAGGACCAGGCTGAGGGCGATGGCGGCCTCCGGGTCGCTCTGGAGGGCGAGGTAGACGGCGAGCGGCATGGTCTGGGTGCGGCCCGGGAAGTTGCCCGCGAAGGTGATCGTGGCCCCGAACTCGCCCAGTGCGCGCGCCCAGGCCAGTACGGCGCCCGCCGCGATGCCCGGCGCGATCAGTGGCAGGGTGACCCGGCGGAACGCGGTGAAGCGGGAGGCGCCGAGGGTGGCCGCCGCCTCCTCGTAGCGGGGGTCGGCCGCGCGCAGCGTGCCCTCGACGCTGATGACCAGGAACGGCATCGCGACGAACGCCTCCGCGAGGACGACCCCGGTGGTGGTGAACGGCAGCGTGATGCCGAACCAGGAGTCCAGCCACTTGCCCACGACCCCGTTCCGCCCGAGCGCCATCAGCAGGGCCACGCCCCCGACCACCGGCGGCAACACCAACGGCAGCGTGACCAGCGCCCGCACCAGACCGCGCCCGGGGAACTCGGTACGGGCGAGGAGCCAGGCCAGCGGCACCCCGACCACCAGACTCACGGCCGTCGCCAACGTGGCGCAGACCAAGGAGAGTTGCAGCGCCTCCCAGACCTCGGGACTGGTCAACTGCCCGGGCAGGCTGCGCCAGGGTGTGCGTACCAGCAAGGCGATCAGCGGGACGACGAGGAAGGCGAGGCCGAGCAGGGCGGGGACGAGCAGGGGGAGGGGGGCGGCCCGGCCGAGGCCGGAACCGCCGGCGCCCGCTCGCCGGGGGCGGCGTGCACGGCCCGCGCGCCCGGAGCCGCCGCCCGGGCCGGTTGCCGCCCCACCCGACTTCCCTCCGTACCTCACGGCTTGAGGAACCCGGCCCCGGTCAGCACCCTCTGGCCCTCGGCGGACCGCACGAGGTCGATGAAGGCTTGTGCCGCCTCGGAGTTGGGCGCGTCCTTGAGGAGGGTGATCGGGTAGTCGTTCACGGCCTTGTCGGCCTCGGGGAACTCCACGCCGGTCACCTTCTTACCGGCTGCGTGTACGTCCGTCTGGTAGACGAGCGCGGCATCGGCTTCCTTCAGCTCGACCTTGGTCAGGGCGCCCTTGACGTCCTGTTCGTACGAGACCGGCGTCAGGTCGATGTCACCGGCGGCCAGGGCCTTCTGCGCGGCGGCGCCGCACGGCACCTCCTTGTCGCAGAGGACCACCTTCAGGCCGGACTTGGTGAGGTCCTTGAGCGAGGAGATGCTGTCCGGGTTGCCGGGCAGGGTGGCGATCTCCAGGCGGTTGCGGACGAAGGTGGCGGGCGTGCCCTCCGCGCTCCCCGCGTCCGTGACGATCTTCATCGTCTTGGGGCTCGCGGCGGCGAAGACGTCCGCCGGGGCGCCGCCCGTGATACCCGCCGCGAGGGTGTCGCTGCCGCCGAAGTTGAAGGTGACCTTCGTACCGGGATGCGCCTTCTCGAAGTCCTTGCCGAGCGCGGTGAAGCTCTCCTTGAGCGAGGCGGCGGCGAACACGGTGACCGTGCCGGACAGCTTCTTCGACTTGTCCGACGAGGAGTTGGCGCTGGAGCCGGAGTCGGACGAGGAGCCGTCGGACGACGAGCATGCGCCGAGCGCCAGCAGGGCGGCGGTCACGGCACCGGCCACCTGGAGACTGCGGCGGGTCGAGCGGGTCGAGCGGGTCGAGCGGGTCGAGCGGGTCGAGCGCGCGGAACGGGTCATGACGGCCACTCCTTCTGTTCCTCACGGAAACGAGCACCGGATGCGAGTACCGGATACGAGCACCGGAGACGAGTACGCGCACGACGTCGGGCACGGTTTCGGGCACGGCTTCAGGCCGCATCCTACTGCCGCAGATGCGAGGGGAAACCCTCGTATCACCTGGCGAGAGCGCCACAATTCGCGGATGTGGGTGGTATGTGCGAATCCACACCGCTCCCGCCACTGCCTCCCCGAGTCCCGCCCCGCACCGCACAGCCCCGCCCCGCACACACAGGAACGGCGCCCCGCACCCCCTCGGTGCGAAGCGCCGTTCCCCGCGGGCCGGGTGGCGTGGGGTCAGCCCGGCAGGTTCCAGTTCTGGTTGGTGCCGTTGTGGCACTTGTGGATGAGGACGCGGGTGCCGTCGGCGGTGCCGCCGTTCTCGACGTCCAGGCAGAGGCCGGACTTGCCGTTGACCAGGGTCTGGCCGGTGCCGGGCTTCCAGTCCTGGGCGCCGGTGCCGTTGCAGCCGTACAACTGGACGGGAGTATTCGGCGCGGTCGAGCCGTTCTTCACGTCGAGGCACTTGCCGAGGGCGCGCACGGTGCCGTCACCGGGCAGGCTCCAGGTCTGGGCGGCGGTGCCGTTGCACCCGTACAGCTGGACCGGGGTCCCGTCGGCCGGGTTGCCGCCCGCGACGTCCAGGCACTTGTCGGAGGCCGCCGCGGTGAGGGCGCCGGACTCCTTGTGCACGAGCTTGAGGATGCCCGCCGCCGACCAGCTGAAGTTGCCGGTGTTGTTGCCCTTGCCGGTGTCCGAGTCGTACTTCTCCCAGATCGGTTCGTCGCCGTCGAGCAGGCCGTCGGCGTTGGCGAAGAGCTTGGAGCGGAGCTTGTCGGCGTCCGCGCCGAAGCCGTACGCGTCGAGTCCGGTCGCGGCGAAGGAGACCTGGTCGGGCCAGGCGCTGCCACGGGTGTAGGAGTCCGGGTCGTAGGCGGGGTGGTTCTTGGGCAGCGGCGGGAGCGGGACGTGGGTGTTGAACTGCTCGGGGTCGAGCAGCGCCTTGCGTACGCCGTCGGCCTGGGCGGGGGTGGCCGAGCGGGAGAAGAGCGGGACCATGCCCTCGATGCCCTTGCCGATGCCGGTCAGCGGCTTACCGGAGCCCAGGCGGGTGTCGTAGAAGTAGCCGGTGGCCGGGTCCCACATGGTGGCGCGGATCCGCTCGTCCAGGTGGTCCGCCTGCTCGCGGAAGGACGTCGCCTCCTCGGTCCTGCCGAGTGCCTCGGCGATCGAGGCCAGGGAGCGGTCGTTGCGCGCCATGAAGGAGTTGAGGTCGACGGACTCCTGGTTGAGGGAGTAGCCGATGTGCCTGCCGTCCTTGTCGGTGTTGTTCAGTACGTCGAGGCCCGAACCGAAGTCGAAGCGGGGCTCGTCGTCCATGCCGCTCTCCCAGGCGGCGGCGAGCCGGGCGGCGTCCTTGTCCTTGTTGGCCGGGTCGGTGGTGGCGCCGTACTCCAGGACGCCGTTGCGGTCGTGGTCGCGATTGCGCAGCCACCAGGCGTGCTCGGCGACCAGCTTGGCGTACATCTCTTCGAGGAACCTCTTGTCCCCGTCGCTCTTGTAGATCTCCCAGACCGCCCAACCGGCAAGCGGGGGCTTGGTGTTGCGCAGGTTGTGGTGACCGGTGCCGTCGGCCGGATTACGGAAGCCGACGACGTCCGGGAGCATGCCGGCCTCGATGCCGGAGGCCACTTGGTGCTCGAACTGGTTGCGTACCACGGACTTGGCGAGGTCGGGCGAGAAGAAGCTGGTGCCGACGGCCTCCTTGAAGGAGTCCCAGGGCCAGTAGCCGCCCGCGTAGTACTTGTGGCTCATCGAGGGGACGATGCCGCCGTGGCTGAGCCGCCCGCCGGGCCCGCGCCAGTTGCCGACCAGGGTCTCGACGGCCTTGACCGCGAGGCGGCGGTGCTCGGGGGCGATGTTCTTGGTGGCCCGGTCGACGTACCCCTGCCAGCGCCTGTCGGTGGCCGCGGCGGCCTTCTCCGGGGAGCGGAGTGCGGTCTCGATGGCCTTGGCCTCGGCCGTGCGTTCCTTGTCGTCGAAGGTGTACGACTCGGTCCACACCATGCGGGAGGGTTCGGCGGAGACGGTCAGCGGCTCGCGCCGGGTGGTGACGTAACTGTCGCCGTCCACTTGGGTGTTGACCGGTTCGGCGTGACGTATCGCGAGTCGTTCGGTGCCGTCCGCGTAGAAGGAGCCGTTCTTGGTCTTCGCGAACCGGACCTCCACGCCGGTGTCGGCGCCGCGCAGGCTGAGGGCCGAGCGCTGCGGCTCGTCCTTGGGGCGCAGCAGCCCGCCGGACCAGGAAACCGTGAGGCGGCGCTCGGTGGTGCTGGTGACCTCCGCGGTCACCTGCGCGGTGTGCTGGGAGGTGAAGCGCAGGGTGAGGTCGAGCGTCACCCCGTCCACCTGGTAGCGCTGGGTCAGGCGGCCCGGGTAGGAGTGCGCGGTGGGAGCGGGCAGGGTGAGCGCCTTGCCCGTGTCGGCGTCCTTGAGCTGCAGACGGCTGAACGCCTTGCTCATGAACCAGGGGAACTCCTGGGCCATGTACCAGGGTCCGGTGAAGCCGCCGAAGGAGTCGGTGTCCCCGGCGGCCGGGAGCCCGTAGCCGTGGTACGAGCCGAGGTCGGCGAGCGGGCTCAGCTTGGTGGCGAAGCCGTTCTCCGCCGCCGTGGGCGTGCCCGTACGGTCGATCACGTCGGCGTAGTCGTCGGCGGGTGCGGCGGCCTGGCCCACCGACTGCCCTCCGGTGTCGCCCTGTTCGGCGAGGGCTGCGGGGGAGCCGGCCGCCAGGGCGGCCAGCACGGCCGCCGCCGCGCAGAGATTGCGGGGGACACGACGCATTTGTGCCTCCGGGGAGTCGGAAGGAGTGGGGGCGGGGGAGCGGGCGGAATGCTCAGGAAGCTACGAGCCGCGCTCGTTAGATGTCTAGACCTCTTCTCCCGGGTGAAAAGTTATGACCGATATAGCGAGCGCCTATAGGGCGTGCTCAGGCCGTCCGGGAGCGGTGAACAGGGCCACTTGGTCAGGCCGCGTACGAGCGCGGCGAAAGCCACTCCTGGATCACCACGCTGCTGGCACCGGCGTCGAGGTGTTCGCGGACGCGGACCCGGACCCGGACCCGGCCCCGGTGCCGAGGCGGGCGCGGGTCCGCGCCGTGTGCTCGGGTCCCACCAGATGCGGGTGCGCGCCCTGTGCGCGGCCGCGGGCCACCGTGGCCGCGATGATGGGCGGTACGTGCCACGGCCCGCGAGGGCTCGGTGACGGTGGTGACGGGGCCACGGCCACGGCCCCGTCACAGCTCCAACTCCCTTGTCACCCCGTCGACTTCACATTGAAGGTGATCTGCCCGCTGTGGGTCGCCTCCGCGGTCTTCCCGATCACGTGCAGGGTGTAGTCGCCCGGCGGGGTGTCGGCCGAGGTGCGCAGGGTGAGCTTCGCGCTGCCACCGGCCTGGACGGTGGTGGGTTCGAAGGTTCCGGTGGTGCCCGCGGGCAGGCCGGTCACGCTCAGCTCGATCGTGCCGGGTGAGCCCTTGGCCACCGAGGTGGTGATGGCGGAAGTGGTCGAACCCCCGGGCGGCACCGAGGACATGGGCTGCTCCGCGGTGAGGGTGAAGTCGTCCTTCGGGCCGAAGACCTGCACCTCCGCGAGGGACAGCGGTCCTGTTCCGACGCGCTGGACCTTCACGTAGCGGCCGCTCTCGCCGACGGTGAGGGTGGTCGGGCTGCCCGCCTGCGCCGTTCGGTGACTCGACCAGACGCCGGGTTCGGCGGCCTGCTGTTCGGGGGTGAGCGTGTTGTCGAAGGGCTTGTCGGAGACCAGTACCCAGTAGTCGGAGAGCCGGTCCGCGCAGCAGTCGGTGCGGTTCCACAGCGCGATGCTGCCGATGGACGCCGAGCCGCCCAGGTCGGTCTGCCACCAGGCGTTGGTGTCCGAACCGGTGTGGCTGACCGAGCCGTTGAAGAAGTCGCCGTCCGTGTTGCCGTC